>CAZIDZ010000037.1:0-14289 GCA_964538455.1 uncultured bacterium
TCCTGTTTGCTTTGTTTTGTCGTAATAACGTCGCGTCAGCTCGCCAGCGCCGGTCACGTCAGCTCGCCAGCACCGGTCGCGTCAGGTAGCTGACACCGGTAGCGAGTTATTAAAAAAAATGTCATCCCCCGGTTTAACCGGGGGATCCAGATCTCTCCCGTTATGTGAGGTCGTTAGCGCCTGTCCCGGCCCGTCGGGAAAGCGCAGACCTGACACAAAAGTTCTTCAGGATTTCGCCGTTCACAATCTTGTCCATCCTGTCCATCCTGTTTGAAAGGTTTTGTCTTTCCATCCTGTTTGCTTTGTTTTGTCGTAATAACGTCGCGTCAGCTCGCAAACGCCGATCGCGTGTTTATTAAAAATGTCATCCCCCGGTTTAACCGGGGGATCCAGATCTCTCCCGTTATGTGAGGTCGTTAGCGCCTGTCCCGGCCCGTCGGGAAAGCGCAGACCTGACACAAAAGTTCTTCAGGATTTCGCCGTTCACAATCTTGTCCATCCTGTCCATCCTGTTTGAAAGGTTTTGCCTATCCATACTGCCAATCCTGTCTGAGGTGTTTCTTCGTTATGCCTGGCGCAAAGCGAAAAACACCGAACAAGCCGAAATCGAGCATCGTGGAGATCGTTCTGCCTCGCGGGCGGCTCCGCTACCTTGATTACACCATCGCAGGTGATACATTTACGGGTAACCGGGAAGGGCAAAAGTCTCCAATCGAGCGGCAGGTGGTCAGGAACGGGAGCGATGTATGAAAATCCTTGTGGTTGACGATTCCGCAACGATGCGCCGCATCATCGAGAACAATCTGAAGACATCGGGCATCGAGGACGTCGTCCAGGCAGGAAATGGGGTGGAGGCGTTGGCCAATATGGCCGGCGTGGACCTCGTGCTCACCGATTGGAACATGCCGGTGATGGATGGGTTGAGTCTCGTCAAGGAAATCCGAGGCAATCCCACCTTTGCGAATGTACCGATTATCATGATTACCACCGAGGGCGCCAAGGAGGAGGTGATCGAGGCGCTCAAGGAGGGCGTGAACGACTACATCGTGAAACCGTTTACCAAGCAGGTGCTGCTCGAGAAAGTGGTGAAAGTGACCCAGGGCTGACCCCTCCCGGAAATGGAGTCGATCATGGATGTTCGTTACATCAATCCATTCATCAACGCTACAGTCAACACCCTCCAAGTGATGATGGGCCTCACCGCCGAACCGAAAACTCCTTATACCAAGGATGACCTCGCGACGCAGGGCGACATCAGCGGAATCATCGGATTCGCGGAAAAGAATATCTCCGGGTCGGTGATCCTCAGTTTTCCCGAGCAGACAGCGATCAAGTTGTACAATTCGATGACCGGCGAGAATGTAGTTCGCATCTCCCGCGACGTCGAGGACAGCATCGGAGAATTGACCAACATCGTCGCCGGGGGCGCGAAAACCGTGCTCGCCGCAGAGGGCCTCCCGTTCAACATCTCCATTCCTTCGGTGGTCGTCGGGAAAAACCACATGATCAACAGCAAGGTGAATGCGCCGATTATCGTCATCCCCTTCCAGCTCGACAGGCTGAGGTTCGTCATGGAGGTGACGATCAAGATCGACGGGGAATAGCAGTTCTCCCCGCTTTGCAAAATAAAAAACGCCCGGTCGCCGTTTCCTGGCGCCGGGCGCTGCTCGCATTCCACCGGTCAGTGCATCCCTTCCCACCTGTCAAGGACCCGTTGCAGGCTCTGCACCGCACGTTTCGCGACCCCTTCCATGAACCGGGCCGCTTTTTCCTCATCGTAATCCGGGAACCCTTCTCCCTCCCGCTCGAGGATGATCGGAAATGGGCCCGGGTAGGCGCTGACCGCCGGGTTCAGCGTCCCGGCGTCCTCCTTCCGCCAAAGCCCCTCAGGCGCGGCTTCCGGCCGGATCGCCAGCGCGAGTCCTGTTTCCGCGGTCCCGGAATGGCTCCCGAGCGCTTCATAGGGGCCCGACCCTTCCTCCGGAATCTCCCGGAACCAATCGTACGCCAGGGCGAAAGCCCGCCTTGTGCGATGAAGTTCGAACGACGCGCTCTTGATCGCATCGAGATTGCCCGCGTGACCGTTGATAAACAGCAGCTCCGTGAATCCGCTGGTGAGCAGCCCCTCTCCGATCTCCACAAGCAGACGGGTGTAGGTCTCCGCGGTCAGTGAGACCGAGCCCGGGTAGCGGCTGAATGTCCTCAGCGTGCCGTAGGGCAGGGAAGGGGCCACCAGCGCGTTCAGTTCCGGCGCCATTCGCAGCGCGATCCCCTCGGGGATCAGTGTGTCGGTCCCCAGCCCTGCGGCGCCGTGCGCTTCCGTCGCTCCGCAGGGAATCAGCACACGGTGGATCCGGCTCGGGACGAGCTCCCCGACCTCGCTCGTCAACAGCTCTTCCAGCTTCCAGCTTCTCACCTTGCCGCTCATCTGCGCACTCCTTCATCGTCGGTCATCGCCCCCCCTGCCGTTCGGTCCGCAGCGCTCTGTCCACGAGGTCCGGCAGCAAGCGGCGCTCCCCGGTAAACAGCAGCGGCGGCGACCCCTCCCTGAGCAGCACCACCGCCGGGAGCGATTCCACTCCCGCCCGCAACAGCCGTTTTCCGCGGATGCGAACCTTCTTCACCGAAAGATCCAGCCCCCAGGACTCTGCTGCCGCCTGGCCCGAGTCGCTGTGCAGTCCCGCGAAACAGAAGGCATAGGGAACGCCCGCGCTGTTCATCCGCAGTTGAAGCTCGCGCAGAACAGTCGCTTCTTCCTCGCCTCCGCACTCGTCCCAGACTACCACAACACCGACCGCTTCGCCACGCTCCAGCTTCGGCCTGCACGAGCGCGGGATCGTCAGCTGCTCGCCGGACGCCGCCCGCTTCCGCGCCTCGCGCAGCAGCATCTCCAGAGAGCTCTCCTGGTACTGCCGCCGGTAGTCGTCCCACGTCTCCTCGGGGAAACCCTGCGAAACGTAGAGCTGCTTCGCGTCCGGGAGCAGGTCGCCCCTCCCGGTCAAACCCCATCCGCTGAGCAGCGTTCCCAGCGCCTCCTCGGCAAACCCCTCCTGATGCAGGATCTCCGCCAGCAGACGGTACGCCTCGGGAGAACCGTCCAGTTCCACCGACCGAGCCGCAGCCGCTTCCGCCGACAACCGGTCCCCTGCGGCGAGCTGGAGCGTCGCCAGGCGGTACCAGACTCTCCCCGCCACGCAGCGGACACGGCCGCTCCAGCGAAGCTGGTCCCACGGGCGCTTCTGTTTGCGCTGCCATTTGTTCAAGTCCGCAATCCGGCGGCTGAGCACGCCGATGCGGGCGTCGCTGTCGATCAGCGAGTCCGCCCTCGCCGCGAGTTGAACGCCTCGCGCCTGCACCAGCAGTTCGAGCAGGGGATCGCTTGCTTTCTTGGCGGACACCGACGTGATGCTCAGCAGCAGCGCCGCGAGCATCAGCGCGGGGATTCTCAGCCGCCACGAGGCCCCCGGCCCAGCGAAAAGGTGTCTTTGTCCGTCGTCAAGCATAGGCGGAAAGTAGAACCGGCGCCGTTCGGAGGCAAACGCGACCGTCCGCCGGACAAAGGAAAACGGCATGCTTCGAAAAGCATGCCGTCAGCAAGGGCTCCTTTCGGATCGAAAGGAGTTGGCAGCGTGAGTCATTCGCTCAGCTGACACTGCTCTCTTCCGCAGGAATTGTGCCATCCGTGTAAATACTTGATATATATTCACATAGTTTTACGCGAAGCGCGGAATGAGGCCGCCCACAAAGGAAACTTTTGCCTTTCTGCTGCAGGAGATTCCTGTTTTTGCCGGTCGGAACCGCTGGTGCCGCGCCCGGAAAGCTGTCCCTTGATCTTTCCCGTGGCATGCAATTTTCGTATGTTTTTGCGGTTAGCACGTCCTATTTACAGTAAAAAAGCGCTTTTGCGCTCCGACGGAGACGTTACATGGAACATCAGCTCGAAGCATGGCTGAAAACCTACCGGGGAGAAACCGCGCTCTCGCCCGCGACTTGGGCGGACCTTCCCAAAGACTGCAAGCTGAAACTCGACAATTACGCCCGCGATGAAGCCGTGCGCCGCGCCGATGAATTCGCCCGCGACGGCCACCTCGATCTCGACCGCCAGGACGCCATTCGCCAACTGGTTGATTCTATGGCGCAATGCTGGATGCTGCCGGGGGAGCAGGCGCGCCGTATCGTCGAGGATTTCCTGGACGAACTGCCGCCCAAGCCAGGCTTCGAGTTCGACAAACTCTCCACACGCGTCTTCCGCCGCCGGGTCAATGGCACCTGGAAGGACCTGCTCGACAGCCTCGACCTCAAGAGCGAACCGAAAATCATCGGTATCGTCAGCGGCGAGCTCGATATCGATCGCAGAAAGAACACCGACCGCACCTCGTTCCTCGCCGCCTGGCGCGAAGCCTATGACCGCTGGAGTCTGGCGGAGGCGAAGGACGCGGTGAACGAACTGATCGATCTCGTCGATGCCGGCGCCACCGGCGCGACCGAGATTTCGCTGCGGGAAATTCTGCCTCTGATCAAACACCGCGGCGCATCGTCCTGGGCCAAGGCGCTCGAGCTGGAGCTGGAGGTGGGCGTGGAGTCGGCCGTTCGCGACGACCTCGCGCGCATGCTGAAACGGTACGCTTTGATCGTTCGCCGTGAAGGCGTCCTTGCCGAGCCGCCCAGGCCGCACATCGTCTCCGTCGATCATGAAACCGTTCTGGAGCAGACCGCCGCTCAGCAGGCCCGGCCTCAGGCCGTCGCCGAGCCGGAGCCCGCGCCCGAACCGGAAACGATCGAAGAGCCCGAGGTCCAGCAGGCAGAAGAGGAGAGTGTCGAACAAGCAGAAGCCGAGCAGGCAGAAGTCGAGCAGCCGCAGGCATCCGTGTACGATCAGCCGAGCGCCGAAGATCTCGAGGCCGCCGAGGAGCTGTTCGGCAAGGCCGGGGAGGAAGCCGAGCAGGAGGCCGAAGCGGAAACCGCCAGCGAGGCCGAACCTGTCGAGCAGGAGACGGCCGAAGAGCCTGCACCCGTCGGTGAACCGCCGCCGGCCGAGTCTCCCGCCGAACAGCCTCAGTTGGAGGAAAGCGTCACCGTCGAAGCTCCGCCATCCGAACCGGAGGAGCAGGCCCCGGAAACGGAGTCCGGCGGGCGAAGGAAACGGCTCAAGGATGTGTTCTCCCCGTCGCCGGTCCGGGATAAAAAGGACCGCTTCGCGGAAATTCGCTCCGGCAAACTGCGCGAGCGGATCGTCCGCGAGATGTACAGCGGGGACGCCACCCTGCTTGACGTATTCCTCGCGAAGCTTTCCGGCGCGCCCGACTGGAACCGCGCAAAACAGTTTATCGCTAATGAGTTTTTCCGCTGCAAGGTCGATCTCCACTCCGAATTGGGCGAGGAGCTTTTTCTCAAATTGAAGGAGAATCTGAGTGACTGAACACCCGGATAGTTTCGACGACTCCTCGCTTGGAGATGTTGAACAGCTGCAGGTACGGGTGCGTGAAACCATTGGGGAGATTACTGACCTGCCAACCCTTCCCGGCGTGGTGATGAAGGTCGTCCAGCTCGCCGCCGATGAAAATGTCACCGCACGTAAACTCAAGGAAGTGATCGTCACCGACCCGCCGCTCAGCGCCAAAGTACTCAAGGTCGCGAACTCCGCGTTTTTCGCCAGACGTGACAAGACCGAAAACATCGACCAGGCGATCGTCACAATCGGCCTCAACGAATTGGTCAACCTCTGCGTCAGCACCGGCATGATCGATTCGCTCGAGAGCTGGGAGGAAAAACAGCTCCGCCGGGCGGATATCTGGAGGCATTCGCTGGCAACAGCCTTCCTCGCAAAAAGCCTCGGCCTGCGCAAGGACATGCAGAAGAAGGATTCGCCCGATCTGTTTCTCTGCGGACTGCTGCACAACATCGGCTGGATCGTCATCGACCAGCACTTCCACGGCGAGCTGAGAGCGCTGCTGAAAACCGCGGCAGAAGTGGGGGAGTGGAGCCTCGATTACGAACACCGGTACCTCGGCTTGGACCACGCGGAAATCGGCGCCCTGTTCCTTACTAAATGGGGATTGCCGGAAAACGTCGCTCAGGTGATCCAGTTCCACCATACGCCCGACCTCGCGGGAGATCTCGCACCCGAAGCCGCGCTGATCGGGCTTGCCGCGACGCTATCGCCCTATGAGTTCTTTCCAGACATCCACGTCATGACCGTCAGCAATCACATCCCGCACCTGCTCCAGAACACCGAGGGAGAAGCCGCGTTGCGCGAAATGCGCCAGCGCTACGAAATGAATATCAGCCAGGCCAAGGTGATGACCGAACGCATGATGTCCTGGCTGTGACACCCTTTCCCGGGAGACCCGGGCGCAGGCTTGCTTGACAAAATTGCCCCCCGCTTCTATATTTGCCGTCCGCATCGAAGCTGCCGGAGTGGTGGAATTGGTAGACGCGCTGGTTTCAGGGACCAGTGTCCTCCGGGACGTGAGGGTTCGAGTCCCTCCTCCGGCACAAGCTCGAACGCGGACGCCTGCACTCCGCTAGGCTCCAGAGTCCCCCCATCGCTGCTTCCCTTGTGAACCCTGTCGTTCCTTCCTAGCTTACCGAACATTTGAACGATTAATTCGATTGGTCGACTGATGGCAAAAGAGGACCGCACCCAGGAACTGATCGACGCCGCGCGTGATCTATTCCTCCGCTTCGGGTACAAGAAGGCGACACTCGACGATCTGGCCGACACGGTCGGGATGACCAAGAGCTCCCTCTACCATTACTTCAGCAGCAAGGAAGACCTTTTCAGGAAAGTCGCGAACGAGCTGTTTCACCGCGATCTCGACTTGACCGAACGGACCCTCGCGAGCTCCGCCACGATCCAGGAGGCGCTCGTCAGATTGCAGAAACGGATGCGGGAGCGGGTCGCGCAGGTCGATCCCAACGCCACCGAATTGATCGGCGAGATGAACAGCATCTTCCCGCTCATCCGGAAATCCTTCGAACAATCGAGCGATCACTTCCTCGAAGCCTTGCAGAAGCGCCTCGACCGGGCGGTGGCCGAGGGAGAGCTGCGCCCGATGCCGACCCGCGAATTCGCGATGGTCTTGCTGTTGCTGCTGAGAAACTCTCTCGTGTTCCGGCGGCACGGACGGTTAACCAAGGAAATCGCGCAGCATTGGGAGCATTTTGTCAACGTTCTGCTCGCCCCCTACCGCGTCCGCCCGGTCTCGAAATCGTGAATTTCCGCCAACCATTAACGATGGGTTGTGAGGCACACATGATCAGGATACGAACAAGGCGAATCCGGATGCCCTCCATCACCGCTGTTCTGCTGGGCGCCCTGATCGCCGTACCCGCGTTGCACGCTCAGGTGCCCGCCGCAACGGATACGCTGGTGCTCGGTTGGAACCAGGCGTGGAAAATGGCGATTGAACGCAACGAGTCGCTGGCGATCGCACGAAACAACCAGACAGCGGCGGGAGAGAGGGTGAAGGAGGCCTATGCGTCTGCGATGCCGACCGCCGCATTCAACGGGACCTTCAACCACTACTTCATGATCCCCTCGACCATCTTCAAGCTGCCCGCTTCGATGAGCCCCTCGGGCCAGCCGTTGAGGATCAAGACTCAATTCGGCAGCACAAACAACGTTGCCGCGAACATCCAGCTTACCCAGCCGCTCTGGCTCGCCGGCAAGATCGGTCTCGGCCTCGACGCCGCGAAAACGTACAACAGACTCAGCGGCTACCAGGTCGAGGTGGCGCGCGAAGATCTCCGCGTTCAACTGATGCAGACCTACTACGGCGTAATCCTCGCCGACCGCGGCCTCGCGGTCGCACGCCAGAACCTCAGCCAGGCGCTGGACCACTTCAAGCAGGTGCGGCAGATGCACGACCAGGGCGTCGCCAGCGATTACGACCTGATCCGCGCCAAGGTCGCCGTCAGCAATCTGAAACCGGGCGTCAGCCAGGCCGAGGCGGGACGCGATCTCGCGCGCAAGGCGCTGAAGAACATGCTCGGAGTCGATGTGGACCGGCCGATCAGACTGACCGGAGATCTCGACGAGGCGATCGCCCCGCCCGAACTCGACTACCAGGACGCCTCGGACGTTGCGCTGCACCAGCGCGTCGAACTGCGTCAGCTCAACCTCCAGGAACATCTCTACGAGATCGAATACAAGGTGAACAAGCGGAATGTGCTCTGGCCGAATTTCCTCGCCGGACTTCGTTGGGAAACCACCGCCCAGGCCGAAAATTTCGGAATCGGCAAGTACGAGTTCCTCAGCGGCTACGGCGGGCAGCTGATCATCCAGATTCCGCTCTTCGACGGCTTCGCCAGCCACTGGAAGGCGCAGCAGTCGAAAGTCAACATGCGCAACACCCGCTTGCAGCGAAGCCAGCTCGAACGCGGCATCCGCCTCCAGGTCTTCGAGGCGCTGCGCAGCTACCAGAAATCCGCCGAGCAGCTCACCGCCGCGAACGAAAGCCTGACCCAGGCGGAAAAAGGCTACTCCATCGCCGAAACGCGCTACCAGAACGGCGTCGGCACACAGTTGGAGTCGCTCGATGCGCAGTTGCAGCTAAACGTCAGCCGGGTGAATCTGTTGCAGGCCAAGTACGATCTGCTCATCGCCCGCGCGAATTTCGACCGCGCCAGCGGTACCGTCTTTGCAGACACCGACAGTGACAGGGATCAACGATGAAGAAAATTATCGGCATTGCGATCGGAGTGGCGGTTGTCCTCTTCCTGATTCTCGGCATCGCCCGCACTCGCCAGAAAGAGGAAGTGAAAAGCATCTCCAAGATCCAGGGCGAGCAGGGCGTCCCTGTGTTCGCCACTACGGTCGAACCTGGATCGGTCGAAAAGGTCGAGACCTATTACGGCACCGTCCGCTCCAAGGACCAGGCACTGGTCGCTTCCAAGCTGATGGAGCGGATCGTCAAGATCTACGTCCACGAGGGGGAACACGTCGAGAAGGGGGCGAAACTCGTCCGCTTCGACGAGTCCCACAACGCGGCGATGGTCGCCCAGGCGAACCTCCAGTACCAGAATGCGATGCGCGACTACGAGCGGATGAAGAAACTGCTCGCCGACGGCGCGATCAGTCAGCAAACCTTCGATCAGGTCAAGCTCGGCTACCAGGTGGCGAAGGAGAACTATGAGACCGCGCACAGCAGCGTCGAGATTACTGCGCCGCTGTCCGGCATCGTCGCACGCGTCAATTTCGCCGAAGGGGCGATGGCGAATCCCGGCGACATCCTCGTCCAGATCGTCAACGACAACGAGTACGAGGTGGTGTTCGACGCCACCCAGGAAGATCGCGCAATGCTCAAACCGGGCCTGCGCGCGATCGTCCGCACAAAGAGCGGCGAGGGCATCGAAGGACGGTTGACCAAAATATCGTTCGCAACATCGGACGAGAACCGCCTGTTCACCGCCTACGTGGATGTCCCGGGTTCCAATCGGCTCTTCCCCGGCGTGCTCGCTGCCGTGGATGTCGTCGTCGCCGAGCGCAAGGACGTGATCGCCGTCCCGATTGAGGCCTTGCTCAACCGCGGAAAGGGCAATCAGATCGTCGTCGTCGAAAACGGCGTCGCCCGAGTCAGGCCCGTCCGGCTCGGCCTCACCGGCAGCACGAAAGTCGAGATCCTCGACGGCCTGGCGGCGGGGGAAACCGTGGCGACATATGGCCACACTGCCATCGAGGATGGACAGAAGGTGAAGATCGTTCAGGAAGAGAAGACGGCAATCGACGGCTGATGGCCGCTTTGACGAAGGATAAGTGACGATGATTCTCTCCGATCTATCGATTAAGCGTCCTGTGCTGATGACGATGGTGGTTTTTGTCTTCGTCGTCGTCGGCCTCTTCAGCGTGGCCCAGCTTGGCATCGACCTGTTCCCGCGTATTGATTTTCCCTACGTCTCCGTCGTCACCGTCTATCCGGGAGCAGGCCCCGAGGAAATCGAGACCCTGGTCAACAAACCGTTGGAAGAAGAGGTCTCTTCCGTCAGCGGCGTCAAAAACACCTACTCGATCGCTCAGGAGGGCGTCTCCGTCATCCTCATCGAGCTGCAGCTTGGGGAGGATGTGGACATCGCCGCGATCGACGTCAAGGACAAGATCAGCGCGATTCGAATGAACCTCCCGACCGACATCCAGGAACCGGTGATCCAGAAATTCGAGATGGGCGCGCAGGCGATCATCAGTCTCACCGTGTCCGGTGACCGTCCCCTCGAAGACCTCTACCAGCTCGTGGATAAGACGATCAAGCCCGAAATGCTTCGCATCAGCGGCCTCGCCAACGTCGAGGTTATCGGTGCGAAGGAGCGGGAGATTAAGATCATCCTCTCGACGCATCTGATGAAGGCGTATGGCCTCAGCCCGCTACAGGTCGTCGGTGCTCTCGCCGCGGAAAACCTGACGCTTCCCGCTGGACGGATCGAGCGGGGAAGGCGTGAGTACACCCTCCGCCTCGCTGGCGAATACGCTGACGTCAACGCTATTCGGGCCACCAGGATTTCCACTCCCTCCGGACCGATCCGCCTGGACAGGATCGCTCAGGTGAAGGACGATTTCGCCGAGACGCGTGAACTCGCCCGCTTCAATTCCAAGCCGTCCATCGGCATGAACCTTGTCAAACAGACCGATGCGAACACCGTCCAGGTGGCGGATGACGTGTACCGGGCTCTCAACAAAATCCGCCCGCTGCTGCCGCCCGGAGTTTCGGTGGATGTCGCCACGGACCGCAGCCAGTTCATTCGCAATTCCGTGGCGGACGTCCTTGGCAACCTGCTGCTCGGCATCCTCTTTACCGCAATCGTGCTCTACCTGTTCCTGCACAATTGGCGCAGCACCATGATCGCCGCGGTGGCGATGCCGATCTCCATCGTCTCCACCTTCACACTGCTCGTCGCGGCAAATTTCACCCTGAACATGATGTCCTTGATGGGATTGGCGATTTCGGTGGGAATTCTCGTGGTCAACGCCATCGTCGTCCTCGAGAACATCGAACGGCTTGAAAAAGAGGGAATGAGTCAGAAGGAAGCCGCGGCGAAGGGAACGTCGGAAATTGCCGTGGCCGTTGCAGCCGCTACCCTGACGAACATCGTGGTGTTCACTCCGATGGCCTTCATGCGGGGGATCATCGGCCCGATCTTCCGCCAGTTCGGCCTCACCGTCGCCTTTGCCACCATCTTCAGCCTGTTGATCAGCTATACCCTGACCCCGATGATGGCCAGCCGTCCCCTTCGAAGGGGGGTGTATGCCGTGGTCGGAGGCGTAATGATTGCCGCCGTCTGGGCGTTCCTCAGCCTGACTACAACCATCATCACTACCGTCATCGTCGTGTTTACGCTCATTGCCCAGCGGTTCGGATGGACCGGCCGATTCGCCGCCTGGTGGGACAAGTGGTACGGCGAATTCGAGCACGATTACCGGATCGGTCTGCGATGGTCGCTGGAACACAGAAAGATCATTCTCGCTGGAACCACTCTGCTGTTCGTGTTCGGGCTGGTGCTCTTCGGTTTTGTCGGCAGCGAGTTCTTCCCGTCCTACGATGAGCGCTATTTCAATGTTTCGCTGGAAATGCCCGCTGGCTCGCGCATCGAGGAGACGAACCGAGTACTCTATCGCATTGAAAAAGAGGTGGCTACCTACCCCGAAGTGAAAACGGTTTACACCTCCCTCGGCACAGCCAGCTCAGGTGGTCTTGGAGGTGGCCAGGGTGTTCAATACGGCACGGTTTCGGTCGCACTGGAAGACAGGGACCAAGGTGACTTTCCCCCGACGAGCGAAGTGGTCAAGGACATCCGCACGAAACTCGCCGACATTCCTGCTGCCCAGATTGTCGTCGCTGAGGCAACCCAGTTCGGAGGAGGTGGAGGGGGCGCGGATATCCAGATCGAGCTGCAGGGCGAGAACATGGACGAGCTCGCTGCCGCTGCGGACAGCGCGGTGGCGATCATCCGCGGAACGGGAAACGCCGTTGACGTGCGCAGCGACTGGGTGGTTGGCAAGCCGGAGGTTGTCGTGCACCCCGACCGCATCCGAATGTCCGACCGCGGCGTCAACGTGCAAAGCGTTGCGATGACGCTGCGCACCCTGTTTGAGGGAACCGTCGCGACTCAGTACCGCGAAAAGGGCGACGAGTACGACGTACGCGTCCAGCTCCGGGAAGCGGACCGAAATCGCATCGACCGGGTCGGCGACCTGTTGATCGCCACACCCAGCGGTTTCGTGCCGTTAAAAGACGTCGCCGACATCGAGTACGGCACAGGGCCGACACAGGTAACCCGCAAGAACAAACGCCGCATGGTGACGATTTCCGCGAATGTGGTCAACGCGACCATCGGCCAGGTGCAGCAGACAATCACCAGGGCGCTCGAACTCCCGCAAACGCCGCCGTCACAAATCATCAAGGACATTCTCACCGGCAGGAGCAGCGCCGCTCCGAAACCCAGTCCCCGTCTCCCCGAAGGAGTCACCGTTTTCTTCGGCGGACAATCGGAAATGATGTCGGAGTCGTTCTCGAGCCTGCTCCAGGCGCTGGTCCTCGCCATCATCCTCACCTACATGCTGCTCGCGGCGATCCTCGAGAGCTACCGCTTCCCGTTGATCATCATGATGACCCTGCCGCTGGCGCTGATCGGCGTTTCGATGAGCCTCGTGATTACCGGTAAATCGATCTCGATCATCGCGATGATGTCGATTATCATGCTCGTCGGAATCGTCGTCAACAACGGCATCCTGCTGATCGACTACACGCAGCTATTGCGGAAACAGGGCAAGGGTTTGGATGAAGCCATCCTGACCGCCTGTCCCATCCGCCTGCGGCCGATTATCATGTCCACCATGGCGACTGTCCTCGGCATGCTGCCACTTGCCATCGGACTTGGAGCGGGCGGAGAATTCAGATCCCCGATGGCAGTCGTCGCCATCGGAGGCCTGATCGTCTCGACGGGATTAACCCTCATCGTCATCCCCGTCCTGTTCGCCTCCATGGAGCAAAAAGGCGAGGAAAAACAGCTGCAGCGCGGCGAGATCACAGTGTAACGGGACTGTTTCCTTGCCTGTATCCAGACAGTTTGGGAGGCCGTTTCTTCCAAAGTGTCTGGGAGCGATGACTCAATCAGCGCGCGGGACCGTTTCCATCGAACCCTCTGAGATCTTGTCCTTCGCGGCCGGGTTCAACAATCCCGCTCCACTCTTTTTGTCATCCCCCGGCTTGACCGGGGGATCCAGCCGTTCCTCGTTCCAAACGGATTGCCCGGTTACGCCGGGCATTGGAAACAGAACTGCCATGAACTCGTTTGCTACGGCTGTAGCTCTTCCGTGATCCCTCAGCGCTCCCGTTCTTCCTCCCGGCTGCCGCTTTTATCGCGGATAGCGCTCCGCACGCCACCAGGTGTAGAAGAACAGCAACACCCCCGGAACATACCCGAGCAGGAAAACACCCCAGCGAAACCGTCCCGGCGCGCCCTCCGTGAACGCCACCTTGAAATCCAGGATGAACGAGAGAATGATGATCACTCCGCAGGCGATTTCGAGCGCCCAGAACACCCCGCTTGGGTTCATCGGGCGGCGCCGGTCCTCCTGGACCACGATCAGCACGCTCGCCGCGATCATCGCCAGCGACACCATCACCGGCGCCAGCACCGGACCGACCCAGGGGAGTGGGAGCAGGAACAGCAGGTCCCATGTCAGCGGCGACGCGGGCCAGCCGAGCACGATTTTAAGCCCGATGTAGTAGACGATGTCCCAAATCCCGAACGATAGCATCAGGTAGGCGAACCGTTCGAGCGGCCGCCGGCCCGCCAGAATCCCCAGCGCCACCAGCATCACGATCGTCGCCGCCTCGCGCACCAGCTCTACGATTCCCACGTTCCACGGGATCATTTTCAGGGGAAACGAAAACCCTTCAGGGTAATAGAGCAGCCGCATGTAGACGACGACCGCGGCCTCGACCCAGCCCATCGCCACCGCGAACAGAATTACCCACAGCAACCGTTTTTTCGACTCCGGCTGCAGGTCTTTCGGAATGGCTGTCAGCATTTTCATGACCTTAAAGATAGTGCAGGATTCAACTCGGAAGGTCCCGCGGTGTCGGTCCCACCGGACCAAGCCATTTGCGAAAGGGCGTTCATCTGCAGTGAATATACAGCCCCACGCAGCACTCCGTTTTTGGGGATCGTGAGCGTTCCAACCTAGGACATATCACGGTTAACCGTCTTATTTCATAGCCCATTTCCTCGTCTTTGCATTCTTAGTAGCAGAATTTGCGCAATTTCTTCGGGTGAAACCGTCGCAGACGGCCG
>CAZIDZ010000037.1:14389-23189 GCA_964538455.1 uncultured bacterium
TTCTTAGTAGCAGAATTTGCGCAATTTCTTCGGGTGAAACCGTCGCAGACGGCCGAATGAGGAGGCTGGCCACTCCGTTCGCTGCCGATGCTCACCCTCCCGAAGGGTGCGGAACGTTCGTGCCGTATTCGTATGGGCCGGAAGAGCAGCTGGCTACTTCGTTCACGAAATTGCGAAACGGATAAGATAGATTCTGTTTGTGAACTACAGGGTGCAGGCTCGTATCGCGGGGACAGTATACTCACAATGCTGAACGACAAGGATTGTGAGTATACCGTCCCTCTCGCGGATGGATTGACGCTCCCGGATACGCACCCACCGTTTACAACTGTACATATGTTCAGTATATTGTGGCATGAGGACAACCCATGTCGTATTGCGGATTCCGGGCTTTTACGCCAATCTGGAAAAGGAGTTAAATCCGGCGCTTGCCAGCCGCCCGGTCGTGGTGTGCGCCGGGAGCGGGCTGCGTGCGGTGGTTCTCTCGGCGTGCCCGCTCGCGGCGCGGGGCGGCGCACACCCTGGGGCGCGCCTCGGCGATATTGCGATTCCCGGTCTCGTGGTTGTCCCAGCAAGCGCCGAAAAATACGCGGACGGGACACATCGGGTGATACGCGCGCTGGCCGAAGAATTGCCCGAGGTGCGGCCGTTGCGGCCCGGAGTTTTCGCCGCACGCTGGGAGGGGGGAATCCGTTATCTCGCGCGCGCGGTGGACGCGTCACGGCTGCGGGTGGCGGCCGCCGGGTTCAACGGCTCGTGGGGAATCGCATCGCAGCTCGCCTGCGCGGAGATCGCGGCGGCGCGGGCCCGCAACGGGGAGACGGTGAACGTTCCGGCGGGCGGGGAGCGGGCGTTCCTCGAGCCGCTTCCGCTCTCGCTGCTGCCGGACCTGGGGGCGCGCCAACTGGACGCGCTGAAGGAGATGGGAGTCCGCACCTTCGGCGACCTGGCCGAACTTCCGAACGCCGCTTTGCGCCGTCTTTTCGGGCCGGAGGGGCCGCTCGTCCGTGAAATCGCGTTGAGCGGGCGGCGGCCCGCGCTGCGCCGCCAATGGCGGGGGCTGCGCCGTCTCGGGGAGGACGCGGAAAACCCGGCAATCCTTCACGCGGCGATCGCGGACCTGGTGGCGGACGGCGTCGGCGAAATCTACGCTTCGGGGCACCGACCCGGGACGTTTCTGCTGACGTTGATGTACGCGGACCGCCGCAGAACGACGGGGTCGATCCACCCCGACGGATTGCAGCACGAGGGGCACTGGCAGGCGGCGGCCCACCGTCTCGCGTCGGAGCTCTGGAAGCGTCGTGTGCGGATCGGCGAAGTCCGCGTCGCGATCGTTTATGGGAAACCGGCGGCGCGCCAGCTCACCCTTTTCGTCCCGGAACACAGGCAGGAGCGCGACTACCGCCTGACGGCCGCGATCCAGCGGATCCGGCAGCGTCTGGGCGGCATGGCCGTGTGTTTCGCCTCGGCTGCACAGCCGCAGCAACGCGCGGTGCTGCAGGGGAGGAAAACGTGAAACGGCGGCGGACACAGGGCACTCCGCCGATGCTTCACGTGCAGACGCCTTTCTCGTTCTACGAGGGCGGCGGCCGGATCGAACAACTGGTGAGAGTTGCAAGCGCATCGGGACTGAAGGCGATCGCCTTCACCGACCGCAACCGTGTCAGCGGTCTCGTGCAGGGGTACAAGGCGGCGCGGGAGGCCGGGTTGCGCCCGGCGCTCGGGCTGCTGCTCGACGAGCCCGACAGGCGGGAGCGTTACGCGTTGCTCTGGGCGCGGGATTTGGCGGGCTACGGCGAGCTCTGCCGCCTCGCCACCAAACGGCAGCTTGACACGGGTTTCCGCCTCGCCGACGCGCTGGCCTCAGTGGGGCAGGGGACGGTTGCAGCGGTAGCGGCGCGGGACCTGCTCGAACTGCTTCGCGAGCGTCTGCCGCCGGGGGCGCTGTTCGCCGATCTGCGCGCTTTTTCGACACGGGAACAGCGGCTTCGGTCGCTAAAAACCTATGACAACGCCCGAGAATTCGGGATTCCGGTGCTCGCGACCGCCGCGGTGAGCTGCGCGACCCGGGAGCAGGCGCCGCTGGTGCGGCTGCTGCGCGCGATCGGGGAGCGAAGGGTGCTGCAGCAGGGCAGGGACGACCCGGTTTTTTCGCTCGACGACGCAGAGGTGGTGCATCGCTGTTTCCGGAATGTGCCGGACGCGCTGGACAACGCCCATCTCGTTGCGGAGCAGTGCGACGCGGACCTCCGTCTCGGCGAGCTGAAATTTCCCGAGCCGCTGCTGCCCGCAGGGGTCGATTCCTTCGCCGAGCTGCGCCGCCGCTGCGAGCAGGGACTGCAACGGCGCTACGGGCCGATCCCGCCTGAACCGGCGCGCGAGCGTCTCGCCTACGAGCTCGGGGTGATCGCCCATCTCGGTTTCACCGGGTACATGCTCGTCGTTCACGACATCGCGCGCGGCGCATGGCAAAAGGGGATCCGGACGCTGGGGAGGGGCTCCGCGGCGAACAGCATCGCCTGCTATTGCCTCGGGCTAACCGACATCTGTCCATTGAAATACGACCTTTACTTCGAGCGCTTCCTGAACCCGGAGCGGAGCAGTCCACCGGATGTGGACCTCGACTTCTCCTGGCGCGACCGGGACGAGATCCTGCACGACGTGTACGCCACCTACGGCGACGACCGCGTGGCGATGATCGCGACGACGGTCACGTTTCGCGCGCGTGCAGCATTTCACGAGACAGCGCTCGCTCACGGGCTGCCGGAGGAGGAGATTTCGCGGATCACGAAACGGATCCCGTCGTTCTCCCGCGTCGAGCGGCTGGAGGAGTTGCCGTCGGAGGTTCCCGCCTGCCGCGATCTGCCGCTCGACGGCGAACCATGGGCATCGATCGCGCGGGATGCGAACAGCCTGCTCGGGCTTCCGCGGCATCTTTCAATTCACGCCGGGGGGGTTGTAATCACGCCCGGTCCGCTCACCGAATGGACCGCGCTGGAGCGGGCGTCGAAGGGGTATGTAATCACCCAATACGACATGTATCCTGTTGAGGATCTTGGACTTGTCAAGATCGACCTGTTGAGCCAGCGCTCGCTTGGGGTGCTCAAGGACACGGTGGAGATGGTCGAGCGCAACACCGGGTCGAAGCCCCCCGTGGAAGACGTGGAAGGCGTTTTCCTCGACGCGGCGACGCGCTCGCTGCTGCGGGAAGGACGAACGATGGGATGCTTCTACGTGGAGTCGCCCGGGATGATTTCGCTGCTGCGGAAACTCGACTGCGACCATTTCGAACTGCTCGTCGCGGCGAGTTCGGTGATCCGTCCGGGCGTCAGCGAATCGGGGATGATGCAGCAGTACATCGAACGTGTCCGCGACCCCTCGAAGGCGGACTACCTGCACCCGAAGATGCGGACGCTGCTGGCCGAAACGCACGGGGTGATGATCTACCAGGAGGACGTGATCAAGGTGGCGCACCACATCGCGGGACTTTCCCTTGGGCGCGCGGACCTGCTGCGGCGGGCGATGAGCGGGAAGCACCGAAGCCCCGACGGGATGGCGCAGTTGAAGGACGAATTTATCGAGGGGTGCGAGCAGAACGGGGTCGAGCGGGCGGCGGCGCTGGAAATCTGGCGTCAGATCGCATCGTTCGCCGGGTATTCGTTCTGCAAGGCGCACAGCGCGTCGTTCGCGGTGCTCTCGATGCAGGTGGGATACCTGAAGGGGCACCATCCGGCGGAATTCTGGGCGTCCGTGCTGGCCAACGGCGGCGGGTACTACAGCCAGGCGGCGTACGTGGCGCAGGCGAAGCGGGAGGGGGTGCGGGTGCTGCTGCCCGACATCAACGAGAGCGAAGCGGAGCCATTCGGCCGGGACGGAACGATCCAGCTCGGGCTTGCGGGCGTCGGCGCACTGCGGGAGGACACCGTCAAGCGGCTGCCGGAGGAACGGAAGCGGAACGGCGGTTTCCGGAGCCTGGGCGATTTCGTGCGGCGGCTGCATCCGGCGATCGACGAGGCGGAAGCTCTGATCTGCTGCGGGGCGCTCGATTCGTTCGGGATTAACCGGCCGACACAGCTCCGCAACCTGCGGGCCGGTTTCGACGCGTATCTTACCGGCCCGGGTCCGCTCGCGCTCGACGCCGAAGACCCCTTCGCCGACCTCCCCCAGGCGGCGGACTGGAGCGGGGAAGAGAAGTACCTCGGCGAGCGGAGGATCCTCGGTTTTTCGCCGGGAACGCACCCGCTAGCGCTGCTGGAATTGCCCCTGGACGGCGCCGTTTCCGCACGCGCCATGGAGCAGCACGAAGGGCGGCGTGTGCGGATGATCGGCTGGGCCTACACGCACAAGCGGATCACCACCCGGTCCAAGCGCGAGACGATGGAGTTCATTTCGATGGAGGATCTCACGGGGACCTTTGAAGTGACGGTCTTTCCGAGAACCTACAGGCGTTTCGCACCCATTCTGAACGGCAACGGCCCGTATCGCATCACCGGCTACGTGGAGCGGGAGCACGGGGTCTGCACGCTGACGGCAGACACGATCGAGCGGTTGCCCGCGGTGAGTTCGCGCGCGGGGTGACGAGCAGCGAAACGATTTCGCCATAGAAGCGTGCAAAAAAAGGCACTGAATATGGATTGAAGGGGATCGGTCAGCGTTGCGGACACCGCAGAGCGGGGTCTATATTCCCGAACTTGCGAATGTAAGGGCGCGTAAAACAGGATGGAGTCATGAAGAAACGTCGAGTATTCATTGCGCTGGTGCTGCTGGCGGCCGTGGCGATGTTGGTCGTCCAGGGGACGGCGCAGACCCCGGAAATCGAAAAGAATATGGCACGGCTGGCGGAACTGCGCGACCAGATGAGCAGCGCATCCCCGGATCAATACGAACAGTTGAAGGCGGAATACGATTCTCTAAGCACGGCGACCGAGGCGCAGGTGAAGGCGTACAACGCGGACAAGGAAGCGAATGCTCGTGCTGTATCGCTGTACAACCAGGGCAACGACGCGCTGCGCCGCCGCCGGTTCAGCGAGGCGGTTGGTTACTTCAAACAGTCTATCCAATTGAACGGGATGGAACCGCGCGCGCACTACTCGCTCGGGATGGCGCTGCAGTTCGAACGGAAGTACGACGATGCGCTGGCGGCGTTCGACAAGGCGTCGAAGATCGATCCAAGCTACCTCAAAGCCTATTACGCCCAGGGCGTACTGCTCGGGCGCATGGGCCGCCTCGACGAAGCGTTGAAAATGTACCGCGAAGCGATCCAGGTGGAGAACGCAGATCCCAAAGATCTCGCGGAAGCCTACGCGGGGATGGGATCGATCTATTTCCGCCAGAAGAAATTTGACGATGCCATACGTGCGTACGAAAAATCTACCGCGATCAATCCGGAATACGCGGAATCCTGGTACAACCTCGGCAAAACGTACTCAGAAAAGAAGGACTTTAAATCCGCGGTCGATGCGACGCAAAAGGCTGTGGGACTCGAACCGCGGAACTATAAATACCTGACCGCCCTTGCCGAAAAGTACAACCGCCTCGGCGATTACAGCCACGCGACGACCGCCGCACAGGCCGCCACCGGCATCAATTCGAATTACGCTCCCGCGTGGTTCGAACTTGGCTGGGCGCTGGAAAACCTGGACAAGAAGAACGAGGCGATTTCGGCGTACGAAAAAGCGATGAACGACCGCGCCTACCGGCAGTCCGCCGAATACCAGATCAAGCTGCTGAAGGGCGAATTCTGATCCACCACGGTGCACTCAAGCGCCGGTTCCGGATTGCGGAGCCGGCGTTTTTCTCTTTCCAAGGATGACTAGCGGGAACAGGATAGACAGGATTCACAGGGTTCACAGGGTTCATAAACCCAATCCCGACGGCTCGGGATCCGGCCACCCTATCGGGGCGCCCTGGCGGATTCTCTGGATCCCCCGGTTAAACCGGGGGATGACAAAAAGGCAAACAGGGACATGTGATAGCGACCTGACGCAACGGGAATGGAACAGGATGGACAGGATTCACAAGGTTCAGAAACCCGATCCCGACGGCTCGGGATCCGGCCACCCTGGCGGATTCTCTGGATCCCCCGGTTAAACCGGGGGATGACAAAAAGGCAAACAGGGACATGTGATAGCGACCTGACGCAACGGGAATGGGTCAAGACTAGAACAGGGGTGTTAGACAATCAGTTTTTCTTTGTAATAATTAAAAAACAGCATTCAAAAGTGTTGGAAAACTAGAAAGAAGAGAACTCGCACCGTAGTCATTCTGAACGAAGTGCCTGTCCCGATCCGTCGGGAAAGAATCTTTGTTTTATCAATAACTTACACTGAAAACAAAGATCCTTCTCGCGCCAGCGGCGCGTCAGGATGACTATCTTACCTAGTCTTGACCCTTCTTTAAAGCGGGTGATTGATGTCTTCCAAAAATGTAGATGAGGCACATTCCCAAGAACTCGCCTTCCTGTCCGCCGCTCTTGTCGCCCGGCGCGACGACCTCGCTCGAAACTCCATCGAGGTGCTGCGCGGGCTCGGCGTGTCCCGGGAAGCGGTGCGCGAGATGATCCTGCAGAGCTATCTCCACGACGGGTACGCGACCGCGCTCGAGGGGATGGTGATGCTGTCGGAGATGTGGCCCGGCGAACCCGCACCCGAGACCGACCCAAGCTCGGAAGAACTCGACGTCTGGCGGGAACGTGGGGAGAGGCTGTTTCGCGAGATCTACGGCGATGTCGCGGAGCGTGTCCGGAACAACATCCGGAGCGTCAGCCCCGAGCTGGCCGAATGGATGGTAGTCGAGGGGTACGGCAAGGTGCTCAGCCGCGGCGTGCTCGACACACCGACGCGTGAGCTCGGCACGATCTCCGTGCTGGTGCTCAAACGGCGCCCGAATCAACTTTTCAGCCATCTGCGCGGCGCGCGGCGGACGGGAGTAACGCATGATCAGATCGAGACGCTGCTGCATCGCATCGACCAGGAACTGCACCTCCCGGAAGCCGTAGCGGAGGCGCGAACGCTGCTGGCCGACCTCGAGTGATTCCTGCCATATTACCGTCAAAATGGCAGATTTCTGACAGCCCGGCGGGACAATTTAATGGATGATCCGGCAGACGAGCGGTTTTAACGCTCGCGGCACTCTCGCACTTTCCCGCCCCGTTACGCACGCGCGTCGTCTTTCGTCTTGTTAGCTATTGGTATTTTATAGTATTGCGCGGGATTTCCGGCTGCGGAGCCACCGTCAACAGGGCAAAAGTGAGATCAGTCACCGGTTGGAGTATCTTCCGCACCGGATGGCACAGCGGTTGCATACAACGTTCCCGTACATTGCGCCGGCCTCGCGCCGGAATCGGTTGAAAGCAACAAACAGCTAAACATAACAGGAAGTCTCATGAACAAGATCATCGGCATCGACCTCGGCACGACCAACTCGGTTGTCTCGGTCATGGAGGGTGGCGAACCGATCGTCATCCAGAACGCGGAAGGCGCACGGACAACGCCGTCGGTCGTCGCCTTCGCGAAATCGGGAGAACGTCTCGTTGGCGCCCCCGCGAAACGTCAGGCGATCACCAACCCGGAACACACGGTGTACTCGATCAAACGATTCATGGGCCGCCGCAAAGATGAGGTGGACACCGAGATCAGTGAAGTCCCCTACAAGGTCTCCGAGAACAAGAACGGCCTCGCGGAGGTGGAGATCGAGGACAAGACGTACACCCCGCCGGAAATCTCCGCAATGATCCTGCAGAAGCTGAAGCAGGCCGCCGAGGATTACCTGGGGGAGAAGGTGGAGCGCGCGGTGATCACGGTTCCCGCCTATTTCAACGACTCGCAGCGGCAGGCGACGAAGGACTCGGGCGAGATCGCCGGGCTGAAGGTGGAACGGATCATCAACGAACCGACGGCGGCGTCGCTGGCGTACGGCCTCGACAAAAAGAAGGACGAGAAAGTGGCGGTGTTCGACCTCGGGGGCGGCACCTTCGACATTTCGATCCTCGACATCGGGGACGGGGTTTTCGAGGTCAAATCGACGAACGGGGACACGCACCTCGGGGGCGACGATTTCGACCAGCGGATCATCGACTGGCTTGCCGAGGAGTTCAAGAAGGACAACGGCATCGACCTGAAGAAAGACAAGATGGCCCTGCAGCGGCTGAAAGAAGCCTCCGAAAAGGCCAAGATCGAGCTATCCTCGTCCACGCAGACGCAGATCAACCTGCCGTTCATCACGGCGAACCAGGACGGTCCGGTACACCTGGACATGACGCTGAGCCGGGCGAAGTTCGAGTCGCTGGTTGCGGACCTGATCGACCGCAGCATCGATCCGTGCAAACGCGCGCTGAAAGACGCGAAGCTGTCAATCAAGGACATCGATGAGGTGATCCTGGTGGGCGGCTCGACGCGCATCCCGGCGATTCAGGATGCGGTGGAGAAGTTTTTCCAGAAGAAACCGCACAAGGGTGTCAACCCGGATGAGGTGGTCGCGGTCGGCGCAGCGATCCAGGGCGGGATTCTCGCCGGGGATGTGCAGGATGTGGTGCTGCTCGACGTCACCCCGCTCTCGCTGGGGATCGAGACGCTCGGCGGAGTAATGACCCGTCTGATCGAAGCGAACACGACGATCCCGACGAAGAAGACCGAGATTTTCAGCACCGCCGCGGACAGCCAGACGACAGTGGACATTCACGTGCTGCAAGGCGAGCGTCCGATGGCGGCGGACAACAAGACGATCGGCCGCTTCCAGCTGACCGGAATTCCGCCGGCGCCGCGCGGAATCCCGCAGATCGAAGTCAGCTTCGACATCGACG
>CAZIDZ010000038.1:0-22312 GCA_964538455.1 uncultured bacterium
GACGAAGCAATCTCGCTTTTATGAGCACGGTGCTATTTCCCGTTGCGCCAGGTCGTTAGCGCAGCGGAGACCTGGTGTCAATACGTTATCATTGTTTTAGCAGGATTTACAGTTTATAATACTGTTAATCTTGTCCGTCCTGTTGGACGTACTCTTCTCACCCTGACCTGAACACTCCGAGTCCCCCGGTGAACCTTTCGATTGAATCGGCTCGCCCCGTCTTGTCCCATCCTGCCGGTTATGCTACTTTCCTGTCCGCCAAGTAGAACACGCACATCGATTCTCCGGGTCCCACATCCTGGCGCCGTTTTCAATGGCGGGTTCACAGGTGTGGTGGTGGTGCCGGAGGCGGTGCGGGTTCCTGATATTCGGATCATGGAAGAACAAAACCTACCCGATTTGGACGAACGATGAACCGTCTCCACAGCTTGAGTGTCCTCCCGACCCTGCCGAAAAAACTCGAGCGGTTGCAGCAAATCGCCATGGACCTGCACTGGACCTGGCATCCCGACGCCGTCGATCTGTTTGAGCGCCTCGACCCGGAGCTGTGGGTGGAGTCGGACCAGAATCCGCTCTTCATGCTCTCCGCGATCGGCCAGGATCGCCTCGAGGAAGCGGAGAAGGATGAGGGGTTCATGGACCACCTCCAAGGCGTCTGGCAGGATTTCCACGACTATCTCCAGGAAAAGGCCTGGTTCTCGCAGCAGTATGGGGACCAGACGGACCTGCTGGTCGGCTACTTCTCCGCCGAGTTCGGCCTCCATGAATGCCTGCCGATCTATTCGGGCGGCCTCGGGGTGCTCGCCGGCGATCTGATGAAGGCGGCTTCCGATCTGGGTGTGCCGCTCGTCGGCGTCGGCCTGCTCTACCAGCGCGGCTATTTCCGCCAGTATCTGAACGCCGACGGCTGGCAGCAGGAGAACTACCCCAGCAGCGAACTCTTCTGCATGCCGGTGGAGCTCGTCAGGGACAAGGAGGGCGCTCCGCTCGAGATCCGTATCCTGCTCGGCACCCGCGAGGTGGAAATCCATGTCTGGCGCGCGCTGATCGGCCGCGTCGAGCTCTACCTGCTCGACACCAACGTCTACACGAACCATCCCGACGACCGCCAGATTACCGAGACCCTGTACGGCGGCGATACGGAAATGAGGATCCGCCAGGAGGTCGTGCTCGGAATCGGCGGCGTTCGCATCCTCCGCGCGTTGGGCAAGAACGCGACCGTGTTCCACATGAACGAGGGGCACTCCGCCTTCCTCGCCCTCGAGCGCATCCGTGAGCTGATGGCGGGGAAGAACCTCACCTTCACCGAGGCCCGTGAGGCGATCCGGGCGTCCACCATCTTCACCACTCACACCCCTGTGCCGGCGGGCATCGACAAATTCGGACAGGACCAGATCTACAAGTATTTCAAAGAGTTCATGCCGCAAATCGGGCTCGACAAGGATGCTTTCATGGCCCTCGGCGGGGTTGTCAAGGGCAAACCGGACTCCCCGTTCAACATGGCGATGCTCGCGATCGAATTGTCCGCGCATGTCAACGGAGTGAGCAAGCTGCATGGCGAGGTCAGCCGCCGCATGTGGTCGGATCGCTGGCCGATGGTCAGCGCGGAGGAGGTGCCGATCCACCATGTGACAAACGGGGTGCACGCCCGCTCCTGGGTGTCGGCGGAGATGAGCCACCTCTACGACCGCTACATCGGGAAACGGTGGCAGGAGGACCCGCGCGATCACGAACTCTGGCAGCGGGTGGAGCGCATCCCCGACGATGAGCTCTGGCGTACCCGTGAGCGGATGCGAGAGCGGCTCGTGATCTTCGCGCGCAGCCGCCTGAAAAAACAGCTCGAACGCCGCGGCGAACCGCTCTCGTCGATCGAACGCGCACAGGGCGTGCTCGACATGAAGACCCTAACCGTCGGTTTCGCCCGCCGGTTCGCAACCTACAAGCGCGGGAATCTGCTGATCCAGGATCCCAACCGCCTGATCCGGCTGCTGACAAACCCGGAACGTCCGGTCCAGTTGATCTTCGCCGGGAAGGCCCACCCGAAGGACGAACCGGGCAAGGAGATGATCCGCGAGATCGTCCATTTTGCACGGGAAGAAAGCGTCCGCGACCGCATCGTCTTCCTCGAGGATTACGATATGAACGTCGCCCGCCACCTCGTTCAGGGATGCGACGTTTGGCTGAATACCCCGCGTCCGCCGATGGAGGCTTCGGGCACCAGCGGCATGAAAGCCGCGGTCAACGGGGTGCTCAATTGCAGCACGTACGACGGCTGGTGGGTCGAGGGGTATGACCCCGGAGTCGGGTGGAAGATCGGGCACGGCGAGATCTACAGCGACTCGGATGCACAGGACAAGGTCGAATCGGAGCTGCTCTACGACCTGCTCGAAAAGGAGATCGTGCCGCTCTTTTACAGCAACCGCGGCAGGACCCCGCTCGACTGGACCGCGATGATTAAAAGAATGCTCGCTGTGCATTGCCCGGTTTTCATTACGACACGAATGGTCAGCGATTACACCTCCCAGGCGTACGTGCCCAATCACGAACGTTCGCTCCACCTCGCCGAGGGCGATTTCGACCGGGCCAAGCAGCTTAGCAGCTGGCAGGACCGGATTCGCAGCCTCTGGTCGGAGGTGGGGATCGTCGAGGTCCACGGGGACGGCCAGCAGCAGTTGAATGTGGGCGACAAGGTTCGGGTCCAGGCGAAGGTGAAACTGGGTGAACTGGATCCCTCCGAGGTGCAGGTGATGGCGTGGTACGGCGATCTCGGCGGCGAGCGGACGATTACGAATGCCCATAGCATCCCGCTCGCTCACATGGGCGCGTCGGAAGATGGGCTGCACGATTATGAAGGCCACATCGAGTGCACCGATGCCGGCCAGTTCGGGTATGCCGTGCGTGTGCTACCCTACCATGAAGATCTGAACAATCCTCTCGATCTGGGATTGGTCACCTGGGAGTGAGCGAGACAGCCCCGGGGGAGGCGTGTTGCATTTGCAGGATGGGATTGCTCACGGATGGGAAGGGAGGTACCTTTCCCGTGATAATCACTGGAGAAGCGGGTGAACCATGAGCGCTAACGATGACACCGAGCTCTCTTCTGGAGACCTCCCGGGCGAGGAGGAAGCGACTGCGAAGGAGCAGTTGACCCACGTTGCAAAGCGTATCGCGGTCGAATGGATCCCGTTCCACCGGAAACAGGCGGACGAAGGGGCGCTGATCAAGCGGGCGCTGCGCGCTACTCCGCTGTTTGAACGCGTCAATCGGCGCGACTGGAGGCTGGTCAGCGACCTGTTTCACATTCGTCGCTACGATGCCGGGGAAATCATCTTCGAAATGGGCACACCCGGATTGGGGATGTACGTCATCGTCGAAGGCCGGGTGAAGATCGTCAGCCAGGAGGAGGGGCGTGAAGTCGTCCTCACCGAACTGAAAGAGGGCGATTTCTTCGGCGAAATGTCGCTGATCGACGAAGTGGAGCGGAGTGCCGGGGCCGTTGCGGTCGCCCCGACCAAACTCGTCGGCCTTTTCCGTCCCCAGCTGCGGGAGCTGATGAACCACCGTCCCCGCCTTGGAAATATCATCTTCGAACGGCTGGCGAGAATCGTCGTCCAGCGCCTCCGACAGTCCAACCTGATGATGGGCGAGGAAATCGGGCACCACCGCGATGAGGTGGCCAAGTACAAGGCCGAAGCCGAAAATCTGGCCAAGGCTCTCGAAGTGTACGAAAACACGGAAGAGTCGGGGTAGCCTATGAACGCCACTTCCGTGATGGAAGGTAAACAGATTCGAAACCCGCTCTACCGGCGCATCGTGCTCGGTGCGCTGACGCTCTTATTGCTCTATGGCTTCATCCGCATCCTCCCGCATATCGAAGACATCATTACAATTCTGATTATCTCCATCGTACTCACCTACGCTTTCCGGCCACTGGTCGATTACGCCGAACGCGAGGGAGTCAGCCGTGTCGTCTCCATCCTCGGCATTTTCGCCATCGTCATCGGTTTGCTGATCCTCGCGATGACCTCTCTTGTCCCGATGCTGGTAACGGAAGTTGGAACCCTGGTCGAACGCTTGAACGAAATCGATCTCGCGAAAATTCAGGGCAGCGTGATTGCGTGGATGCAGGTGAAGGTGCCCGGGGTGATGACATTCCTCGACTTCAAGGAAGGACAATCCGATCAGCTCATCCAGAAGTTCCGCGATTTCTCGGCCACCTTCCTGCAGCAGTCTGTCACCGTCTTGACCGGGGCGTTCAGCGCAATCAGCCAGGCGATCGTCATCCCGTTCCTCGTCTTCTTCATGCTCCGGGATGGGTCCGCGTTCACTCGCAGCTGGGTTCGCCGCGTGCCGAACCGCTTCTTTGAAATGTCCATGTCCCTCGCGCACCGCATGGATCGCCAGCTCGGAAGCTACATCCTCAGCGTCCTCGTCGAATCCGTTATCGTTGGCGCACTTTCGTGGCTGGCCTTCGCGCTCGTCGGCGTCCGCTTCGCCCTGATCCTCGGCATCCTCAACGGTTTGCTGAACATGATCCCCTTCTTCGGGCCGCTGATCGCCTGGATCCCCACGGCGATCGTCTTCATGCTCACATATCAGCCCCTCGGACTGGGCATGTTCTGGATGGCGGTCGTCCTCATCGGCGTGCAGATGGTCGACAACGTCTTTCTCAAGCCGTTCCTCATTTCCCGCTCCCAGTCGATCCACCCGGTCACCGTGCTGCTGGTCGTTCTCGTCGGGGGAAGAGTCGCCGGACCGATCGGAATGTTCATTGCGGTGCCCTTCTTCTCGGTTATCAAGGTCATCGTCGTCGATCTTTACGAGCACCTGAAAAGCTACCGGATTATTTGACGTCTCCCGGTGTCGCCGCAACCAGTTTGCCGTCTGGTTCGCACGGCAGGAACCCGCTATTTTCCACCCCATGAGCGAGATGAAAGCACCTCCGCATCAAATCCAGCCTTACGCGGGAGACCCGATGGTTACTCCCGAGGCCGCCCGGGCGTTCGGGCTGGAAACGCAGGAATACGAACGCATCCTCGAGATCCTCGGACGGACCCCCACCTACGCCGAGCTGGGGGTGTTCTCCGTGATGTGGTCCGAGCACGCCAGCTACAAAAACTCGATCCTCGAGCTGAAGAAACTGCCTCGCAGCGGGGGGCGGCTGCTCGTCGGGGCGGGGGAGGAGAACGCCGGACTCGTCGACATCGGCGGGGGACTGGCGGTCGCGTTCAAAATCGAAAGCCACAACCACCCCTCCGCCGTCGAACCCTACCAGGGTGCCGCGACAGGGGTGGGGGGGATTCTGCGGGACGTGTTCACCATGGGCGCCCGGCCGATCGCGCTGCTCAACAGCCTCAGGTTCGGACCGCTCGAGGACGACCGGGTGCGTTTCCTCTTCGACGGGGTCGTGCGCGGCATCGCCGATTACGGCAACTGCATGGGGATCCCGACGGTCGGCGGCGAAATCTATTTCGACGAATCCTACCGCGGCAACCCGCTCGTCAACGCAATGGCCGTGGGCATCGTCCGCCACGACCGCGCGATGAGCGCCGTCGCCAGCGGCGAGGGGAACCCCGTCATCTACATCGGCTCGTCCACCGGTCGCGACGGCATCCACGGTGCCACCTTTGCCAGCGTCGAACTCTCCGAGGAATCGCAGAGCCGCAAGAGCAACGTTCAGGTCGGCGACCCGTTCACCGAAAAGCTGCTGCTCGAAGCGACCCTCGAACTTTCGCGGTCCGGCGCGGTCGTCGGAATCCAGGACATGGGCGCGGCCGGGCTCACCTGCTCGTCCAGCGAAATGGCCGCGAAGTCCGGCGCGGGCATCTACCTCGACCTCGACAAGGTGCCCCGGCGCGAACCGGCGATGACTCCCTACGAGATCCTCCTCTCCGAATCACAGGAGCGGATGCTGCTGGTCGCGGAAAAAGGGCGGGAGGAGGAGGTTTTCGCCATCGCGCGCAAGTGGGATTTGTCGGCCGTCCAGGTCGGCGTCGTCACCACGGACGGGCGAATGAAGGTCTCCCAGGACGGGATTCTCACTGTGGACATCCCCGCGGAGACCCTCGCCCTCGGGGGCGGCGCGCCGGTGTATCAACGCGAAGCTCAGCGGCCGGGCGATCTCGACCAGAGGGCGAAACTGAGGCCGCTAAAGGAGCCGGAGGACATTCCCGAGGCGCTGGAAACGCTGCTCGCCAGCCCGAATATCGCCAGCAAACGCTTCGTTTTTCGCCAGTACGACCACATGGTGATGGGCAACACCCGCGTGCTGCCGGGCGCCGGCGATGCCGCCGTGGTGCGCGTTCCCGGAACAAACAAGGCGCTCGGCATCGCCACTGACTGCAATTCCCGCTTCGTCTTCCTCGATCCGCGGGTCGGTGCCGCGATGGCCGTCGCCGAGGCCGCACGGAATGTTGCCTGCACCGGCGCGACACCCATCGGTGTGACCAATTGCCTCAATTTTGGCAACCCGTACAAGCCTCACGTGTTCTGGGCCTTTCGTGAGGCCGTCGCGGGGATCGCGGAGGCTTGCCGGGCGCTCAACACTCCCGTCACCGGCGGGAATGTCTCGTTCTACAACGAAAATCCTTCCGGGGCTGTCTATCCGACTCCGGTGATCGGCATCGTCGGTGTGTCCGAGAATGTCGAGCGCACCGTGGGGATGGTGCTGCACGAGCCGGGAGTGAAGATTCTGCTGCTCGGCCCGGAGCAGGTTTCCTGGGCGGGAAGCGAATGGCAGGCCATCCAGCAGCAGCCGCCGAGCGGAGCCCTGCCGCCGCTCGACCTCGAGCTGGAGGCGCGGCTCCAGGACCTGCTGACCTCTTCCATCGCGAACGGCTGGGTCCAGGCGGCGCACGACCTCGCCGAGGGAGGTCTGGCCGTGGCGCTCGCGGAAATGGCGATCGCCGACCTTTCAAACCCTGTGGGGATCGCTTTGCACGATTCGTTCTCGCCACTGGAGCTCTTCGGCGAGGGGCCTTCTCGCGTTCTGGTCGCGGTTCGTCCGCAACATCTCGAGCGGCTGCTCCGCGCTTCCGAAGAGGTTGCGATTCCTGCTCGAACGCTAGGTGTCGCCGCTGGAACGGTGTTATCTATTGGCGGTGGCGTTCGGATTCCGGTCTCCAGCTTGGCGGAAGCCTGGCACGGCGGCCTCGAGCGGCGGTTGGGGCTCGGCCGCTGAACCGGAACGCTGTCCATCATCGAGTCGGCACTTGACCCAGGAGGGCGCCTGTTGCAGGGTACGCCTGAAATGATGCGGTTGCTGTTCGCTCCCCGGCGCACCATCCGCTGGATCTTGAATCACGATCCGAATTACGGGGTGGCGATGATCGCGATCATGGCCGGGATCACATCCGCCCTGCGTTCCAGCGTCCTGCATGGACTCCATCCGCTTCCCGAACTCATGGGATTTTCGGACCTCCTCGATGAGGTGATCGCCTATGGCATCGGACCTTCCGCCGGACTGCTGCTGACCACCGTCACCGTCGCGTTGTACGGATCACTGCTCGGCGTCTTTCTCGTCTGGGTCGGTTCGCTGTTTCTGCGCTTCTGCGGGCTCGCGCTGGGAGGGCGCGGAAAATACAGCGCGGTGCGCTCGGCTCTCGCCTGGGCGTTTGTGCCTTACACGTGGCTGCTGCCGGTCTACCTGATTTATACGGTGGTTCATCTCGGCGCGTTGCGGAGCGCGAGTTTCGCCTACGGCACCGTCCCGCCCTGGAGTGCGCCGGCATCCCTGCTGTGGCTGCTGGCCCTCGACTATCTGGTCCGCCTCACCGGAACCGTCTTGCTCGTTCTCAATCTTTCCGTCGCGATGCATCTCAGCGTCAAACGGTCGCTGATTGCGACGCTGCTCATCGTTGGACCCCCGGTCATTCTGCTCGCGCCCTGGCAGGGGTTTGGATTCTAAGGGAGCCGCCGCAATGGTAATCTGGAAAAAAAGCGTCACTGGCGAACCGTTGGGAACCCCTCTCGCGCGGTGGCAGATGCTGCTGGCGCGAGTCTTCGCAACGGGGTTGGGAACCGGGTATGCCCCCGCGGGACAGGGAACTCTCGGCAGTGCACTGTTCGTGCTGCTCTGGGCGGCGTTCGCCCCTCGACAGCTCCTCTGGCAGGGCGCCGTGATCGTCGTGTTTCACGCCGTGTCCGTGCTGCTCTCAGGGTGGGGGGAACGGATGTGGGGAAAGGACCCGGGGAGGGTGACAATCGACGAGTTCGCAGGGCAGGCGGTCGCGCTGTTCGCTGTCCCGAAGACATGGCCGGCGATGCTCGCGGCGTTCCTCCTGTTCCGAATCTTCGACGCGTTCAAATTCCGCTTCGTCCGGCGTCACATCGAAACGCTGCCGGGTGGGTGGGGTGTGACCTTGGATGATACTGTCGCCGGGCTCGCCGCACGCCTGTTGATGATTCCTCTGCTGTTGCTGCTGGGCACGTGGGCAATTGAGTGACAGTTACCTAATTCAAGTATTGAGTCGAGTCCTTTGCTGCGTCACTCGTGTGAATTAGGTAACTGTCACTCAATTGATTGCAGCTTGTCCTTTGTCATTCCGTCGGATCTACGTTGGCCAGGGCTCTGCCACCAACTTGATCGCGGGTTCCCGAATCCCGCTTCCGCTTACTCATCCTGAACCTGAACCCCGCTTCCGCTTACTCATCCTGGAGGAGAACCCGGCTTCCGCTTACTCATCCTGGAGGAGAACCCGGCTTCCCTTTAGTCATCCTGAACGAAGTGAAGGATCTATGTGTTCCCTTCCGTGCCTGCGCAGCATCTGTAGCCCGGATTCTTGAATCCGGGATTTTCTCTTATCCATATCACGCGAAGGCGGGATGAACGGGCTTCCAGTATTCCGGCAAAACCAAGTTGGTGGGGCTTTGCCGTCAGGTTTGTTCTATTCTTTCTTGTTCAATTCCGCGTCGATCACGATGTCCACCATCGGGTCGACGACCAGTCCGCCCCCTTCGATCGTTTTGTTCCAGGTCAGGCCGTAATCGTACCGGTTGATGCGCGCCGTCGCGGAGGCCGAGATTTTCGTGCCCCCGAAGGCGGGAAATGGGGCGGTTGGACCTGTCACGCTCAACGTGATTTCCTTGGTGACGCCGCGGATCGAAAGATCGCCTGTCACCGTCAGGCCTTTTTCGGTCTTTTCCACCTTCTTGCTGATAAACGTGGCCTGCGGGTATTTCTCGTAATAGAAGAACCGCTCGCTGCGCAGATCCTTGTCACGGAATTCGTTGCCGGTGTCCACCGAGCTCGCGTCGATCGACACGTTGACGCTTGCCTTCTCAGGGTGGGCGGGATCGTAGATCACGGTGCCCTGGAAAGTGTGAAATTCACCCCAGACATCGGTCACCATCAGGTGTTTCACCCGAAACCTGACCTGGGTGTGGGCCTTGTCGAACTCCCACTCGGCGGCATGAATCGGCGAAACGCTCGCGAATAGCAGGGCCAGGATCAACACCAGCGCCGGTCTCTTCATTCCTGCCTCCTCGAAACACCTTTGTCGAGTATACGAAGAATCCGCAGCCGTCATACCTCCACCATCGTCTCAGTTCGAACTGGAAAGTTGAGCGTGCGCCCCAGCTTTTTCGTCAGGTCGCCGAGCAGCTCCAGCTCCTTGTCGGAGAAGGCGACGAAGGCGCTGCGGATCAACGACACGTGACCCGGGAGCGCTTCGCGAATCATCTCCTCTCCGGAGGGGGTCAGCGTGACGATCATCCTGCGGCGGTCATCACGGTCGCGCAGTCTGCGAACCAGTTTTCGCCTCTCAAGGTTGTCGATCACCATCGTCATATTCCCGCTGCTCTTCAGAATTTTGTGCGCCAGCGTCGATTGGCACATCGGACCGAGGTGGTGCAGGGCGTCAAGCACCCCGAACTGGCTGATCGTCAGACGTCTTTCCTGGAATGTCTTCTGGACATGGCTGAGCAGTGAATCGGTGGCGCGCACGAGGGTGATGTATGTGTTCAGAACGCGTTGCTCCTGGGGAGTGCCCTTGTAATGGCTCGGCATGGTAGCTCCGTTTGCATTGACTTAATGTCAAACTATTCGGTCCAGTCGCTCAGGTCAACCGGCGAGTGCGCGCGGGGGAGACCGCAGAGCTGTGCATCGGGACGCTGAAACCGCGCGGTGCTGAATCCTGCTTGACGGTTGTCCGCCGCAGTGCGCTCCCTTCAGGCGTTCATGTCGGACCACCGTTTCGCCATTTGGTTGAAGATGACCAGGGCGACGATCGCCAGCAGCCCGATCGCGCCGATCGGGATCCAGACGTGGTAGTGTGGACTGTAGGTGTCCCAGAGCAGACGGGTTGCCTCGCTTCCCCCGAGGTTGAGCGTCTGTTTCAGTGTCTCGAACGACTCCGTGCGCGGAATCCCAAGTAGTTGTTGAAGTTGTCCGGGGCTCCCGTTCCACAAACCGGCCTTGCCTTCACCGAGGGGAGTGTGCTGTAGCAGGTATTTCTGCGCCAGCACCGCCTTGTCGCCCCAGCGGCCGTACAGCCATCCGGCGAACTGGCTGCCGACGAACAGGCCGATCCCCACCGGGATGTTCACGTATCCGAGGTAGAGTCCCTTTTTACCGGGAGGGGCGATCAGTCCGAGGTATTCGTTTTTCTTCGGCCCCGTCAGCATTTCGCCGAGCGAGAAGAAGACCACGCCGAGCAGGAAAACCGATCCCAGCGTCGTGAATCCCGCGACAAAGATCCCGCAGGTCGCGACAGTCATTCCGATCACCATCGCGGAGAGTGTGCGCATTTTGCGCACCGTCCAGGAAACGGGGATCATCAGCAGGACGATCAGCGCCGCGTTCAGGTTGAGCAGGATCTCCTGCGGTACCTGGGGGCCGCGATCTGTCATCACCGCCCAGGTATTCGGAAGCCATCCGCTCCGTTGCACGCCCGCCGCGAGAGCGCCCGAATCGATCCAGTCGGTGATGAAGTTCGGGTGCAGGTCCCACAGCTGGTACATCATCAGCCAGAAGCAGCTCATGATCAGCAGCCAGGAGATCAGCCGTGGCTCCGCGATGTTCTTCATCGTGTAGACAAACACCTGCAGCGGATTGCGCGTCTTGTCCGCACCCGATTCGAAATCCTTGAAAGTGAACAGCATCAGGTAGTTCAGCGAGGTGATGCCCGCCGCGGTCAGGAAAAGGAGTTTCCACGAATACTCGTGGCGGATGAACGCCGCGAGCAGCGGTGCGATTGCCGCGCCTACGTTCACGATCCAGTAGAAGATCCCCCAGCCCAGCGAGCTGTTCTTCTTCGTCAGGTTCTGCGCGAGGCTTCCCTGCAGCGACGGTTTGAAAAACGCCGTTCCCGTCGCAAGGACCATCACCGCCGCGAAAAATCCCCAGAAGCTGAGCAGGTACGCCATCAACACGTAGCCGAAGATGTTCATCGTGACCGAGAACACGAGCGTTTTCTTGTACCCGTACCGGTCGGCGTAGCCACCGGTGACCATCGGCAGGATTGACTGGAACACTCCCCACCAGGCGTAGATGTAGCCTTTCTGCAAAGCCGTGAAATGGAGGCCGTGGACTTCGTCGGCCTGCATGATGTAGATCGCCACCACGCTGCGGACGAGGAAGTACGCCATGCGCTCCCACATCTCCATCACGTTCAACATCCAGTAACCGAAGGGGAATCCCAGAGGTCGGAAACCGCCTTGAGGCTGCGGCGTGGGCACGGTCGGTTCACTCATCGATCGTTACTCCGTCGTTCAGCGGTTTTGTCGAGGTTTCGCGAATCTACGGTTGCGGGCGACGGGGAACAAGCACGCGAGAGATGGCTTTGTGATTCCCCGGCTCGAAGGGGGAATGAATTTTGTCATCCCCCGGATTGACCGGGGGGTTCTCTCACTATCCCCGACCCGTTCGTTATGTCATCTCCTGTTTGACGACGGAATGAATCTTGTCATCCCCTAGCTCGACGGAGCGGCTACTTTTGTCATCCCCCGGCTTGACCGGGGGGTTCTCTCACTATCCCCGACCCGTTCGTTATGTCATCTCCTGTTTGACGACGGAATGAATCTTGTCATCCCCTAGCTCGACGGAGCGGCTACTTTTGTCATCCCCCGGCTTGACCGGGGGATCCAGATTGAATGCATTTCATTCAGGCTCCTGGATTGCCCAATCGAGCCGGGCAATGACAATGGAGAGGATGGTGGGCAATGGTGACTGTTACCAGGCCGTTGAAGTTTAAGAGTAACTGTCACCATTGCTCGCTGTACCGGTTCGTGAAAAGGTGCCAGTCGCTTTCAAACAGAAACGTATTGGCGATTGTCAACTTTTCTTCCGCATCTGCGTTCAATCCTGACGGATGTAACCGGGGAGCAGAGTAGCCAGCCCGGCCGCCAACCCGATAAAAATTGGTTGCACTCCCAATGGATACCCCGTGCCATAGGAGCCGAAAAAGGTCCACACAGCGGCCGAGATCCCGGCGGCCAGCATCGAAATGCTCACCCACGGTTCACGGAACCATCTTTTTTTTCGGAAGCTCGCGATCAGCGGGAACAGCAGCATCGGTGTCCCGACCGAGCCCAGGTCGTACCAGATCTTGACCACTGATTCCTTCCACAACGCGATCAGCACCGAGAGCAGGGCGGAGGCGAGCAGGCCCCACTGGATCCGGCGTACGTCCCAGCGCAGATGGGTCCCGCGCGCCCGGGCGACAAGGTCACGGCCCAACGTCTGGGCCGCGAGGAACCCGAAGGAGTCCACCGTCGAGAGGATCACCGAGACCAGCCCGAGCAGAAAAAGGCCGGTCACCCCGGGAGGGAGCACCTTGGCCGCGAGCAGCGGATAGCTGAGCAGGGGATTGGCGTCCGGACCCAGAATCGCTCTTGCGTAGAGCCCCGAGAAGCTGGTTAAGGCGTCGAAAAGCACCCAGAAAAGGATCGAGATCAGGACCCCCCGGCGCGCCACCCCGGGATCCCGAACGGCGCTGCAGCGTTGATGAAATCCGGGGTCAACGAGGGTCGAAAGCGCGATCACGTACCACACTAGCACCGCAGCCACCGGCAGCCCGCCGTTCCACGTCAAATGATCGTGCGGCAGGTTGCCTTTCAGCCAGCTGAGCCCCCCGGAATGGATCACCGCGAACGCCAGCAGCAGCACGAAACCGAGGTACATCAGCACGAACTGCACCTTGTCGGTGCGCACAACCGACTCGAACCCTCCGAAGGCGATGTACGCCGTCGAAAAGAAGGTCCCGACCAGAATCCAGAGAGCGAGCGGGCCGCCGAACGTCGCCTGCAGCAGCACTCCGATCATCAGCACGTAGGCGGCGGGCACGGTCATCACGAACACCACTCCCGCGCCGATCAGCGCCGAACGGCGTCCGAACGCCTTTTCAAGCTGGTCCGGGATCGAGGTCACCGCGGAGGTGCGCACACGGTTCGCCAGGAACAGCGCGTAGAGCAGTGCGGCCAGGTAATACGGGACTCCGAAGACAAGCCAGTTGCTGATCCCGTATCGGAACGAATATTCGCCGACACCGAGGATGCCGCCGTACCACGTCGAGACGAGCGTTGCTACGAAGGCGGGCAGCGTCAGGCGGCGGCCCGCGAGCAGGTACGACCCCTCATCGCCCCGCGCTTCGTGCCGCGTCCGCCAGGTGACCACCGCCAGGAACAGCAGATAACCCGCCAGCAAGACACCGTCAATCGGGTGCAATTTCAGCATGCGGATTCCGGTTCATCCTCAGAACGATGCGCTCAGACCGGCGAACAGATTGCGCGTCGCTCCAACGTAATAGTAGTTCTCCCCGTCGTAATAGCCTGATGTCTCGTATTCCGCATTAAGCAGGTTGTTCACCCGCAGCGTTGCCTCGAGTGTCGCGTAAGGAATCAGGCGGGGCAGGCGCAGCGAGGCGGAGACGCCGACGAGCGTGAACGGATCGATCGTGCGCGCTTCGTTGCCGGTGTTGTCCAGGTACTGTTTCCCGAGATGGCGAACGTCGAACGTCAGCAGCGCATCCCGCGTCCGGTATCCGGCTCCCGCGGACACCATGATTGACGGGAACAGGGCGATCGTGTTTCCGCCAAGGTCCACGGCATCCACTCTGAGCAGGTTCCAATTGTCGTCGTACACCGCTTGTTGGATCGTGTAATCGACGAGTTTGTCGTCCGAGAGGGTCACGTAGAGCCAGCCGGTGAAACCCCGCTCCGGGCGGTACGACGCCTCCAGTTCCAGTCCACGGTGGAGCGATCGCTTGGCGTTGTCAGTCACCGGTGCTCCGTCACGGATTCCGCCCGCCGGGACGATCTCGTTGCGGAAATCCATCCAGTAGCCGTCCACTTTCAGTGTCATATCGGCTCGCTTCCACGCCGTCCCGAGCTCAAGGTTCGCCACGCGCTCGGGGTCGATCGAAGGATCTCTCCATTGGATGTAGCGGACCTTGCCGCCCGACCGCACCGTGTCCGGAGTGGAGAACAGGGGGTCCACCCCGAGATCGTCCGGCCCTTCCCAGGTGTCCCAGTACTCGTCGTTCACCGGTGCCCGGTGCGACATCCCGAGCATCGCGTAGCTCGTCAGCTCCGGGGTGACATTGTAATGCACACCGAGTTTCGGATTCAGAAAGGTGTAATCAACGGTGAAGCGGTTCAGTTGATCCCCCCTGAAATTCCCCTCGGCGTACTGGCGGAAAAGGTACCGTTGCACCCTCACCTGGACGTCGCCCGTAACCTGCAATCTATCCGTAAGGGTATGATTCTCCTGAACAAACAATCCGCCCTTCTGCACTTCGCCGAAGTAGTGGTAGTACCGTTTTCGCGGCGCGGAGTTCTCGGGCAGGTTGTCGCCCCAGATCACGAATCCCTCGTGCTTCCCTTGGTAGTACTGCCAGTCGCCGCCGAGTTGCAGCGTTCCGTTCTTGTGCTCCCACGTCGCCCGCGGCACCCAGCCGACATGGTCCTTGTACACCCACTTTTGGTTGACGAGGTTCGTCTCGGTGACCGGCGAGCCGTCCCGTGTGAACGGCTGATACCCGAAATCGACGAGGCTTTTTCCGTCCTTGTACTGTTCGTAGTACCCTGCGCCGTGGATGTAGAACAGGCTGTTCTCGACGGTCCAATGCTTCGACGGCTGCCACTCATGGAGCAGCTCGTAGTGCGGCTGGCTGAAATTGTCGATCGTGTTGTCGTAGCTGATCGGGTTGAAGCGCCGGTTCGTGGCCAACGCGCTCGCCGGTGCGGCGTCCCACGCCGCCTGGGTGACCTCCACGCCGCCGTACACGTTCACCGTCAGCCGAGTGTTGTGCCCGTAGCGCACGCCAGTCAGGAAATAGCTCCACAGATCCGCCGCGGAACGGTCACGGTAGCCGTCCGAGAGGATTTTCGAGAACCTGCCGTAAAAACCGTAGGTGTTGTTCACGATTCCTGAATTGTACGCCGCGCTCCACTTTTTTGTGTTGAAGCTGCCGATGCCACCGGAAATCTTCACCCCCGGTTCATCGAGCCCGGGCGTCAGCGTCACCAGGTTCAGCGAACCGCCAAAACCTCCGCTGCCCTGGTTGGAAAAGCCAACGCCTCGCTGCAGCTGGACGTCCTGCAGGTTCGCCGCCAGATCGGGAATGTCCACCCAGTACACGACCCCGTCCTCCGGATCGTTCAGCGGAATGTTGTTGATCGTCACTCCGACCCGCTTGTGGTCGAATCCCCGCACTTTCAGGTAGGTGTACCCGATCCCCGTGCCCGCCTCCGAGTACGAATACACGCCCGGGAGGTTCGAGAGCAGCGGGGGGATGTCCTGCGCCCAGTACTCTTCGCGGAGCTGCTTGCCGCTGAGATCGGTGAATGAGGAGGGCGTTTCTCCTTCCGTCGCGCGCGACGCCGTGTAGACAACGTCACTCGAGTGGAGGATGATCGGTCGCAGCGAGAGCACGACGGGGAAGGGGGTCTGCCCGGCGACAACGGCCACCTTTGCCACACGGTACCCCAGGTAACTCGCGGATACCGTGTACTTCATGCCGTCGTGCAGTCCAGCGATCTCGAACGCTCCGCGGTCGTCGGAGGAGTAGCCGCTGCGGCCGTTCGGTGGGTCGATCAGTACATGGGCTCCGGCGAGCGGTTCGCCGCTTTCCGCGTCTGTGACAACGCCGGAGAGGTCAGCCGCTAATGCGGTGGTGGCGCACAAAAACGGCACCAGCAACAGCTGAATACGAATTCGCATGCTTCCTCCTTACCGCCGGTTGGGCGGACAGTGGCGAGCATGCCGGGTGCAAAAGCAAAGCCCCCGGACGAGTGCCGAGGGCCGAAGTCCAAACGGGTCGATGTGAAGCCGCCCTTCCTTCGCCGGCATTACCCGGATCAGGTTCGCGGGTGTGTTCTCAGGCCCGCCGTTTTCTGCGGACCACCCCGGAACGGTACAGCTCAACTTTACACGTTTTTCTGCTCCCTGTCAACGCCTGCGGAGGCCGATCGCCTCCTCCTGTTTCATTATTCCGGCACGGGCAGTACACATCCCTGCACTTCACCTAATCTGATCCGGTAGCCGTTGTCCCGACAACTCTTCGCCCGGCACGATCACCGTATATGTCCGGGCGTGGTACCCAATCGGGAACTCGAGGTAATTCGGAAACAGACGGAACCTCGGTAAAACTCCTCAGCGCCTTGCCGGTATTTTCCTGCGCTATCTCCGGCTCCCGCTTGCAGCAGTGGTTGAATGCAACGCTCGTATCTCGCGACGGTCACTCGTTTTCGCCGGGCAGCAGCTGCAGCGCTCGCAGGTCTTCGCGCGGTTCATCGAAGCTGCAGCTTCCGTACGCCGTCACGAATGTCTTGCGGATTTCCTTGAGGCTCTCCACCGGCAACCGCAGCCCTTTCCAGCCGGCTTCCGTTTCGCTCAGAACGAACGCTTCCGGGTCGTTCTCATCGAGGATCTGGCGGATCTTCGGTTCCTCGATCTTGTGCACCCGGGCCAGCGCGCCCGCCAGGAAGACGTTGATGAAGCCGTGCACATCGCCGCCGAATTCCTTCATGTGGTGGCGGAATGGATGCTCCAGACCGGCGGTGAATTTCACCGGAAGGTCTGCCCTCGCCGCCGCGTGAATCCCCGCCGCGACAATCTCGGACGGCGGCACATCCCCCGGTTCCACTCCGCCGCAGCGAAGCTTGAATCCCAGCGCGCTGTCTTGCTCGCGCGAACGGTTCAGGCGCGAAAGCTCCGGGATCAGCGCGTTCAAACGTTCCCGCCACTTCTCCAGCCAGGAGGACTCGATGAAAATGCGCGGACGTGCGCTCAGCGACGACTCGAAACGGTCCACCATCCCTGCCAGGATGTCTCCCATCCGCCGCGAAGAGATCCCGTCCAGGACGTCGTCGGTCAGCAGCACTTCGTAACCGGTGATCTGCACGTTCGGCCCGTGGATCTCGAGGAATCTCCGCGCGTCCATCAGATCCTGGTCCGCGCCGGTCAGGAACTCGCCCATCGAGGAGCCGCCGCGCCCGGTCAGCGTGAAACGGAATGGGGGATGGGTGTAGAAAAGACCGGAGTGTTCCGCGAGTTCCGAAAGGCGCCTCGCGGGGATGACGAAGGTGCCCAGCATCCACGCATCGGGCGAGCGGCGATAGCTCGAGTATAGATGGATCGCCTCCTCCAGCGAAAGTTGCGCGGGAGGGAAGAGCCCGGCGTAGTCGATCAGCCTTTCCAGCAAAGTCCCGATCGAACCGGCGGGGTGCTGAGTCGGGGTCATCGGTCCACCTCCACAGCTGTGTGCGAAAAGGTACCCGTGTGGCGCCCTCCAGACAATCGGACGAGGCGAAGATCCGAAGGTCGGCGAACCGAGTGAATCACGCAGGACAGGTGTCGCCCGCTCGCCACGCATTCGCACCATTCCCGCCGCTTCATCAGCTTCGAATCCTCTCCGCTGACCTTCCGCATCGACACCGAACCCTCCTCCAATCACTATAATATATCACATAATATCAAGAACTTGCAACATCATCTGCACCGTTCTGCCGGTAGCTCGTCACGGCGCTTCTGCGCACCGGAAGCTCACGGCCGTTCTGGCAGGGTTCTTGCAAAAGGAGTGCCTGAAGTGTGTTTCTCCCGTTTGGCGAGAGTCCGGGGGGATGCTACCTTGTCGCCTACGGTGGGTTGAATTTGGAGGATCGAATGACGAGGGGACGTTGGCTGATTGGAGCGCTGGCGGCCGTGATGTGTACGGTCTCGCTCCACGCACAGTCGGTGTCGGAGTCGATGGATGAGGCTGGCACGATCGACTGGAGCGGGCAGATCGTGCGTGCAAAGGGAATCGCCGTGCCCGGCGGGGTCGGGGGACGGGCGGGCCAGATTCGTGCCGCCGAACTGGATGCCCTCCGCCAGATTCTCGAAACGGTGAAGGGGATGCGGCTTTCGAGCACCACCCTGGTCGAGAACTACATGCTCTCCTCCGATGTGATCCGCACCCGCGTGGAGGGGGTCGCACGGAATTTCCGCCGAGTCGGGGATCCTGTTTACATGGACGACGGCAGCATCGAGGTCACCGTGGAAATGGCCTTGACCGGCCCCGGGAAACTCTACGATGCGGTGCTCCCGACGCAGATGGGCGGTGCGCAGCCGGTGTTTACGAATCCTCCGAGCGGCATGGGGGACGGCAGCGCGTTCAGCGGATTGATCGTTGACGCCCGCGAGCTTGGCGTCCGTCCGGCAATCACCCCGCAGGTGCTCGATGAGCATGGCGACGTCGTGTACGGCAGCCGCGTGGTCGACAGGCAGTGGGCGATCCAGTATGGCATGGTGGGGTATGCGAAGGACCTGGATGCCGCCCGGCAGGACGATCGCGTCGGCCCGAATCCGCTCGTTGTCAAGGCGTTGCGCGCCACCGGAATGAACCGCACCGATGTCGTGATCGACGACATGGAAGCGCGCATTCTGCATGGTATTGCGAAGAACTATAGCTTTCTTCGTCAGGGACGAGTCATCTTTCTGGTCGATTGAGAGGCGGACATGAAGCTCTCCAGGACAACAATTGTGGCGCTGACGTTCCTCTTTCTGGCGGTCGGCTGCGGTCCGAAACCGAGAACCAGCGAGTCCGTGTTGGACAATCCTCAGTTCCACGTCAGCCAGGGAATGAAATTGCTCGAGCGAGGGGATGCCGGTGACGCCGAAATCGCCTTCCAGAAAGCGCTGGAGCTCGACGAACGTTATGTCCCGGCGATCAGCGGGCTGGCGCTGGTCAAGGCCTCCAGGGAGGACTACAAGGGCGCGTTCAAGGACGCGGATGATGCCGTCGCCCTGGACCGGAACTCCGCCTTTGCCTTGGGAGTTCGCGGGCGCGTGAAGAGCCTCTGGCGAAAACAGGATGATTGGGCGAAGGGCGCCAATGAGGATTTCGAGCAGGCGCTGAAACTCGATCCCGATAATCAACGCCTCCTCTTCTGGTATGGCCAGGCGAAAGAGTGGCAATTCGATTTCGCCGGAGCGACGGCCCTGTTCAGCCGGATCATCGAGCAGAAAGGTGAGTACGCCGAGCAGGCCGATGCTGAGTTCGCTGTTGTTCAGAAAATCCTCCGCGCCGCCCCCGGAAGCCGGCTGGGGATGAAAATTGCGCTGCTCGACAAGATCACCCGCGCCGATCTCGCGGTGCTCTTCCTCGAGGAGTTGAAGCTGCGTGAGGTCTTCGACAGGCTCGGCGAAAAGCACTATGACACGGCGTACAAGCCTCCGGAAACGTCGGCGGAGGGTGCCGAGCAGGCGCCGGGTCCTGCCGTCCCGCCGGACGTCGTCGATCACTGGGCGCGCACCTGGATCATGCAGGTGATCGAGATGGGCGTCATCGAGCCGGCGTCGGATGGAAATTTCTACCCCGACGAAACCGTCACACGCGCCGAGTACGCGTTGCTGCTGCAGAACATCCTGATTACGGTGATGCATGAGCCCGATCTCGCGACCAAGTACATCGGCGAGCAGTCACGCTTCAAGGATATGCGCAGCGGAACCGCTACCTACAACGCCGCCGCCCTCGCCGTGGATCGCGGGGTTATGCAGGCGACCGTGGAGGGGACCTTCGAACCGATGAAGACGGTCAGCGGGGCGGATGCGCTGCTGATCATCCGGCAGTTCCAGAATCACCTGAGAATGACGTTCTGAGCGTCCGATCAGGGAGTCATCTGATTGCATGAACTTGACATAGAGGGGGCGCTATCCCTATCCTATGGGCCGATCGCGGGGTGGAGCAGTCTGGTAGCTCGTCGGGCTCATAACCCGAAGGTCGCGGGTTCAAATCCCGCCCCCGCTACTACGATACGTCCGGACTGAAAAGTCCGGGCGTTTTCTTTACCCGCTGCGCACGAAGCGGCCGGGTCCAACCATTTGTTGTGTTCCTGCTCCTGGCTAAAGTCGTGAAAAATCTGAAGGGACCTCTCCTCGCAATGAATTTCTCGAAAGTGGAGCTTTATCTTCCCTGAGACCTTCATTCTTGCGATCTTTCCCGCAAACCCATCAAGCAAGCTGTTTTAACTACCGGGAGGATGAAACCTCATGAAGGCACGATGCTCTGCGATTCTCATTGGTGTTCTGCTTATTGCAACCTCGGCGCAGGCACAGAACCTTCTCAAACAACGTGCCGATACCCTGGCCGCGAAAGTGGAGATGATCCGCGAGGCGAAACAGGAAATCCTTGCTCCTTCGCTCCTGGAAGACGTTGAAAAAGGAATCGAACGTGCCCGCAGCGACATCGAGAAGGGCAAGAACCCAAGGAAAATTGTCTCCACCCTGGATGAGGCTGATCAGACTATGAGTCAGGCGATCGGGGTCATCCGCAAGGGGCTGGAGGTGTTCCGGCCGGTGCTCAACGCCCGGGATGACGCACTCTACGCAAAAGCGCCCGATTTTGCACAGGACAAATGGAAGGATGCCGAAAAGGACTTCGGTGATGCTGTGTCCGATCTCGAGAAGGGAAAGGATGACAAGGCTAAGGAGCAGGTCACTGCACTGACCGCGTTGTACCGGGACGCTGAATTCACCGCGATTCGAGCCCAGCTCGTTGTGCCTACCCTTCAATCTCTCGAGGAAACGGAGCATTCGGACGTCTCCAAGTACGCTCCGCAAACGTTGAAACGGTCGCGTGCGCATATCGCGCAGGCGGAGATCATCCTTAGCCGCGATCGTTACAACCAGGACGCCGCCATGGCGGAGGTCAACCAGGCTGCGTATGAGATCCGTCACGCCAAGTACCTGACCGAGCTCGCTCAGCAGGCGGAAACGAAGGACCGGGAAGGTGTCGAAGCGCTGATGCTGAATATCGAGGACGATTTCAACGCCGTGGCCGACGCCATCGGCTACGAAGCGAAATACGACAGTGGGTTGGTCGTCCCGACGCGTGAGGTGGCCTTCCAGCTACGGAATGCGGTATCCGGAGCCGGCGAGGAGAACAAGAATCTGCGTACCCAGTTGAAAGCTCAAAAATCGGTGGCCGACAGCATCCGTGCGGAGCACCGGGTGCTCGTCGATTCTCTCGAAACGCTTGGCGGGTTGTACCAGACGCAGCTCGAAAACGGCGAACAGGACAGGATTCAGCGGGAGCAGCGCGAGCAGAAGGTTTCCGCCGTGCTGGACATGTTCTCTCCAGAGGAGGCGGCGGTGCAGGTAGCGGGGGAGGATCTGGTGCTCGTCCCCGTTGCGCTCCAGTTCACTGGTGGAGGAACGGCGGTCTATCCCGAACAGAATCCGGTCCTGGTGAAAGTCGCCAATGCGATAAAGCAGTTTCCGTTGCACCTCGCCTACCTCAGCAGCCCGTTGCTCCCCGCGGATGCAACCCCGGATCAGATCGGCTTGAATCGCAAACAGATTCGCGCCCTTCAGGACTTCTTAAGGTCGCAGAAGGCGTTCGTGGTGACCGAGAGCGATCTGAAAATGGAGAAGCCCGCCCCGTCCGCTGCTCCGCCGGCTGAGGAGCCTCAAGCGACTGCGCCGGAGAGCGAGCCTTCAGCCGAAGCGGCCCCCGAATCCGATACGACCGGCGTGTCAGCCGGAGCCGCGGACACCAGCGTGGCGGTCGAGGAGACTCCGGCCACTACCGCGGCGCCCGCAACCGAAACCGTAATTGCGGCGCTGTATCCTATCCGTGTTGTTGTTACGAAGGCTCTCGTCTTTTAAGGGCCTTTCTGAAACCCTCGCCTTGCAGGCGCGGGCCTTGTTCTGAGAACCAAAGCCCGATCCACTCGTGGATCGGGCTCTTTATCTCGAACCTATTCACCGCTTTTCCGTTTCGTCACATCTCGTCGCAATCCCGAATCGCGGCTACGGTTTCCCGTTGAATCAGGTCGTCAGCGTCTGTCCCAATCTGTCTAGATCGGTCGGGGGCCTCTGGAAAAGGTCATC
>CAZIDZ010000039.1:0-1186 GCA_964538455.1 uncultured bacterium
ATCAGTGGTTTCCATATAACCATTTTAGCATACTAGAATACTTGTGTCAAGGGATTGGTTAATATTCGCTTGCCCAATTGGTGGGCTTGACGGTCATTGGGTAGGTTTTGGTTTCTTTGGGTGCCGGAGATGAGAGGGTAACATCTACCTCGAAAATGTCTTCGTCAATGTCAATGATCGTGGCGGGTTGCTGGTCGAAAAACCAGATTCCTCCGGATCCGCTCCATTGCAGGGGATCACCTTTTAATGATACATACATTCCGGTTAGCAGGGTTTCGTTGATAGGGGTCATTGGGATTGCTCCTTAGAAGTTTATAACCGCGGGTCAATCTTGGGTTAGTTGAAGACAAAGGGTGACGTACTTTTCGGTTATGCTGGGCATTCGGCGACTGGCGGCCACTTCGTAAACGTGATCGATGTCCGCGGCGTTCCTGGCATAGTTGGGGTGGGATTTTGCAACTTCGTAGCCCCACTTCATTAGTGCGTCCTTGGCTTCCATGAGGGTGTTATGGGCTTCGGTTTCTCCCATGTCTTCATTGGCTTGCATATCAATGTCAACGTACTCACTGATTTTGCCCTCGTCGAGCAGGTGCCGGTGGGGTTCCATTAGATGGCTGCACTCTTCGCAGATTGCTTCGTGCATTGCTTTTGCTTTTAGGTAGTTTCTCTGGATCTGGTTCATTTCGTGGAATCCTTTTTTGTGGGGATAATTGAGCGGGTCTTACTGCGTCCCAGCCTGGTTTACCAGGTCGTGGATCCGTCTCACTGCCCGCTCTCGGATTTTATAACTCGCCGTTGGCGATCTTGGCGAGCTGGCCGGAGTATTTGAGCATTCGGCGGCGAGCCTTTGCAACGTGGTAGCCGCTCAGGTGCTTGGTCTGTAAGTAGGTCGCTACGTAGGTTAGGTAAGGGGCGTCGGCTCCGGTGAAACCCTGGCCGTTGTGTTCAATGGTCTGTTCGGTTCTTTGTTCCTGGGCGGTCTGTCGGTCGTAGATCGCTCGGATCGCTCTTTCGAGCCAATCCTGATTTATTTCTAGTTGGTGCTTGATTTTTGGGGTGGTCCATACGGTGTCCATTTTTTCTCCTGACTGGTTTTGTGTGTTCTTTACTATATATATTGTATCACAGAGTACAGGAATATACAAGGGTAAAAGGGGGATTTTTGGAAACTTTAAGGTAGTGTTCT
>CAZIDZ010000039.1:1286-3606 GCA_964538455.1 uncultured bacterium
ACAGGAATATACAAGGGTAAAAGGGGGATTTTTGGAAACTTTAAGGTAGTGTTCTACAAATAGAACGTGGGATTGTGATACAATGATTATCTCTATTTCTCCTGACTGGTGAAATCGAGACAGTCCCCAATGTCCCCCTCATTGGGGATTGTGTTTTTCCCCTGTGTAACGAATCCCCCTGGGTTTCGTTTATCTTTTTAGGATGGTTGGCATTGGTTGGGTCTTTACAGGTCAAGGGGATGAGGGTAGTATTAATTATCCTATTCGTTCTCATTTAACAAAGGAGATGCAAAAAATGCAGTACGTAAAATATGTATTTGTCGGTTTGTTTGTAGTAGGGCTGATCTTTGGCTTGCTGCTTAGGTCCGAGGCTTATACCTCAGAAGCCTTCGCAGCTCTGGCCGGCAGTGTTCTTTCTCTTGTTTTCGAATATTTCCCCTGGGTCGCTGGCGACTATTCGAAATTAGGTGATGGGCAAAAGCGGCTTGTAATGGGCGCTCTGATCTTCCTGGGGGTGGGTGGGGCATTTGCCCTTTCCTGCACCGTGGTCATAGTTGCCTTTTCCTGCACTTTCTCTGGCATTCTTGATGCTCTATATGTCTTTGTTTTTGCCGTCGCAATGAACCAGGGAACCTACCGATTAGCCAGGAAGTCTAGCGAATAACCGAACCTTAACAACCCCGCCATTGAGACGGGGGGGGAAGCATGAGGAGAAAACATTAATGAATGCTGACTTAATTGCTGCCGTGGTTGCCATTGGCGGGCTTGTTACCTCATTCATGGCTATAGCTGTATCACTCTTTACAGCCAGGCTATCAGCCAGTAAGCAAGCGTTGGATAGTTTAGAGTCCACCATTACATCTATATCGACTGACAATAATCGCCTGGAACGCAGGGTAGAAGATCTCGCCGAAGACGTCAAACAAAGGGACGATAGCATTAGGAAAATGGGGATCGATTTTGCGAATTCCAAGCGAGAGATGCTAGAAATGGTCAATGCTCGCTCCAAGCGGATTGATAAGATCCAGGATCTTGAAAGTCAAGTCAATAAATTAGAGCAAGCCTTATTGGATCTTGAAAAGGTTGTCAATCATACGAAGGATAAAAGTTAATGAGCGAACCCCTCTCTACCTTGCTGGTCGTGGACGGATCCAGATATCAGTCATACCAGCCGAACGGTACTTATAAGCCCCTCGATTTTCAGAAGATGAAGCAAGCCGGGGCTTTTGCGTATATTGGCCGGATCTCTTACGGCGGGGTTTATTCCGATCCGGCTTTTCGAATGAACTTTGACGCTTGCTCTGGTGTTTTGCCTCAAAGCGGATATATGGTCGTGGTTCCCCAACAAAGTGTTGCCTCTCATATTCAGCGCGTGCTATCAACCCTGGAATGGCGCCAGCCAGATTTCCCCTTCGTGGTGGATAGCGAGCTCGACAAAGAGCAATCTCCAGGGTCGATCTCTAAGCTTACTGGTGAAATTTGTAATGAGATTGTAAAGATCGACGGTCGGCTTCCTTTTATCTACACTCGACAGTCTTGGTGGGATCCTCATGTCTCGGCTGGAAGCTGGGGCAAGTATCCTCTCATTGCTGCCAGGTATGATGCTCGATTGTCCGGTCCCTGGTCTGATGGGAGATTCAAATTTAGAGATTGGGAAACCTGGGCGGGCTGGCAATTCTCTGCAGATGGCAACATGAGAGGCCGGGATTTTGGCGCCTATTCGAACAGCATTGATCTTTCCAGGTTCAAGCCAGAATATTTGCTACCGGCGCTTCCTCCGGTTGTGGTGCCAGGTGTTAAGATGGTTCGGGTATCTTCTCCCTCTGGGGTTTACCTTCGCAATCCTCCTGGGGCTGTGACAAATTCAGAAGTGGGTTACGCCAAGTTTGGAGATGTCTTCGAAGTTGCCGGAGAGGATCCAACCGGGCAGCATTATGCTCTTAAGGTCTATGGTCCGAAAGCGAGTTTTGAGGATGATTAAAATAAAATGGAGGGTTTTTTCAAACGGTCATATCAAGTATCAAAATTCAAGGGGGAAAAGATACTATTCTTTTTTGCGCTATAAGGGAAATCCTCGATGGAGTGCCAGGGGATTCAGAACAGCTAGCCTGGCGGATGAGTACGGCGATAGATTGGCCGAACGTTATAACCGGTTAGCCGAGGTTCAGGGCTGACAATGGAAAAGATAAAAGACCGGATTAAGTCTATCAAGACCATGAAACTTTCGGACATAGCCGATAACCCGCGCAATCCAAAGGAGCATCCATCCTCCCAGGGAGAGACTATGCAGGGAGTGGTAAAGGAAGTCGGCTGGGCCGGC
>CAZIDZ010000039.1:3706-21347 GCA_964538455.1 uncultured bacterium
CGGAAGCGAGAGTTCCCGGATCTCAAGGTTAGGGTTGCTGTTACGGACCTAACCGATGAAGAGGCCGATTATATGCTTTTGACCTATGATCCGATTGCTTCCCTGGCAACTGTTGAGGGAGCGAAAATGGCCGAGCTGCTTGAGAGTGTAGAGTCTGATGATGAGGCGGTTTTGGATTTGCTCGCGAAGATGGAGGACGATCTTGCTGGCCTGGACTATGCTCATCCAGAATTGCGAGAACGCAAAGTCGAAATCAGGGATCGGGAATATTTCCGTATATTGATTTCGGTTCCCATAGACGAAGCTTTAGACGTTCGGGAAACGATCGAGGGGTTGGAAGGTGTCCCTGGTATAGAAATTGATTATGGCGCCAACTGAAACCGATAATTCCTATTTGTCTGACAAAGTCGCTCTTCGCCTGGGTCACCTTCCGCCTGGGTATCCTTTGAGGGTGCTCGATTGCTATGGTGGATCTGGCAAAATATGGGCGGGAGTTAAGAAACTTTCCGGGCGCGATATCCGGATCCTGCCCATTGACATTAAAGATTATGGCTTTCACCTGCCCGGGGATAATAGAGCTTATCTTGGATCGATTGACCTGGGAAGGTTTGACGTGATTGACCTGGATGCCTATGGCGTGCCTTACGAACAGATTAAGGACATCTTCGATCGGGGTTATTCTGGGATTGTGTTTGTCACCTTCAATCAGAGCGTTTACGGTCAAATGCCTCATGGATTATTGAGGGACGTCGGATTCTCTGATTCTATGATAAGTAAAATCCCCACTTTGTTTGCAAAGCGGGGATGGTTTTACTTTTTGACCTGGCTTGGTAAGAACGGCATTACACAGATTTGGCACCGGTCAAAGAACCGAAAACATTATCTTGGTTTCGTTAGCGGTGCTGCGGGATCCGGCGGGGATTATGATAACCCATAGGGAGGTAGGTCTGCAAATCCCTTTTGATATAGTGTTTGACGCCAAGGCGAAGACACAGGCTGGTAACCCGGTTGGTGTAATCCTCCCAATCGGTCGTATAGGTCATGGGGAGGTAGTTAGCTCTGCCGACTTTATAAAGGTCGACAAATTCATGGGTTGCCTGGATGATTTGAAGACTGGCGGCGGTATCCAGGGTAGGTTCCAAGCTTACCCAGGTAAAAATGCCTTCATCGTGAAATCTCTTGAGAGTTTGGATCCGGTCATCGGGGAGAGCTGCGGCTCTTTCCCACTTAAGGGAAAAGGCTGGGTCAAGGCTGGTAAGCGTGCTGGCAAACGCGTCTCTCTCTGGCCGGAAAAGATCCAGATCTCGGAGCGCTCGCTTTCCACCTTTGGTCAATGTGGAAAAGCTGAGACCGTGAGCGATCAGGGTTTGCAGGGTTTCACGGGTAAGGGTATTGTCGCCTGGATGGTAGGGATCGGTAGTAAAGGCGAGCATTATCTGGGCATCGCTTTTGATAGCCTGATATTTTCGGGCGTCTCGGGTAAGCCTTTTGATAAAATCCTTGCGTGGATTTGCTCCAGCGTCAAATTCCTGGCGTTTCATTTGGATTACATTCGGAACGTAGCAATAGGAGCATTTATGCCCGCAACCCCGGTAGGGGTTGGTTGCCAGGGGGGAATATTCGCCGGCCTGACCTTTGGGGGCATAGATGATCGTGCAGCCCTTAATCGAGATCCCGTCTGGGTTGATCGTGTATTTTACCTGGGGAGGGTCAAACATAGAAAACTGGCTCATTGGGGTTCCTTTCGTGGTCTGCCCGGCTTTCGTCGATCGCTCTGGAAGGAGTCTAGCTGTTCCTGAGTGAACATATATGAGTTGCCGACTTTCCGGGGTACTATGGTTTTTGAAATGTAGATATGATATTTTAGAGCTGATACTGAGAGCTCCAAATATTTTGCTGCTTCTACGGTAGAAAAGATTTTTTGCATATTTTGCTCCTTTACAATATAGTGATTAAGAGACCGTTTAGAGCCTGGGCGGCTGACTGGCATTCCTGTCTTTTGAAGGGTTTACCGGCTAGATCCCACAGTGAGGCTGCTTTTTCCCAAAACCCGATTTGATTGGTGATGATTTCTCGATGACTTCCGCCGATCGTGGGCGGGGTGGTGGTCGAGGGGTGGGGGGGATCCGGGAGGGTTTCGACTGGCTGGTAGGTCACTGGTTTTCCAGTAAAGAGGGCGTCATCAAACATTTTTGATTGAGCCTGTTTATTGGAGAGCTCTCCGCAAATTCGGCGGAACCAGGTGGGGGTCGGGTTGGTGTTATCGCGGAGCGCTGCGATGGCAATGGTCTGGAAGTTTGGATCCAGATTTGCGCTGGCGATGATCTGGGCGTAGCCCAGGCTGAGATTTCCGCTGCGGGTCATCAGCTGTAAGTCGGATCTGAGCCGGAGGAGTTTCAACCGGAATTGTACTCTCACCTGGGTTACTCCGGCTTTCTCTGCGATTTCTGCAACCGACCAACCAAAGGCGTTGATCCGTTTCTGGTAAGCGTTGGCCTCGTCAATGGGATCAAGGTCGGCGCGGGATACGTTCTCTGATAACATTATTGTGGAAGCTTCCTCATCGGTGAGGTCTTCGACAATAACCGGGATCTCTGTCAGGTTGATTAGTTGGCAAGCTCTGAACCGTCGTTCGCCTGCAACGATTGCATACATTGGATCAGTGCTTTCGTTGTCGATGATCCGAACGGTGATCGGCTGGATCAAGCCCATCTCTTTGATGCTGCGGGCTAAGTCGTTTAGATCTCCCTGGTCAAAGATGGTTCGATCATTGTCGCCTGGGATTATTTCGGTGGTGCTGATAAGTTGGATGGTTTTCATGGTCTCGATTTCTCCTGACTGGATTTTCTACTATATATATTGTATCATGTAGTATAGGATAATACAAGGGTAAAAAGGCGATTTCTGGAAACTTTAAGGTAATGTTCTATTCGTGTTCTATCTATGAAGTGGTTTAGCCACTTCCAGTTTAGATTATGGCTGACAGCAAAGCAAGCAAACGTAAGATTTTAGGGGTCGAGAGGGAGCAGCGCGCTCTTGACCTACGGAAGTCCGGTGCTACTTATAAGTATATTGGCGAGGCGTTAGGCATAAGTGAAATGGGAGCATACAAAGCTGTTATGCGAGCGCTTGGCAAGCTAAACGCAAAGATCATTGAAGATGCCGAGCCGTTGCGCCGGCTTGAGCTAGAGCGGTTGGATCGAATGTTAGCGGCTATTTGGGCACAGGTTGTAAATGGTAACCAGGGTGCCGTTGACCGGGCGCTTCGGATAGCTGAGCGGCGCGCTCGCTTGCTGGGCTTGGATGCTCCTACCAGGCAATCTATTGAGATTGAAGAGCCGATTGCCGTTATAGTGGATAAGTGACATGCTGCAACCCGTAGGGATCGATACTTCCACCGTGATTAGCGGGAAATCCCGTCAAGCACATTTGGTGCAGCAGGTTAGATTCTCGGATCTCTGCACCTTCTTTGAGGCGCAATGGAAAGCCACCGAACTGGCTGACCTTTATAAATACGTTTTATATGGTGGGAGCCGTGGCCCTGGGAAATCGCATTGGCTGCGGTGGTATCTGGTGCGTTTTCTTTTGGAGTGCGGAGCCAGGGGATTGACCAGGGTGAGGGCGGGCTTATTTTGTGAGGATTACCCGGCGCTCAAAGATCGACACCTTACCAAGATTGCCTCTGAGTTTCCTGATTGGTTGGGAGAGCTGAAGGACTATACCACCGAAGGTCTGGCGTTCATGCTTAAGCCAGCCTATGGATCTGGAATCATTGCTTTACGAAACCTAGACGATCCAAGCAAATACAAATCGTCTGAATTTGGATTAATCGGGGTGGATGAACTCACCCAGAACCGGTCAAAGGTCTTCGATACATTGAGGGGATCCTTACGCTGGCCGGGGATTGAGGAGCCTAAATTTATAGCAGCTAGTAACCCGGACGGGCCTGGGCAAACCTGGGTCCGCCAATTGTGGGTCGAGCGGGACTTTCCAGAAGAGCTCCGACCGATGGCTGATAAGTTCGCATATCTTCCAGCTCTACCCGGCGACAATCCTTATCTTCCACAGTCATATTGGGACGAGCTTAACAGCTTACCAGAACCGCTGCGATCTGCCTGGCGGGATGGAAACTGGTACACTATGATGGTCGGTTTGGTTTACTCTGATTTTGGGGCCGGCAACATCGAAAGCAGGGAAGTTAATCCTGAAATTCCGGTGGAGCTGGCCTGTGACGACGGGTACGTGGATCCCCGGGCGATCCTGTTCATCCAGCGCACCGGCACGGAGATTTACGTATTCGATGAAATCTACCATTCCCATCACCTAGCCGAAACCTGTGTAGAAGAGACTATTCAGAAATGCGGCGATTATTTGGGCTGGGTGGATGACGAAAAAACCAGGCCGGTCAAAATACCAGAAATTGCGATCGGCTCACCGGAAGCCAAGGAGCAGCAAGAGCGATTTCGCAAGGCAGACATACCCTACCGCTTTCGTCCTCATAAAATAGTGGAAGGGATCCAGGTAGTAAGGCGTCTCATAAAAGACGGCAACGGTTATCGAGCGCTTAAGGTTCATCCACGTTGCCGCAATTTTATTTCAGAGCTAACCCAGGGTTATCGTTATCCGGAAGAGGGCAGCCGGTCGAGTGATGAGGTTCCGGTGGACGAGAACAACCACGCTTCGGACGCTTTCCGTTATTGGGCCTGGGTGAGGGCAAGGTGACCGCCAGGCAGACGATCGCGGTTCTATTGGCTTCGCCTTTCCTGGGGCTTGGCTGGTTGGCAGGCTTTACGGTGAAAGCGGCAAAGTTTATTCGTGCTGCTTTGATTGAAGGTTACGAACACGGGAGTCGATTATGACTATATTGGAACGTATCCTGGAACGGGCGCGGGGCAAGGGTGATTCGGCCCTCTATAATTTGCATCCAGAGCTTGAAAACAGAATCTCGATTCTACGGGTTTCGAGCGAAGATCAAGAGTCTGGGGGGGGATTCAGCATGACGGGTTATTATACGTCGAACACCTGGGTTCACAAAGCAATCAAGGTATTGGCGGATAACGTGGCTGATCTTGAGTTGCAGGTGGTCAGGGGGCGAGGTAATAACATGGAAGTAATCAAGAACCACGAGATAGCCATAAGGCTTGAAAATCCCAACCCAGAGATGGACTCTGCTAAGCTCTGGCAAGAGTGGGTTGTCAATATGATGCTTGCCGGTGAGATTGGGTTAGAAGTAGTAAGGTCAGTTAGTGGTAGTAAGATCCTGGAATTATGGCCGCGGGAAGCTCAAGACTTTACAGTTAGGAAGGGTGAGGGCGGCAGACGTTATCGGCGGGTTGCTGCTTATAAGATAGATGATAAGGAGGGCGCTCCATATACATTGCCACCCGACCAGTTTATACACTTTCTGTTTTACAACCCGCAAAACCCCTGGCGTGGGTTGGCTCCGATCTCAGCTGTTCGAACGGGAGTAGTCATCGACCAGCTGGCGCAAGCCTGGACTCGGCTGTTCTTCCGGAACCAAGCGCGGCCAGATTTTGCGATCATTGCTCCAATGGGAATGACAAAAACCGAAAAAGAAGAATTGATTTTGGAATTGGATCAAAAGACTGGAGGCGGAGAAGGATTGCATAGGCCGATCGTGCTTGAAGAGGGGGTCACCGACATCAAGCCATTTTCTTTTCCTCCAAAAGACATTGAGTGGATCGAGCAGCGTAAGCTGTCCCGCGATGAGATTGGTGCCATCTTTGGGGTGCCAGATGAGATAATGGGGTATGGGCGTGACACTTACGAAAACTTTGACGTGGCCGATCGGGTGCTGTGGACTTTGACTCTGGTTCCCCTGGTGGGGTTGCGTGACCACACTTTGACACGATACTTTCGCAGGGTAAAAGCGCTTAAGCCAGATGAACGGATCGAAACCAATTTGTCAGCTGTTCCGCAGCTACAGGAGAACAAGGGAGAAAAGATCCAGCAGCTTGACACCCTGGCCGGTCGAGGATACCCGATCAACCTGGCTTCGGATTGGCTGGAGCTGGGGATTCCTCATGTCAACGGCGGCGATCAAGGCTACCTCCCCATGTCGATGATAGCTATTACATCGACTCCGCCTGGGGGGAAGATGGCAGCCGGTATGCAGCAAAAGTCCTTGCTCGATTACGGAAGTCCTGAGCATAAGCAGTTATGGGAAGCCAAGCAAGCCAGGCTAAACAACCCGGTTAAGGCTCTGCAACGGATTGTCAAGCGAGAGTTTCAGCGCCAGCAAAATGACATTACACGGAAGCTGAGAGCCAGCCGGACGTTTGGGCGGGGAAAGTTCAAAGATGACACCGACCGGATTCCACCGGTAGAAGAGCTATTCAACACGACTGTCGAAGAGGCCGCTTTTATCGCAGCTTTCGAGGCTGCGGTGGAAAACGCGGTTTTGCTGGTAGCAACTGCGGAGCTGGCAGACCTGGGGATAGAAATGGAGTTTGAGCTGAGCCGTCCAGAAGTAAAAGCGGGTATTAAACACGTTCTACAGACGGTCGCCCAGAAGACCAATGCAACCACTTGGATTGACCTCATTGATTTATTCCAGGCTGCAGAAGCGGAAGGGGAGGGAATACCGGCGATCCAGGAGCGCATCTCTGCCTATTTTGTGGGGAGGAAATCCGATTGGCAGACGGAGCGAATAGCACGAACTACCATGAACGCGTCAACTAACTTCGGATCCTTGGAAGCCTGGAAGCAATCCCAGGTGGTATCAAGCCACGTGTGGATTAGTGCTCTTACCCCAAGAACGCGAGACTGGCACGCGGACGCCCACGGGCAAACCCGTTTGCTGAGTGAGATGTTTGAGGTTGGAGGGGAGCGGTTAGCTCACCCCGGGGATCCAAACGGATCGGCGGAAAATATAATTAATTGTCTATGTACTACTTTTCCGATTGTGATAACATGACTGGTGTAATAAACGGCGGAAACTTTCGTTATAATCATTAAGGAGCATTCCTTGCAAGGAGTCAAAATGGACATGCAGTATAAGACCTTCAACGTAGAAACAAAAGCGATTGACCGGGAAGCGGGGATTTATGAGGGGATGGTATCCACCGAAAGTGTGGATCGTGAGAAAGACATTTTGCTCGCCAATGGCGCTCAAATAGAAAATTATCTCAAAAATCCCGTGGTGCTCTTCGGCCATAATTACCACTCACCGGAAGCGGTTGTAGCTAAAGCCCTTGACATCAAAAAGATGCGGGGGAAGGGCGTAAAATTGATCTGGCAGTTTATACCACGGGGGTTGTCCAGATCCGCCGACCTGGTAAGGGATCTCTGGGATGGTGGTTATCTTAATGCAATGAGCGTGGGTTTTATTCCGATTGAAGTGGAAGACCGGACGGACGAAGACGGCAACCCATTACCCAGGGGGAGGCTGTATAAGAAATGGGAGTTTCTCGAGGGATCCATTGTAACTATACCGATGAACCAAGACGCTCTTCGGCTGGGATTGGAGAGCTTGCAAGCGAAGGGGTATAACCCGGAAGAGATAGCCGAAATTGTAGGGGGGTTGATGGAAGACAAAAGTACGATACCTTATAAAAATACTGGTAAAGCTGATGAGGGCGAACCCTGGCGAAAGCCGGTTCTAGCTGATTTTACCGATGGAACCTTCGCTGACATTTCGGACGGGGAGAAGCGGCGCATAGCTGCACATTTCACTTGGGCTGCAGATATGCCTCCGATGAGTTTTGGAGATTTGAAGCTACCCCATCACCGAGGCGTAAAATCTGGAATCGGTCCGATTGTATGGCGGGGGGTTGCCGGGGCAATGGGGCGGCTATTCCAGGCTGCCACTGATATACCAGAGGGGGATAAGAAAAGCGTATATAATCATCTTATAAAGCATTATGCGGAATTTGAAAAGGAGCCGCCAGATTTTAGGGAATATACTGAGGCGGAGGTTAGGGAAATTTTTAGCGAGTTACAGGGCGAAAGCCTTGATCCTGATTCGACGGTCGGTGAACCTGCTGGGGATCCGGTCGAGGTCGAGGAGGTCACACCAGCTGAGCCACCCATAGATCAACCATCACTCGACGAGAGCGAAGCTGATGAGGAAGCCTTGGCCGAAGCGTTAGAAAATCTAGTAGATGTACTCAAGGAGAATTTAACATCATGAGCGAGAACTTAGATCAGGTGATTTTAGATATCACCGAATTAACCAATACTATTAAGGAGCATGGGCTAAAGGATCCGACGATCGATTATACCCAGCTCGAATCCAAGATGAAAGAACTGTTAGATCAACAGCGCATTGCCATCTTGGATGAAATCCCCTCACGTCCTGGAGAGTTTTCTGGGACACCTGTTCAGCGAGCTGTAGAAGCCTACAACGGAAAGTATAAGTTTGAGTTGCAGGACATCGCTTCGAAGGGCGAATACAGGATCGGCAATTGGCGCCTGCGCGGCACCGACCTGCTGATGGCTAAAATGGTGATCGATCGGGCGGTCGCTATGAAGGATGCGGGAATAGCCTTTGCGGGATCCGCCAAGGTCAACCCGGCTTCTGATGATCTGGCGGCAGCTGTAAAAGCCTTGACCAGTACGGGGGCTGGTACCGGTGATGAGCTGGTGCCTACCAACATGGCAACCGAGTTGTGGCAGGATTTCTTCTCTGCATCCCTAATCGCTGGCGATCTTCCAGCCCAGCCAATGACATCCGATCCAATGGACATCTCTCTTGGTTTGGGAGATGTAACCTGGCGGAAGGGTGGACAAAATGCCGCCACCACGGCCACTAATGTCGCCACCGCGAAATCGATCCTCACATCCACGGAGCAAGTCGCGGAAGTAGACTGGTCCTACAACCTGGATGAAGACGCCATTATCGCAATGATGCCAGCTCTTCGTCAGCGGTTGCAGATTTCAGGCGGAGAGCAGATGGACGCTTTCGCGCTCAATGCCGACTCAACCGACGCGGCAACCGGCAACATCAACCTGGATGACGCAGATCCGGATTCAGATAGCTATTACCTGTCTGACGGTCAGGACGGGATCCGGCACCTGTACATCGTAGACTTTGCCACCCAGCACCACAACGCGGGCGGCGATGCTCTGGCCGATGCTGACATGACGGCGGTTCTCAATATGCTTGGTAAGTACGGGTTGGACATCAACAGCGTTCGCATTGTCCCCTCCATCTCGTCTTACTTTGCAATGTTGGGATTGACCAACGTTGCCACGGTCGACAAGTACGGCCCGAATGCTGTTATCTTGCGCGGCGAGTTGGGGCGTTATCGTGGGGTTCCGGTCATCCCCTCCGCTTCCCAGCCCTTGGCCGAAGCAGATGGTAAGGTTTCCACCACTGCAGGCAACAACACACTCGGAACCATCTCGGTCTATAATCGCAATTTCTGGCGGGTAGGTTTTCGCCGGGGCTTGCTGATTGAGGTTGATCGGAATATCCAGAGCCGGCAGCTCATCATGGTAGTTTCTTTCAGGATAGCTGTCGCAGCTTATGGCACGCGGGCAAGTGCAAAGCACACCGCGGGCATTCGCAACATTTTGGTGTAAAAGGAGATTAACTATCATGGCAAATGAATTTAACCCGAAACACGGGGCAATGGTGGTTTTTCCTTTCAAGGTCGCCGATGCTACTACCGGGGAATCTGCCACCGATTTAACCAATGATGGCGGCGCCTCTCTGGTGGTAATGCCCAAAGCTGGATCGATTGTCGGTATTGCAGGCGCAGCCAGCGCAGCTATAACAGCTGGAACTATGACTCTCACTCCTCACAAAGATAGTGTAGAGTTTACGGATGTAAGTCTTCCCACAGCTGTGTTGTCTTCGGCAGCCCAGGAAAGCTATGCGGCTGTGAGGCCGAGGGCGCTGACCTTTGACGCTGGCGATGTTGTGGGTATTAGTGTGACCACAACCACGACTCTTGATCCGACCAACACGCTCGATGTTGACGCTCAGCTGTACGTCATATTCGATAACGACTAAAAGAAACCGACGGATCCTCTCCTCTATTGGTAGGGCAGGTTCGAAAGCCTGCCCTACCAGAACTTGATTATGATTCTAATTGGAATTCCAACTTACGATAATCAAACCAATGCCCAGCTGTCTTTGACGCTGATGAACGAAATCGCCAGGAAGGGAAATCCGCCGTTCGTGGTGACCACTCATCACTCGTCACTACTGGCGAGGGGCTTCAATACGTTGTACTGCAACGCGCTCAACAAAAGACCGGAAGTAATCCATTTTTTGATGATCCACTCTGACATTGTGCCGGAGCCTGGTTTTATCCGTAAAATGTATAAGGAAATGGGCCGTACCAAGGCGGATGTTTTGTCGGTAGTTTTGCCGCTCAAGGATAACCGGGGGTTGACCAGTACAGCCTTATTGGATTCGACTATTGGAGAAAACCCGCGGCGGGTTAGCGTGTCAGAGCTGGACAATTTACCGGAAACCTTCGGAAAGGATGATCTAGCCGATTTCTTCAAAGGACGCAGGGGATCCAGCACGCTTTTAGTCAATAGTGGATTAATGCTGGTGAACCTACAAAAACCCTGGGTTGAAAAGGTCTGGTTTGCGATCGAGGATTACATCTTCAAAAACAAAGACGGCAAGTTTGAGACTTACACTTTCTCGGAAGATTGGTTCTACTCGAAGCAAGCCCAGATGAGGGGGGCGAAGGTCATGGCTACGCAGATTGTAAGAGCCAGACATATCGGAGATGCCTCTTTCCCCAACTGGGGAAGGTGGGGGCTTTTCGACCAGGAAGAGGACGAAAAAACAAAGGAGGTTGCGCTTGCCTAAAAAACCCAAACCCTGGGGAAGCATTTGTATAGGCACTCGACTCGAGAAACAGGTGGAAGCAGATTTCTTCGTTTCCTGGACGGGATTGCTATTAAGAGGTTTGCGTTCGGGAGATGTAGTGCACCCAGAACGGGGGCGGGTTGCTCATGTGGCCGCCAATGAAATCATACGAGCATTTTTAAGGGGAACCACTTGCGACTCCTTGCTTTTCCTTGACAGTGACGCTGACGTGGATCCAGGATTCGTTACCCGATTCAGGGATTTTGAGCCAGGCTGGAAATATGATGGCTTTCAAGCTTTCTATGTAAGGCGGGGCTGGCCTCCGGAAGCAATCTGGTTTACCAGGGACGGAGAAGAAATGATCCAATGCCTGGTGCTCACAGAAGGGACAATGGATGTAGGGCTGATCGGAACCCACGCGGCCATTTTCAGGCGCGAGGTCTTTGAGAAGATATACGAAACCCAGGGTAAGGATAAGGGGATCGAGTTCGGGGAGTTTCACTGGTTTACCTATCCCAGACATGAGCGGAAGAGTGATGAAGCCATGCTCTCGCTTGAGGCGCATGATCTCGGTTTTCGCCTGGGAGCTACCACTGCGGTCGAGGCTGGGCATATAGTAAAACTTTCCGTTGGTAAGAAGGAGTACAACGATTATCTCGTAGCCAACCACACAGAAGAAAGGATCAATTATTATCAGGATCTAGCTGAGAAGGTCGCCGAGTTTACCGGCGAAACCCCAAAAGAAGTTATGGGGAAAGCTATCAAGGGAAATCAGAACGTGGTAGATGGGTGGAAGAAATACCACCCAGAAACCCCGGAAGAGTTACGCACCTTCTATGGTGCCAAGGACAACGGCTATTTGTATGACCTGCTTAACTGGAATTGGTCTGAGTTTTATTGGAAAATCACCGAAAAGATGCGCTCCTATGTTGGCAAAAGCACTTTGGTGATTGGCGCAGGTCTTGGCAGTGAGGCAGCCTGGATGATGAACGACAATGTGGTGGACGTCTTCGAGTTGCCAGGTGTCTTGAGAGAATTTTGTAAGTTCCGCCTGGGGGATGGCGCTCGCATTCTGGATGGGGATACTTTGACCGAAGCCACCGACTCGATCGGTGACGGGATGTATGATGTCATCGTTATGATTGACACTATTGAACACCTGCACCCAGATGAGTTCGACGAAGTGATGGGAACAGTCGGGCGGCTACTTTCGCTTGGCGGGATTCTTTATTTCCATAACAACCCGGGGCAGTTAGACTTATATCCAATGCACTTTGACCACACAGAAAAACTCTTGCAGTGGTTGAAGATAAATAATATCGAAAGGGTTAACGATTATGAAAACCGTAAAGCTAAGAGTAAAAAGCGATTACAGGAGCCAGGCAGCAATCTATCAGGCAGGCACCGTCATAGAAGTAAACGAAGTCGAAGCAGCGTTCTTGAAGCGTGATGCTCCGGACACCTTCGAAGATTTTAAGGAGCCAAAAGCCGAAAAAGCTATGAGCTCTCCCCCAGCTGATAAACAAGTTAAGACACCTGCAAAGAAGAAGTAGGAGCGATGACCGACCGGCTATACTGCACTCTTGATGAGTTGATAGATGACCTTGAAATAATGGGAATTAAATCCTGGAAGGAAAGCCAGGCGCTTGATAAGATCAAGGCCGTCAGCGATTTGATTGATGAGGAAATAGGTCAGTTTATACCCATTACCGAATCTAGAAATCTGGACGGTAACGGAAGACTTGATTTATACGTGGATCCGCTCCTGGCAATTACCACTTTGACTATAGACGGAACCTCTATCGCTTCAACACAATATGTCTTATATCCACTCTCTCGGTATTGGGAGAACGGGCCTTATAACCGTTTGACGGTGGATCCGGATGCTACCCAGATGTCGGTATGGATGAGGGAGATCGATGTCATCACCATAGCCGGCAGGTGGGGAAAGTACGAAAAAACAGAAGCCACAGGGGCTTCTGTTGAAAATGCTACCCAGATTGAGGCGGCGGGGACCTCCCTGCTGGTGGGAGACGCTTCTAGGATCTCTCTCGGAGCGGTTTTGCTGGTGGGAAGTGAGCAAATGCTGGTAACTACCAGGGAGGCTGCTACTGATTCAACTGCGGATACTGCGGAAGCGATCGACGTTTCCGAGGAAGAAATAGACGTGACCGATGGCACCAAGGTAAAAGTGGGAGAGGTCATCAAGATCGATTTCGAGCAAATGCGGGTTTTGGACATAGCCACCAATACTTTACTGGTGGAACGGGGCTTCAATGGCACCAAGCGAGTAGCACACCTGACAGCTGTAGGCGTATTTGTGTATCGCACTTTCACGGTCAAACGTGGGATTAATGGAACCACGGCTGCAATCCATTTGAACGGGGTCGCCATCTCTCGCTATGTTCCACCTGCGGACATAAAACAGCTGTGCATTCAAATGGCTGCTTTGAAATTGAAGCTGGCGCAAACTGGTTATGCTGGCAGATCTGGAAATCCAGAGATGGGCGAAACCTTCTATTATAGCGAGATCCCGAAAATCTATGATACTCTCAAAGCAAAATATAGGATCATTACGCTATGACTATTTCTGTCAAGATTGTAGGATTGGAAGAGATGCAAAAGCGTTTTGCCAAAGCGCCGGATCTGGTATCTAAGCATGGGAAAGTTGCCATGCAGAAATCAGTTATCATGGTGGAAGGTTACGCCAAAGTAAACGCTCCGGTAGGGGTAAACTCTCGCCTTCGCAATTCAATGGTAAGTAAAGTCGAGACCTTCGGAGGATCCATAACCGGGCGGGTAGGGTCCAGCATGAGCGAAATCTATCCCCTGGTTATGGAATACGGGCGCAGGCCCGGAGCCAAGATGCCGCCACCCCAAGCTCTTGAGCGGTGGGTTTATCTGGTGATGGGGGTCCCGGCTGATGAAGCGCTGGGGGTTGCGTTCGTAGTGGCTCGCAACATTGGCCGGCGCGGGATCAAAGGTAAGTTCTTTCTTAAGCGGGCTTATGAAACCAGCAAGTCGTCGATCCTGGGATTCTTCCAGGCTGCTTTGCATTCGATAGTTAGGGATCTATAAAATGGCGATTGAAACCTGGATCGATGCTCTGGCAAGGAGATGGGAAATCTCCGATGGGAAGGGCGGAACCGTCCGCTCATACCGGCTGTATGAAAAGGCCGAGTTTCCAGATGCGATCGCTGAAACTCCCTGCGCTCTGACCTTGCCTGCAAAGGTAGTTTTCAAGGAAGCATACAAGGTCGCAATATGGAGCGGCAAAACTGAATTTCACCTGATCGAGAATCTTGACAAAAGCCGGTTGCCAGACGTGGTTCTTTTCTTCAACCGGATCCTTGCAGCTGCGGCAGCCGATGTAACCCTGGGGGGATTGGTCTCTTATTTCATGTTGAGTGAGGAAGACGCAGGCAGTATAACCGGGCCGCTTGAGATGACCTGGGGAAGCGAATCCCCTCACCTGGGGATGGTGGTCAATTGGATTGTAAAAGAAAATCTAACCGTAAGCGTTGCATGAGGAGGTACTATGCTTAAGTACATTGGAAAAGGTTTTATTACTGGGATACCAGCCAGGGACTTGACGGATGAAGAGGTAAAAGGGTTTGGGGGTGAGCGGAAGCTAGTTGATACTGGCTTGTATGCTCGTCCTCGACCGGTTACAGAAATCAAAACAGAAAAAAGCAAGGAAGGTGACAAATGAGCGGAGTTAAAGCATTACGCAAGATTCAAATTGGTCGTGAGGAAACGGCTGGAACCCTGGTGGACGCTACCGCGGTTTGGCGCGGGATGGGGACCATCGAAGACCAGCGCGAGGTCGTGTTTGTTGATGAAGACATCGGGATCCTGGGGGGAGCGGATAGGGTATATATCCCCAGCTACTTGGGAGCAATCACGATGGAGGAAACCCCGGCAACTTTTGAGCAAGCCCCTCACATCTTCGAAGCTGGTATCAAGGCTTCGACAACCGGCGTTGCGGATTCTGGCGGCAGCGGGTATATTTATACCTATACTTTCCCTGTGAGTACTCTTAATGCAATCCAATCCTATACGATCGAGGGGGGCGACAACCAGGGTGAAGAAGAGATGGGGTATTGCTTTGTAGACTCCTTCAAGCTATCCGGCGCTGGCGGGAAAGCTGTAATGATGTCTGCTGACTGGTTCGGTCGCCAGGTGCAGCCGGGCGTTTATACAACCTCTCTATCCGTTCCAACCGTGGAAGATATGCTGTTTTCTAAGGGTTCAATGTATCTTGACACTGCTGGCGGAACGATAGGAACCACCCCCGTAAGTAACACGCTGCTTGAGGCTGTCCTGAACGTTAAGACCGGGATTATTCCCAAACGGTCTGCAGATGGGAGTTTGGATTTTAGCTTTTTGCAGTACACGCCTCCTGTCATCACCTTTGATGTAGTCTTCGAACACAACGCCACTGCTGTAGCTGAGAAGGCTCTGTGGGTTGCTAACACGCCTCGCCTGCTGCGATGGCAAAATCTTGGGACGGCTCTTGCCACCGCTGGGGATCACACATACAAAACCTTATGGGTTGATCTGGCAGGGAAGTGGGAAGTTTTCAATAAGATCGGGGAACAGAACGGTAACGATGTTTTGGCCGGCACTTTCCGGGCGAGATACAATTCAGTAGCTGCTAAGTTTGCCGAAATCCTGGTGGTTAATGAATTGGCGGCGATCCCATGACAACGCTTGTGTTTGATTTGCCGGATGAGAACACCCCTGGATTTCTTCGGCGTCAACGGCGGGCTTTGGAGTTGCGACAAAATTTATTAGAGGATCCCAAACCTGAGCTGATCGACGAAATGGCTGTGTTCTTGTCGCCGTATGTATCCCAGCCAGAAGATCCAAAAGAAAAGGCGGAAGCTTTAATGGATGCTTCCCAGGCGCAGCTAACCGATCTACTTAATGCGATTGCGGGGCTGAGTAAAGACGGAAACCCTACGGAGCCATAAGCCTGGAAGAGAGCGGCGCGCTTGGAATCTATGCCAAGGGCGTTGCAGTGGACGTTCCTACTTGGGTACTCGTCCTCGAAGCTGCTGGGATGGATCCACTTCGGGCTGCTGAGATAGAAGAGGATGTTACACAAAAGTGGTGGCAGCGAACGTTAGCTTTAAGAGAAGCTTTAAATAAGGAAATGAAAAGGCGCAATGGCTGAAAAACTAGAAATCGTCATATCAGCAAAAGACTCAGCCAGTGCTGCTATTAAGGGAGTCGGGGGGGCTTTTGGTAACCTGGGTAAGATGGCAGGGAAAGCACTGGCAGTTGGATTGCTGGGGGTGGCTGGCGGGCTTGCAGCTGTAGGAGGGGCGGCTCTTAAACTGGCGATCGATGCGGGGCCATTAGAAGGTGTGAAAAACGCTTTTGATGGGATTGCAGAAGCCGCGGGAACCGGGGGAGATGCTATGCTGGCGGCTCTGACAAAATCATCTGCCGGGATGGTGACCAACAAAGATTTAATGATGTCCTTCAACCAGGCTGCAATGCTGGTAAGTAAAGACTTTGCGACTCAGCTTCCAGACGCCATGCAATATTTAAGCAAGGTGTCGGCAGCTACTGGAACCGACATGGGCTTTATGCTGGACTCGCTGGTCAAGGGTGTCGGTCGTTTATCGCCAATGATCCTTGACAACCTGGGGATCCAGGTTTCCTTGACGGAAGCCACCGATAAGGCAGCTGAAATGTTCGGGGTGGAAGCCAGCGCTCTTGATAAGACCCAGATCCAAGCTGGAATGATGAACGTCGTCTTGGAGAAGTTGAAGGCTAACACCGCGGCCATGCCAGATGTAGCCGGGAGTGCTGCGGCTCAATTCGCGGCTTTTCAGGTTACTTTGAAAAATACAAAAGATGAGATTGGGCTGGCTCTGTTGCCAATGTTCAAAATTCTCATGGGCTTCGTAGGTGACATAGCTACAAAATATCTTCCGCCATTGATCGATCGGTTTAAAGAATTTATGGAAAGGATCGGCGATGCGTTTGACATATTACGAAACACAGGAGACGTACAGGCCGCCTTGACCGCACTCTTCGGACCCGAGCTGGCATCGAAGATTTCGGGGATAGTAGATACGCTCTCTGGCTTTGCCAGCCAGATCGGGATAGTGGCAGGCGTTGTGAGAGATTTTATTGAGGGGCAGCTAGTCCCATTTGTAAGAGATCATCTTCCTGAGCTGAAGGGCGCATTAATAGCGGTTGGGGCTGTGTTAGCAGGTGCAGCTATAGTATCTGGCATTCTGGGAGTGGTGGCAGCTGTCACGGCTTTGTTAACCCCGATCGGGGCGATCATAGCGATCGTTGCGGTGCTGGGAGCTGCCTGGGCAGGGAATTGGGGAGGAATCCAGGATAAGACCAGGGCGGTGATCGAGTTCATACAAAATTTGATAGGCGCCTTTTTGTCAACCGTTCAAGGCTGGTGGGATCAACACGGGCAATCGGTTATAACCATCGTGACATCTCTCTGGAATGGGATCTCTGCGGTAATCAATTTTGTAATTGGGGTGATCTCTGCGATCGTGACCACGGCTCTTAATGCGCTCTCTGCTTTTTGGCAATCAAATGGGGATGCGATTGTATCCATAACCTCGACTATCTGGGACGGGATCCGGACTCTGATTCAAAATGCAGTGAACCTGATCGGGCTTATAGTGGATGCCTTTGCTGCCTTGCTGTCGGGGGATTGGCAAGCTCTCGGAGAGACCTTAACCTCTATTTGGGATACGGTCTGGTCGAGCATTCAGACGGTGGTCAGTACCGTGATCGCTGTCGTAAAGACTATTATCTCCGGGGCGGTTACGACTATAGAAGGATGGTGGACAACTTTCACGG
>CAZIDZ010000040.1:0-20765 GCA_964538455.1 uncultured bacterium
GGTCAGGATGCCGTCGTCCCAGAGGCGGGCGGTGGCGTAATAGGGGTTGCCCTCCTGCTCGTACTTGTCGAGGATCGGCTGTTTCATCGCGGCGACCTCGTCCGGCGTCATCTCCGGCTTTCCCGCCGCCTTGAGCTGGTCCTGTTTGACCTGGACGAGAACGTCCGACGCCTGCTCGCCGCCCATCACGCTGATCCGGGCGTTGGGCCACATCCACATCAGCCGCGGGAAGTAGCCGCGCCCGCACATGGCGTAATTCCCCGCGCCGTAGCTGCCGCCGACGACCACGGTGAACTTGGGCACATCGGCGTTGGCGACCGCGTGAACCATCTTCGCGCCGTCGCTGGCGATCGCGCCGTGCTCGTACTCGACGCCGACGATGAAGCCGGTGATGTTCTGCAGGAAGAGCAGCGGGATCTTGCGCTTGGCGCAGAGGGTGATGAAATGCGCACCCTTCTTCGAGGACTCGCTGAACAGGACCCCGTTGTTCGCGACGATCCCCACCGGGTAGCCCATCAGCTTCGCGAACCCGGTGACCAGCGTGGCGCCGTACCGCGCCTTGAACTCGTGGAACTTCGAGCCGTCCACCAGCCGGGCAATCACCTCGCGCACGTCGTAGGGTTTGCGGATGTCCGCCGGAATCAGCCCGTAGAGCTCCTCGGGATCGTAATAGGGGTCTTCCGGCTCGACGCGTTCGAGGTCGAAGCGGGGGCGCGGGCCGAGGTTCTCGACGATGTTGCGCAGGATCTTCAGCGCGTGGTCGTCGTTCTCGGCGAAATGGTCGGAGACGCCGGAGATCCGTGTGTGGACATCCGCCCCGCCGAGCTCCTCGGGGGTGGTCTCGACGCCGGTCGCCGCCTTGACCAGCGGCGGTCCGCCGATGAAGATCGTCCCCTGTTCCTTGACGATCACCGTCTCGTCGCTCATCGCCGGGACGTACGCCCCGCCCGCGGTGCAGGAGCCCATGACGCAACTGAGCTGCGGGATTCCGAGGCGGCTCATCCGCGCCTGGTTGTAGAAAATGCGGCCGAAGTGATTCTGGTCGGGGAAAGTGCCCGCCTGCTCGGGGAGAAAGATGCCGCCGCTGTCCACGAGGTAGATGCAGGGCAGGTTGTTTTCCTGGGCGATCTGCTGGGCGCGCAAATGTTTCTTGATCGTCATCGGGAAGTAGGTGCCGCCCTTGACGGTGGCGTCGTTGGCGACGATCACGCACTCCTGGCCGTGGACGACACCGATGCCTGTGACAAGCCCGGCGCCCGGCGATTCGTTGTTGTACATGCCGTACGCGGCGAGAGCATTCAACTCGAGGAACGGTGTGTCGGGATCGAGCAGCAGGTCAATCCGCTCGCGGGCGGTCATTTTTCCCCGCGCCTTGTGGCGTTCGACGTATTTCGGCGGTCCGCCGGCGCGAATCTTCTCGTAAATCTCGAGGTACTCCGCTTCCAGGCGTTTGTGGTACTCGAGGTTGGCCTGGTAGTCCGGATCGGACGTGCGAACCTGCGACGGGATACGGAACACGGGCGGCTCCCTGGCTGGTTGGTGCTTGGACTGATGGCATAGTGTAGCACCCCCTCCCTGTTGGCGCAAGTCGCCCCTCCGGGCGCCGGAACGGACGCGGCGTCTCCGATGAAGCGACATTCTCCCGAGCGCCGGGAACCGCTCGGGGACTGCCTTGTGAAACGGGTACAATCAGAGCGGCAAAAAATCGTGGCTCCGGCAACTCCACAATCCCAATGCCCATAGCCACACCAAAGGACTCCTGAACCCAGTCCTTCAACCATTGCTTTGTGGTTTCCTCCCCCGGGAAGAGGTGGAGGCGATGCTCAGCGAGCGGCTGCCTTCCCAATTCCCACGCCGGAGCCGGAAACGATCGGGAGCCCTGTGCTCCCGATTTTTCTTATCGACGGATTTTCATGCCAAACATCGCTTGCCCGCGCACGCCCGGCCTCCTACGTTATCGCTCGCCCAGGAATGAAGCCATGGAGAACCCGCCATGCGTAGCGCGTTCATCGCCGTTTTGCTAGCCTGTTGCGTCCACACCGCCGCGGCCCAGACGTTCAGCGATTTCATCAGCTTGCTCAATCGCCTTCCCGAAGCGAAACGGGCGGCGGCAGTCGACAGCTTCATGAACGCCGCGGACCGCTTCCCCTACGTCGAATTCGACACGCTTTGCCATTTCATCTATCGTGGGGACGCCTCGACGGTCGGGGTTTCAGGCGACATGAATCAGTGGGGGAATCCAAGCCTGGCGATGATGCACGTTTACCCGACGGATTTCTGGTTTGCCAATGGATACTACGAGGCGGATGCGAGGCTGGATTACAAATACGCGGTCAACGGCGAGCTGCAAATCGATGCGCTCAATCCCTACCAAATGCCGGGGGGCTTAGGAACCAACAGCGAGCTGAGGATGCCCGCCTATGTGTTTCCGGAAGAGGTCGACTACATCAGTTCGAATCCCGGTGCCGTAAGCAGCCATTCCCTCGCCAGCGACACATTAACCTACGGAAATCCAAGATCCTATAAGATCTACCTTCCCGCCAACTACGACACGACCGGCGCCACCCGCTACCCACTGGCAATCGTGCACGATGGCAACGACTACCTGAACCTCGCGAGGATGTCGCATGTGCTGGACTACCTGATCGACAACCAGCGGATTGAACCGGTGATCGGCCTCTTCGTGTCACCCGCAGCATCCGGTAACATCCGAGAACAGGAATACGGTACTACCCATCGCGACGAATACATCTACTTCGTCGCTGAAGAACTGATCCCTCACGTCGACAGCACCTGGGCTACCGATCCGCGCCCGGAACGAAGAGCGACAATAGGAGATTCTTACGGCGGCAACATCTCGCTGCAACTTGCCGCCGAACATCCCGAACTTATCGGCCACGCCGCGGGGCAGTCGCCATTTGTCAGCAGCGAGGTGCAGGAGTTGCTGGACGTTCCACAGGGGTTGCCGCTCGACATCTGGGTCGACATCGGGACCTACGACATCAGCCTGCTGGAAACGCAAGTGAACTGCATTCTCATGCCCATCCTGGAGAACAGGAACTACGATTTCGCGCTGCAAACGATGCACGAAGGGCATTCCTGGGGAAGCTGGCGAAAGAACCTTCAGCCGATCCTGACCCGTTTTTTCCCGGACACCGCCTCATCGAGTGCGGAGCCGCGGCGGAGCGAACTACCGCGGGATTGCGAGTTGCTCCCGAACCGGCCGAATCCGTTCAACGGAACGACGCTGCTGAGTTTTCGCCTGGATAAACAGGGCTGGACACGGCTGTCCGTTTTCGACATGCTCGGGCGGGAAGTGGTTGTCGTAAGCGAGGGGATGCTCGGGCCGGGACACTACGAGGTCGCGTTCAATTCGGGCAGGATCGCCAGCGGAACCTACATCACACGGCTCGAGACGAACGAACGGGCGGATGCGCGACGGATTACAGTTGTCAAATAAGGTTCGGACTCACTCCTACCAGGACCCGAAGCGGAGCGTCACTCCCACGACCGGCCCGGACGCGCCGCCTGCAGTCAGACCGAAGGAGTTGAAGTCGCGAACGAGGCGAAAACCGACCGAGAGAGCCGCCCGCACCCAGGTGGTGACATTCATTTCAGCGTGGACCATCGGCTGCACTTGCCAGAACCCTTCCTCACCGTGATCCTCCCACTTGTTCCCTGAGACATTGGTGGATCTGACAATCGACCCGCCGCCGAGCATCACCTCCGCTGTGATATGGATCAGATTGTCGTTGCGGACGATCACGCCTGCGACCACTCCCCCATAGCCCAAATGCAGCCTGGACGACTTGTCAGCGACCCCGACCGGAAGACCGTCGTGGTTGGTGGTCAATTTGTACCCGCCGCCGCCGAGGTACACTTCCCTGTTGAGCACCCAGGCGCCGGTGCCGCCGACGAGCATGCCGCTCTCGCCGTTGAATGTGGTCCAGCACACCTGAGGCCCGCCAAAAGCGCCCGATTCGATATCCTCGGTGTTGAGCAGCGTGCGTTCCTGGGCCGGCGCGTTCGAAACAACCAGGAGCAGAACAGCGGCGGCGAGCAGAGCGCGCCCCATGATTCGCGAATTCCCGGCGTTTCCACTCGATGATTTCCTGACCATTTTGACTACCCCTCTCGTAATGCAACGCCTTCGAGAGCTGTCCTGCGTTCCCCCACAGCCTCTTTTTATTGCGAAATGTGTGCCAGTTCTGAACGATTCCAGGGATGAGCATAATTATTTGTTATTTAAGATATTCGCTATCTAATAGGGACGGCCACGGGCGGAGAGATGTGCCGCTGCCGTGGATGACTTGTCCGACAGACGATTTTGCTGCCTAACCGCGTGATCCGCAGAGAAAGCACCGGAGACTCGTCAGCGAGGGGCTGCTCTGGCCGGGAGGCTACGATGTCGCGTTCGATTCGGAGAGGATCGCCAGCGGAACCTGCATCACCATGCTGGAGTCCGGAGATGTGCTGACAGCGAGGGGGATTACGTTCGTTAAATCGCGCGAAAAATTCCGGGACAGCACGCTCACAATGCAAACGGACAAATCATGAGCCTGCTGCCCCGGCAATGGTTCCGCAAGCCAATTGAATCCCGTTTAAAACGAACCGAATTTCATCGCCACCAATGCGGTCCAGCCGCCGAGATCCGCGTTATCGAACAATTCGGTGTCAACACCTGAGGCGAACCGCCAGGTTGCGACGCCGCTGATACGCATCCACCGGGCGACGTTCATCTCGATACCTATCCGCGGTTCGGTTACGAAAAAGAGTTCGCTCTCCGTCCAATCTTCGGCCTTATGCCTGCAGTCGAGCGACCCGCCGCCCACCGTCACGCCACAGACAGGATGAACCAGTTTTTCGGCACTGCAGAACATCTCCAGATCGAGTCCAGTTGTGGTCACAGTAATCCCATACTCCTCGCCATCGATGCTCACATCAATCGGGAATTCAAACTGGAAGTTCTCACCAGCGATACCAATGCCGAACTTATGGTTGATGATCAGTTGTCCCTGGTATCCGGAAAAGACGATCGTTTTGCCGGCGAAATGGCCGGTGCCAAGCCGCCACGCCCCCATCCCGCCGTGCTGGTATCCATCTTTCCCAAGCAGGGTCTGCTCTCCCGCTTTAGCGAGACTCGCCCCGTACGCCATCACGATCAGAATCAATGAAAATCTCATCATGGCTGTGGCAACCTTTCCAGAGTATTCAGCGGGTGATCTGTGCCAGTTCATCTTGCCCTCCTTACCAGGTTCCGAAGCGGAAGGTGACACCGGCCATTTCACCCGACACATCATCCGCGGCCATACCAAAGCTCTTGAAGTCGTACACAGTCCGATACCCGAAGGAGGCGGAGACCCTCATCCATCGGGTGACATTCAACTCGATCCGCACCATCGGCTGAACGAACCAGAAACTGTCGTTGTCGGTGCCCGGCCATAAGCCCTGATGATCGTCCCCGCGTTGGATGGTGTTTGCAATCGAACCGCCACCGACCATTACATCGCCGGTGAAATGAAACAGGTCATCGTTGCGGAAGATGAGCCCAACCATCCCGCCGCCATACCCCATCTGCAGCCTGGGAGTACCAACGTAGCCTTCGATCGGAGGTCCGTCATGATTGGAGGCGAGTCCGTACCCGCCACCGCCGAGATAGAGCGTCCGATTGATCACCCATGCACCGGTGCCGCCCACAATCAGCGCATCCTCGCCGTTGAAGGTCGTCCAGAGCAGCTCAGGTCCCCCGAATCCACCCGACGAAAACTCTCCGGATTGAAGGAGCGTCTGCTCGGCCTGTGCTGCCGCCGCGATCGCCAAAACCGCCGCCGCGACAATGAAAATCTTCCTGCTTTCCATAACCTTTCCCCCATTCCAACATTCCGGCTTCTCGATGTATCGCACGATTCGTGCAGGCAGAGATGTTTTGTGCGAAATACGTGCCAGCCTGAAAGAGGAAAAGCAAAATGACCGCATCATCAAGAAAAATTGATACTTAGATCCAATCTGCCGATGCCGCCAGGTCCGCCAGCCGCTCGAATCTGTCGTCCGATGCCAACAGGGTGACGCAGCCCAACCCACACCGCAAAGTGTGCATCGGAGTCTATCCACAGTGTTCTCGCGGTGCGGGGCAGCTTCAGATCCATTACCTTTGCTACCCTCGGAAAGGGAAGCCGCATGTCGCAGAAAAGCCGCGCCGTGATCTACATGCTCGGCTCATCGCTGAGCTTCGCGCTGATGGCCGTGATGGTCCGTGTGGCGGGCGATGTCCCGGTGACCGAGAAGGTCTTCGTGCGCAACGTGGTCGCGCTGCTGATCGCCGCGGGGATCGCATTGCGCCAGAAGGCTCCCCTGCTCGGTTCACGCAAGAGCCTTTCCCTGCTGCTCGGGCGGTCGGCATTCGGCGTGCTCGGGGTGGTGGCGTATTTCTATTCCATCGAGCGGATGACGCTCGCGGACGCGAGCATGCTCAACCGCCTCTCCCCTTTCTTCGTTCTCCTGTTCGGCGTGTGGCTGCTGCGGGAACGGCTGACGCGGGTGCAGGTGCCGGGAATGATCGTGGTCTTCGCCGCGAGCCTGTTGGTGATTAAACCGCGTTTTAGTCCGGAGGTGATCCCGGCGCTGATCGGAACGGCGGGAGCGTTTTTCGCGGGAGGGGCCTACGCGATTGTGCGGGTGTTGAGAACGCGTGAACAACCGGCGACCATCGTCTTTTTCTTCGCCGCGTTCACAGCGCTCGTCATGCTGCCTTTCGTGCTGGCGCATCCCTACGTGCCCACCGCTACGGAATTCTGGGGGCTTGTGGGGGTGGGAGTGTTCGCCGCGGGAGGACAGTTTGGACTGACATTCGCTTACAAATACGAAAAAGCAAGCGAGGTTTCGATCTACACCTACACGCAGATCCTGTTCAACGCACTTTTCGGCTTCGCGCTGTTCAGCGAGGTGCCGGATTTGCTTAGCGCGATAGGGGGAATACTGATCATCGGCATCTCGGGATTCGTTTTCCTCTACAACAGACAGCACACCGCGATAGAAACTCAGAATCGGTAACCGAGGAGGAAACCGCCGCGGAGGATGGGATCACGACCCATGGGCAAACCACCGTGAACGAGTTCTGCTTCTCCGCCTCCAAACGCTCCTGCCTGGAAGCCAAGAGGCAGCCGCAAGCGACATGTACCAAAGAGTCCTCCCATTGCCGCCCACCCCGATCCACGAGTCACGATCATTTCTTCCGGAGGGATGTATCCCGGCCATCGTTCCCAATCGAGCCACTCGACCGCTAATCGAGTTTCGATGCCCACCGATAATCCCAGGGGAAGAAACAGATTGCCCGCGAGTGTGGTTCCGCCCGCGAACGAAGGATGTCCATAGAGTTCGGGTCCGTCAATCACGTCAGAGAATGGTCCGCTGCCATCAGCGTTCCAGCCGCTGGGCTGGGGAACGACAAGCATTCCAACTTGAACGTCAGCCCATTTCCTTTCGGCGACGGCAACCGTCCTACGCAGATGAACCGCAGTCTGCCACCCCTCCGATCCACTCCGCTCAACCTCAACCACCCACGGCCCCTCCGCCAAGAGGGGACACCCGCCCGCCAGCAGAAGGGACGGCACCAGGAGGGCTCGAAAGATCAACGTTGGTCTCATAGCAGTCTCGCTGGAGATGTACCGCTTGGCTTGTTGAAAGTGTCGTTTCTGATTATGGTGGAAAGAGAAAAAATGAGCGAGGGTTCTTCTCTACATTCGACATTCACCATCAGAATCGAAAACCAATCATTAAGCCGGTCCTTGGCATATAGGGTCGGCCTCCGCTCAGACTCACATCATAAGTGTTGATTTCGAATCCCGCTTCGGCACCGATTGTCAAGTGGAAAGGCAGATCCATTTTCACCGTCGCAAACAGCCCGCTGACCAGCGCCCATCCACTTCCGGTCGTGATCGTAATGGGTAAAACGGGGTCACACAGACCCCCGCAGGAGGATCGTTCCCAATCGGCCCATTCGACAAAAACGCGTGGTTCCAGAGCGAGTGAGATTCCTAAAGGTATGTGGAGAGTATTCGTAATGGACAATCCTGCTGCAAATATTGGGTAGGCCTCTTTCACGGCACCATCAAGAAACGTGTGATGATGACTAGTGGCATCCGCCACCCATCCCGGAGGATCAAGGTACAAGCATCAATCCTATTCGGAAACTGAAGCGACTATTTCTCGATTGAACGATCTGGCGATGAATTCGCCAAGTGTATTGCCAGCCATCTTTGTAAAGCTGCGCTTCGGACCAGCTTTTTTCCAATTCCACGGACCACAATTTCGAGGACTTCGCAAACAGACTTCCAGGAAAGAAAAGCAGAAGGGCGAAAACCACGAACGCAAGTTTCTTCATTTTCCTGCCCCCCATTTCATTGAACCTTAGGGCAAAATACAAAATCTTCACCGATTTCATCATGACGATTCTGCGAAACAATAAAAAGCCATCCCGATGATTCAGGATGGCACGAATGAATGCTAGCTTTTATAACAAGCCCTTACCTACATCTTCTCCTCGATGACGCGGCGCTGCAGCTTGCTGATCGCCTCGGTCGGGTTGAGGTCCTTCGGGCAGGCGGTGTAGCAGTTGGTGATCTTGTGGCAACGCCAGAGGCCGTGCTTGTTGTCGAGCACCTCGACACGCTCCTGGAAGCCGGTGTCGCGGGTGTCGAAGGTGTAGCGGAACGCCTTGAGCAGCGCCGCGGGCCCGAGATATTCACCGTCGGTCCAGAAACTCGGGCAGGAGCTGGTACACGCCGCGCAGAGGATGCAGGCGATGGAGTTGCCCATCAGGTGGAACTCGTCCGGCGTCTGAATCCGCTCGGTGCTGGGGGGCGGCTGGTTGTTGATCAACCATGGCTTGACCCGTTTCAACGCCTCGTAGAACGGGTCCATGTTCACTGCGAGATCCTTGTGAATCTCGAATCCCGGCAGCGGATCGATCGTGATCCTGCCCTTGAGCGTCGAGAGCTGCTTTTCGCAGGCGAGATCGTTGAGTCCGTTGATCATCATCGCGCAGGAGCCACAGATGCCGTGGCGGCAGGAACGGCGGTAGGTCAGGGAGCCGTCGACCTCCCACTTGATCGCGTTCAACGCGTCGAGCACCGTCCACGTGGGCTGCACCTCGATCTCGTAGGTCTGGTAGTAGGGCTTGTTGTCCACGTCCGGATTAAACCGGAAGATCCTGAATGTGCGAACCGCCATGGGATCGTTCTCCCCAGCTGGTTTTAATGTCCCGTTTGCGCCGGGTTCGAGAGTCCCGGTCTGCATGCAACCAACAACGAGATTGCTTCGTCATGCCGAATAGTCGGCATTCCTCGCAATGACAACTGCTCATGTCCTGCTACTTCAGTCATCCTGAACGAAATGAAGGATCTTTGTCTTCGCTGCCAAGACAACACATAGATCCTTCCGCCTTCGGCGTCAGGATGACTATGATTAGTACTTCCGCTCCTTCGGCTCGAAGCCGGGATGCGTCACACCCTTGAGCACCACATCTTTCTCAAAGGTCGTCTTCCACTTGCCGCCTTTGCGCCAGGCGAGGGTGTGTTTCAGGTACTTTTTATCGTCCCGTTTCGGGAAATCCTTGCGGAAATGGCCACCCCGGGATTCCTTCCGGTTCAGCGCGCCCTCGACAATCGCCCCGGCGAACTCGAGCATGTGCCCGAGCTCAATAGCTTCGAGCAGGTCGGTGTTGAACCGGTCGCCCTTGTCGTCGATCCGGATGTTTTTGAACCGCTCCTCAAACTCTTCGATCCTCGCCTTCTCGGCGGCGAGCTGTTCCTTCGTACGGAACACACCCGCATCCTTCATCATTGAGGACTGCAGGTCAGCCCGGATCCTGCCCGCCTTCTCCTTACCATCGGCGCCCTTAATCCGTTCGACCTCCTCGCGGGCCGCATCCTCGTAGTTCGCCGGAAGGTTCGAGAACTCGAGGTGCGGCAGATCATCCACGATCTGCTTTCCGGCACGGCGACCGAACAACAACGCCTCGAGCAGGCTGTTGGTGCCGAGGCGGTTCGCGCCGTGGACGCTGATGCAGGAGCACTCCCCCGCCGCGTAGAAACCGGTGGTCTCGGTGCGGTTGGCGTCCATCGTGACGCGGGTGTTAGGATTCGCAGGGATGCCACCCATGCTGTAGTGGGCGGTCGGCTGGATCGGGATCGGCTCGCGGCGGGGATCGACACCGGCGAAATTCATCGCCAGCTCGGTGATCTGCGGCAGCCGATCCATCAGCTTTGCTTCGCCGAGATGCGAGACATCGAGGTGGATGTAGTCCTGCCCGCCGATCCCACGGCCTTCGTCGATCTCGGTCTGCATCGCCCGGGCAACCATATCACGGGGCGCGAGCTCCATCAACGTCGGCGCGTAATCCTCCATGAAGCGGCGCCCCTCACCATTCAGCAGGTGGCCGCCTTCGCCGCGAGCGCCCTCGGTGACGAGGATGCCGCTCTTGTAGAGGCCGGTCGGGTGGAACTGGACGAATTCCATATCCTGCAACGGAAGCCCGGCGCGGCTGACCAGCGCGAGGCCGTCTCCGGTGTTCGCGTGTGCATTCGAGGTAATGTTGAAAGCGCGGCCATAGCCGCCGGTGCCGAACATTACCGCGCGCCCGTAGAACGTGTGCAGGCCGCCGTTGACCGTGTCCCAGGCGACCACGCCCATCACACGGCCCTTCTCAATAATCAGGCTCAACGCCTGGAATTCGCTGTAAAAATGGACGCCATGCTTGAGGCACTGTTCGTGCAGCGTGTGCAGCAGCACATGACCAGTGTAGTCGGCGCTGTAGCAGGCGCGAAGCGCGGGCTCCTTGCCGAACTCAAGCGTGTGGCCGCCGAACTTGCGCTGGGCGATCTTTCCCTCCTCGGTCCTGCTGAAGGGGCAGCCCCAATGTTCCATTTCGATCACGGTTTCGGGCGCCTCGCGGACCATCATCTCAATCGCGTCCTGATCGCCGAGGTAGTCCGAACCCTTGACCGTGTCGAACATGTGAAATTCCCAGCGGTCGGTCTGGGACCCCTTCTCGTTGGCGAGGCTTGCGGCGATTCCACCCTGGGCGGCCCCGGAGTGGCTACGGCTGGGGTACACCTTCGAGAGCACCGCCACGTCCGCGACCTGTCCGATCTCGACCGCGGCTCGCGAACCCGCGAGACCCGCTCCAACGATGATGACGTCATGCCGATGTATCATGATCTGCGCCCCCCTTATACCGGTTGGAACGTCACAACCGTGGCGATGCCGGTGATCAGCAGAATCACCGCGATGGTCCAGGTCAGGGAAACGAGTGTCACCCTGAGGACCGGCCGGTGGACGTAGTCGTGAATATTCAGGATCACCCCGATCGACGCGTGGAACAGCGCGGCAGCGAGGAACGTCAGGTCGATGGTCTTCCACAGCGGCGTAACCAGGCGCGCCGAAACACCCTCAAAGGTGACCAGGCCGTTGTTGAGGAAGTGCAGGTACATGTAATGGAGGAAGAGCGCGACGACGAGGACGAGGCCCGAAATCCGCTGCCAGATCCACGCCTGCGCGCCTCCCGATCCAGTGCCGAACTGCTTGAGCAGCTTCATCGTGATCTCCTTGGGTCAGAACGGGAAGAAGGGCACGCCCATGTGCAGGTCATGGACGGCGTGGGTTACCATGATCGAGCCGCCCCAGACCCAGACCGCGGCACCGAGGACACCGAGGCTGTAGAAAAGAAGCACGTGCTTCTCGGTGGCGCCGAAGAAATCGATGGCGATCAGACGGATGCCGTTCAATGCGTGGTAGATCACGCAGAACAGCAGACCGACCTCCAGGAAGCGGAAGAACGGGGCGCTGACCACAGCCATCGTGGCCTCAAACGTCTGCGGACCGAGCTGGAGCGATGAGACGACCCAGACGTGCAGCGTGATATAGAACACCAGCGCGAGACCGGTGATCCGGTGCAGCATCCAGGCCGCCATCCCCGTCTGCCAGCGGTAATGAGTGAAACCGCGGGTGCGAAGCGATGGCATGCCATCCTCCAAGGATTCGTGTTGCCTGAGGAGGTGCGGATTGGTGCGGCGCCATGGGTACGTCGTGGCATCCCCCGCCGCTTCCGCCAAGACGTGACAAAGTTAGTCGCTCGCCTGACAATGGGCAACCGGAGGGAGAGCGGGAGTACAGCAGAACGCACGATGTAGCATTAGGCAGAACAGGAAGTTAGCGAGTGCAAACTTCAAGACGCCAAAGATCCGACTCATTCTCGTACGGGAGGGTCATCTGCCGGAAGTTTGGCCAGTCGCGCGATGGTTTTCATTGCCTGCAGGGTACTATTTGAATAATGGAATCCTATTTCCCGTTCGAGACCAAATGGGTGCAAAGAAGTGTGGGGGCCGTCCCTGGCCACCGTCACGGGTACTGAGGCCCATGGCTTTGGTGCACGATTGCAAGCGTACTGAATCTGGACAGTACTGATTACCGCGCAGGAATACGGAGTTCGCCCGCTAGAACCGTTGTCGCCCGGCCCACCAGCTCCACACGATCGCCTTTCATCCGAACGTAGAGGCGTCCGCCCCGCTGCGAGGCCTGGAAGGCGGAAAGCTCCGTTTTGCCCAGTTTCTCCGCGAACCAGGGCGTGAGCACACAGTGCGCCGATCCGGTGACCGGGTCCTCGTCGATGCCGAGCCGCGGAGCGAACATGCGGGAGACGAAATCGTACTCCGGGTCATCCGATTCGGCCGCGACGATCACGCCGTGCTGGGGATATTTACGGACGAGTTCGAAATTCGGCGCCAGCGATTTGACCGTATTCGCGTCCGGAGCGATCAACAGCAGAAAATCGGAATCGCTGACTCCCGCATAGGTGCGGCAGAAGCCAAACGCGGACGCCGTGTCCGGGTCCGGATCGTTCACCATTGGAACCGGCGGCGATGCGGGAAAGTCGAGCACCACGCCACCCCCCTCCCGGCGTGCCTTGAGAATCCCGCTTCGAGTGTGAAAGGAGAGTTCTTTCGCGTCCGGTTCGATCCCCTCATAGAATAGAACGTGCGCGCTGGCAAGGGTTGCATGGCCGCAAAGATCCACCTCGGCTGCAGGAGTGAACCAGCGGAGGTCGTATTCGTCTTTTCCCTTTTTGACAAGGTAGGCGGTTTCACTGTGCCGCATTTCCGCGGCGAAAGACTGCATCCAGGCGTCCTCCGGGAAGCGATCCACAAGCAGGACACCCGCCTGGTTTCCGGCAAACGGCTCGCCGGTAAACGCGTCGACAATAAACAGGTTTTCCATAGTATGCCCCCAAAAGCGCCCGTCCACACGATTGGTCAAACCGGCTGTATGCTGAATGCAGCCGGTTTTCAGACCCACTCGAAACGGGCTCGGAAATGCCGCAGCAATTCCGGTTCGTAGGTAAAGCGAAGGGCTTTCAGTTCGGAGCGGCGTTGATAGACGCGGCGGACAACATCGCGAACGTAGAGCAGGTGGTTTTCGGTGTAGACACGGCGCGGGATCGCCAGCCGGACCATTTCAAGCCTGGGCGGACGGTTTTTTCGTGTCTCGGGATTGCGATCCGCCAGGACGGTTCCGATCTCGACCGCACGCACTCCCCCTTCGAGATAGAGCTCGCAGACCAGCGACTGGGAATGCAGCTTCTCCGGATCGAAATGGGGCACGAACCGTTTGACGTCCAGATACGCCGCATGTCCTCCCGCCGGACGTATGACCGGGATGCCATCCTCATGAAGCCCATCCACGAGCCGCTGAACCTGGCTGATCCTCGCCGTCAGGTAGTCCTCGCCGATCCCTTCGAGGAGTCCGGCCGCGAGGGCCTCCATGTCCCGCCCCGACATCCCGCCGTAAGTGAGAAACCCTTCGAAGAGCACGACATAGTTCGCGCAGAGATCGTAGGTTTCCCGGTCACGGAGCGCGAGCAGTCCGCCGATGTTGACGATCGCGTCTTTCTTGGCCGACATCGTGGCCCCGTCGGCCTGAGCGAAAATATCCTGTGCGATCTCGGCAACCGTCCGGTTTTCCTGACCCTGCTCCCGGTGTTTGATGAACCATGCATTCTCGGCGAAGCGTGCGGCGTCGAGAAACAGCCTGAGGCCGCGTGCATGGCAAAACGCTGCGACTTCGTTGATGTTCGCGAGAGAAACCGGCTGCCCCCCGCCAGAATTGTTGGTTACGGTAATCAACACGAAAGGGATTTTCTTCGTCCCCACCTCGTCGACGACACGCTCCAGTTTCTCCAGGTCGACATTGCCCTTGAACGGACTTTCATCCTCCGGATCAAAGCAGCTTTCGACCGTACAATCGACCGCGATCGCCTTCCTGTGCTCGATGTGAGCTTTCGTCGTATCGAAGTGGCTGTTCCCGGGAACAACATCCCCCTCCCGCACCAGCGCCGAGTGCAGAACGTTTTCGGCTGCCCTGCCCTGGTGAGTGGGCAGGACGTAATCGAATCCCATTACTTTCGCGACCGCATCTTTCAACCTGCGAAATGACCGGCTGCCAGCGTAAGCTTCATCCCCCAGCATTAATGCGGACCACTGCCCTTCGCTCATCGCTCCGGTGCCGCTGTCGGTTAACAGGTCGATGAAGACCTTCTCGGAAGGGAGGTTGAACACGTTCAAACCCGCATCCTGCAACGCTTTTTCCCGATCCTGGCGGGGCAGGAACCTGATCGGTTCAACCATCTTGATTTTGAACGGTTCTGGATTGAAAGGCAACGTCTGCATGCTCGCCCTCGTGACGTTGGATTCTGCGGAGTTTAATCCCCGCTCTTGCATTCTCCCTTGTACCTTACAAAAGGGCTGCAGCGGGGTGCCCGCAAGGTACACGGCGGCCCGGAATGGGTCAAGCAACCCGCTCCGCGTCATTTGCCATGGCTGTGAAGAGGGTGAGCGCAGGTTGACGCTCCCGCCGCCACGAGCTATCTTAGCCGCGGGCTTCACTCCGGCAGCACGTCCCCCTGGTCCCCCGGGAGAACCAACGATGAGCGATCACTCAACCACCGAACGAATCGATTGGCTGGGACACGCTTCCTTTCGATTTCGCGGCAGCGCCATTGTATACGTCGATCCCTGGAAGATCTCAACGTCGCCGCGCGACGGCAAGTTGATCCTGATCACCCACAGCCATTACGATCACCTGTCACCGCAAGATATCCGCAAGGTGGCTTTGCCGGATGCGACGGTCGTCGCACCAAAAAGCATTCGCTCGAAAATCGACTGGCCGAAGGTTGTGACACTGGCGGCGGGAGAATCCACAACGGTCGAAGGTGTGCGCATCGCCGCTGTGCCCGCGTACAACACCAACAAGGATTACCACCCTCGCCGGGAAGAGTGGATCGGCTACATCGTCACGCTCGACGGCGTGCGCATTTACCACTCCGGGGACACGGACCTGATCCCGGAGATGAAGGATGTGGAATGCGATGTGGCGCTGCTCCCGGTATCCGGCACCTACGTGATGACGGCCTCCGAAGCGATCCGTGCCGTGGAACTGATTTCTCCCACTGCGGCGATCCCGATGCACTGGGGTGACATCGTGGGCGACAACGCCGACGCGCGGGCGTTCAAGGAGGGCGCCTCCTGCGAGGTGGTGATCAAGGAGCCGGTCGGGTGAGCGCCCGTTTCCGGGCGCCTTGCCGGTCCAGCGCCGGCCTTCTTGCGGATCGAAACCGATGCCGCCGGGTTGTTGTCCCCCTCCGTGTAGGGAGGGATCCACGATGACACCCACCATACTCGCGGTCATTCCCGCCCGTTGGGGATCCAGCCGATTGCCCGGAAAGATGCTCGCGGACATCGCCGGTAAACCGCTGATTCTGTACACCCTGCTGAACGTTTCCCACTGCAAATCCATCGACGAATTGATTGTTGCGACGGATGATGAGCGGATCATCGACGCGGTAAAGTCTGCGGGTTTCACGGCGGTGATGACGGATCCGGCCCTTCCCTCCGGATCGGACCGGGTGTGGGCGGCAGCGAAAGACCACCCCGCGGAGATTATCGTCAACGTCCAGGGCGATGAGCCCTTGCTCCCGGTGGCTGTGATCGACAGAGCGGTCGCGCTGCTCAAGGACACATCCCATTTTGATGTGACCACAGCGGCCTGTCCGCTGCCGCAGGAGCGCCACACGGACCCGGCGGCGGTCAAGGTGGTCACGGGGCTCGACGGACGTGCGCTCTACTTTTCGCGTGCAGCGATCCCCTACGGACGCGAGGGACACCTCGATCCCGAACTCATCCGGCTGCACGTGGGGATCTATGTCTTCCGGCGGAAAGCGTTGAAGGCTTTCTGCAGTTGGTCCCCAACCCCGCTTGAACAGTCCGAACGGCTGGAACAGCTTCGGATGCTCGAGCACGGGATGTCGGTGGGCGTCGTGGATGTTCCCGGTGCGGGACGGGGTGTGGACACGAAAGAGGATCTCGAACTTGTGCGCAAGGCGCTGGGCGGTTGAACCGCCCTTGGCTTGTGCCAAACGTCAGGAGCTGGACAGAGACCGATGAATAACGGGGAATCATCATGGCGGTGAAGGCAAGACGGAAATCGGGCGATGGCAAACGCCGCATCCCGCGCGCGAAGTACGTGTTTATCACCGGTGGAGTCGTCTCCAGCCTAGGCAAGGGAATCACCGCCTCCTCGCTCGCGCTGCTGCTGAAAAACCGCGGCTACCGGGTGGCGACACTCAAATGCGACCCCTACCTGAACGTGGACCCCGGCACGATGAATCCGTTCCAACATGGCGAGGTGTACGTCACGGACGATGGAGCCGAGACCGATCTCGACCTCGGCCATTATGAGCGGTTTACGGACACCTCGATGTCCCGGCTCAACAGCGTCACCTCGGGACAGATCTACGAACAGGTGATCCAGCACGAACGGGACGGCGATTACCTCGGAGGCACTGTTCAGGTGATTCCTCATGTAACCAACGAAATCATCGAGCGCATCTGCCAGCTCGCCGAATCCGAGGAAAAGCCGCAGGTGATTATCACAGAAGTGGGCGGCACGGTCGGCGATATCGAATCGTTGCCGTTCCTCGAAGCGTTCCGCCAATTCAGCCTGCGGACTGGACCGCGAAACAGTCTCTTCATCCACGTGACCCTGCTTCCTTACATCGCCGCTGCGGATGAGTTGAAAACCAAACCGACACAGCACAGTGTGAATCGGCTGCGTGAAATCGGTTTGCAGCCCAGTGTCATCGTCTGTCGCAGCGAGAAGGCCGTGCCCCGTGACTTGCGGGAGAAGATCGGCCTGTTCTGCAATGTCAGTCCCAAGGATGTCTTCGCCGCGCGAGACGCCGAGACGATATATGAGGTCCCGCTGTTGCTGGAGAAGGAGGGCCTGGCGAAATCGGTCATTGAGAAGCTGGGCTTGAAAGACCGCGAACCTGACATGGCAGGTTGGGCGAATCGGGTCGAGCGAATTAAAAAGCCCGCGGATACCGTCAAGATCGCCGTGGTTGGCAAATACGTCGGTCTGCAGGACGCCTACAAATCCATCGGTGAGGCATTCGTCCACGCCGGCTCCGAGCTCGACACCAGAGTCCAGACTACCTGGATCGAAGCCGAGGATCTCGAGGATAAAGGCCCCGAGGAGGTGCTCAGGAACTATGACGGGCTGCTGATTCCCGGCGGCTTCGGATCGCGTGGCACGGAAGGAAAGATCGACGCGGTCCGTTACGCCCGGGAGCAGGGTGTCCCGTTCTTTGGCATCTGCTTCGGCCTGCAGATGGCGGTAATTGAGTACGCGCGGAATGTGGCGGGGATCAAGAACGCCTCTTCCAGCGAATTCGGGCGGAGCCGCAACGCCGTGGTCGACCTGATGCCAACCCAGAGGGGCGTGCTTAAAAAAGGGGGAACGATGCGCCTCGGGTCCTGGGCCTGCCATTTGAAGAAAGGCACGAAAGCCCTGAAGGCTTACGGCACCGACCTGGTACACGAGCGCCATCGCCACCGCTACGAATTCAACAACAAGTACAAGGCCCGGATGGAAAAGGCGGGGATGGTCTTCTCCGGGGTCAATCCCGACGAAGACCTTGTTGAAATGATTGAGCTGCCCGACCATCCCTGGTTTGTCGGCTGCCAGTTCCACCCGGAGCTGAAGAGCCGGCTGGCGAAGCCGCACCCCCTGTTTGTCCATTTCGTAAAGGCGGCAATCCAACATCAGGGTGCTCGGTCAGTCAAGGCATAGACAGGCGGATGCGGGTGTCCCGGTCTTCTATCCACGTGCCCCGCGAATGGCTTATTCATCATCTCATTTGTTCTGTTCCCAACATTCCGGAAACGAATTCACCGTTTTGGGTTGTAACCTTCAGCCGATTCAAGCAGTCGCATTTACACCCTGATGACCTGAGCCGGACAGCAGGGAGGATGCTCCATGTTCCGAAACTTGCTCAAGGTCTCACTCCGAAATTTACTGCGTCATAAATCCTTTACAATCATTAACATCATCAGTCTTTCAGTCGGACTGGCCTCGGCTGTCCTGATCGCCTCAACGGTGCGCGAAGACCTGCTCTGGGATCACTTCAACAAGAACTTCGACAACATTTATCGTGTCGTACAAATTCAGCAATTCGGTGGAGTTGAATCTCAGCACGTGGCCTTCAATCAATACCCGCTTGTTCCCGCAATGACCCGCGACCTCGCCGAAGTCGAAACCGGAACCCGCTACAAACCCTACGGACGGAACCTGGTGCAGACCGATCCCGACAAGCCGGGATTGTTCATCGATCAGATTGTCTTTGTTGACAGCACCTTTTTCGACGTTTTCTCCTATGAATTCGCCGAAGGGAACCGTGAAACCGCGCTGTCCCGCCCGGAAAACGCCGTCCTCACGCAGGATGCCGCTCAACGTCTGTTCGGCGACGAGAATCCACTCGGCAGAGAGTTGACTATTTTCGATAGTGTCCGGGTTGTGGTCGCAGGTGTGCTCAAGAAACCTTCGAGGCGGAGCCATCAGAAGTTTGACATTCTGCTGCCGATCTACAGCGGGATCGCCGGGATCGACAAACAGATCGACAAGTGGGGAGGCAACACGCTCACCGCGTACGTCCAACTCCGCAAGGGAACCGATCCCAAAGAGGTGGAGCGTAAATTCCCCGAGTTCATCAAGCAGTATCGTGACATTGAAGGAGTCACCTTCTACCTCCAGGCTTTGAAGGATTTTCATCTCCGTTCGACTCACATCAAGTATGACCATCAAGCGGATCGCAGCAGCGAAAGGGATGTTCTGGCCTATATCGGAATCGGGGTACTCCTCCTGCTCATCGCCGGAATCAATTTCGTCAACTTGTCCACGGCGCAATCGCTGCTGCGAGCGCGAGAAGTGGCCGTCCGAAAAATCAACGGCGCATCCCGATGGACACTGATCCGTCAGTTCATCACCGAGGCCCTTCTGCTTGCGGTGATCAGCATGGTGCTGGCCGGGGTTATCGCTCAGCTCGCTGCGCCGGGTCTCTCGTCCTTCTTTGGCAGACAGGTCGATGTCAAAATCCTGGACTTTGGTTTCAACACCTTTTCGCTGCTGATCCTTTCCCTGCTGCTGGGATTGGCGGCGGGGATCTACCCTTCGATCGTCTTGTCATCATTTCACCCTGTTACCGCTCTGCGCGGTTCGCCTTTCAAGGGACCGAAAGGAATCTGGCTCCGCCGAGGGCTCATCATCTTCCAGTTTGCGCTTGCGGTCGTGCTGATGATCGCCACCGCGGTGATCTATCGGCAGCTTTCCTACGCTCATTCGCGCGACCTCGGGTATAATCGTGAACAGGTGATTCTGCTAAGAAACAGCGACGCGCTGTCGGCAACGGACCGTGAACATTTCCGCGACCGGATTGCGGGCATCCCCGGCGTGGTGTCTGCAACCATCGTCTCGGATCCTCCAGTCGGCAAGACCAGTCAGTCAACCTTCCAGTTCCAAGGAATTACCGGTGAGGGCTGGATGGCGAGCTATTCCAGTATGGACCCCGAAGCGTTGCAGACGTTCGGTTTACGAATGGCTGAAGGACGCTGGTTCTCGAAGGATATGAGTACCGATGAGAGTAACCCGAATAATCCAATCATCGCTTTAGTCTTAAATCAGACTGCGGTTAAAAGCCTCGGCCTGGAACACCCGATCGGAATGGATTTGAAGGAATCCGGCTGGACCGGTCACGTGATCGGCGTTGTCCAAGATTTTTACAGTCTCCCACTCAATCTTCCGATCGAACCGTTTGTACTTTTCGACTTGCCAAGCTACCAGAGCACGATTTGCGTCAGGCTGGAGTCAGAAGGCTACCAGGAAACCCTGGTTCGTCTGGAGCAAACCTGGGAGACTATCGATTCGAAGCAACCGTTCGATTACACCTTCCTGGATGATCTGTTCGAGAGGCTTTATACGTCCGAAAGGACCGCCCAGCGCCAGACGACAATCTTTTCCCTGCTTGCGGTGCTGGTTGCCAGCATCGGACTCTTCGGACTTGCCTCCTTCACCATCGCCCGCCGGACCCGCGAACTCGGCATCCGCAAGGTACTCGGGGCAACAGAAGGGAAACTTCTTGTCCTCGTCATTCAAGAATTCCTGGTGTTGATCCTGATTGCCAACCTGATCGCCTGGCCGCTGGGCGGATTGCTGATGAAGCGCTGGCTGGACAGTTTCGCTTACAATGCGGGGATGCCCTGGTGGCTGTTTCCGATCGCTTGTGTGGTATCGGCTGTGACTGCTTTGTTGACGATTCTGGTAAAAGCCTGGCATACGACTCAGGTCAATCCAGCGACGATTCTGCGCTACGAATAAATCAA
>CAZIDZ010000041.1:0-19588 GCA_964538455.1 uncultured bacterium
GGATTCGCCTCCAGCGTCTCAAACTGGTGCGTCAGGCGGCCGGGGGGCATCATATCGTCGGCATCGAGCTTCGCAATATAATCGCCGCGGGCGTGCGCCAGGCCCTCGTTGAGAGCGGCGGAAATTCCTCGATTGCTCTCCAACGTGAAGACGCGCACTCGGGAATCCCGTGCAGCGTACCGCTCAAGAATGGCGACTGAGCCATCCGTGGAACCGTCGTCTATCGTGACGACTTCGAAGCGGTCGAATTCCTGGGCGAGGATGCTGTCGAGTGCTTGGGCGAGAAACGCCTCGGAGTTGTAGGCGCTCAGCAGAACGGTCACGAACGGATGTTCCATTCCCTCACTCTGCGACTCGTTCGGAGCGGGAGTATCGAAGATTTCTGCCCCGGGCCTTGGAGCAGGTGAATGGGATGCCGAATGGCCGGACGAACGGTTTTGATTCATGATTCACCGAGTACGCTAAAATCATGTTATCGATCGAACTCCACATCCGTTCCCAAAAGCGCTTTCGAAAAAGTCGCAGGCGGGCGGATCAGCGAGGATCAGTATAGTATCGATCCGGGGAATGAATCAACGACAAAGAACCGAACCGGAGATGCAGCGATCAATCTCTTTATCTAATTGTGTGTAAACCGCTTCGAATGCGATCAGCCCTTCTTTCCGGAGGCACGTGCCATCCGTCTTATCTGAAAGTACAGCGGCAGGTTGAAACCGTAGTTCAATCCAAGCGTGCGGAGCAGGCCGAGCAGAGCCATCGTGAGGGCATTCAACCCGACGGTGAAGATGGCGAGGAAGGTGGCGAACACGGCACCGAGCATGTACAGGTTCCGGAGACCCAGCTTGTTCATCACCATCGCGAGCGGATAGAATCCGATGAACTGGAAACTGCTCAGGTAGTTCAGGATAAAGACCAGGATGACCGTATAGGCGCTGAGGTACTGAGGTTTGGAGAGCAGAGCGATCACTGGCTTGCCGAACAATACAAAGGCCAGGAAAATTGGTGCCGCGATCAGGACGCCGACCACAAATTGGCGGGCAAAGAATTTGTGAAGGTGGCGGAAGCGGCCCTCCGCGTAGAGCGTCGTGATTTCCGGGGTGATCGAGGTTCGGGCGTTGTTGATGTAGAGGTTGAACATCCGCGTGAGTGTGGTCGCGATGGAATAGAAGGCGACCTGTTCCGGGGTGGAGAAGATCCCGACGAGGAACGTGTCGCCGGGAGAGGCGAAAAGCCGGAGATACCCCATGATGTTCGTTTGGACGAAGGTCGAAACCAGGTTCTTCCGGAAAGGCTTCAGCGATCGAAGGGCCTTGATCGGCGTGGCGCGGAAGAGGCGAAGTTTGAGAACGTACAGCATCGAGATCAGTAGTGACCCCTGCGTGTACACCTCACCGATCAGCAGGGCCGCCACGGCATACGTGATACCCTTCATGCCGAGCACAAAGAACATCACCACCACCGCGACTATACGCAGGACCCGTCCGATGATCTGATGCGTGGTGATCAACAGATAGCGGTCTTTCAGGCGGAGCAGGGCCTGGTTCATCCCCGTGAGCGAGGAAAGCGGGGCGACAAAGGCGTAGAGGCGGAACAAACGTGCGAGGTCGGCGTTGTCGTACCAGGCGCGCGCGATGTCGTCCGCAAAGATATACAGGCTGACCGAGGTGATGATCCCAACGGATATCGACAGCAGGAATGAGACGAAAAGCAGGCCGCTGATTGGACGCTCTTCCTTCCGCAGGTTGAATTCGGGGTAAAAGCGAAACAGTGCATCACCAACACGGAAAGAGAGAAACGCGAGGATGGTGGAAAACAAGTTGACGACGATGATCACGTAGCCGTAATCGGCAATACTCAGCGATTTCGTCAGGATCGCGATCCAGGCAATGTTCAGCAGCGACAGCCCCAGCGACCCTGTCAAGGAGATGGAGAAATTCTTGAAGATGCGCTTGTAGAGTGAGGTTTCGCTCGCGCGTATGCGAAACATTGAGCGCAGACGTTGCATCCACTGTGATGCACTTCGAACCATTCAGCCGCTCCTCTTCAAGGTGTGTTTCCTGGTGCTGTCATCGAGTGACGTTGGATCGCGCATCGAGCACGGACTGCACGATGTCCATCAGATATCGATAGTTCATTTCCGGCCGGTAGCGTGCTTCGAATGTGCTGCGCGCGCCTTGCCGAAGGGAGTGAAGCCGATCCTCATCCCGCCAGAGCTGTTCAACAGCCTGCCTCAGCGATGCTGGGTCTTTCGCCGTGAAGTGGATGCCGTTGACACCCTCCTCTACGACCTCGCTCAGCGCGCCGATATCAGAGGCGGCCACCGGAAGCCCGCAGGCGAACGCCTCTGCGATCGTCACCGGAAAACCCTCGTACCAGAACGAAGGGAAGATCATCAATCGCGCCTCCTTCATCAGTGCCAACACCTCGGCGTGTGATTTCCACCCGAGCAACCGCACGCGATCTTCCAGGGCGTGTTCGCTGACAAAGGCTTTCAGCTCATCGGTAATGGCGGAATCGCCGACGATGCGCAGTTCGATGTCCGGCAGCTCTTTCCACGCTTCGAGCAGTGTCCAGATGCCTTTGATCACCACCGTGCGTCCGACAAAGAGAGCGAAACTGCCATCTCCCGCTCCCACGCCCGGGTCCTCACTGAGGATGTTGGGTTTGACATGGATGCGCTCCGCGGGCAAACCGCCTTCGATGAACTTCCGCCGCGCAAACTCGGTGAGCACGATATAGGCGTCCACCAGCCGCTGGTAGGTTCGCTTCACCCGGTGAAAGGTCAACATGGAAGCCACCACGACCGATTGAGCGCGGGAATCATGATAACAACCGTAGCGAATCCCGGGCAGCGGGACGAATCTGCCGACGCACAGTTCGCACACCTCCTCGTTCCGCAGCAGCCGGGCGTTCAGACAGAGGAAGCGGTAATTGTGGAGACGCTGAATGACCGGCACGCCCTCTGCCCGGCAGGCGTAATAGACGGACGGCGATAGCAGCGGGAACGTGTTTTCGACAAGTGCCACGTCCGGGCGATGGGCGCGCAGGAGTGCGCGGAGGGTGCGATAGGATTCCGCTGACCAGATTGTGCGCATCGCCAGCTTGATCCGGTTCATTGCGCCGATGCGCCGGTTGCTGTCAACGAACGTAGTGACCTCGTGCCCGTGCCTCTGCAGCATCTTCTGCTCTTCCCGGACGACGGAATCCTCGCCTCCAGGCTTGATGTATTCGTTGTGTACGATGACAAACTTCATGGATTGTCTTTCACATGCTGCCGGGCGTTCGCCCTGCGGCTTTCCCGTAGCTTCGCCTCGACCACCAGACCGTGTCCTCGAAGATTCCCGGCCGAAAGGGCAAGGGCGCACTCTCTCCTCGACTCTCCCTTCAGCTCAAGGGGTGCCAGATCAGTGCAAGGGTGTAGAGCTGAAAACTCCTTTCACGAGACGTTCCGGAAATCGGATGAAAACTGTAGCCTTGATGGGCAAGAGAGCCTTCCAGGATCAGGTCGTAGACGGGTTCGTAGCGGATGCTCAGCTTCGCGGTGCGAACCATCTCCCGATCCCCTTCGAGCAGTCTGACGGAAGCCTTGGCGTGGTCACGGATGGAACGGAGGACATCCCCGCCGACGTTCACGGTCTCGGAAGGATTCGCGCCGTGACGCCACTGCTGCCATTCGGCCTCAAGGGTGAGCCGCTTGTGGGGGAACAGGCGCAAACCGAGGGTGAGCTGGTCGCTGTTCGGGGGAATCGGATACCCGAGGTTCACCCCCCAGTGCTGGTCGATATTGATCTCGAATTTGTGGGAATAGACAAACGGCCGAACACGGGCGTACTCGGCGTAGACCAGCGTGTTGCGCAGTATCAACGGATCGGACAACTTCAGGCTGACTAGCTGGGCGTTGCGGTCCGCGCGGCTGTCGTTCGAAAAGATCTTGCTGAACTGCATGTCGTCGATCAGGAACTGTCCGAAAAGGGCCATCCCGGCGACCGGGTAAAAATGCCCGTCAAAACCGATCAGCACGTTGTCGCGGTCCCTGCCGAAATGCTCGATGCCACGGATGAAGGAGAGCGGGTGGAAATAATCCGGGTCGGGGCCCCGTTCGCCGTAGATCACCTGCTCGAAAAAGCCGATGCGGAAGGAGCGGTGAAGCGTGAACTCGTAGCGGTGGGCGGCCATCCACTTGTCGGCGTAATTGCGCCGGACCGCACCGCCCTGGAGCGAATCGATCGAGGTGTAGACCGGCGGCTGCTGGGTCAGTTTGCCCTGCAGCATCGTCATCTCGATCGGGCCGAATCGTCCGCGAAGGCGCAAATAGGTGTAGGAAAGGGTCTTGCCGGAGAGAACGAGTGAGCCGCTTTCTCCATATCCCCAGGCGTTCTCCCCCTTGCCGAACTGCACCAGGAAATGTGCGTCCTGGTAGGAAAAGGAGCTGATCGTCCGGTAGAAGTCGAACGAAGTTTGAGTGGTGTTGAAGTTCCGGTAAGGAAACCGGAGGGTGTCGTAGATCGCATCTTTGCTGGAGATCGTCGCGTCCGTGCCGGAACCGTAGATCTCGAGATGCCTGTAGCGGAGCCCGCCCTCAAGGCCGTAGTTCACGATTGTCTGCAAACCGGCCGCTGTCCATTCCGGATCGGGAATCCGGTCGGCTTCGTATCCCGCCATTCCGTTCGCGAAGAACCGCCAGTCATCCCGTTCGATTTCCATGATATCCCGGTTGTTGCTGAAGAGATGGAGCGAGCGAAAATACTCCGAACGCGAAATCCGGTTCCACTCCGGCCGAAAACCGGTCTCTCCGCTGCCCGGGGAAAGACGGTCCATCTCGTCGCTGAACCGGAAGCAGTACTCCTCGAGTTCGCCCTGTTCGACCCGCGTGAGTTCTTTTTCGTGCCCGCGCAGCTCGATCAGCAGGCGGGCGACATCCTCACGGGTGTAGGGCCGGACGCCGCTGAGCCGCTCCGCAAACAGGCCCCGCATGTCCATGCGGTCGAGAAAAGTGTAAACCTCCGACCGGAGTGGCACGTCGTAGGCCCGAGCGTTTGAGAGCGGCAAAACTGCGAGAAGGAGAATCAGCCACAGCGGCGAAAGCGATCGCCCGAACCGTTTCCTCCGCTGGGAGAAGGCTGTGGAGGCGTGTATTCGTCTGGCCATCACGACGTGATCCCTTGCGATTCCGCTCTTTGTAGGCGCGATCTGCCCGCTATTTCGGGACAATCTACGACGGCTCGAGTCCGAAAGCACCCGGGACAGCGGGAAAGATCAGGAACCGGCGATCCTGCCCAGCCTTGTCCTCAGCCTTTGCAGAAACCAGCGAAGCGACAGGCAGGGAAGGCGCCAGCGGCGGTTGGCCTGCGCGCTGCGCACGGTGTAGCCAAGCCCGCTGCCCAGCTTCCCCGAGATCACCTGGCGGTACGTCGGCTCTTGAGTGGATTTTTCCACGAGGACGCTCTTGATTCCGTCGATCATCTCATATTCCGGGGCGAGGCGCTGGCGGAGCCGGGCGGCCTGCTTTTCGGACGGCGTAAAATCAACGTTCGCTTTGCGTTCGTGCGCGTAGGGGATCGAAACGCCGAGGTCCGCCTCCAGCTCTTTCAGACCCCGGTCCATCTCCTCCAGGAACAGCACGCGCGAGCAGGAGGCGAGCCGGTCGACGGCCTCCCGCGCGTCGAGCAGGGGCGAGAAGATGAAAAACTGCCCCATCAGCACTTCGTCAGGCGCTCTCTGGATGAAACCGTCGAGTCCCCGTCTCAACAGGCAGGATTCCGTGTGAAACCCGGGATGCCTGGGCGTCTGCGCCTGCATCTCAAGCAGCATGCGGTAATGAGAGACGACGCGTTGCACCGGGTCGCGGAGGATGGTGAACGTGTAGGTGTCCGGCGGCAGGCGGAGAGAGTGCAGCGGCCTGTGCGAATAGGCGTAATCGTACTGCCCGCCTTCGATCAGCGCCTTCCGCCACGCCGTGTAGCGGATCCCCTTGGCTTCGAAGCGCCCCCTCCGTACAAGCAGCTCGTACAGCTGTCCCGGATCCATCCCGGACATGCGCAGGAACGCCCGGTTAATGCTCGTCCCGCCGGTCTTCCGGAGATGGATATGGTAGACCCGCTGCCACGGCAGGGGATTGCCCCGGAAGAAGGGAGGTTCGTTCACGCCGTCACTCCTGCTGGCCATAAATGCTGAACGCTCCGTTGTCATCGCCGTGCAATCGTGGGAAAACCGTGCCGCTCCCGCTCGATCCACTTCCGGTCGTCAATCCGTTGTGCTGGCGGAACGGGTGCGCGCCCGAACGGTTGGCATCACGTTGCCCGATTCGAGCAGCCGCTAGCCCTCCACCGGATCCAGCGGCTTGTTCTCCAGCCAATTGTCCAAATCCCGTCCGAGCAACTCGCCCAACGCTCGGATCTCATCCGCCATCTCCTGTGTCAGCAAGGAGACGTAGCTCGGATCCAGCTCCGGCCGTTTCGCGGGTTTGCTGTTCAGGCGAAGCAGAAGGCTGCGGATCCGCTTGCGGCGCAGCTCGTTGGGAGCGCTCCAGTTGAACACCCGCTCTAACCAGCTCGGCGGTTCCTGGAAAAAACGTTGCAACGCGGGAATCCGCGGCACTTTGTTCGGGTTCACGATTTCCACGTTCGGCTTGAAATCTTCGTCAATTTCAAGAAAACGATAGGTGTCGCGAATGCAGGATTCCGTATCCCGGCGGAGATCGTCAAAGAAGATGAAACGGATCTGCTCGCGGTGAAACTGCTCAAGGTAGCGCTTCACCTGATCGCAATAACTGTAAACCCGGAAATAATACCGGTGCATCATTTCGGGCGGGCCGTTTCTTTTCGGTAGCCGGACGCCGGTCTGATTGTCACGTTCGATCGCCGCATGGAAATCGAGCTCCGGTTCCTTGCCGGAGTACACATTTTGCGAATGGAGCGCGTGCATCGCCTCGACCGGATGCCGCAGCATGATGATGATTCGGGCATTCGGTGAAAAATCATGAATGTTCTTCGCCGCAACCCTCGAGGCGAGGTACCAGGTCGTTCCTTCGAGCAGCCACTTCTCGTCCTTCGCGCCGTTGTACAGCGCGAGATACTGTTCGGGGCGAAGGGGAGCCCCGCGGGGAAAATCGTCGTTGAAAAAATTGGGCTCCTTCTTCGCCGCTGGATAGATCATCGGGTGTTGCCGAAGATACTCATACATCGCGGTCGTGCCCGCCTTGGGAGCGCCGGCGATAAACAGGTTGGGTTTCTTCATTTTATCCACGACTCCGTAGGTAGCTTTTTACCACGGCTGCTTTTCACAACCGCAACCTATTGCCTCCAGTCCGACAAGTCTCGCCCGATTAATGCTTCCAGCGCGTCCACTTCGGGAGCCAATTCAGCGGCAAGCCTGTCGTGCAGCACCGGGTCCATCGTTGGCCGGGCGGTCCACTTGCTGTTGAGCGTGACGATCTTTCTGTGGAAACATCGCCGTGTCGTAAATTCTGGCAATAGCATACAGGCGATCTTGTGAATCCAATCGGGAGGCTGGAGAAGCAGATCGCGCAGCCAGACAATCCTCGGTTCCTTGTTTGCGTTGATTACTTTGAAAGACGGTGTGAAGTCCGCGTCAACGTTGAGAAATTCGAGAGTGGAGCGATAGCTTGAGGCAACGTCACGTTTGAAGTCGTCGTAAAAGATCACATGAACATGGTTTCTCCCGAAGACATCGAAGTAACGCTCTACTTGTTCGGCATAATGGACGGCGAGGCGATACCGGAGACGAGGATTCGAATCGGGATCGCCGCGCATCCAGGCTTCCGTTCTATCCGGTTCGAGCGCCAGCGCTTTTTCGAAATCCGTAACAGGTTCGATGCCGTTGAATAAATTCTGCGAATGGAGAGAATACATGGTTTCAACCGGGTGGCGCAACATGATCAGGATTCGAGCCTCGGGCGAAAATTGCTTGATCTCTATTGCCGCTTCCGTGGAGCTCAGGTACCACGTCGACGCTTCCCCGACCCACTTCTCGTTCTTCGCTCCCCTGAAAAAACTGAAATACTTCTGGTCTTTGATTCTCTTGGGCTTGTTCCGTTGCAGGTCCCTGCCGAAGTAGTGTGTTTCCTTCAGCGGAGAAAAAAAGATCTCCGGGTGAGCCTTCAGGAAGCAGTACATCGCTGTTGTGCCGCACTTTGGTGCGCCTACGATGAATAGATGTGGCGTCTTCATGTCTTTGCCGGGCTGAATTCGTACTCGGCTGCTATGTTTCTGTCTTGCGTCTGTTCTTCAAAACACGGGCGATGACCTGCACGATTGTCAGTTCGAGGTGCAGCCTGCGCGCGATAGAAACGGCCAGCAACGTGTTTCAAATGATCTTGCTGGCCAAGGTCGCTGGCGCGCTGCCCACCAGACCATAATAGGGGTCAGCATCGTCGAAAATGCGGCCTCGTACCATTGCTTCCGATCGCCGTAGCCGGGTGCTCCGGCGGAGAGATCATGAACAAGCTGGGGACTGAATATTGACGGCCGCGCGGAACACGAGCAGGTCCGCGGCGAGTCACTTCGCGTTTATGCTCCGGGTTCATTCTCCCCGCCTATTGCGAAGGATCCTTTCTTCCGGAACGCGATTTCTTCTTGTCAGATGACGCTTCCGCGTTCTCATCCGCCAGCAGGTCCCGAAAATACCTTCTGATTTCCGTGTACCAGTGTTGCTCAATTCCGCGGAGCACGAGCGAGAGCAGGACCATTCCGCCGATGAAGATCGAGATCGCAATCACCTTCCGGGAGGGCGCGTTCGGAACCATCTTAATGATGGCCTCGTCGAGAACGTTCACAACCGGCGTCGAGCCGAGTACCTCCAGCTTGGTCAACTCCTCCTGCTTCTTCAGCTCGAGGAACACCTCCTGGTTGATCGTCACGTCGCGCTGCAGGCGCGACAATTTCATCTGGAGATTCGGCGAGGTGATCGATTGATTTCGCTCCCGGAAATCGGTCAGGGCATTCTCCGCAAGATGCAGCGAGTCGGAAACTTGGTCAATCCGGATCTCGATCATGTCCAGTTTGTTCTTCGCCTCCGTACGGAAGGATTGCTGAAAATAGGTTTCGAGGTTTTTCAGTACCGTATTGATGATGAACGCGTCGAGCTCCGAATCTTTCGAGAGAATCTGCACGGTGGTCATGCTGGTCGATTCATCGACCCCGATCATCAGGGCTTGACGCAATTTGAAGACCAGCTTTTGCCTCGCGAGCTCGAGTTCATTCGGCTTCAAGGAGGCCCAACCCTTCGGATCGTCGTAGAGAATCTGCTCGACGGTGGAGCCGCGGAAGGGTGTTTCGAGAGTGCGTCTAAGCACCCATTGGCTATCGATAATCTTCGGGTAGTAATAGGCCATCGAGGTTGTGCTGGCGCCGCCGAGATTCAGTCCAAAGCTGCCCAACTGCGCCAGCATGCTGGAGACCGGCGAGGCGGGTTTTGTCGGCAGGATCGACGCCGTGGTCATGTACTTCTTCGGCGTGATCAGCGCAATACCGACCGAGAGTGCGGCGATGCCCACCCCGTACACGATGATGTTCTTCCGGCGGTGCCAGAGGAACCGGATCCACCCTTCAACAAAACGCCGAAGGTAGATGCCGATTGATTCGCCGGACAGCAGGTTTTGAGAGTCCATGGTACCCGTTCCGTATGTTCGTAATCCTCATGCGGAGGATCGGTACAGGATGAATCGACCGTCTGTTCCGCTTCTACGGCGGCCGCGTCACGGCCTGGTTGCGTTCGATTCATCCGGAAGCTTCGAAATTCCTGCCTTCCTGAGCCAATTGCAGCCGGTTCACCGGTTCTTTTGAAGGATCCGGCAAGAATGGCAGTCGAATAGCCACCGCTGGCGTGAGCCAGAACAATTTTGTGAAGAAATGGGGATTCGAATTTATGAGGATAAACTCCCCCACGAGCATCCCCATCAGGAAAACGCCCCAGCGCCGGATCGACGGATCGTCTTTGCTGGCCAGCCGAAATGTATTCAGGAAGGCTTCAAACCACCAGAATCCCAATACGATCACCAGCGGCTGGCCGCCAATCGCGAAAAATCCCGCCATCACGTTGTGGGGATCGATCGCGTGAAAGTCGCCGAGCTCCTGTGAATAGGGAATCGGTCCCGGTCCCGTCAGGTAAATTCCCGAGAAGAAGCTTTTGAGTCCCCACTTGATCGCACCGGTTCGTAATCCTGTTGATCTCGATCCGATATCCGTGAATCGTTCGACAATCGTTGCAAAATATTTATAATAAACAATATATGCCGTAACACCGGCGACGATGAGGAAGAGCAGGAAGAGCAACGTCTCGCGCTTCGCCGAACGGGACGTGCCTTTCAGGCTCAGCAACAGCACCACGAATAGGGTGATACCCAACGATAGTAGTCCGCTTCTCGAACCGGATAGCGCTGCGGTGATAAAAGCGAGCGCAAGGAACGTGTAGGTAAAGGCGCGGTGGATGAGATTGCGGCGGCTGCGGATGAACACGCCGAAATAGGCTACCGTTGCGAGGGTGAACGCCGTGGACGTGTTGAAATCTGCGCCGAGACGAAGGCGCATCGAATTTTTCTTCGAAATGAACGCTTCGCCGACTCCGACGATCCCGAGCGCGCCACCCATCCGCAGCACATCCGATATCACCGCCGTGATCAGGAGTGTGACAAGCACCACTTTCACCCCTCGCCAGTTGCGGAGGTGAACCCAGTAGAATACGATCACGATTAAGGCCGTTGAGGATTGACTCATGTACTTCCTGATCAGACTTGCCCAGAAGGGATCCATATTGTAGTGGGCCAGGTACCCGATCAGGAATGGCAAAAAGAAGGCGAGAACCCAGGCGAGCAGCGGCCAGGGGATCAAGTAGCGGCGCGGTTTGATCGCCACGGAAATCAACAGGATGACGGCGAATAGGTAGCGATCATCACTGAAAAAATGTCCAAGGAAGGTCGGTATCAGCAGGACCAATCCGAAGACCGCCGTGGCGAGCATCAGCAGGAACTCGTCCGAATCCAGGGAGCTTACCGCTTTCCAACGGCCTCTGATAGCCTGTCGTGGGTTCGGGACGTTGTTCGTCTGGCCGCTAATCAAGCTGGAGCTCCGGGATTCGGCGAAAATCGACTCTAACCTGTTTTAGGATTACAAAATAGAGCATCCGATTCTGAACCTGCAACAAGGCTGAATCTCAACGTCTCAGTATACCTTATATTTTCGAAAGTATAACCAGCAGGTTGATGATAATCTATATTGGCGAGGAGATAGGCAATCCCATGTCAGGCTGGAATCGCAACACGCGCATGCATAAACACTCGCTGCCTCGCCGGATCGCCCGCGGCCTGCGGGAACGGATCAAGGGAGCGATATCCCGGCCCCATGATCGCCCGATCCTTATCCTTGGAAACCAGAAGTCCGGGACTACCGCCATCGCCAACCTCCTCGGGAAAGCGACGGGATTGCCGGTTCGCCTTGACTTTTTCTACCTGCTCGACGAACCGGTCGAGGAAAGACTGTACACAGGACATGATTCAATCGGCGCCTTTGTCGAACGCTATTCCCATTTCTTCTCTCAGCCGATCGTCAAGGAACCGGGCCTTACCTTTCTCGTGGATCAATTGCTTACCGTCTTTCCAGCCAGCCCGATGGTGTTCATCGTACGCGATCCTCGCGACAACGTCCGCAGCCTGCTCAACAGGTTGCATCTGCCGGGGAACCTGTTGGACTTGAACGAGGGCCATTTTCGGAACATGCCCAACGACATTTGGCGCTCGATCATGGATGGAACCGCCCTCGGCGTGCACGGGGACAGTTACATCGATACCCAGGCCAACCGCTGGGTGAAAGCGGTTGCAGCGTACGAACGATACGCCTCCGCAATGATCCTGGTCCGCTATGAAGACTTCCGCGAGGACAAGCCCGGGGAGATCGGGAAACTCGCCGCCGCGCTGGGCCTCGAAGCAACCCATGATATTACCGCGGAGATGAACCGCCAGTTCCAGTCGGCCGGGGACCATTCCGTCAGTTGGGAGGAATTCTTCGGCGAAGTGAATCTCGAACGGATCAACAGGATTGCAGGCCCCAAAGCGCGCTCTCTGGGTTACCGGATCTGATCCGGTGTGCGGTTCAACCGTTCGAGAGCTCGATCCAGTTCCTCGCGGGTAAGCCGCCGGTCCCCCGTCGCGTACAGGCTGTTCCACTCCCTCAGGTTCAGCAGCTTGGCCCTTTGCCTGTTGGTCGAGACTGTCGCCCAACGAGACACTCCGGGGCCTCCGCCGTTGTCCTGTATCGTGGCGAGCCTGTCGCGGCCCATCAGGCCCTGCACCTGAAACACGACGGCGCGGTTTCTGCCCGGGGCGAAAAACCGGTTCCCCTTGACGACGTTGCTCACCATCATCCGGTTTTCCTTGTCCGCGTAGTGGTCTTCCCGGATGCGCATCCCGGCTGTTCGGTAGCCGATCAGGGTGTTGTTGCGGACGACGTTTGCGTAGCAGTTGTGCAGCTTGACTCCGAAATTGTAGTCAACGACGATGTTGTCGCGCGCCTCCACGCCGCTCGTGCCAACATCAAAATAGATCCCTCCGCCTGCACGGGTGGTGCGCTTGCCGTCCAGCGGATTCCCGTCGTGCTCGATGAGATTGCCCTCGACCAGGGAATGGCTGTTCCGGTTTCGATAGCAATAGATCGCTCCGCCATCCCCGAGCAGCAGGTTGGTGTGCCTGACCGTGTTGTCTCGAATTGTCGCATCGCGGCCCAGCCAGCGTATGCCGTTATACGCTGAGCTGTCGATTGACATCCCCGTGATCAGGGTGGAATCTCCATTCACCCACACAGCAGTGGGCGAACGGTCCGGAAACGGTTGCAGTCCGCAGCGGCGAACCGCGCAGTCGCGCAGCTCCAGCCCCACGCTCTTGAGCGTGTACACTCCGCAGTCGGCCATATCGGTCATTTGTGTCTGCTGAACCGCAATCTCCGAACTCCGCTCGATGTAGATCCCGGTGTCCGCCTCGCTGATGGAGAGATTTCGCAGCAAGATGTCCCGGCTTCGATCCACACGGATTGCCGCTTCCGTGTGCTGGGCGAACGAAAGACCGTCAACCACCAGGTGCTCGCAGCGGTCGATGCGCAGGCCGCTGGGGCGCACTCCGATGCGGAGGGAGTCGGGCGATCCCTTCGCTGGCGGCAGCAGCTCCACATCGGCGCTACGGGAATTGAGGGCGTACTCGCCCGGTTGATCGATCAACGACGGAGAACCGTAGAATTTGAAGGCCCTGTCCTTTCGCAAGGGGTAGCGTTCGGGGGAGCGGCCGGCCAGCTCGACCAGAGACCTCTCTGTGCGAGCCACACGCAGATGCATGTAATGGCCGTCCGAATACCGCATGAAGATCCGGGCGGAATCTGCCGCAGCCAGCGCCGGGAGTGGACCTGACGCCTTGAACCGCAGTTGCGAATCAATTCGCTTGATCCAGAACCATCCCACGTCCGGTTCCCGTGCGGGAGATAAAGCGGCCAAGCCATACAGCCGTGGGAGGCTCCCCGCTGCCGGTTTCAGGGTGAGACGCCCGTCCGCGCCCGAGCCGAGGATGACCGCCCGGTCGCTGCCCGTGATCGCAGCCGAGGAGTCGGGGAGCAGGGGAGCGATTACGATTGGGTGGTGCTCATCGCCGCGCAAGCCCCGCAGAATCAGCGTTCCGAGGAAACGTGTGCGTGTGTCGATCAGCAGCGTGTCTGCGGACCCAAGCGCCTTGGCATCGAGCACCACCTCGGAGCCGTCTCGGACGGGGCCGATGCGGAGCGAATGCGCTTCGGCGCGTGCCGCTGCCCCGGCAAACCAGATGCCGGCGAGAATGCAGCAATATCCAACCAGTTTCCGGCAATGCATGCCAACCTCCGTCCGCAGCCCCCAATCTATGCATGATACGCCAAACGTGCGACGCGGTAAATAGCCTTCATCAATGTCCGCGATACATCGCTCAAACGTCACGGCAAATGGAGTGTCGGCCCGCCCCTCATCGACGTCCTACCGGGCATTGCTCGCTATTCCTCTCGCGCCTCTTGACAGCGGTCCTCTGATTTCGTACCCTTCAATACCTGAACAAATGTTCAGGCACAAGCTTACCCACCCTTGTGCGGCAGTAGGCGGTTTCTCCACAAAACTCGTTGACTCCAGTCGCTGCCAGGCCCGCAACAATTTCCTCCACAATTGGATGGTCGAGCGATCAAACCGACATCATCGATTCTGTCCGCTGCCATGAAACACCCTTTCCGAACCACCAGTTCCAGACAATCCACCGTTCAATCCTCCAGGGAGGTTCTCGATGAACAGACAACTTGGACCCGTCCTTTGGACCGTCCTGCTCCTTGCCGCAATCGTTCTGATACAACCGGATCGACCCGTCCGGGCGGAGCAACCGGCGGCAGCCGATTCGGCGTCGGTCGGCTGTACGCTCCGATGGACTCCGCACAGGTATGTTTCCGTGGCGGAAATCGATACGGGACAGTTGCGTCTGCCCGGTTGGTACCACCCTCCGCTTTTCCCGGGCGTATGGCCGGAATCGCTGCGTGTGACCGCAGGGCTTGATTCGACGTTTTCCGAAACGTTGATGGTCCGGTATGACGCCTGGTCCGGCCGCCACAAGGGGCTCACGCTCAGGGAGGAGTGGCGATGAACTGGACGAATAGGAGTGCATTTATCAGCCGCAGAAGTCTCGCGGCGCTGATCGTGATGTTCGCCTTTGTAAAGGTATCCGCGGCGGAGGTCTGGTATGTTCGGCCGAGCGTTGGCGACAACAACAACAGTGGCGGGCAATGGTCTCAGGCGCTGGCCACTCTTGGCGCAGCGGCCGACTCGATCCGTGATTCAGACACGGTTGTCGTCGCGGCAGGGGAGAGGAGCTATGAAAAGGCCGTTTTCGATTCGAGTGCATCGGTGTGGCCCATCGAACCGGCCGATTCTATCACGATGCGTCGTTCCGCCCGGAACTTCACCCTCTGTAACCCGAAACTGAGTTCATCGGATGTGTTGCTCACCGTGAACGGCGCCTCCAATCACCTTCGCATCTGGCAGTTCGTGTTTGAAGGGGATGCGGACGGCAGTGGAACGCTGCGCGGCTATTTGAGCGTCGATGTGGGGGATGACACTCTGAGCGCGACCGGTTGTGTCGCGCGTGACTTCACAAGCGACGGTTTTTTTATTGATGGCAATGGACCTGGCAGCGTCATGAGCCTTACCGATTGCCGCTCCGAAGACAATGACGGAAACGGCTTCTTCGCCAACAACGCCGCGCTCGAGCTGGAACGATGCATTTCGTATGGCAACTCCTCACACGGCATCATGGTGCAGAATTTCAACGAAACGGGTGCGACGCTGCGAGCGCTGTCCACTCGTTCTGAAGCGAACGGCAGCGCGGGATTTCGTGTGACCACCCAAAGAGGAAACATCGAGTTGAGAGGCTGTGCCAGCGTCAACAATGTGAACGCCGCCTTCGCGCTGCAGGTTGCGGACCTGGCCTCGACGATTTTGATCGATAGAGTGCTCGCTCAATCGTCGGGTCGATCCGGGATTTATTTGCGCGACACAAACCTGGCACATGTCAACATTCATCGGGTTACCGTGTATGGAGCCGATAAGGGAATCAGCAATTTCGGGTCGGACACTCTCCATGTGACGCGCGCGATCGTCGTACTGTGCGACACGGCGGCCTTGGCCGTGGCCGGCTCCCAAATCACGCTGAACGATTGCCTGCTCTGGAAAAACGGTGTTCAGACACACGGTGATGTGAGTCTCGACAACGTCCGGCGGTTGAATCCCCGCTTCCTGCAGGAAGCCGCTCTCGATTTTCGCCTGGCGCCGGATTCCCCCGCCCACTTCCCCGCGGACTCCCGGTTGGATTACGGTGCCTTCCCGGCCGTTTCATCCGCCACCGATCCCTGGTCGCGACCCGGGTGGAACCGTACATGGCCGACCGAGGGGATCCCCGCCGTTCCTCCGCTTGATCGGTAATGTCGATTTGCAGCCACCCCGGGGCTGCGGAAGTCGTAGAGGCGTGCCGGATTGTCCCTGGAACTTGCGTCCCGAAAAGTGGAATTCACTTATGTTCCCGGTATGGAGATGACGTGTGATTGGCGGGGGAATTGACCGTCCGCCGGTACGGCAGTACATTGGAACGCTTCTTCAGCCGTACAGGTACGTTATCAACACATTGCACATCACCCGCATCAAGCAAACGGGACGTTCATGCGAAGATTCCTCTCGATAGCCAGGCTGCTTCGACCCAGCCATTGGATCAAGAACGTTCTCGTCTTTGCGGCGGTGATCTTTGCAGGGCTGTTCAGCAGCGCCCACGCTTGGGGCGTGAGCCTGCTCGCCTTCGTCTCCTTCTCCTTCGCCGCGAGTTCTGTGTACATCATCAATGACCTGCTCGATGTCGAGCAGGACAGGCTGCACCCGGTCAAGAAGAACCGTCCCATTGCCTCCGGTGCAGTTTCCACTCCCCTCGCCCTGGTGGTCGCCGCGCTGCTGTTGGCGGTTTCGCTGGTGATCGCCGGCAGGGTCACGCTGCTCGCCGTCTGGCTGCTGATCGGCTACGTGCTGGCGATGACCGTCTATTCCCTTGGCCTGAAGCACGTGTTGCTGGTGGACGTGTTCATCGTTGCCGGCGGACTGGTGCTGCGCGCGATCTACGGTGCGGTGATGCTGAAGGTGACGATTTCCAACTGGCTGCTGATCTGTGCGTTCCTCATCGCTCTTGTACTGGCGATGGTGAAACGGCGTCAGGAACTCGTTCGCACGGGGGGAGAGGCGGAGACATTCATGCGGAAGAGTCTTCGCGGTGCGCCGCCGGTGTCGGTCTGGGATCATTGGATCAGCGCGATCGCCGGAATCACGGGTCTCGCGTACATCCTCTACACGGTGGACCCGCAGACCGTGGCGCACGTCGGCTCCGACCATCTGCTGTACTCTTCTCCTTTCGTCATCTACGCGCTGCTGCGCTATCTCGCGGGCGTTCAGGTGAACAAGCATGGCGAGGACCCGACGGAGGCGCTGCTCCGGGATCGCGGGACGATTATCACCGTGCTCGCCTGGCTGGCGGTGGTGCTGCTCGTCTTGAGCAAGGTGCTGTAACGGCTGAGCGGGCGGGTTCGCTGATCCCGCGCGTGACCGCTTTTGCGGGAGGGGATCGAAAAACCGATGAGGATAAACAGTGGCGGGGACATGGACGATAAACAGTTTCTTGACGAATACTTCGAACGGTATCGAGAGGTTCTGTTCGATCCGGCGATCTACCCTAGCCTGGTCCGCATGCGTGACGAGGTGCTGAAGATGCGGGAGCGGGGCGGGAAATTGATCTTCGCCGGGAATGGAGGCAGCGCGGCGATCGCCAGCCACTGTTCCGTCGATTTTACCAAGCAGGGCGGCGTGCGCTCGATCGACTTCAACGAGGCCGATCTGATTACCTGTTTCGCCAACGACTACGGCTACGAACACTGGGTGGAGAAAGCCCTCGAGTATCACGCCAGCCCGGAAGACGTTGCCGTGCTGATCAGCTCAAGCGGCAAATCCGCGAACATCGTCAATGCCGCGAAAAAGGCGAAGCAGATGGGTCTGTTCGTGGTAACGCTGTCCGGGTTCGAACGGGAAAATCCGCTTTCGGCCGAGGGGGATCTCCACCTCTGGGTCGACAGCCGCGCCTACAACGTGATCGAAAACACCCACCAGATCTGGCTGCTGAGCGTCTGCGACATGGTCATCGGAAAAGCGGAGTATGGCGTCGAATAGGGAATGGCAAGGATGTAATCCCAGGGTGTTGCGTGCGCCGCGCAGGCTTGGGCGCTCGCTGCCCCCAAAAGTGTCCACCACGATTGGTGCCTCAGGATTTCCCCAGCACAAAAACGCCGCCCTGCGAAGGCCCGAAGTCGGGCGCCAAAGGGCGGCATAAGAGCGGATTACTGTTTTTCGTGGCGGCGCGAAGGCCGGGCGTCCGGCGCCGAGCGGTGAAGCGAAGTCCGATCAAAGTAAAAGCGCGCCGCATAGCTTTGGCGCGCTCCTTGCCCCGCTAGGAGTACCCGCGACGGGATTCGAACCCATGACCTTCTGCTCCGGAGGCAGACGCTCTATCCAGCTGAGCTACGCGGGCGTGCCCGGTTTCGGGCGCGGTCTAACATAGCGGATCAGATGAAAGGTGTCAACGCCGCTGCCGCGTTCGCGCCTCGACCTCGTCCTTTCACTGTGCGCCGTTGGTCTTCCGCGACCGGGAGAGGATGACCCTCCCCGTGGCTTTTCGGTAGATCGCCTCGAACAGGAACGCCGAACCGACGAGCAGGACCAGAATCCAGATCCCCTGTGGGCGCGTTCGCCACGTCTGCCAGATCAGCGCGACCAGGGCCAGCGCGCAGACCAGGGCGCCGAGGATGGAGATCCACCGTCGGCTTCCAGTTTTCTGGTGCAGGCGCACGTTGGCGACGTTGACCGCCGCAAACAGGATCAGGAAGCCCGCGCTGCCCATTATGGAAATGCTCGAGAGGTCGAAAAGGTTCGCGACGAGCAGTGTCAGCGCGGAGGTGAGCAGCAGACCTTCCACCGGGTTGTTCCAGATCTTTTTTTCCAGCGCGGCGGGCAATTCCCCCTCTTTTGCGATGATGTAGCTGATCCGTGAGGCGCCGTACAACGTTGCGTTGATCGCGGAGGCGGTCGAGAGCAGCGCCGCGATGGCGATCAGGGTAAATCCAGCTTTTCCGAGAAACGGTCTCGCGGCTTCGGCGAGTGCGTAATCCTTCGCCGCAACGATCTCGGCGGTCGGCAGGTTGCCTACGGTGACCGCGGAGACGAGGATGTACAGGGCGATGACGAACAGCACCGCTGTCAGGTAGGCGCGGGGCAGGGTTCGCTGGGGGTTGCGGACGTCGCCCGCGGTGTTGGCGATCAGTTCGAAACCCTCGTAGGCGAGGAAAATGATCATGCCGCCTGCAAACAGCGGAAGCGGAGCCGACCAGGCAGCGGGAGCGAGGCGTGCCGGTTCTATCGTCCAGATGCCCGCCGCGATGAAAAACAACAGGATCACCACCTTGAGCCCGACAATCCATTCCTCGGCTTCTCCGACAATGCTTGCGCCGAGCACGTTCAGGCCCGCCAACAACAGGACGATTGCGGAAATCAGGATGTGCTTCCAGAACGGTTGCAGAGCTGCGGGGAAAAAGCTCGCGCCGTAGCTGCCGAAGGCGTACGCGTACAGGGAGAGCATCACCACGTAGCTCAACAGGAGCAGGACATTCAGGCCGCCGGTAGCCAGGCCCGGTCCAAACGCCGCGTTGAGGAATTCCACCGTGCCGCCTTGGCTCGGGTAGGTGACCGAGAGGCGCGTGTAGGAATAGGCGGTGAGCAGAGCGACGATGCCTGCCAGGGCGAATGCGACGAAGGTTCCGCCTTGCGCGAGTTGCACCGCGAGGCCGAGCACGGCGAAGATGCCGCCGCCGACCATTCCACCGACGCCGATGGCGATCACAGACCATGCGCCCAGTTGTCGTCCCTTGATCAGTGCCTTTTCCATAGCATCCGTCTCGTTGAATGGGTGGCAATCCGAAAGGTAAGCAGAATCAGCGGTCAGGCAGGG
>CAZIDZ010000042.1:0-19465 GCA_964538455.1 uncultured bacterium
GGGGACAGTATATTTATTTTCTGTCATCAAGACGTTTCCTGCCCGGTTTCTTCTTCCGCAAAGAGCGGTTCAACCTCCCCTCGAGATCATCAATGAATCGACTACTCCCAAGTGGACGACCGGTACGGCTGTGAAGCTCCAGTTCCGCCATCTCGTCTGCCGGAAGATCGTCCTCAAGAAATGAACGCCAGTCGTCTACTCGATCCAACATCGGCTGGAGTGTCAACAGATCCGATTCAGCTTGTTCCGTCAGGTGTGCCAGGGCACTGCTCCATTCCCACTCTCCCGCAGCGCGGACAAGTCCGGCACGTACGGGATTCAGTTCAACATAACGAACCGCAGCAAGAAGATGCTGCTCATCCATGGGAAAAGAAGCAAACCGTTCCTGCCAAAGGTGACCGCGCCATCTCTCCCGGAAATTGATATGCCGCGTGTAACGACGATGAGCCTCACCGATCGCCAAACGAAGACCTTCCGCGGTGGAAGGAACAGCGACCAGGTGAACATGATTGGGCATGAGGCAATACGCCCAGATTTCAACCTGATGCTTGTCGCACCATCGGTTCATCAGCTCTAGGTAAACCCGGTAATCATCATCCGAGAAGAAAACCGGCAACCGTCGGTTACCTCGTTGTGTGATGTGGTGTGGAACATGGGGTACTACGACGCGTGCGGTTCGTGCCATGTTCGAAGGTACTCAACGAGACCGGGACCCGCAAGAAATATGTATACTGTCCCCGGAATACACGGAATACTAAATAACGCGGCAGTCTGAATCAATTTGATAAACCTCTCCTAACTCAAAGCAACTGTCAGAATCCGGGTTGTTCGCTTTCGTTTCCCCCCTGATGGCTTACCTTGAATTACCCCTCTGAACCGTATTCGACCTAACCGTTGAAACTGACAGTCACTGTCGGCTGATCTGTATTGCCCCCCTGTAGATTTTCCAATTCTTTTAATAGCGTCCAATTCGGCAAGTGGATCGACCACCTTGTGCTGCATCACAAAGGAGGGATACGACCATGCCACGTATCAGAACCCTCGCCCTCGTACTCTGCCTTATCGCGACCTCCATCCAGGCCCAGGACAGTCTGAACGTCGAGTTGATCGGCACTGCGTACGACAATTGGGATTTTGCGGAAAACGTCGCTGTTTCGGGAAACTACGCCTATGTCGCAGCAATGAAATCCGGGATCCGCATCCTGGATGTTTCCGATCCCGCCAATCCTTACGAGGTGGCCAGCTTTTCCTGGCGTAGCGACGCCTATGACGTCGAGGTGGCGGGCAACTACGCCTACGTCGCTGTGATGACCGAAGGACTGCGCGTGTTGGATATCTCGGACCCGCTCCACCCCCAGGAAGTCGGATACGTTGACACGTTCACAGCGTATGGAGTGACCGTCTCGGGAAACCTGGCATTGATCGCAGATGGGCCCATCGGACTGGTGGTCATCGATATTTCCAACCCGGCGAGCCCCGTTGAACTGGCACAGCTCGATACGGATGGGGGCTCCTACGACGTTGTCGTGTCAGGCGACTACGCCTATCTGGGCGATTCTCAGGATGGCCTCTGGATCGTTGATATTTCGACGCCCAGCGCTCCCCTTGAGGTTTCTCACAATGACACGGCAGGGTGGATTCAAGACCTTGCGGTGTCGGGCGGCTTTGCCTTTGTCAGCTCAGGCTATTCCTTCGATGTGTTCGACGTCTCCTCCCCGGACAGCACGTTCAAGGTCGGGCATCTCTCGCTGTCCACATCGGCAAAAGGAGTGATCCTGCGCGGTGATAGCGCATACGTGGCGAACGACGATGACGGCCTCAGGGTCATCAACATTTCTGACCCCACCACCCCTGTGGAAGTGAGCAGTTGTGACTCGCCCGGTACGGCTACCGGAGTGACCTGCTCGGGCGAGTACTTCTATCTGGCCGATGGGTACGGCGGACTGAGGATATTTGCCTTCCAATCTGCGCTACTCTCCCCGGGAGGGCAGCGAGAACCTTTCGACATGAGAAGCCAGGGTGTCGCTCCACCTCCCACTCTGACCGAGATTGGACACTTTGTGACCCCGGGGTTGTTTCAAAGCGTTGCCCTCTCAGGAGGATACGCCTGCCTGGCAGCTCGCAACGGCAGCATGAACGTTGCGGACATTTCCAACCCCGAGAACATGACCGATCTCGGATCAGTTAATACCGATGATGAGGGCCGGAGAATTGCGGTTGCGGGGGAGTATGCTTATGTGGCAGATACAAAGGGCGGGCTGAGAGTCATTAACATCTCGGACAAGGAGAATCCTGTCGAAACGGGGGTTTTCGACAACGACCACCCAATCAAAGATGTCGCAATTTCGGGCAATTACGCTTACGTCGCGGATGAGTATTCCGGTCTACGGGTCATCGATGTTTCCAATCCTGCTTCCCCCGTGGAACATGGCAGCTATGCCCTTCCGTCATGGACCCGAGGTGTTGCTGTTCAGGATTCGCTGGTTGGTGTTATGAATGTCTTTAACGGCTTCTTCCTCTTCAACGTATCCGATCCTTCCACGCCCGTCCTCCTCGATACTGTGTACGGATTCGACTACGTTCCTGAAAACGTCTGTATATCCGGAGACCACGCCTACCTCGGTGCGAATGGTGGAAGGCTTCATGTTGTCGACATTTCAGATCCGGCGAATGCGGTTCTTGTCAGCAGCTATTACGATCCCGGCAATTATTCGAATTTCCTAAGTGTTGCAGTGTCAGGAGACTTTGTCTTCACGGTTTGCTCAACAGGTGGGATGTACGTGGTGGACGTCTCCGATCCCACATATCCGGTCAAGGCCGGATACTACGACACGCCGGGCAATGCCTACGGGATTGCGCTCTCCGGCGATACCGCCTACGTAGCAGACTACTACTATCTGGAAGCGTTCGATTGTTCCATCGCCCTGACCCGCAACACCACCGCACAGGACCTGGACATCGGTGAAAGTGAAGATCTGCAGCACCTCGTTTCGCACGAGCCGACAATCAGCTGGACCTATTTTGACGAATTCGACTCACCCCAAAGCGGATACCAGATTCAGGTTTCGAGCGACAGTACCTTCGCGACCGTCGACCTGTGGAACGCGGGAGTAGTTTCCAGTACGTCAACGAGCGTTCCCTACGCGGGCGATCCGTTGCTCGACGGAAGTGAATACTTTCTGCGGATGAGACTCCAGGCAGAGGATGGATACACGAGCAGGTGGAGCCCCACGCTCTCCTTCCGGATGAACACGGAACCGACAACACCGACCCCGATCAGCCCGCCGGACACCAGCCTTGTCCTGTCCGATTTGGCCTTGACGGTCTCCCTGTGCAGTGACGCCGACAACGATACGATCACCTATGGTTTTCTCGTGTACAGTGACGCCGCCCTGACCACTCTCGTTCGAGCGGTAAGCGGAGTGGCCGACACCGCATGGATACCCGATCCCGCGTTGCCGGACAACCAGTGGTACTGGTGGCGTGCGTTTGCGGAGGACGGACACGAGATGAGCGACACAACGGAAGCACGTTCCTTCTTCAGCGAAATCCTCGATGAAGCACCCGCTGCCTTCAACCTCCTCTCCCCGTCCAATGGCGATACCTGCTGGACGCTCGATACGACGCTGGTCTGGCAGCAAACGAGTGATCCTGACCCCGATGACACGACCCTCTACGACGTATGGCTTGACTCGCTGGCAGATCTCTCCACCAAGTGGCTGGTCGCGGACAGCACGGTGGACACCACCTGTAGCCTTGTTGATCTTCTGGATGACCACAGTTACTACTGGACAGTCCGGGCCACGGATAGCAACACATCGGGCACATGGGCCGGGGATACACTCAGCTTCAGCACCTATCTACCCGAAGCCCCGGACCCATTCTTGTATGCCTCGCCCGACAGCGGCTTAGTCGTGGGAGACGATGAACCGACGGTGACATGGCATCCAACCAGCGATCCCGACCCGGGGGATAGCTTCGAATACGTCGTGGAGTGGTCGGAGGATGCGGCCTTCAGCACCAGTTACAGTGCCACGACGGCGGACACGTTCTACACGATCACAGACTTGGCAAGTCCTAGTCTCGTGACCGCCCTGAACGAGCGTGAGCCGTTGCGATCCAAAGGCGGTACAGGAGCGTTTGCCAGCACCGATCGGAATGGTGATGCAGAAGCCACAATAATTGATGGCCCGCAGCTTGTACTGCCCGACGATGGGTCCTACTACTGGCGTGTGAAAGCGGTGGACAGCTTCGACCTTGAAACCGCTGGACAGGATGGCAACGCCTGGTCTTTCGAAGTGGATGTACAAGAAGGGCCTGCATCGTTCGCACTGGCAACACCCTCTGATGGCGACACCTGCTGGACATTGGACACCATGCTGGTCTGGCAGCAAACGAGTGACCCGGATCCCTACGACACACCGTTCTACGATGTGTGGCTTGACACGCTGGCAGATCTCTCCACCAAGTGGCAGGTCGCGGACAGCACGGCGGACACCACCTGTAGTCTTGTTGATCTTCTGGATGACCACACCTTCTACTGGACAGTCCGGGCCACGGACAGCAATACGGCCGGCACATGGGCAAGTGACACACTCAGCTTCCATGTCAAGCTACCCACAGCACCGCTTCCATTCTTCTATGCCTCGCCCGACAGCGGCTCTGTCGTGGGAGACGATGAACCGACGGTGACATGGCATCCATCCAGCGATCCCGACCTGGGGGATAGCTTCGAATACGTCGTGGAGTGGTCGGAGGATGCTGCCTTCAGCACCAGTTACAGTGCCACAACGACGGACACGTTCTACACGATGACGGATTTGGTAACCTCGGGGATGTTCACAACAATCCTCCAGGAACCGAACTCGTCAACGAAGTCAAGCCTTGGGAAAAACGGGAAAACGGGAATTGTCCACACGGAAGAAGGGGACAACGATCCCGACTTCTCGCTCCCGGACGACTACTGGTACTACTGGCGTGTGAAGGCGGTGGACAGCTTTGGGCTTGAGACCGCTGGACAGGATGGCAACGCCTGGTGTTTCAAGGTGGATGTACAAGAAGTGCCTGCATCGTTCGCACTGGTAACACCCTCCGATGGCGAAACCTGCTGGACGTTGGACACCACATTGGTCTGGCGTCAGACAACAGACCCGGACCCCTACGACACACCGTTCTACGATGTGTGGCTGGATACACTTGTGGATCTCTCCACCAAGTGGCTTGTTGCGGACAGCACGGCGGACACCACCTGTAGCCTTGTTGATCTTCTGGATAACCACAGTTACTACTGGACAATCCGGGCCACGGACAGCAACACGCCCGGTACCTGGGCCGGGGACACTCTCGGTTTCAGCACCTATCTACCAGAAGCCCCACCCCCATTTGCATTGCTCTCTCCTGCGGATGGTGCGGAAATTCCAAGCACTGATCTATTCCCTCTCGTCTTCCATTGGGAACCGGCGGAGGATCCCGATCCGGGGGACAGCCTGACCTACACACTCGAACTGAGTCTGGATGTCCTGTTCACGGATTTACACTCGATTATTGCAAACAGTCACGATTCAGCTCTGGTCGATACCCTCGAAAGAAACACCTACTACTGGCGGGTCAAGGCCTCGGACAACTACGGTTTCGAAACCTATTCAGCAGAGACCCGAACCCTGGATGTAAGCCTGTCCGTGAATGAGTGGCTGTCCGGACTGCCAAAGGATTACTGCATCGCTGCTCTCTATCCTAACCCCTTCAACCCATCCTTGAACGTGACAGTGGGGTTACCACAACCTGCGGATCTTCGCATCGTCCTCTATACCATCATGGGACAGCAGGTGGCTGAACTGGTGAACAGCAAGGTTCCGGCTGGATATCGGCACTTCGTGTTCAATGGATCACACCTGGCGAGCGGAGTCTATTTCCTCCGTGCGGTCGTACCGGGGAAGATGATTCAGATCAGGAAAGTTGTCTTGATGAAGTAGCACGCAGTCTCTGGCTCAGAGAAAAACAGGGCTCTGCGTTTGCGGGGCCTTGTTTGTTTCTCGCCACGGTGTCAGGTGCTTCAAGATATGTCGTTCCGCTGCATCTGGTTGGACAACACTGCTGAATGGGGTTGCCTTCGCGGGACGACGTTTCACTCTGTTTTGTCAGGCGTGGATTCCGTCACAAAAAACGGCGGCATAAGCATGCCGCCGTTCTTGTTTAATACCCAACTAGTTCAACCTCACGAAACAACTATTTACAACCCTATTAGTCCTCTCAAGTCTCTTTCGGTTTTCATTTGTCATCCCGGATCTCTTTCTTTGTCATCCTCGATCTCTCTCCTTGTCATCCCGGACTTGATCCGGGATCCAGAGATATTTTCAAAGAAGGCTGAAGAGATCTCTCCATTCCGGATTTTCTTTTTCAATCAAAGCCAACTTCCACTTTCTCTTCCAATTTTTCAGTTGCTTTTCCCTCCGCAAAGCGTCATTCACATCTTGAAAAAACTCGTAATACACCAGCTGGTGTACACGGTACTTCTTCGTGAATTCCCCTCCCTCCCCCGACCGGTGCTCATGCACCCTTCGAGCAAGGTTATTGGTTACACCGATATAGAGAGTACCATTTCTGCTGCTCGCCAGGATATACACTGCGTATTTCTTTTGATCCATAGAACTTCCTATAAAACACTGGATCCCGGATCAAGTCCGGGATGACATAAGGAATCTATCTCGATAATTCTATACAATATAGAGGCTTGATCCGCCAACCTTTGACCCTCAAGAATCCCTATCCACAACTCGACTCTCTCGCCTCTATGAATGAAACGCCGCCTTATCTAAATGCCAAAATCGACCTTGGTTCCCAGAAATCAGCTTTTAAAACCGCATGAATCCGGTTGTGGAAGAAATGGTCCCGGACTTCAATCAGCTCCTTGTCGACCAGGAACTGCCGTAAAGGTTCATCGTCGAAATCACCCAATGTGGAGTTGAACTTCAGCGTGAAGAGACGTGGATGAAGAGATATGAATCAATCACAGGATTTGTTCAGTTTCAAATTTCCTCGTCCGTATCCGCGAAGCGAAAGCGGACGATGCCTAAGCTACGCTGCGGCGGGGCGTCCCGCAGCGGCGGGATTCGCCCGCTCGTGGCAGCACAGATGCCAACCGACAACACCCTGCAGCAAAGCGTAACAACTATTCCCCTGACCTCAGGAGTCGGAAGCCAATGAAATTGCGGCGCCGCGTCGGGCCGCTGTATCCGCGACCCGCCGACCGGCAGAACCTGGCGGCGCCGTTCCAGCCACCGCCACGGAAGACACGACTATAGCCTCTCGAGGGACCTGTTGGATCCGTCGAGGGGCTGCTCGAGTAGTAGTTGCTGCCATACCAGTCGCCGCACCACTCCCAGACATTACCGTGCATGTCGTAAAGACCCCACGCGTTTGGCTCTTTTTGGCCAACCGAGTGAGTGGTGTTATCTGAATTGCCGTCATACCAGCCCAGACGGGCAAGGTCAGACTCGCTATCGCCAATGGAATAGCGCGTCGTCGTACCCGCTCGGCACGCGTATTCCCACTCAGCCTCCGTTGGCAACCGGTAGCCCTTCCCCGGATCTCGATGATTCAACCAATCAACAAATGCAACGGCGTCATTCCAACTTACGCAGACCACTGGGTGCTGTTCTGTTTGATTCAGATAAGGATTTTGCCAGTTCGCATCTTCTTGTCTCTCCCATCTGCTAATCCATGCCCCGTCACCTGTTTCCGCTTCGGTTCTGTATCCCGTCGCATTGACAAATTCACGGAATTGGGCCACCGTCACTTCCGTCGTCATCATTTCGAACGACGACACCGTCACGCGATGCTCAGGACCTTCGTCACCATCCCTGCCCTGTTCGCTTGATGGCGAGCCCATCAGGAAGCTGCCGCCTGGGATAGAAGCGAAGCTCATGCCCTGAAGTGGACCGTCCGAAACAACACTCGGTTGACTTCCAGAGGATCCGCTCGCTCCCGTGCCACGAACCGTTTCATCGTCCAAACCAACAACCTTGCGAGAAACCTCGTCAATACTGCCACTGATCACTTCGTCAATCGTGCAGCGGCAGGAGGTCATCGCAGCGGCGAGTACTTCCCCCGTCTCCACATCAATCAGGCGAAGCGTAATCGTGTATGTTTCACCCAGCTTGCTCAGCGAACCGGCGACCATCTGCTGAACGCCCAATAGCTTGCCGACCTGAACCGCACACTCATCCGACGTACATCCAGACAATTGAAAACCCTGCTCCTTCAGAATGTCATCCATCCTGTTCCGCTCCATCACACGGACACGCCCGGTCTGAAAGAGGGCGGTGCGAATCATATCGCTCATCGGAACAGCGTAATCCTCGGGCACACCTACCTGCACGTCGATATTCAGGACGGCGACCGTAGGAAGGTTCGATTGTGCGGAACTTGCTTCAGGCAAAAAGATCAGAAATATCAACAGAAGGGTAGACGCCGCTTTTAGGGAAGGAACAACCCGAGATTGCAATCGCATTTCACCCCCCAACTAATTATTTAGACGCTCCGAATTTCGCATATCGACGACGTCCGACGCAATCGCAACTCCAGATTTCGTCAGATCAAACCACTGCTCTGTACGAATCCATCAGATATCCACTAGTGAGTTTCAGTAGGGAGAGTGATAAAGAAACATGCCGAATAGCACTTTGCGGTATTTCCGCGACGACTAGGCAATTCAATTGGTTCTAGCCATATCATTGACCACTGTGCACGAATTAGATAACCATTACGAAATTGAGGAAAGAATCGCCTAACGGGGCTGGATCATGACCATCTTGATTTCGGTCATCTCCTCGACGGCGAAGCGCACCCCCTCACGGCCGATGCCGCTGTCCTTGCTGCCCCCGTACGGCATGTGGTCAACGCGGAAAGTCGGGACATCGTTGATCATCACGCCGCCGACGTTGAGCCCGCGGATCGCCTCCACCGCCCGTGAGAGCTGGTTGGTGAACACGCCAGCCTGGAGACCGTATTCGGTGGCGTCCGCCTTTTGAATGCCTTCGGCGAAACTGTCCACCGCTTCGAGCACGACCACCGGCGCGAACACTTCGTCGCAGGAAACCTTCATCTCAGGGCGAACGCCAGAGAGCACGGTCGGCGGATAGACACGCTCGTTGACCGCCTTGCCCCCCGCGAGCAGCGTGGCTCCCCCGGCGACCGCCTCGTCCACCCACTGGCCGATCCGTTCGACATCCATCGTCGAAATCATCGGGCCAACATCGCTGTCCTTTGCCAAGGGGTGGTCCACTTTCTGCCGCTTGGTCCCCTCGACGAACTTATCGGTGAACTCCTTCGCGATCTCCTTGTGCAGGTAGATGCGCTGCACCGAGATGCAGACCTGGCCGGAATTGGCGTATGCCCCCATCAGACACCGCTCGACAGCGTAGTCAAGGTCGGCGTCCTCGTCGACGACAACCGCGGAATTGTTGCCGAGCTCGAGGGTGACCCGTTTCAGGCCGGAATGTTGCTTGATCCACAAACCCACCTCACGGCTCCCGGTGAACGTGATCTTTCGCGGACGGGGATCCTCGACCAGCTTTTTCCCGATCTTGCTGCCGCTGCCGTGGATGACGTTGAACGTGCCTTTGGGAAGCCCTGCGCCGTCGATGACCTCCGCGAGCAGCAGGGCCGAAACGGGAGTGGTTCCGGCGGGTTTGAGCACCACGGGGCAGCCCGCCGCAATCGCCGGAGCGACCTTGTGCGACACAAGGTTGAGCGGGAAATTGAATGGTGTGATCGCCGCAACGACCCCGATGGGTTCACGATACCAGAATCCGAGCCTTCCCACGCCGGCCGCCGAAGCGTCCATCGGCACCGTCTCGCCATGGATCGAGCGGGCAACCCCGGCGGCAAACGTGAACGTCTCCTGCGCCCGTTTTACTTCTCCCAGTGCATACTTCCAGCTCTTCCCCGCCTCCACGGCGAGCGCTTCCGCCATCTCCTCCTCGCGGGCGGCGATCCCGGCAACGATCTCTTCGAGCGCTTTCGCACGGGCGTGCGCGGGCATCTCCGCCAGCGGCTTGCGTGCACTCTCCGCCGCGTCGAGCGCCCGGTCAACAAATGAATCATCCGCCAGCGAAACGCGAGCGTACTCCTCGCCCGTGTACTTATCAAAAACCGTATCCCACGACCCGGTGGTGACCCACTCACCCCCGATGTACAATCCATACTCTCTTGACATGCCACCCTCCTCAGCAGTCCGGCGTCCGGTGTAAACCTGGCGGACATGACTCTATAAGTAACAACGTATGTCCACAAAAAGCGTGTTCAAAGGCGATCACGGTCAGTCTTCCGGTCGTTGCCGCAAGAACGCGCTTTAACGCGCCGCGTTAATTGCTGATAGTCCTTTTATTTACGCAATTGCAAATGGTCTCCTGCTCCCTATCAACCATTCCGCGTTCCAGCGGGATGCAAGAGTGTAACCTGTAAACTGGATACAAGCACGCCGTGCCACCTGCAGGTCATTCAGATGCACAGATCCGTATGCTGCCATGGGATTCAACCTGTCCACCTAAGCTTAAGAATTCCAAGACTCCACCTCGCAGAGAGAAAGCCTCCGTTTTAAAGTCAAGATCTACCGTCGAATTGATTGTGTTTTTTGGATTTTCATGTTACAATGATACCTGAATATTTGAAGCACAGCTCACCTCATCCTTTGCACCTTCTCGCATTGTTGCACGGCCTCATGCAAAGAACTGCCCATTCAGATGGCCCAATCAGCCAATATGGGGGGATCAATGGGAAGAAGGTGGATGGCACAATGTTGCACCCTTCTTCTTTTGCTGGCGGCAAGCATTCGCGGCGTGGCTAGCCCAAATCCGTCTTCAGAACTCACCGATCGTGGCCGACCGTTCATCCGTTTGTACACCTACCAGGATTATGGAAATCTCGGGTTCTGCTATACGCTTGGCCAGGACAGCCGGGGGATTATTTACGCGGCCAACGAATCCGGAGTGCTCGAGTTCGACGGCGAAAACTGGATGCTGTACAGCCATCCGAAGAGTCTCGTTCTCCTCACCATCACTGTATCAGACTCTCATCGGGTCTATGCTGGATTTGTCGGAGACTGTGGCTACTTCGATTTCAACGGATCGGAGCCGCAGTATGCTTCACACACCCAGGGTGTTCCGGACTCGGTGCTGAAGGATGTTTTTCCTTGGCGTGTCTATGACACTCCGATGGGTGTGTTGTACTGGTCAGTGCGGAGTATCATCTATCTCGATCCGGACGATTCCACCAGCGTGATGCATCCCCAGATCATCATGATGACTGATGACGATTCTTTAAGCGTTTCTTCGGCATTCCTGGATGGCCGCTTCCTGTTCCTGCGGCGGAACATGGGAATGTGCGAACTGAGGGAGATCGGGGACTCACTCAGATTGCTGGACGCCACCTATACCGTGCCTGATGTGGTAGGCGATATGGTGGCGATCGACGACTCCACGGTCATGGTCATCGTCGAGGACGGCATCCGGCTTTTCACAAACCACTACTACGAATTCAAGTCGCCGGAAATCTCGGACTTCTGCCTCGAATACAAAGGCAAGTACCTCAGCAAACTGAACGATTCGCTGTTTGCCCTTTCCACGGAGGAAAAAGGAATTGCCCTGTTCAACCGCACGGGCAGGATCGTCGATCGCTATTCAAAGGAAGACGGTCTGGCCAGCAACGTGATCTGGGATCGCGTTTTCATGGATGCGGACGGAGCATTGTGGGTGCCTGCCGAAGGAGGAATCAGTTACATCGAATGGAACTCTCCCTTTTCCTTCTACGATCAGCAGTCAGGCCTGGACGGTGAGCGGGTCCTGACCATGGCGCGTTTCAGCGGCGATTCCTATTTCGGCACATCCAATTCCCTTTTCCGTTTGAAAAAAGGCCCCGGCCGGGGGATTGTCGAGTTCGTCCATGGAGACGGATTCCGCTACATCGCGCTGGAAGTGATCCAGGACCGCCTGCTTGTCGGGAATGGGGCCGGATTGTGGGAACTGAGGGCGGGAGAGTCCAACCTTCGAAACATTCAGCATGACAGAGCCTGCGACAACATTCATATCAATCCCGATTCAACGGGTTTCCTGGCTCGAGGCGGAGTCTGGACCCGTTGGTACCGCATGGGAAAAGATTCCGAGTGGATGCTGAATGGCGAAATAGCTGGTGTGGTGTCATACCCCTGGTGTTTTCACTTCGATGGAGAATGGGGATGCTGGTGCGTGTACCCTGCATCACCCCACGCGCAGCGAATCCGAGCCAAAAAGATTCCCCCCGAAAGCATCGATGATTTCGAGGTCGTCGGCTATGACTCCGCCGAAGGAATTCCAACTGATTTCGATTACGGCATTGGCGAGATGGTGGACGGCCATCCGGTCATGATGGCGGGGGACCATTTCCTCGAATATGACCGGGAAGCCGACAGATTCCACTCCGTTGAACTTGTCGACCCGGGAGAGGAAGGGGAAGGGCGGTATCTCCACACGCTTCGCGAAGACAGTGACGGCGGGATATGGTATAAAAAGAGATTCAACAAAGCGTTTCGTTACGCTTACCCGGATGGAGACTCGTTTCGAATCATCGATCCATTCGCTCGAATGGTCAGTGAAATCGGTTGGACAGGCTTCTTCGAACGTGATCCGCTCCTGATCTGGATTCGGACCAACTCGCGCAAGCTGATCCGTTTCGAGCCGTCCATCGATCTGTTGAGAAGCGAAACGAGGCATGCACTGATCCGCCGTTTCGAGGCGAATAGCGAGCTTCTCTATGCCGGAGGCGTGCACTTCAAGAACAACTACAGGCTGGCCCACGACGCCGGCAACCTGCAGATCACCTACACGCTCCCCTATTACGCCGCGAGTGACTCGAAACGATATCGATACCGTCTTATCGGTTACGAGGATGAATGGTCCGACTGGACGGAGGACGCGGTCAAGGAGTACATGAATCTCGATCCCGGTGAGTACCGTTTCGAAGTATATGGACGGGACGGTTACGGCCGCATCAGCGAGGCCGCTGTGCTCTCGTTCAGGATTCTCCCGCCATGGTACGAAACTGCGTGGGCCTATGGCCTTTACGTTCTTGCCCTGCTTGCGATTATCTACGGTGCGGTTCGGATACGAACGGCGCGCATCCTGCTGAATAACGTCCGGCTTAAGGAGAAAGTTGACGAGAAGACCGCCGAACTAACGCGCACCGTGCAGGCGTTGAACACGGAAGTGGGTCAGCGCAAGGCGGCGGAAGTGGAGAGCGAAAATCACCGGGGGCAGTTGAACGCCATTTTCCACGGTGTCAACGAGGGCATTCTCACGGTCAACGAGGATGGTGTCATCACCCGCCTCAACCGCACGGCTCTTACTATCCTGGGTATTGAGGAAAACAGCCTGACAGGAAAGGAATTCGACGATACAGCTATACCGCTTCCGGAAGCAATGGTCGATGGAATCCGCCAATGCCTCGAAACCGGAAAACCGATCCGTGATTTCCAGGTCACGCAACACCGTGACGATGAAAACAGGATTCTGGTCGCCAACATAAGCTCACTGGCTTCGGGCAGTACGGGCAGGAACAGAGTGCTCCTGGTTTTCCGCGATGTCACGCGGCTCTATCAACTCGAACGGGAGATCGAGGAACGTGCGCCGATCGGCGATATGTTGGGCGTCAGCCCCGCCATGATCGGAGTGTTCAACAGGATCGACGAGCTCGCCGACACGACGGCGACCGTGCTCATCCAGGGGGAAACGGGTACGGGCAAGGGGATGGTGGCGGCGGCTCTTCACCAGAACAGCCCACGCAAGAATGGGCCCTTCGTTGTGGTCAACTGCGCCGCCCTGAATGAGAACCTGTTGGCGAGCGAACTGTTCGGCCACGTGAAAGGGGCCTTCACCGGTGCGATCAGCGATCGGGAGGGTCGATTCCAGGCGGCTGCCGGGGGGACGCTGTTCCTGGACGAAATCGGTGACATCTCTCCGTTGATGCAGGCAAGTTTGCTAAGAGTGCTCGAAAAGGGCGAGTACGAACGAGTCGGAGAGACGAAGGTGCGTGTTACCGATGCGCGCATCATTACCGCCACCAACCGCGACCTGAAAGCCAGGATTAAAGACGGCCGCTTCCGTGAGGACCTTTTTTACCGTCTCAACGTCGTCTCGATCTATATCCCACCGCTCAGGGAAAGGAAGGATGACATCCCCGTCTACGTGGAGCATTTCTTCGACAAGTACCGTGAAAGCCTCAACCGCAATTGTGACAGGATCGCCCCGGAGACCATGGAGATGCTGCTGTCCAGCGACTGGCCGGGAAATGTGCGGGCGCTGGAGAACGCGATTCGCAGCGCCATCATCTCCTGCAGCGGAGACGTGCTGATGCCTCATCACTTTCCGCGCGAGGTGATGGAGGCCGGCGAAGCAAACACCTTCTCATCGGAATCGCCTGCAACTCACGCCGAGACGCAGCGGAACGCCTCTGCGCCGGTTGGTGACGGCGGCTTCCGGGAAAATTCCCTCGATCGGGACCGTGTCCTCGAAGCCCTTGCCGGTATGTCGTGGAATATTTCCCGCGCGGCGCGCCAACTCGGCATCTCACGTCAATACCTCCACCGGCTGATCAACAAGCATGATCTGAAACGCCCTGAATGATCATGGAAACACATGCGTCATTGCGAGCGAAACGAGGCAATCTCGTGGGGTTGAAGGGGACACTATGACTTTCCTCCGGGCTCTTTTCCCCTTTTGAGGCGAACCAGAAGGGAAGTGTCAAAGTCTCCCGATTGAGATTGCTTTGTCTGGTCATCTGAAATGACCATCCTCGCAATGACACATGTGGGTGGCCTCTATAGCTCGCTTACCACGCCGAAGTCCGCCGTCGGGTGGCCCGATGCTTCAGCGTCGGGTTTCAGGTGGACGAAGGCGTTCCCAACCAGGTTTACTTTCTGTAAACCAACTGTCGCCTCACCTGTAAACTGACTGTCAACTCACCTGTAAACCGGCACGGGTAAGAGCGTGCCGGATGACACCTCTGTATCAGCCTGCGTCCAGGACGTTTCCACGCATTATCACAAGGAAATTCAAAGAGTTAACAACCCTCTTCGTCAAATCATGCGAAGAGATTCGTTTCCCTGAACGCAAACGGCACACCCTTTGCCTGCACAAAACGTGTGTGACTGTCGGGGAGCGAGCGTGAAAACGATCCACAGTGTTGACGCTTTGCAGGCGGAGGTGGACACGTCATCCGGGCTGGTGCTAGTTGTTTTTCTCGGAAACTCAGTGGATCGATTCGGCGAAGATGAATTGCTGAAAGAACTTGAAGCGAATTATGGCAGTCGCATTCGGTTCGTCAAGGTAAGCCCGGAGGCGACGGAGGTTTGGGAAGAATTTCGCATCAGGGGAAAACCGGTCTATCTCTTTTTCCATGATGGCATTGTCATCGAACGCACGCTTGGAAGACTGGATCCACAGAATGTTGCGCTCATCATCGAAACGGTTGAGCAGAGGAGAGAATAGAACGACTTAAAAGCAGGGGGAGAAGATGAAAACCACGATTGCTGTTTTTACCCTTGTGCTGCTGTTCACCTCAGTGGGAGCAGCGCAGACGCTTACCAAATTGAACGAAGTCTCGCTGGGCGGCCCCGTTACCGAGGAGTTCACAGATCTCGTTCATTCGCCGGATGGGGGAATCACATTTGTGGGACACCGCTACCGTCAGGTGAGCGGAACCTGGGACTTGTTGATGGTGAAAACGGACGAGGACGGCGTACAGCTTTGGGAAAAAACATACGGCGGTTCCAACGATGAAACGAGTCCCACTGTGTGTGCCATGGCGGACGGCTACGCGCTGTTCGCTGTGACCAATTCATACGGCGCCGGATCAACGGATTTCTATTTCATCAGGACCGACCTGAATGGCGACACCTTGTGGACACGCACCTACGGTACAGAGAATAGTGAAGGTGCCAATCTCGATGCGCCACACGGTTTGGCAAATCTGGATGACGGCGGATTCATCATGTGCGGATACTGTTGGACCGGTGCCTACGCAGCGGAGAAATTGGACGCATACGTCGTCCGGATTGACCAGAATGGAGATGAAATCTGGAATAAAAGAATAGGTGAAGAGGGCTCATTGGATGTGGTCTATAAGATCTTTCCCCAAGCGGATGGCGGCTTTGTCATGTCTGGAACGTCTATGTCCTGGGGGGCGGACGGAAAGGAAATCTGGTTGTACAAGATGGACGCAGATGGTGACTCCGTCTGGTCCAAGCTGTTCGGAGCATCGGATGACCTTTACGCCTTGAATGCGATTCAGGCCCGGAATGGCGACTTCATTCTGGCAGGGCGAAAGGGCGGGGCGGACGCAAGCGCCGATGTGCTCGTCGCCCGTGCGAACGAAAGCGGCGACAGTCTCTGGATGCACACGTATGGAGGCGACGCTTATGAGCATGGCGCCGGCATCGTTGAATTTGACAACGGCCATATCGCCATTTCCGGTAGATCTGACAGCTATGGCGGAGGGGACGCCAATGGTTGGCTCTTCGTTGTCGATGAAGACGGCAACCAACTGTGCGATAAGGTATTCGGCGGTTCGGGCTCTGATCAGTTCATTAGTATGACCGAAAAGGAGACGGATGATCCCGACACCTATGAGCTGTACGTGTCCGGCCATTATGGTGGAACATCCGTTGACGGCTGGTTTGTAGACGTGCAGTACGATCCAGGCGAGACTTCGATACATCCTTACGCTGGCGCGGCGGTCCCGTCTGCCTTCACGCTGACTCCACCGTACCCAAATCCGTTCAACCCTTCTACATCGTTTATGGTAAGTCTTCCCCGGGCAGGTGATCTGACCGTCGCCTTGTTCGACGTCCTCGGAAGACAAGTTGCTACTGCCGCTAAGGGTCATTTCATCGCCGGAAATCACCGGTTCACCTTCAACGGTTCGGGTTTGACGAATGGGGTTTACTTCATCCGTGCCTCTATGCCGGGTGAGGGAGAACAGGTGAGGAAGGTGGTGCTGATGAAGTAGGAGTGTGGCTATGGAATGGAGTGATCGAGCGGGGACTGGCCCCGTGCGATTTGATCTGAGACTGCGGTCCCCGCCCGTTAACAAGCAACTGCCGCACAGATGCGCGGCAGTTGGGGGGAGGAAAGATGAAAAAAGTCAGAACAGCGCTTTTTATCGTTATCTGCTTTGGTCTGGTCCTGCCGTTGTGCTTCGCGCAGGGAGTGGGATCCAGCAATCCGGCGACTAATTCAAGAGAAGCTTACGATGTGGGTCCGTTTGTGCCCGCCAGCCGGATGCAGCACGATCACGCACGACCCGAGAGGATAACACAGGATGACGGCGACAGCGAAAACGTCGAGCTGATCGGCAGCCTGTACAATCAAAACTCTCATTTTTCTGCAGGTAATGTCGCCATCGCTGGTAACTATGCCTATGTAGCAGCCGGTACTTCAGGCCTTCGCGTGGTAGATGTTTCCGACCCGGCCATCCTGGCGGAGGTGGGCTTTTGCGATACGCTTGGACAGGCACGTGATGTCGCCGTAGCAGGTGAATACGCCTATGTGGCGGGGGTTGGCGGGCTTAGCGTGGTGGACATCTCAGATCCAGCCAATCCTGCCGAAGTGGGTTTTCGTGGCACGCCGGTAGGCGCCTATGGTGTCGTCGTCACAGGAGGCTACGCCTATGTCGCGGATGGGAGTGCCGGTCTTTGCGTGGTGGATGTTTCCGATCCGGCTAATCCCATGGTGGCTGGTACTTTCGGTACACCAGGATATGCCTTTGATGTCGCCGTCGCCGGTGATTATGCGTACGTAGCTGAATGGGATGACGGCCTTCGCGTGGTGGACGTCTCCGATCCAACCAATCCCACCGAGGTGGGGTACTGCGGCACATCGCATCCCCGGGGTGTCGCCGTCGCCGGGGACTACGCCTACGTAGCCGCTGATTGGGGTCTCCACATAGTTGACATCTCCGATCCGGCCAATCCCACGGAGGTCGGGTTCTGCGACACGCCAGATGATGCCTATGGTACCGCCGTCAGCGGGGATTACGCCTATGTCGCGGGTGGGGATGGCCTCAACGTGGTGGACGCCTCAGACCCAGCCAACCCCACGGTAGCGGGATTCTGCGGCACACAGGGAGGGGCCAGTTCTGTCGCCGTCGCCGCGGGCTACGCCTATGTAGCCGCTTACCGGGGCCTCCTCTTAGTTGACATCTCCGATCCATCCAATCTTTTAGAGGTGGGATACTACGACTCGCCTCCTGTGTCTGTCAAGAATGTCGCGATTTCCGGTGATTATGCCTTCGTCGCGGGCGGAGATGGCGGCCTACGCAAGGTGGACATCTCCAATCCAGCCACTCCCAGGGATAATCCAGCTACCGCCTGGCACCATTACGAAAGTTATTGGTGCTCGGACATGTATTCTGCTGTGGATGTGGCTATCGCAGGAAATTACGCTTATGTCGTATTTGGGCGTACCGGTGTGTGTGATATGGGCGGCTTCTTTATAGGCGGTGGTCTTTGCGTTGTGGATATCTCCGATCCAGTCAATACCAAGGAGGTGGGATTAAACGACACACTGGGGGTTGCCAAAGGGGTCGCCGTCGCTGGGAACTACGCCTATATCGCGTCTTTACATTCAAACAACTGGGAGTGGCCGGGGCCAACCTTGCCAGCTTATGGTGGCCTTTGCATAATAGACATCTCCGATCCTACCAACCTTTCGGAGGTAGTAGGACTATTTGATACACCGGGGTATGCCCTGGATGTCGCAATCACCGGGGAATACGCATACCTCGCAACAGACAGTTCCGGCCTCCGCGTGGTGGACATCTCCAACCCGATCAATCCCACAGAAGCAGGATTCTATGATACGCCAGGAGCCGCCGTTGGTGTCACCGTGGCCGGGGAATACGCGTACGTCGCAGATGGGGATGCCGGCCTTCGTGTGGTGGACATCTCCGATCCGGCCAATCCGACGGAGGTGGGATTTTGTGACACGCCGGATACTGCCAAAGGCGTTGCCATTGCCTGGGATTACGCATACGTCGCGGCTGATAGCTCCGGTCTACGGGTGATAGACATCTCCGATCCAGCTCATCCCACCGAGGTGGGATACTATGACACGCCGGGATGTTGCACTGGTGTTGCCGTCGCCGGGGAGTACATCTACGTCGCGGATGGGGACTATTTCCACATCCTGAGGTCCACGGGAGTAATCGGCGTTGACCAGCCGGACATCTCTGCACAACCGTTCGAGTATTCCATCCGCTCCGTTTACCCCAACCCCTTCAACCCGTCAACAACGATCTCGATCTCCCTGCCACGCTCGGCGGAGCTGAAGATGGCGGTGTACAACCTGCTCGGGCGGCAGATCGCGGAACTGGCGAACAGACGGTATCAGGCGGGGTATCACCGTTTTGTCTTCGACGGCTCAGGGCTGCCGAGCGG
>CAZIDZ010000043.1:0-6655 GCA_964538455.1 uncultured bacterium
CCAGTGTGGCTGATCATCCTCTCAGACCAGCTACCCATCGTAGCCTTGGTAGGCCTTGACCCTACCAACTAGCTAATGGGACGCAGGCTCATCTTCAGGCGGCCGAAGCCTTTCATCACGGAATGATGCCAATCCATGATCGTATGCGGTATTAGCGCTCCTTTCGAAACGTTGTCCCCCACCCGAAGGCAGATTACCTACGCGTTACTCACCCGTTCGCCGCTCTACTAGGTCTTCCGAAGAATACCGTTCGCGCTCGACTTGCATGTGTTAAGCCCCCCGCTAGCGTTCGTCCTGAGCCAGGATCAAACTCTCCGTAGAGTTGATTTAGGCACACTTTGCTAGGTGTGGTGACCTCGAATCCGAAGATCCGAAGACACCGCGCACTGTCACGTGTACGCTTGTCAAAGATCACGTTTGAAGGTCTGCTGCGGGTTGAGAGGCAGGTCCGGTTTCCCGTCCCCTGCACCCCTTCTCGTTACAAACCCCGGCCCTTCAAAGGTCGTTTTCCTAAAGCCTTTAAGAATACTCAAGCCTGCTTCGGATGTCAAGCTGCGAGGCTCCAAACGACTCCTCGACTCCACCCGTAAATTCTTTGCGGACAAAGAACGACCGGCGATCTGAAGCGCCGGTGGCCGGCGAGCCGTAAGCTAATTCTCGACCCTGAGTGAATCAAGGATCGATCGCCCCTGTCTCCCCCGCGAAACCGCTCGAAGCCGGCGACCCGTGAAGCGCTTCTTCAACTGCGCAGTCACGGGTACGGCCGCGGGAGGATCCCGCCCGTTTCCGACAAAAAACTCGCCCGGCCTCTGGGTCCGCGCTGCACCCTGAACCGGGCGGCAAGTGGCGCGTAAGAAAACACTTCAGAGGCACCGAGTCAAGCTGTATGTCCCAATCCGACTCCCCAAGAGTCATTCATCGGCAGAATTTGGAGACAATTTCCAATTTTGTGAATCCGGAGAAGGTGAACCGCAGATCCCACGAATCCGGCAACTGTCGCTCAAGTTCCACGTTTTTGTACGTATACTGTTGTCGAGCCGGCGCACTTTCCCCACGAGGTCCCCATGCGCCGTTTAATCGCCTCATTGATTGCCGTAATCCTTGTCCATTCCCCTCTTTTCGCCTGTCCTTCTGATTCCCTGTTGGCCAACGTGTACCGTGGAAACGTCGAAGGGGTACGCACCTGGATCGAGCACCCCGATGCGGATGTCAATGCTTACGACGGCACGCCGCTTTTCGTGGCTTCCCGCGGCCAAAATCCAGCCATCCTGCGTCTGCTTCTGGACCACGGCGCGCGGACGGAGAATGTTGTTTCGGAAACCGGGGTAACACTGGTACACAACGCCACCGCTTACGGTCCCGATGAGATGCTGACGCTGCTGCTGGATCACGGCGCCCCGATACTCGCGTCGGACAACACCGGTGCTACACCGTTGCATTGGGCGGCGGTTGTCGGATCCGTGGAGCGAACCCGAATGCTCCTTGACGCTGGATCCAAGATCGATGCCCGGTCGAAAGCCGGACTCACCGCGTGGGACATTGCAGTGAATTGGAATCGCCAGGAGGTTGCCGATTTCGTGCGCGACCGGGGCGCTTCCACCGATTCCCCGCCTCCGCTTCCCATCCACGGCCCCTACCTGGGCGAAACACCACCCGGCGATACCCCAAAACGGTTCGCGGCGGACCTGCTCGCCCTCCCCTTCGCCAATCACGGTCCTATTCGATTCTCGCAGGACGGCCGAGAGTTGATTGGCTCGCAAAACGCCGCTCCGGTAGGAGGTATATGGTCGATGCGAGAGACCGGGGAGGGCTGGAGCGCGCCGTCAGTCCTTCCTTCGTCCGTAGCCTATGAGGATTGTTTCCCCGTGCTGAACCCGAAAGGTGATGTGCTCTATTTCCACTCCAAACGCCCGCTTGCCGAAGGCGAAGCGGGACTCATCTGGCAGGCAAAACGGACCGGCAATGGGTGGAGCGACCCCGAGATGCTGAAGTTGTCTGTCCCGGAGGGGCAATCCCTCGTTCCTATTTCGATGGATAATGATGGGTGGCTCTACGGGTATGCTTACGGTGAAGGCATCAATGGCGGCACTGATGTTTTTCGAGTGCACCTGTCTGATCCAAATCCGGCAGTTAACCTATTGCCAATACCGGTGAATGGCGAGTACGGGGACCTTGAACCCGCAATCGCGCCCGATGGCAGCTATCTCGTTTTTGCCTCTACCCGGCCCACGGAAGGGATTGGACGAGTGGGATTGTTTGTCAGTTTCCGACTGGATGATGAAAGCTGGAGCAACGCAATCCCGCTCGGACCGGAGATCAACGCCCCGGAGGCGTGGCGCGCGTTTATCACACGGGACGGGAAGAATCTCTTTTTCCAGCGCGCCTGGAATCAGTATTACTGGGTCAGCACTTCGGTGATCGAACGGATACGGCCATAGCGGATGAAATCCGGGGCGGAGCCCCGGGCTACCCGGCCGAATACAACTCGAATCCCGCCTGGAACCCGAGTAGGTGCGCCGAATGGTCTGAATGAGAGAAGTCAGAGACCCTGAGGAGGAAATATGGGAACGGAAAAGAGGGGGCAATCCACCGCGCTGGCCGTGCTGCTTACGCTGTTTGCATGCAGCACCGCACACGCCATCGATCCTGGCACCATCTCTCCGCCGTTCACACCGCCCACGGAAACGGTACAGGAAATCCTGAATTCGCCGAGCGTCACCTGGGACAGCACGCAGGTGGGGCAGGTACGACTCTACACCCAGCCTGGTTCAGTATCGTATCCGGTGCGGGATTCACTCGCGCAAGTCGCCGACGACGCTGTCAAACACGCCGTTCAACTGCTGGAACTTGATAGGTTTCCCCACGGCCTCCGGGTCTTCCTGCTCCGTGACCGCGACCAGATGCAGGAATTCATCAGACACCGGTACAAGGGGTTCTCACTGTTTGGCGATGACGCCGCACTGCTGGTCCACAACAAAGATGTGCGCCCCTATTTCCGTCACGAACTGTTCCACAATGTTTCGCTGAGAATGTGGAGTACGACAGAGGTGTGGCTGCGGGAGGGTGCGGCGGTGGCGGCGGATGGATCTTGTCTGGAGTTCACCACGCTGGATGTCGCGGCGTACTTGGTCGAGAGTGGGAAAGCGCTCCCTTTCCGTGAACTGCTCGACCACTTTGGCGATCACAACGACCTAATCACCTACCTGCAGGCGGCGAGGCCGATGGCGAGGCCCACAATGTGGATCAGGGAAAACAGCCGTTGCTGGCGAAGCATCCGCAACGACTGTCGAAGAATGGCAAAGAACATGGGATGTCCAGGAATCAGTCCTGCGGCTCGGAAATTAAGATACGATGAAGATGTCCCATCAACCACAGGAGAGGAGAATTCCCTGGTATTACAGGGTGAAGTGTTCCATCGATGCAGGATGATATGAACATTGCATCAAAGGAGACAAACCGCGCATGAAGACAATGACAGCGCAAAACGCCACTTCAGGACCCGTTATAGCTGATTCGTGACATTTTCTCTCCATCCTCCCCGGACTGAGCCATTTTCCGACGTAGCCGAAAGAAGGAGATGAACATGAAAACGAATTTGTGCTTCGTCCTTATTGCTCTGCTATTCCTGGCTTTTACGGTTGTTCCCGTCTCTGCCCAACAAATGCCGGATCAGGCAGATACACCACAGACGAGGACGTTTACCATCCAGGAAGAGGGGATGTCCCAAGATTACATCACCGTTATTACCTACCGGCTCGAGGACGGAAAGATCATTGAAGTCAGGAAAAATGGCGAGCCCTTGGGTGAAACCTCTTTTCACGAATATGAAGATGCTGTCAAAAAAGATCGGGAAGAGTCCAGTGCGAATCCCGATTTGACTCGAACGATCACCATCAAGCACACGGGATTCTTCTCGAAGAAGTCGACGGAAATCACCTATCGCCTCAGCGACTCGACAATCGTCAAGGTAGAGGTAAACGGCGTACCCGTTCCAAAAAGGGACTTCCCCAAGTATCAGGACAGTGTCTATGACGCCTTGGAGCTCGAAAACATTATCAAGCTGGAACCAGAGGTGGCAGAGGCAGATGTATTGCTTCAGTCGCCCGTGATTCCCTTGCACAGAAAAAGAGAGTATGCGGACAGCCTTCTGACCATTCTCAGCAGGATGAAATCGACCTATGGGCGGAGCCTGTACGGGTCATTTAAATCCGACGCCCATAGCTACCTGGTTCAGAGCGATCTTGATTTGCGCATTCTTCGTACGAGCCTGGTCGCCCATCTGCGAGATGTGAAGAATGATTCAACAATCATGCTCGAAACGATCGAGTACAAAAAAGGAAATTGCCTCGTAAACGGGGAACAGGAATCGGGAGAACTGAGCCGGGAACTGTATAAAATCTATCAGCGGACAATGGAACGTAAATTGAAGGAAAAGGAATCCGTTTTCATCAACTTCAATGAATGTCAAGATCCTGAATAATGTATTCGGTTCAATAGCTCTTTACGGTAGTTTCCACCTATGGGGATTTCCTCACCATCAACGATCAGATGATGGCGGTGTACGGCGGCAATCCTGTCCAGCGCGACCACGAATGACTTGTGGACACGCTGGAACTTTTCATCCGGCAGTGTAGTTAACAGCTCTTCCATCGTCATCCGGGAGAGCAGCAATCCCTTGCCGGTAACCAGGGTGACATAATGGCCGTCTTTTTTCATGTAGCGCAGATCGTTCACATCGATCTGGTGAATCACTGATCCACTTTTAACGAAGACGTGTCCCGGCGTTTTCCCAGTTGATGTCGAAGCTGCTCCGGTAGCCTCGAATCTCCTGTGCAGCCGCTCCGCCGCCTTGAGAAATCTTTCAAACGGCACCGGTTTGAGCAGGTAATCAACCGCTCCCTGCTCATAGCTTTGAACGGCGAATTCGGGATATGCGGAACAGAAGACAATCTTTACTCCACTCGCCGCTAACAGATTGGCAAGTTGAAGTCCTGTCAAACCGGGCATATCGATGTCCAGAAATGCGACGTCGATTTGCTGATCCCTGCTGAAATCCAGAGCCTGTAATGGATCGCGAAAGCTCTTCAGAAGGTGCAGGTATGAGGTCTGTTCGATATAGGAGGCGAGGACTTCTATCGCCGCGGGTTCATCGTCAACAACGATGCAATTCATCATTTGCTGACCTCCGGTGTAAGAGTCAAGCGAACATGGTAACGGTCCGAAGTCGATGAGATTACCAGGGAATGGCTGTCCGGATACAGCAACAAGAGTCGCCGCCGCACATTGTCCAATCCGATACCGGAATGTTCATTAAAAAGCCCCGGATCCTTGTGGATGGAATTGACAACTTCAAATTCGATCCCATTCTGATTCTGGCACAGGGTGATGTGAACAAATCCTTTGCCATCCCTATTGAGGCCGTGTTTGACAGCGTTCTCCACAAAGGGCATTAACAGCAGCGGGGCAACCTGAATGTCACCCCGTTCAACTTCAATCTCCGTCACGATTTCGAAGGGGTCTTCTTCAGCGTAGCGAAGCTTCACCAGATTCAGAAAGTTCCGGATCTGTTCGATTTCGCTGGTGAGAGAGACGGAGGAGACGTTGCTCTCGTGCAGCATGTACCGCATAATCCCTGAAAGCTGCAGCACTGCATCGCCGGTCTCCTGATCCCGGTTCCTGCGTGCCATGGCGTAAATGCTGTTAAGTGTGTTGAACAGAAAATGCGGATTGATTTGAGACCGAAGATGATCGAGTTCCGCCCGAAGGAAATGTTGTTCCATTTCCCTCCGCTGCTGGAATTTCACAATCCAGTCGCGGCTGAGGCCATAGAGCAGGCTTATGGCGTAGACAATCTCGTTTCCCGGTACAATCGTCGAGTGAATCGTTTTGACATCCCGGTAGGTGAGCATTTTGTCGGAAAATTCATTCGGGCTGGCGGGAAGGTTGAAAAGCAGGATCAGAGCTCGATCCAGTAGATATTCAAAGCCGGAAAGCACGATCAACAGGGCAAATGAGAGCAGGATGAATCTCCGCACCCTTCCCCTGTCCAGAACCTCCGGGACGAGATGATAACTCATAAACCCGAACAGGAGAAGCGTCCCCAGCAAATCCATCAGACGGACTGCATAGATGCTGCCATCCAATGAATTGAATTCGCCAAGGAAAACGGGCCGATCAGTCGTCACGAAGATCCCGAAATAAAATCCCGCAAACAGCAAGACGACTATGGCCTTCTCAATTCTCGCGATCATTCAGATCCCGATAGAGTCCGCAGGGTACCTGAATATAGAAGTCCACTCCGTAAAAGACGGCAATCAGGCAGAATTCATGTCATTTGAGGCACAAATCGTCTTGATGCTGGCAGAAAACCGAATCCCATCCTGCTGAAGAAAATGAAAACCCGGAACCTACAGTTCCGGGTTGATTAAATTATGTGATCGAATGTGGAATACCGGCTGTTTTCCTACTCGCTGTCAGCCGGCTTTTCTTCCGACTCAGCGGCGGTTTCTTCGGCGGACTCCGGCTTTTCGACAGGCTCCACTTCGACGACTTCGGCACCTTCCCCGCGCTCAGCCGCCTCGGCGGGCGTCTCCACCGGCTGAACCTCGTCTGTCTTGTCCGTCTCACCCATCGCCTCGGCCAATTCCCGAGCGAG
>CAZIDZ010000043.1:6755-19465 GCA_964538455.1 uncultured bacterium
GAACCTCGTCTGTCTTGTCCGTCTCACCCATCGCCTCGGCCAATTCCCGAGCGAGCTCCTCGTCGAGCAGCTCCTCCTCGGCCACCTCGGGGATGATATTGATATAGACATCGAACGCCACATCGCCGTGCGGCTTCACGACCACAGAATGCTCGCCGGTGGTTTTGATCGGTTCGGAGAGCGAAATCTTGCGGCGGTCCACCTCGATGCCCTGCTCCTGAAGCTTGGCGGCGATGTCGCGGTTGGTGATCGCACCGAACATCTGGCCGCGCTCGCTGACCCGCACGACAAATTCGATCCTCGCTCCCTCGCCTTTCTTTGCTACAGCTTCCGCAGCGGAGCGAAGCTCGGCATCCCGATGCAGCAGGTCCTCGCGCTCGTTCTCGAACAACCGCCGGTAGAAAGCGTTCTCCGGGTAGGCAATGCCCTGGGGCACGAGAAAGTTGCGGGCAAAACCGGGTTTGACATTGACCACATCCCCGGGACGTCCCAGGTTCTCGTAAGTCTCACGAAGAATGACCTTCATTTCTCAATCCTCTCCACGACCTCCCGCCAGCGCACGGCAGGTTCGGTTCCTGTCCACTCCGCTCGGACGGCCATTTCGCTGCGGCCTCGCGAAGTGTTAGAGGAGGCACGTTCAACTCGATGCACTCCCCAACAACGCTCTAGTATTTCGACTCGCCGGGTTCGGAGACCCCGGCCTACATACTGCAAGATTGCTTCGTCGCGCCAAACAGACGGCACTTCCTCGCAATGACATTTCTCTCAACGACGAGATAGCTTTGTCCGTCCCGAATAGTCGGGACTCGCACTGATTTCTCCGACAACTCTGTTTTTCGTCGCGCCGCGAATCCGCCATTGGCGGATAAAGCCTTGGCGCGACACCGCGCGGCACGTCAGGTGCCTAGCGGGGCTGGTCGGAGACGTAGGGCAGCAGAGCCATGAAACGGGCGCGCTTGATCGCATCCTCGAGCATTCGCTGATTCTTCGCGGTGGTGCCCGAAATGCGGCGCGGAATGATCTTGCCCTGCTCGGTGACAAAACGGCTGAGCAGCTTCACGTCCTTGTAGTCGATATAAAGAATACCGTTTTCGTGAAAACGGTCAACTTTCTTGCGAATGGACATCATGGTAGCAGCCTCCTGCGACGGTTCGCCGGACGCGAACCGATGCCACGTTTACTCCTGTTCCCCGGAAGCATCCGACTCGGCCTCGGCCTCTGCCTTAGGTTCAGCTTCGGTTTCCGCACCGGCCTTCTCCTCGGCGTTTTCCATTGCGTCCTGACCGGCCGCACTCGGCGTGACGTCCCCAGAACCCTCCGAGTCACCGTTCTCGTTGCTGATCAGGTCCACGACAGGCTGTTCATCCGCCTCCTCGGCGAGACGGCGGCGGCGCTCCTCGAGGTGCACCTTCAACTCCTGCTCCTGCTCTTTGAGCTTGATCACTTTGGGCGAGATGTGCAGGATCATGTGGCGGAGGATATTGGTGTCGAACCTTAGGTTGCGATCCAGCTCGGCGAGCAGTTCCGGCTCCGCCTGAAACTCCCAGACCACGTAATAGCCGAACTGCTTGCTCTTGATCTCGTAGGCGAGGCGTTTCTTGCCCCATTTGTCGGTGCTGATGATCTCACCGCCGGAAGACGAGCTGATCGCCTCTTCGATCTTCGCGATCTGGGCTTCGATCTCCTCGTCACTCTGGCCGGAATCGATGATGACCATCATCTCGTAACGGCGGGTCATGTCCTTCCTCCGGTCTGACGGCTCCCTGTTCAAGCGGCGGAAAGACCGGTTGGACGCCGGCATTTCATGGTAGTCGCCGCCCCTTCGGGGAGCAGGTTGATGTTTTCACGCTGAAAGCCCCGCTTGGGGCTTTCAGGGAGCACAAAGATGGGTTGCCAAACAACTTTTCGCAAGTGTGTCATATGTTCGCGGCTCCGTCCAATCGCAAAGGACGGTAGGCGGAATCAGCGAAGCAACGTGACTTTTTTCGTCGCACTCCATCGCCCCGGCACTTCCGCGCGGATAAAATAGACACCGCTGGCCCGATGGCTTCCGTCAAAGAGCAGTCTATGGCGTCCCGGCCGGTAGAAACCGTTCGCCAGTTCCGCAACCTTGCGTCCGACGAGGTTGTATACCGCAACGTGCAGGTCCGACGACCTCGGAAGATTCACCTCGACGTTCAACGAGGGATTGAAGGGATTCGGGTATACCGCACTGATGCTGTATGTTGCCGGAAGGGCGATTTCGCCGTCATCCACCGTCGATAAATCACCCGTAAGCTGTAACACGGTTACTCCGTTCGGGCCGACAACAAAGACCTGCTCACCGGCTATCGCAATCATTTTCGCATCCAGGGATTCCATGAAATAGCCCGCTTCCTCCGGACTTTGAGGCGTCGAGACATCAATGATCTGGAGCCCATAGGTGTTGCTGATCAGAAAGAGATACTGGCCGTGCGCGTCAATCGCGCTCAGTGAGCCACCTGCCCAAAATTCACCGATTTGCGCCGGTGATGAAGGATTGGAAACATCCAGGATCGCCACCTTGCCGCCGCCATATCCGACGAAAGCCAGATCGCCCTCAACCGCGATCAGCTCCGTTGTCTCTTCGAGATAGATCTCCCCGACCTGAAAGACATTGGTAGGGTCGGAGACATCATGAATCAACACGGCGGAATCCGGATAGACAGAATAGAGGTAGTTGTTTTCACAATCCATATCTGCGAGGATATCATCCTCATTCGGTGTAAATCCTCCCGCAATGATCGGCGAATCCGGAGTGGACATATCCAGCACTCGAACTTCAAGGTCGGGAGGCCAGAAATTCGGAGCCAGAAACGCGTGGTCACCCGAAACCTCCACGCGCGGCGCAGGCCAAAACGTCCGTTCTGTCTCCGCATAAAGTCCCAGTTTGTCCATAGTCTGCGGATCCAGAACATGAAGCCCGCATTCGAATACGACTTGTTCTTTATCTACGTACCTCCGCCCGTTGACCGCACAAATGTGCTCGGCATTCACGGCGACATCATAGAGCGTATCGGGAAAGGATGCGATCCCGGTTATCTCCGGCGAACCGTCGGAGATGCTTACCTGGAGCAAATTGTCAAGCATGACCATGTAGGCTTGATTCTGCCAGGAAGCGACGGACTTGACTTCCGTCATCCGATAGGAGCCAATCTCCTCGAAATTGACAGGATCGTAGAAGTCGACAATCCGTAGACCACCCTCGCCATCGGCGATGAATGCATTGTAGCCTACTGCTTCAACATCCTGTGGCGTACCTGGAGTCGTGTACCTGCCCAGTATGGCCGGCGCGGATGGATAGGATACGCTGACGATCAGAAATTCGCCGTCATGGTCACTCGCTGTAAGAAACAACAGGGTATCGCCAACAGCCATGCTCAAGGCATCCACGTTGGTTTGCAGAGTTCCCACCTGCTGCGGAGAGGAAATATCGGATACATCGAACACGTGCAGCTCAGAATCGTAGTGTGCAAACAGGTACCCATCCCGGACTGCCGCACCCTCTACCTCCGTCGAATCCACGGACGATTTCTTCTCCGGATTGCCCGGATCGATTAAATCGTACAGAATCAATCCCCCTGTGGAATTGAAAAGCATGATATTCCCCGACAGTTCAATTTCGCGGCCTGAACCGATCGCAGCGCTCGTCCAAACCAGTTCAGGGCTGGTTGGATCAGAGACATCGACGCCACGAAGAGAATCAGCAGCGCACGAGATGTACACGTACTGGCCATACACTGCCACGTCGGTAACATTGACGCCGGGGATGTTCAACTGGCCGACCAGGTCGGGTGTTTCGGGGGTGTCGATGGAGAGGACACAAAGACCGTTCAAGCCATCCGCGAGATACGCGTATCCACCATCGACGAATACACCCCTTGCATCACCGGGCGAATCAAAACACCCCACCTCGATGATTCTGGTCGGGTCATGCACGTCCAGGATCCTGAGACCGGTTTCGCCCGACGCGATGAATGCGTAGTCACCCGAGATTTCCACGTCGTAAGCATAATCCCAGGTTTCGAAGAGACGTCCCCACAATGCGACATTCCATCCGTTCTGCGCCGAAACAGAGAAGGGGAAAATCGCCAGAGACAAAATCAGAACAGAAGCCAGGACTAGAGGAGAGAAAGTCAAGCGTTTCATAGTTACCCCCCACTCAAAGAGCTTCTGATACTCAAAGATGATCTAGATACACAACCGGCAAACAGCAGGCTTAATCAACATTCGGATCAATGTTAAAAAGTAGATAATACGTCAGATATTTGTCAACCGCGGACGCCCAGATCCCAATCAACGAATCGATGCAGCAAGCTGTTTCAGGCGCGGTTCAAACCAGCAATAAAAAAAAGGACTTGGCTGAAACGTAGAGATCAAGCTGAACATGGGTACTTCCCTGGGGATCGCAAGGCATCCCAAGAATAGCGCAAGGCTGGATTTTATCGCGCTGTTCAGAGCCTTCAACCCACCTGAGGCGACATCCCCGGCGCAACAGGCGTGTCTTCGGAAGCGTTCTCATCCCCCTCGACGAGTGTTTCCCGCAACAGGAACGCGGCGGCCTCCTCCGTGCTCACATCCGCTTCAACGGCGACTGCAATCAGGGCACGAAGTGTTTCGTCGTCCACGTTGATGGCAAGCCTTGGCATCGCTCTATCCTCGTTCAGTTTCAATCGCGTCCATGTCCCGTAAGTTCGCCCAGGACAGGTGGCAAGATCGTATGCAAGCGGGCGAAAATCCAGCGGACTCTGCCCGCAGGCTCCTTCTCCCGCCACCCCGTTGTCAGGCGGCGGGCTGAATCGCTTCCTAATTCAGATCACAGTCCGAGAATACCGTTCAACGTCAGCAGTGGGGCGATCACCAGGCTGACCACGCTCATCAGCTTGATCAGGATGTTGAGGCTGGGGCCGGCGGTGTCCTTGAAGGGGTCGCCGACGGTGTCGCCGACAACCGCCGCCTTGTGGGCCTCGGATCCCTTGCCGCCGTGCATTCCTCCCTCGATCTGTTTTTTTGCATTGTCCCAGGCGCCGCCAGCGTTCGCCATGAAGATCGCCAGCAGGACACCTGATACGGTGACACCCGCGAGTAAACCTCCGAGCATCTTGGCGCCGAACAGGACACCGATCACCGGCGGAGTGACCACGGCGAGCAATCCTGGGGTGATCATTTGACGGATCGCCGCAGCGGTCGAAATGTCCACGCATTTCGCATACTCCGCCTTGCCACGGCTGGCGTCGATCACCTTGATGTCGGCTTCCGTCCACTTGTCGCGGGAACGGACCTTCATGATAGCGAGCGCCGCTTTCAACTCCGGGATCGTCGTGAACTGCCGTCGAACCTCCTCGATCATGTCCTTGGCCGCGTTGCCCACGGCGCTCATCGAAAGGCTGCTGAAGAGGAAGGGGAGCATGCCGCCGATGAACATCCCGGCCATCACTCGAGGATCGAGAATGTCGATCACGAGCTGCTCGGAGAAATTCTGATTCACCACTTGAGTGAACGCGCTGAAGAGCGCCAGGGCGGTTAGCGCAGCGGAGCCGATCGCGAAGCCCTTGCCGATGGCGGCGGTGGTGTTGCCCACTGCGTCCAGCCGGTCAGTGCGTTGACGCACTTCCGGTTCCAGTTCGCTCATCTCGGCGATCCCGCCGGCGTTATCCGCAACGGGACCGTAGGCGTCCACCGCGAGCTGAATGCCCGTTGTGGAGAGCATGCCGAGTGCCGCAACGGCGATTCCGTAAAGGCCAGCAAACTTGAACGCGACGACAATCGCGATCGCAAGGGAGATCAACGGCCAGGCTGTTGAACGCATTCCCGTCGCAAGACCGGAAATGATATTCGTTGCGGAACCCGTGAGCGACTGATTTGCAATATTCATTACAGGTTTGCGTCCGAGGGCGGTGTAATGCTCGGTCAGCATGCCGATGGCCACACCCGCCGCAAGGCCGAAGATAGTTGCAAGGAATATATCCGTCGCCGAAATCTCCAGTCCGGAAAGAACCACTGGCTCGGGGACAAAGGCACGGATCATGAAGAAGCTGAGAATCACCATCAGGCCTGCCGCGCCGAACGTTCCGGTGTTCAACGCCGCCTGCGGGTTGCCCCCCTCCTTCGTGCGGACGAAAAAGGTGCCAATGATGCTGACGATGATGCCAGCTCCCGCCAGCGCCAGCGGCAACAGAACGAGGTGCAGGGCATCGGCCTGGCCGTGACCGGGTGTGAACCAGACCATGGCACCGATGATCATCGCAGAGATGATCGAACCGACGAAAGATTCGAACAGGTCGGCGCCCATCCCGGCGACGTCACCGACGTTGTCGCCGACATTGTCCGCAATGGTGGCCGGATTGCGTGGATCATCTTCGGGAATACCCGCTTCGACCTTGCCCACGAGGTCCGCACCGACATCCGCCGCCTTGGTGTAGATGCCACCGCCCACACGTGCGAACAGCGCAATCGACGAGGCGCCCATGGAGAATCCGCTAAGCACCTGCAACGTCAGCTTGAGGCTGTCGTAGCTGCCGATCCCGCCGATCCCAACGCCGACGTAAACGATGAATAGCAGGCTGATGCCGAGCACTCCAAGTCCGACGACGTTCATTCCCATAACGGTGCCGCCGGAGAACGCGACCATGAGTGCCCTGTTCAAACCGGTACGGGCGGCGTTCGCTGTGCGCACATTCGCTTCGGTCGCCACTCTCATCCCGAAGAACCCGGCGAGTCCGCTGCAGGACGCTCCCACGACAAAGGATAAGGCGATCCAGGGTGAGCTGGCCGGGCTGCTCCAGTTGGCCAGGATCAGCAGCGCGGCAACTACGAGAACAAAAACGGCCAGAACACGATATTCCCGGCCGAGAAACGCCATGGCGCCTTCGCGGATGTGACCGCTGATCTCACGCATGTACTCGCTGCCCGCGTCCTGACGTCGAACCCAACTCCCTTTCCAGATAGCAAAGAGCAATCCTGCGACACCCAGTAGTGGCAGAATCCAGATGGTGCTGGACAAGCCATTCATCGGTTCCCGTCCTTCCTGTGTTCCATCCCACCCTGTCCCGGTCGATCCCGGGCCGAAACGGAAAGGTCCCGAGGTAAAGGCTCAAACCTGTCCCCAGGGCCGAACAAAAGCAAGTGTTGAAGCGGAATCAGCGGCCGTCCGGCTCTCTTTTCGCCTCCGGTTCATCGCCGGACGGCGAAATCTTCCGGTTGTTGTTCTGGTTCATCGCTCCGATGATGCCCAAAGCCAGCCAGTCGCGGGCCGCCTCCGCCGCCCCCTCGGCCATCCGTCCCATGTGCTCACGTTCTGCGTCGTTCAGCGGTTTAAGCACACGTTCCGCAAGATCGGGATATCCTCCCGCCTTTGCATCAACCGTTTCATCACGAAATCCGATGCGTAGTCTGGCGATCTGCATCGTTCCCAGTTCGTCGAGCACCGCCCTCAGGCCTCGATGCCCGCCATCACCCCCGGACTCCCGTATGCGAAGCAATCCGCGGGGCAGATCATGATCGTCCAGCAGCACGAGGATATCGCTATCGGCGATGCGTTGCTGTGCAGCAAGGCGCGCAACAGGTTCGCCGCTACGGTTCATGTAAGTTTGAGGGAGCAGGAGAAAAACATCGTGGCCGGCATACCGGCCACGACCAATGAGAGCCTGCCGCTGAGGCTTCAGCGACGCACGTACAATCTTCGCCAGGGCACGCACCGCGTGAAATCCAAGGTTGTGCCAGGTCTCGTCATACTCCGGCCCGGGATTGCCCAAGCCCACGACGAGGCGACGCCCCACGGCTTATTCCTCCTCTTCCCCCTCGGGAGCTTTCTCTTTCTTCTCGCCCTTCTCGCCCTTCTCGCCCACCAGTTCGGGCTCCACGCCCTCCTCAAGCTCCTCCTCTTCCTCCTCAACGACTTCCTCAACAACACGAGGAGCGACAACCGTGGCGACGGTCCGTTCGGGATTTTCCTCCCACTCAACTCCTTCCACGAAAACATCTTTGAGGTGGATCGAGTGTCCGAGTTCCAGCGCGGTGACATCCACCTCGATCCGATTCGGCATGTCCGCCGGAAGGACGTGAATGTCGACTTCATGCATCACCTGCTGCAGAATACCGCCCTGGTTGCGCACGCCATCGGGCACGCCGAGCAGCTTGATCGGGACTGTGGACGTAATCTTCTTGCCGCGCGTAATCCCAATCAGGTCGAGATGGATCGGCTCCTGGCTGACCGGATGGCGCTGAATGTCACGGATCATGCATTCGCGCGACTCCTGCCCCTCGACCTCCAGGTTGATCAGGGTCGGGCGCTGCTGCATCAGCTTGGTGAACTCTTTCTCCTCGATCTCCAAATGCACCGAATCGGTGCCGCCGAGGTAATAGACCGCGGGAATCTTGCCGCTCGCGCGGACCTGTTTAGTGACGCTCTTTTTGCCCGGTTCACGGGGCATCGCCTTCAGCGTCGGGATCGCTTTTTCAGCCACGATAGTACCTCATTCCACAAAAAGACTGCTGATCGATTCTTCACGGTAGATGCGAAGAATCGCTTCCGCAAACACTTCATCCACCCGCAACCGTTGCAGCCAGGGCAGATCGCTCATCCCCGGCCGTTCCGGAATCGTATCCAACACAAATACCTTTTCTATCTTGCTCTTACCGATCCGCTCGATCGCAGGACCAGATAGCATCGGGTGGACCGTGGCGGCGAAAATACGGGATGCTCCCGCTTCAAACAAGGCACGGGAGGCCTCGCAGAGAGTCCCCGCCGTATCCACCATGTCGTCCACCAGCAACACCGTGCGATTCTTGACGTTGCCGAGTACATTCATCGCTTCGGCGACGTTCGCCCGCACCCGGCGTTTATCGACAATCGCCAGATCCGCCTCGAGCCGGTTGGCGTAGGCGCGGGCGAGCTTGATTCCCCCGACATCCGGGCTTGCTACGGAGAGGTTTTTGAGGTTCATCTCGCGGAAGAACGGGATCAGCACTGCGCTGCCGTACAGGTGATCGAGGGGAATGTCGAAGAAGCCCTGGATTTGTGCGCTGTGAAGGTCCATCGTCAGCACACGGTCCGCGCCCGCAGCGGTGATCAGGTTTGCCACGAGCTTGGCGGTAATCGGCACACGCGACTCGTCCTTCCTGTCCTGGCGGGCGTAGCCGAAATAGGGAATCACTGCCGTAATCCTCCTCGCCGACGCCCGTTTGCACGCGTCGAGCAGGATCAGCAGTTCCATCAAGTTGTCCGAGTTGGGGTGCGTCGGCTGCACCACAAACACATCCCACCCGCGGATGTTCTCATGGATTTTGACGCTGATTTCCCCGTCGGAAAACCGGCCCACCTCCGCCTGCCCGAGCGGGATTGAGATGTATTCCGAGATTTGTTTCGCAAGCTGCGGGTGTGCCGTGCCTGCAAAAAGCTTGATCTGATGGTGGAGTTCGGAGTTCATGGCAACCGCTCCTCCAACCTATGCGAAAGCGCTCGGCTTTCGGAAATGAACTTTCGTATTGTCCGACATCCAGCAGGGGTGGTAGGATTCGAACCTACGCATGGCGGCCCCAAAAACCGCTGCCTTAACCACTTGGCGACACCCCTGAAACTGTGTCCTTGAAATGTGAATATGGAAAGGCCTTGCAGCCAAAGGCTGCCAAACGCGGTGGGAAAATAAGCGTTCAGAAGCTAGTCGTCAAACTCCATCACACGATGCATTCCGCTCTGCTGTTGAGAACGGAGTTTTTCGTAGACCCCGAGGATACGCTGTTCGATTTTTCCCCGGAAATCGTTGTCGATCGGGTGGGCGATATCCTTGTAGGTGCCATCGGGCAGTTTCCGCGAGGGCATGCAGACAAACAGACCCTGGCCACCTTCGATGATTTTCAGACCACGAACAACAAAAACATCGTCAAATGTAATGTTGACGAAGGCTTTCAACTTGTCTTCATCGCGCAAGTTGATGTTGATCTCGGTGATATCCATTGTTGCTCCCCTCCCCCACGTCTCGGCTTAAACGTTTATCAAACCGTCCTACGCTCCGGGACGTCCACTTGACCAGGGGGCTTCCCCGTCCGCTCTCCGTCGGGTGATATCCTGGCTTCTACCGGAGAAAGTAGGGAATATCAAAGAACTTCGCCACCTGGAGCGGTAGTCATCGCCCAATCAGCATCGGAGGCTCCGGATACTGCTTGATTATTCAAATTCCAAAATAGAGAAACACTCGTGAGAGTGCAATCGATCTCCGCGGCAAGATCGCGATAAACTGACATTTGCGTCTCCCGAGTGCGAAGACAGACGATTGGGAGGGAGGCTTCTCACTGAAAAGCAGAAAAATAGCCTGCACCTTTTCGATGCAGGCGGAAATGACGGTCCAAACACCTTCATTTGGGGCGTAGAATCAGGTAATCCCGCTTGCCTTTCCGCAGGATTACCACCCCTGAGGGGAGTACGTCGTCCGCCGTCACAACGTAGCCGTCACCGGCGCGACTGTCATTGACATACAGTGCGCCCTGCTGCAGTAATCGTTTCGCCTCGCCCTTGCTCTGCACAAGTCCAGATTCAGCGGCGAGTTCCACAAGCCCGATCCCTTTGCGCAGCCGGGAACCGTCAATCTCCGCCGTGGGGCCGTCCGCGAACGCCTGCCGGACCAGATCGGCGTCCAACTCGTCTAATTTGCCAGCATAGATCGCTTCCGCACCCTTCGCCATTCGGTCCGCCTGCTCCGCGCCGCGGACCATCGCCGTCACCTCCCAGGCGAGGCGTTTGTGGGCTTTCCGGGCGGAGGGGTCCGCCCGATGCGCTTCCTCAAGCTTTTCGATCTCGTCTATAGGCAGCAGTGTGAACATTTTCAACAAGTTGATGACCTTATCGTCCTCGGTTCGAACGAGGAACTGGTAGAAATCCCAAATGCTGGTCACATCCTCGCTCAACATCACCGCGCCTTTGAGCGACTTGCCGTATTTGCTCCCGGTGGAATCGGTGATCAGGGGGAATGTCAACCCGTAGGCCGGTTCGCCCCCAGCGCGACGGATCAGGTCTGCCCCGGCTGTGATGTTTCCCCACTGGTCCGAAGCCCCCACTTGGACGCGGCAGCCGTAGGTTTCGTAAAGGTGGCGGAAATCGAACGCCTGCAGCAGTTGGTAGCTGAATTCGGTGTAGCTGATGCCCTGATCGCGGTCCTCGAGGCGTCGCCGGACGGATTCACGGTTGATCATCACATTCACCGACATCTGCTTGCCGATGCCGCGCAACCAGTCGATCAGGCGCACATCCCGGGTCCAATCGTAATTGTTGACGAGGATCGCGGGATTGTTACCGTCAAAATCGAGCAGCCGGCGAAATTGCAGCTCCTGGGCCTTCAAGTTGGCCTGGAGGGTCTCTTCGCCAAGGAATTCCCGCTCATCGGACCGCCCGGAAGGATCGCCGATCATTCCCGTCGCGCCGCCCATGACGATGATCACCTTGTGCCCGTGCAGCTGGAAATGACGGAGCCCCATCAACGGAACGAGATTGCCGACATGCAGGCTGCTGGCCGTGGGATCGAAGCCGCAATAGACAGTCTGGGGAGCGTTGAGGAGTTCGCGCAGCGCCCCCTCGTCGGTGCATTGATCGATAAATCCTCGTTCTTCCAGCACATCCAGCACGTTGGCCATCGCAGTGTCCACTCCCATGCTTCGCTGCAATCCTTTTTCGAATTCCATTCCCGGGCATAATATCCGCACTCCAGCCCGGCAAAAGTAATGAGATCGGCGTCCCGCGAGCAAAAGAAGCGGCGCCTTGACCTCTCCATCGTAACGATTATGACTAAGAAATGTATGAGTCGAATCTCTCAGGACAAGAGACTGCCGTTTCCAAACGGCCCTGAAGCTCCCTTTTCATAGCGGGCCGTTCTCCTTTCGGTGGCCACTACGATTCTTGGCGTCCTTGAGTTTTTAGGTGTCGCCCACGTTTCCGGCAGTGTTTTCCCGCTTTCGAGCATCCCTGCTCGCGGCGTGTCTCTCGTGTCTCTCAGGAAACCTCAAGCGCTGCTCGAAGCAATTCTCCAGCGGTGAGCGAGCGATCGTTAAAGTACCTTGAAGTTTCTTGTTTGCTCTTCTGGATAGTGCTGAAAAACTTGAAGTAAGCGGGCGAAATTGCTCGACTGCGAAGCTAAAGATCCTTCCTGTTCTGCCGATGAAAGTAGCAGACATGCGACCGAGGAGGCCACGGATGAAGCGGCGAAAAGTCAAAACTGGAACGTGCATGGGAGTGCCAGGACGGGTGGCTCCCCACACGTATACAGATGACCAGACGCACCATCCAGGGTCTCACGGGTTGTGTCCGAAGTGCCAACTGATTTATCTCGCCATGATCGAGCGGAGATACCGCCAGACGGCGATGCTCAGTCATGCGGCGCGGGTGGCATAACCGTCCCCATCGTGGAACGTGAGCAAGGGCTCCGTCTTCGGTCGGTAGGCCAGGGGAAAGCCGTCAGGGAAAAGGAGATTCCTTCACCTGACGGCTTGTTCTTTGCCCTTGCCGCACTATTGCATCAATACGAGCGCGCACCGTTTCGACGATCGACCTCGCAGTGAAGTTCACAGCTGTCGCTCAATTTTCGGCTGAAAATATTCCATAGTGTTGGATTCATGGAAAAACCGCCAAGCGGATAGCGACTCTTCCCGCCCGGCGGTCTTGCACTCTCACTGAAAAATCACGTCACTTCGGATACATCCCCAGC
>CAZIDZ010000044.1:0-15513 GCA_964538455.1 uncultured bacterium
AAGACAACTGGATCCCCCGGTCAAACCGGGGGATGACATTCATGAGAAATCCCGTAGGTCGGGGTCTCTGAAGCTGGCACCTCTACCTGAAGAGAACCTTTAGGTGAAACCCGGCCAGTCCGCATAACGATTCTCAAAAGTGGAAAGGATAGACAAGCGGACTGGCCGGGCCCCCCTTCGATGTGTCCCCTTTTTAATTTTTCGACTACACGATCCCGCTGCGAGGGGGACCGTAGGCAAGGCGGAGTCCTTCCATCAGGTTGGCGATGGGCGTGTGCAGGGTCTGCCGGGCAAGTGTCAGGTCGAAGGATGTGTCGACAGGCATCGTCCCTTCCGGATCGGTCTTCGTCGATTGCGTCTCGAGGATCCCCGAGGCGTCGCGCCCGAGGTGCTTGAGCAGCATCCGCCCGAAGGTGACCCGATTGACCCGGTTGGCCCCGCCCAGGTGCAGCACTCCCTGGAACCGGTGGTCGATCAGTTCGACGATGGCGCGGGTGGCGGTGACGATGTCCAGCGGGCTTCGATACTGGTCGAAGAACAGCGAGATCGGCTGGCCGGAGCGCTCCCGGTCGAGGATCCACTCCGAAAACGACCCTCCCTTGAAGCGGGGAGGGCCGTAGGTAATGTTCAGCCGCAGCACCACGGAGTTGTCCACCTGCGCGAGCACCACCCGCTCCGCGGCCTTCTTCGTCTCCCCGTAAACGTTCACCGGCTCGGGCGGGTCGCCTTCACGATAGTTCCCCCGTGTCCCGTCGAAAACTTGATCGGACGAGATGAAAATGACACGGGCGTCGATTTCGGCCGCTGCTGCGGCGAGTTCACGTGTCGCGGCGTGGTTGACTTTCCAGGCGAGCAGGCTGTTGCGGCGGCAGAGCTCGGGACGGGCCATACCCGCGAGGTGCACGACGTGGGTCGGTTTCAGGTCCTTGATCAGGTGGTAGATGTTGTCCGGCTGGGAGAGGTCGCAGCCAAGCTGGCGTTCGGGCTTCAGCGGCACCGACCCGGTGGCGCCGTAGAGCCCCCACAGGTCCTCGCTGTGTGCCAGTTGTGCCCAGATGTGTCCGCCGATAAAACCGCTGATACCCGTAATCAGGACCCTGCTCATTTCCTCCCCAGATTCCCCCGCCAGACGAGCGATGGACCGTTCACCTCGGGGTTGTACTCGAGGGAAAGGGTGCCGGACGATGCGGTCCCTTTCGCCATCCCGCGCGACGCGTCGATCGCGGAGACCAGCCGGTTCAGCACGAGCGCACCAATCAGGTAGGAGATTCGATTCTTGTTCCTGTCCGCCTGGATCCGCAGGTCTTTAAAGGTAAGGCGGTTGGCGGCGCTGTCCCACTCCCACCAGTTATCCGCGCCGCGGTACTGGTTCGCGTAGTCCCGTTGCTGGCGGCGGGCGGCGTTGAAGGCGTCTCGATCGCCGTAATTGCCGATGTCCACGTAGAAATCGTGGGTGTGCGCGCCCGCGATCGAGGCGTGCTCCTGGCTGAACGCGAGATACTGGTCCTCCCCGAACTGCCACGCCTGGTAGGAGTAGGCGAGCCCGAGCCAGATCCCGGCGTCCGCCGCGGTAAACAGCGCGCCGCGTACCCTGTGGCCGCTGTACCGCTGTCCCCACCCCGGGAGCAGGATGCTGCGGAGCACCGCGTCGGATGCCGACTTCCGCGTCAGAACATTCGACGAACCCGTTTCCTGCACCCCCGCGTCAGCGGCCCCAATCCTCTGCGTCAGCGCGAGCCGCGCCGGGGCGGGTCCGGGCGAGAGCGTCTCCGCGCCGGTTTCGGCGCAGGCGGAACCGACCCACCCGGCTGCAACAACAATCGCTGCCACGACGAACGTTCGGCGGAGCCTGGGTTCAGCCACGAAATCCCCCTCCTAGAACCGTACGGCGAGCCCGGCGGTCGCCACCGGCTGGTGATTGTACCGGATCTGCGAGGTGGTCGGCTCCACCCGCGCCAGCTTCCGGTTGTGCAGCCGCACCGTGAACCCGGCGTCGAGCGCGGAGATCACATGGTTGACCATGATGATGCTGAAGAAGGCCGCGCTGCGATCGAGCAGTTGGTTGCTCTCGTAGCGCAGGTCTTCGTAACGGTTGGCCAGCGGGCTGACTCCGCCTCCTTTCAGCCAGTTGTAGCCGTTGGCGGCGGCCCAAGCGTCGATCACGTCCGTCGTCCGGCCGGCAATCCAATCGTTCCACCCATACCCGAATTGCGTCAGGTACTTGCCGACGTTCTCGTAGTAGGACTGGTTATGTTCGCTCGCCAGCTCATGCGTGAAATTGTCCGGCAGGTACGCGATCTTTTCCTGCCAGCTCAGGTTGGCCCACTCGCTCGAGGTGCCCGAAAACGCCGTCGGATTCTGCAGCGGGTACAACGGGTCCTGGGCCGCGGTGTACTCGACGCTGCGGTAGTAGTCCTCGCGCCAGTTCTTCTCGACGTAATCCTGGTAGTCGACCTGCTTGGCGTCTCCGCGCAGGGCGTAGGTGACCGCGCCGTACCAGCACGCCAACTCCAGCGCGAAGAAGAATGACGCCTTCAGTTTCGAACCCGCGTACAATTCGCCGGCGCCGGGCAGGATCGCGGAGAGCAGCAGCGCGCGCCCCGGATTCTTCGTTTCGCCCACCGTCGCCGAGGTCGCATCCGCATCCGCGCCGCCCTCGTTCTCCTGAGCCACGGCGAACGTTAGCTTCGATTTCAGCAGAAAAGCCCTGCGGTCCGTCGGCAGCGGCGTCGCGTCGTTCCACGCCTGTTGATCCACGGCCGGCACGCCCGGTTCCGCGGTTCGCAGGAAAAGCGGGGAACGGTCGCTGGACTCGGGGGTTGACGTTTCGTTGGCGAAGGCTGGAACCGTCGCCAGGGCGAACGTCAAGATGATCAGGAACTTCGTCTTCATGGCATCCTCCATGCCGCTCCCCGTGAGGGGAAGATGGTTTCAAAATCGAATAAAACCGTCAGGTAGAACCGCCAACCCGGTTCGTACGCAGTTGTCGTTCCGTTCTCGGTCACGGACACCCGGTCGAGCCCGCGGGCCGCCGCGAATGTCACCGCTGTCGGGTAGCCGTACCACGAAAAAAGCTTCATCCGCAATTCCGCGCCGAGATCCCGTTTCAACCGGCCGGCGTCGAACGCCCGTTCGCGCCACGCGTCGCCGACGTCCGCAAACAGTCCGAGAAACAACCCGTCGAGATGCAGCCACCCGATACGCGGGCGGTCCGGCTCCCAGAGCGGGTGGCGGAGTGCGATGCTCCCGATCGCCGTCCGCGTGCCGCCGAGGCTGTAATAACTGTAGCCCCGCATCCCGTACAACCCGCCGATGTAAAGGTGCATGAACGGATCGACCTGGTGGTCAAGGTAGCCGCAGCGGAGCCTCGGTTGCACGACGAGATCGCCCGCTACGTTGTACCAGTGGGTGATGTCCCCCTCGAACCGCCAGTAGTCGTACGGGGTGTAAACCTCCTGCAGCGTGTAGGCGGTGGCGTTGACCTCGAACCCATCGATAAACTTGTTTTGTTCGCGGGCGACGGTCAACTGTCCTCGCGTCCCTCCGCGTGGATGCACGTTCCCGTGAATTTGCGGCAGCATCGTGTCGTAATCGAGACGGGCCTGGATGTACTTGCCCCTAAAATAGGTGTATTGAAACACCGACTTGTCCTCGTACTCAAGGAATGCATCGTAGCGGCTGTACGCTCCGCGAAGCTCGAATTCCAGCGGAGTCGTCAAACGCATCCGCGCGCCGAGGTCGAACTCCATCAGGTGGAAACGGTAGTTCACCCCGTAGTCGTCGTACACCGGCACAAGCTTGCCGTCCTTGTCGATGCGCTCGCTGACGATCTTGTACTCGTCCTTGAAACGCGCGTCGTCCACACGCTTGATGTAATACCCCTCGGAGAAAAGGGTCGGCCGCAGCGCCTTGAAATCGAGGAACGCCATCGCGTCGAATTCCCCACGGCGGTTCATGTTGAATCCGGTGAACAGGTTCACTTTCTCGAGGAAATCGCTGCTGTAGATGTATACTCCCGGCTTGAAGGTGCCGTAGTCCATCGTGATCCTCGGCACGAAAAAGAGCTGCTCGAAGATCGGTTTGTACGGTCTCGAGGCGACCGTGTCCACATGGCTGTCGTCGTAGGTTTTCACCGGGAGCACGCTGAGGTAGTCGCGCCCGTACTTCAGGAAATCGCTTGGGATCGGCGCCGGATTCGACAGCACGTGCAGCATGTATCCGTCCTGCCCGAATTCGCTGTACACGATGCACGTTCCGTCCGCGTTCGGCGCGGGCATGAATGCGCCGCCGAGCACGTTGGTCAGCGGCACCGAGATGCTGTCCCCGAGCTTGCGCCGGTAGAGGTCGAAAATCCCCGTCTCGTCGCTCGCGTAGATGATTGCCTGCCCGTCGTCGCTCCACTCCGGATCGCGCTGGTCCGCCGCGCCGCCGATCAGCGTGCTCTCGACTCCGGACTTCAGGGTGTACAGCATCACGTCGCGACCGGCGTAGGTGCTCTTCGCGTACAGCAGCCGGGTGCCGTCCGGGGAGTAGCGGGGGCGGTAAGCCCGCGATCCGTCGTCGTAGTTCGTGAGAAAATGGAGCTCTTCCGCTCTTATTGGCTTCAACTCTTTCCAATCGGCTTCCGGAGGGAGCGGGAGCGTCGCCAGGTCCTTGGTGCCGTCACGGTTGACGACGAAGACGAGCTCACGGCCGTCGGGGGAGACGCCGGGTTCGGTCGCTCGGGCGCTCCGCGTCAGACGGATTTCCTTGTCCGTCGCCAGCTCCCGCAGGAATAGATCGGCGAAGTAGGATTCGTTCCGCTCACGCACAATCCGGCTGTAGACCACCGCTTTGCCGTCCGGCGTGAATGCGAACGGCCCGTCCGCCGATTCTGCAACGAGCACCGGCTCCCCGCTGCCGTCCGCGCGGATTTTCCACAGGCTCCTCTGGCTCAGGTAATCGTGCCCCCGGTTGGACGTGAACCAGATCCATTCGCCGTCCGGACTGAATCGTGCGTAGAGATTCGCGTAGCCGCCCGTCTCCAGCAGCGCGCCGGAAACCGGGTGCTTTTCGATTGTGGCGCTCCACTCGCCGTACTGCTTCTTCAGGTGATCGGACCACTGGTCGTAGAGCTGCTGCCCCGAGATCCCCAGCGCTTCCTTGATCGACTCGTTGGCGTCGTAGCGAAGCAGCTTCGCCTGGTTCCACGTGATCTTCTTCAGCGCTTCAGGTCCGTAGGTCTCCGCGATGTAGCTGACCAGCGAGAACCCGTGATTGTACACCCCTTCGTTGCCCAGGCTGTTCTTGCCGAACACCTCCATCTCGTTGAGCGGGAGCAGAGAGTCGTTGAGCGCCCGTTCACGCAGCTGCATGTCCCGGTGGCTGTCAAGCCAGTCGTAGCGCAGTTTCGGGCTGTTGAACTGGGCGGTGCCCTCCGCGAGCCAGTTCGGCATGATCGTCATCGCGAACGGGTAGGAGGCGAGGATATTCGGGAAACCGTAGAGCACATCCGGCCGCTTCTCCTCCTCGTAGCCGAGCACCTGCACGTACATCGCGGGCAGGTTCCGCGAGAGCTTCCGCGCCGCGCCGAGCTGGATGATGTGCGTGTACTCGTGCGTGATCACGTCGCGCAGCCAGTTCTTCGTGCCGCGCAGGTCGTAGTCGAGCGCCGTCGCCCAGATCAGCATCTTGTTGTTGTAGTAGTACGCGGCGCCGTTCGCGTAGTCGTCCGTGTCCTTGACGATGAAATGGAATTTCGTGTCGGGCGCGTAGCCGTACATCTTCGTGATCACCGGGTAGATCTCCTCGGCGATCTTTGCGATCGTGTCCGCCGTCCGGCGCGCGCCCTGGTGGTAATGGATGACAAAATGCTCCGTCTCGAAAGTCATCCACGCCAGTTCGGGGTGGTTGGCGTCGAGCGGCTGCCCTTGCGCGGTCCAGGCGAACGCCAGGACGCAGGCGAACGCCGCGCAAAAACCTGTCACGTTTCTGCGCAGGGGTCGGTCCAGCCGTCCTGTCCGGCGCGGCATCTTCATCAGCGCACCACCGCAAAGCGAATCAGCGTGTGGGAGCCGCCCGCCTGCAACCGCGCGACGTAGACGCCGGAGGGCCAATCCCCGACCGTGAAGGTGATTTCGTTGTCGGTTCCGCTCGTCACCGGGGAGCTTTTTTCCGTCACGAGACGGCCGACGAGGTCGTAGACGCGCAGTGAGGCTCTCCCGCCGGACACTCCGAAGAATCGAAGGTGGGCCGTTCGCTGGCGAACCGGGTTCGGCCAGATATAGGCGTCGGCGAGCGTCCGTGTACTGCCGGAGCCGGTGGCTTGGGAGGTAAAGGGATAGGCGCGTCCCTTCGCCGCGTCGCCGTCGGCCAGTCCCCAGAAGACTTTGGCGGTTCCGCCGCCCCGGGCCGGGAGGTCGTAGACCCGGAGTTCCGGAACGCCCGGTCCGCGGGTCACCGTGACCAGTTCGAGGTCTCCGTCGCCGTCAAGATCTGCGATCCCCGTGCGCGGCGGATGCTGGCCGGAGAGGTAGCCGAAGTCGAGTGGAAAACCCGGCAGCGAACGGCCGTCGCTGAGCTCGTAGCCCGCGATCGCGACGCGGCCCGGTTCGATCACCGAGGGGACGAGCAGATTCACGACGTCCTGTCCGTTCACGTCGGCGAACAGCGCGTTCGCCGGCATCGGCAGGCCGTTGCCCGTCGAGAGCGTCACCGGCGTCCCCTCGCTGACGAGACCGTTTGCCTCGACGCCGAGCAGCGAGCGCTGCTTGACCCCGGCCAGCTCGGGGAAGCCGTCCTGATCCACATCAGCGGGGTACAGGGAAGAGGGCAGATCCTCCGGAGTCTGGAGCTGGGCCTCGTTCCACCCGCTGCCATCGCTGGCGTACCAGACGATGAAACGTCCCCGCGAAGTCAACGCCGCCGCATCCTGGAGGCCGTCCCCGTCGAAATCCGCGGACAGCGGATTTCCGACTGTCTCGCCCGCGCGCAGGCCGGGTGCGCTGGAAAGCGTCTCCGCCGGACCAGGAGCCGCCTGGGATTTCAGCACCCCGAGCAGCTTCCCGGACGAGAGCACGACCAGCAGGGTGTCCGAACCCACCGGACCGAGTCGAACGAGACTCCCCACTTCGTCCAGCGTGTCGACGTGCACGGAGGAAAAGATCGCCGGAAGCATGCCCTGATAATCCTGGCGCAGGAGATAGCCGGTTGCCGATGATCGCAGCGTCACCAGGGTTTCCTGTCCCGGTTTCCCGATCAACGCCGCGCCGAGCGGAGGGGAGCCTGAGGCGTAGCTGGCCAGCAAATACGCGACGAATCCGCCCCCGTCCTCGTGCAGCGCGTAGTCGGCGTTTTCTCCAACAGCGTACACCATCCCCGGCGTCGATCCGGTGAGCAGCGTGTAGTTCCCCGCGGGGAGTTTGACCAGGAAGGTATCCGCCGCGAACGGCGACCCGTCCGCACGGTAGGCGGCGATCTCGCACCCTTCATCCCAGAGAACCAGTTCGAGGCTGTCATCGCCGTCCAGGTCGGCGAACGTCAGGTCCACGTTTCCATCCGCCCAGTCGAGGGTGTGGGGAAACGCGCCCTGCTCCCAGGTGTTGACCACCGTCAGCGTCATCGTGTCGTCGATCGCCGAGACGTTTCTCAGCGTAATGTGACTCTCGCCGCCGTTGTTCGCCCTCGTCGAAGGGATCGTCGCCGGGCTGAATTCGACGGGGTACGGGCCGTTCGCCTCCTGCCAGAGCTCGTTTCCGGCGTAGAACGCGTCTTCCCGGATGCCGTACTCGGTGCCGTAGCTGGGCGTCAGGAATTCGTACGTGTTCCCGATGTCCTCGCTGCCGTCCATCTCCTCCAGGTCCACCGCGCGCCAGTCACGGTTCGTCTGAAGCCTGTCCGAATCGAGCTTCTGGTCGATCACCGACTGGTCGATGTGCCAGACCAGCACTCCGCTCGCGGGCAGGTCGAAATCGGGGTCGTCCACATCCACCAGCACGCGGAAGCCAGGATCGACGTCGACCGTGTAATTGTCGTGGAACGTTATCCGGAGGCTGTCACGGTCATAACCGTACGTCAGGCTGTCCCCCTCGGGGTCGCGCAGTCGGGATTCGAGCAGGTAGTACTCGTGCTCGTTGATCGGGACCTTCACCAACCGGTCCAATCCGCCCGTGAACCGTTCGTCGGGGAGATTCAACGCGCCGAGCTCAACGTCTCCCGACGAAATCGTGGTGACGCTGTCCCATCCCATGTAGGCCCGTGTCCAGGCGCTCGGCGGAGTCGGGATCAGGCCGAAGAAGCCTCCGAAGCCGCGGTCCATCACCCCGAACATCCCGATCGCCGGATTGCCCGTCTCCGTGTCGTAAAGGTGCGGCATCCCGAGCAGGTACCCGGCCTGATGAACGATCGTGCCCAGCAGCCCGACCTCGACATCGCCCTGCCGTTGCGTCTCCGGCAGGATCGCGCCCCATCTGAGGGTGCCGGAGGTGAGCGTCAGCTCGCCGGGCAAACCGCCGTAGTCCGTCAGGTCGTTGGGGCTGATCACCACCGAGGGGATGTCGAAGGGTGTCGTGTCGAAACCTGTGTCAAACTCGTTGCCCGCCCCGGCGTGAAAAATCAAATAGAGGTCATACCGCGAGAGGTTGACGTCCGGGTCTTCGTCGGCGAGCGTCCAGGCGTCGATGAAAAGTTGGGTCAGTGTTTCGTTCAGCCGCCGCTCATCCCCGTCGCCGTAGTTGATGTGCCATATCGGGTAGGGCAGCGTATAGGCGTCCTGCGCCCCCGCGGGAAAAAGGTCCCCGCCGCTGTCCCCCCCGCTGTTCAGGCGCCCCGTCAGCGTCAGCTTCCCGCGGCTGAAACGTTCGTAGTACCTGCGCAGCGCGAAAAGCTGATCGGCAAAGTAGAGAGAATCGTGGGGAGGGGGGTCGATCCGCCAGTTCTCCGGGTCTTCGCCGGCCGGGATCTCGTAGAAAAATGAGCCGTCCCCGGTGGTCGTGCTCAGCGTGTCGGGCTGGAAGTCGACACGGATGGCGAGCACACGCAGCGTGTCCGGCAGTGGCGGGGTGCGCGCGATCAGCGTGCCGGCCGCGTCCACTGACCCGGTGTTCACGACGATCCTGTGGGCGGGTACCGCCGCCCGGAGCGGCATCGCCGCCGCAAGAACGAGCGCGCCGAGAACCGTGGAAAATGTGGCGAATCTGCGGTGCATCAGAAACCGATGCTGAGACTGAACCGCATCGTGTCCGTCAACGGTTGTCCTTCTCCCGCCGCGACGTAGGAGAAATCGAAGCGGTACAGGGAATACTTCAGGCTCGCGCCATACGTTGTCGCCTTGATCTTGCCCAGCGGGTCGTTCCAGTACCCGGCACGCAGCGCCACCAGGTCGCTGTACCAGTACTCCGTCCCGATGTGGTAGATCATCGTATCAAACAGTTTGCCGTCCCCCCACGCGGTGATCATCGCGATGTAGAACGGGTCCGGCTCCCCCTTGCTGTCGCGGTAAACGAGCTCCTTGTCCACGTCGCCCACGAGTGTCATCGTATTGTAGGGGCTGTCGACCAGTTTGTAGGCGAAACCGAGTTTCAGGTTCGTCGGCAACGGGTCAGCCTGGGCACGGTCGATGTAGGCGATCTCCGGTCCCATGTTCGTCAGGTTCGCGCCCAATGTCAGCGCGCGCACCGGCGTCCGCCACAGCCAGCCGATGTCGACGCCGACGCTGGAGGCGACGCCGGAACCCTTCTCCTGCCCCGCACCCTGGTCCGAAAGGTGGCTGTAGATGAATCGCATGTTCACCCCGAGCGCCATCGTCTCGGACATCTCGCTGCCGTAGGAGCCGGACACGGCGAAATCATAGGAGCTGAACGTCCCTTGGGACGCTCCGGTTTCGTCCGTGCGCTCGCTCTCGCCCAGGTTCAGGTAGATGATGTTCGCCCCGAACGTGCCCCACTCCGGGACATGGTGCACGTAGCTCATGAAGTCGTAATAGAGGTCGCTGAATTTGAACTGGGGCAGCCAGTTCACATGCATCATCGTCAACTCGCTGTGGTTGACATACGCGAGCCCTGCGGGGTTCCACCAGGTCGCCGTCGCGTCATCCGCGACCGCGACAAACGCCTCGCCCATGCCTCCGGGGCGTGCTCCGGGGCTGATCTTCAAAAAGAGCACTCCCGCCTGGGATACTCCCGCCGCCTTCGCGGAGCCTGTCATCAAAGTGCCGAGCGCCAGCACGGACGCGAGCCACACTGCCAGTCGGTGTCGTTTCCAGCCATTCATTTTGTCCGATTCCTCTCTCGTTCCGCGCAAACGGTCGCTGATGCGCCTCTCCCGGCGGTTCGGGAGCCTTGCAAACCCGCGGCTTCTGTCCATCCGCTCGTCAAACGGCAATGATGCCACTTCTTCAACGGATGCGCAATAGCTTTCCGATCTTTTCATCGTGCGCGCCGTTATCGCCCACCGCGACGATTTTGTACAGGTAAACGCCGTTCGCGACAGGGTCGCCGTAACGATCCCAGCCGTTCCAGCGAAGCTCGCGGCTGGTCCCGCCGGGGTAGTTGAACCCCGCGTTCGCCTGCACCGGCCCGATCTCTTTCACCTGCCGTCCGCTCGCCGTGAAAATCTTGATCGTCACCTCCGCGGGCTCGGAAAGTTCGAAGGTGAAGTTGGTGTTCTTCGCAAATGGATTCGGCCAGTTCAGAACGTTGTTCAGCACCACCTGCCCGCTCGCTGCAAGCACTTGAAACGTGATCTCCTTGCGCGCGTAGTTGTTGGCGATGTCCCACGCCCAGAGCTCCAGCGTGTGCCGGCCGGATTCCAGGTTGTAGAGCCTCCGCTCGACCTTGCCGCGCGAATAGCTGTCACGGCTGTAAATGAAATCGTCCGTCAGGCGGATTTCGTCCTCGCCGTCGAGAATCGCAACGATGTCGTGCCCGATGTCGCCGGTTAGGTTGATCCCGCTCGTGTCAAAAAGATCGATGTGGAGCGTCGGCGACGAGGTCGTCATCCCTCCCGAAGCCCACCCCGGCTGATCGAACCAGACGGTGATCTGCGGCGGAGTCACGTCGTTCAGCTCCTCCACCTGCGTCGAGATCGGAATCTGAAGCTTTGCGCCGGCGCCGTCGACGTCCTCGTTGTTCGCGTACATCTTCACCTGCGCGCCGGCGGAACCGAGCGTGATGTCCCGTGGAACGATGAAGTTTGTGTTGAAAACACCCGCCTCCGCGCTGACCAGACCCCGGAACAGGTGCCCCTTGGGTTTCACCCACGCCAGCGTCTTCGGGGTTCCGTCCCCGTTGTAGATATTGTGGAACGTGTAGATCAGCGTGTCCGTGCCGCCGATCACATCGAGCAGCACCTCCCCCTGCCACGAGGGGTCGGGTGCGCCGCCGGCGTCCTCGATTTGTCCGCCGATGTGTTCCGGGGCGAAGGCCGTCAGCGAATCCGGGGTCAGCGCCGTCGCCTCGACATTCATGATCGGGAGCGCCGGCCGAAGCCGCGGGTCCCCGAGGCAGTGATAGGAGAGCGTCGTTGAATTCGTCGTCTGGATCTGAGCCAGCAGCACCGACTCGCCCAGACGGTAGCTGTGCGTGCGGTCGAAAAATTTCGCAAAGAATGTCGTCGAAAACTGATCGTTGCTGTTCACGTAGGTCTTTCGCGTCGACGAGACAATCCCGATCGCTCCCCCCTCGCGGAAGATCAGGATTTCGGGGAACGAGAGGTTTTCAGGCCGGTCCCAGTACCCCCAGTTGCAGGTCGCGGCGACAAAGATCGGGGGACGGTCGCCGGTGTCGATCAGCTTGTCGTCGCGGTTGTCCACGAAGATCGATTCATGGGTCCAGACGTGTGCGTTGCCATGCCCGATGAAGCTGACCGCCAGCACGCCCTCGTTGATTGCAGTGATCAGATCGGTGGTCGCACCCGGCTTTCTCCGAGCCCCGGTCGTCGGGTCGTAGGTGGTTGGGTAGGTGCCGATGTAGATCTTCCGGATGTCCATGTAGGACGGCGCTTCTTCGCGCGAGAACGCTTCGGCCTCGGTCATGTGCACCGTGTTCCAAGAAACTACGCCGGTGTCCTCGTACTCGTCGTCCGCCACCAGCACCATCCTCGCCCGCCACGGACCGTAATCCGGGTTGCTCTCGTACGCGATCAGCTTGTCGAGATACTCACCCACCTGCCCGGCGCTCTCCACCGGAAGCCGTCCCGAAACGAGCTGCGGATAGGAGCTGCCGAACCGAGAGTACCACGTATCCGTGCACTCGGATCCGTTCTCGTAGGGAGGCACCCAGTTTTTATCGGCGTTCGAAACGATGTTCCGGTAATCGTAATCTCCGTCCCCTGCGAACAGCACCGTCGAGGGCGGCGTCTGCCACTGGTTCACCGCCCAGGCGAGAAAATCGCGGATCGCCGTCGGGTCGTACAGCCCCCCGGAAAACTCCTTGAAAATGTCGTCGGTCTCCACCCGTGTCACTTCGATTGTGTCGCGCTGCTCGATGAACGCTTCGAGCGGCGCGCAGGCGTCGTAGAAGTCGCGGTGTGTGATGATCAGGTAGTCCGCGCCGTTCCCCTGGGACCGGAGGCCCTGAGCGTACTCCGGTTTCCCGAAACCGCTGACCGTCATCGAGACCGGCGTCAGAAAACGGTCCTCGGAGAGAGCCACGTAGCGGTGGGGGGAGTTGGTCTGCGATTGCACGACGAACCGTGTCCCGAAACCCACCCTGACCCGGTCGAATTGCTGGATGTCGAACACCCACGGCTGATCCAGTCCGCTGACGTCGACCTGCACGATGCCGTCCTCGGGAAGCCTGTCGAAGGTGAGGATACCGTCCACCGCGGTCAGGTCGCGCTCGAAATCCAGTTCGAGCCAATCCACGTATAGGCTGCCGCCGAATTGGTGGAAAGAGACCGTGTTGCTGCCGTTTCGCAGCAACCCCGCGGGCACCGTGATTGTTGCCTGCGTCGTCCTCAGAGTGTCGATGGGAACACCGTTGACTTCAATCGAATAGATGGAACTGGTGACCGTCCGGCTTTGCACAACCAGCCGCGCGGGCAGTGTCGCAAGCGGGTGGGGCACCTGGACAGTCGCGGTGTAGCGCCCGCCGGCATCGAGACGGGCGGCGTACCAGATCTTGCCTGAAACCTCGTCGTTACCGCCGGAGTAGATGATCGCGTCGTTGTCGACAAACAGCCGCGAGCGCGCTGTCGTGGTCGCCGACGTCGGCGCCTCGCCCGTCCCCAACGAGTCCATCCTGAGCCCTTGTTCCCCTCCCGCGTCCGGGATGTAGAGCCAGTACACGTTGCGCCGCGTAAACGGATTGTTGGTGTGGCTGTATTCGCCGCTGACCGAAGACGGCAGCCAGGTGTTCACCGAGCGCCCGTAGAAAAGGATGCGGTCCCCCTCGTCGAAAGAGCCGTCCTGCTCGCCGCTGACGTAGATAGCGTTCTCCCGCAGCGTGGTGTCGCGCGATGCGATGAAGTTCTCCGGCAGCACCTGCCCGCCGTTCCCGAACAGACGGATTTGCCTCGGGTCAACCCCTGTCAGGTCGATGCCAAGCCGCTCGAAGTCGGAAGACGTGATCTGGTAAATCCCCTCGGTTTCAATCTCGATGCGGATCATCGTTCCGGTGGCCCAGAGATTCGCGTCCGAGGCGATCGTTCGCGCCGCCCGGACGCTTGGCCGGATGCTCGGAGCCGCGCCCCAGCGGGCGGCGGCACCCGGGTTTGCCAGCGCGCTCTCGGCGAACGCGTCACGCCGCGGCGCCGCCGCGGCGGACGTTCGCCCGTATTCGATCCGAATCCGGATTCGTTTGACCGCGCGAATCCCGTTTCCTTCGGACTGTTGCGGAACCACGTAAAGTCCGGACACCCAGCGGCCGCGCCAGACGCTCGGCTCGGACAGGGTCACCAGCTGGACCTTGGAGAGGTGGGGAAGAGTTGGATCGATCGCGGGCACGTTTGCGCGGATTGCAGTCCCGGGAAACCGCCCGGCCCATTCGACGCTTTCCACGATCACACGCGGTTTCGTCGGACCGGGCAGTCCGATCAGGCGATGCGTGTAGGGAACCGCCGGACCGCCGCTGCGCAAGTCGAAGCTTACTCCGCGCGGAGCGGCGATTGTGCCCAGGGAGTCGATCGGCTGCACGGCCCAGCCGTCGAAGCTGAACTCGAGCACGGTGCCGAGCGGGGAGTCTTTCAGCACACGCATCCCGCTCGCGTGTGTTGCGGACGCAAACACCGCGATGGCGCAGATCGATGTGAACAGGGTGCGGACCTGCCGCATGCAGACCTCCCGTTGCCGCCCTGTGAACCAGCGGGCGCGCAAAACCGCCCGTTGGCCCGGACTCGGGTCAGTACCATTCTGTGCAGATGGTATCAGGGAAGATTCACTGACCGATTACAAAAACGCCGTGCGGTACTCCTTCGTGTGGTGGGTGCAGATTGCCTGTTGACTCTCTTTCGCTAATTCAAATCAAACTACGCTCCTTGGGCGAAAGCTGTCAAGCACGGGCGAGTTCTCCCGTTGCCTTTGTCAGGATGACCCTTATGGCGCATTTCAGCCGGGAACAGGCCCCTCGTAGACGCCGATTCGCTCGAGCAGGTCGCTCAGCCCTTTCGGCATTCGCTGCGGACGGCCTTCCAGGTCCGTGACGACATGCACGGACGATCCGGTGGTCAGCACCTCTTCCTCGCCGGAACGGCGGATTTCGTACAGGAAACGAAGCCTCGTCCTGCCTTCCGGCTTCACCGCCGCGCGGATTTCGATCAGGTCGTCGTAGCGCACACGGCCGCGGTAGCGGACATGCGCCTCCACCACCGGAACCATGAACCCGAGCGCCTCGAAATCCTTGTAGGTCAAGCCACCCGCCCGCATCCACTCGTTCCGCGCCATCTCGAAGTATAACAAATAGTTGCCGTAATACACGTGGTCCATCTTGTCCACATGGCCGTATGGCACGCGAATGGTCGCGATCACCCACGGGCGCTCGTGTCTGAATGTTGGCATAGACTCGGTTCCTGATCATTCGTTAATGGTTGTGTAATGTAACAAAAACGCTCAGGAATTGGAGTTGCGTGAAAACTCCATAGCGAGATGACAAGATCACGATTCGGAAATCAAGCGAACGACAGCCCTTTATCGTTTTTCATGAGAATGGCTTCAACGATCTTGTCTCTGATTTATGATTGAAAGTGGATACCCTATGCTTGCAATTAAGAGGAATGGGAATACATAGTATGAGCAATCCAGTATATCTGGAGGTGGAAGGTTGGATGCCTTCGAAGCCCCGCAAGGGGCTATTTTTTATGGCAGAAACTTCACTCCCCGTCCCGCGAAAGAGCCATTCTTCGTATTTCTTTAAATAGGGACTGTCCCTAATTAACTGATAAAAAACAAACCAATATAATTATTATAAGATAAATAGGGACAGTCCCTATTTATCTTCTCGATAATAGAGTAGTCGATGCGAAACGATCTGAATATGCTTATTTCCACTGAATCCTGAAATCCGTGTAGGGGTTCGCCTTGGTCAGGCTCGGCCCGATGAA
>CAZIDZ010000044.1:15613-19123 GCA_964538455.1 uncultured bacterium
ACTGAATCCTGAAATCCGTGTAGGGGTTCGCCTTGGTCAGGCTCGGCCCGATGAACACGTTGACCTGTCGTCCGGCCTGTAAGTTCCGTCAACAGCTCAGCTTACTTTCTCTTGACTCCGAGCGAGGACAGCTTCTTGTGCAGGTGTGTCCGCTCCAGTCCCACCAGCCGGGCTGCCTCCGATACATTTCCTCCCGTTTGTTCGAGCACGGCCTCCAGGTACCGTTTTTCCGCGGCGGCGCGCACATCCGCGAGCGACGTGCCCACCGGCGGCAGCTCGCCGGTCTCGATGCTTTCACCCATATAAGCTGCGCCCGAGCGCACCTCCGTCGGCAGGTCTTCGATCTCCACTTCCGGATTCGCCGCCAAAATCGCGATCCGTTCGATCACGTTGCGCAGCTCGCGAACGTTGCCCGGCCACGAATACCGCTCCAGCACCTCCATCGCGTCCTCTTTCAGCGTGCGCTGGGGCAGGCCGTTCAGGTGGAATTCCTCGAGAAAGTGATTCACCAGTACACGCACGTCTCCCTGGCGTTTGTGCAGCGGAGGCAGGTCCAGCACAAGCACCGCGATGCGGAAATAAAGGTCCTCGCGGAAATTCCCCTCGTCCACCTCGGCTTTCAGGTCGCGGTGGGTGGCGGCGATCACACGCACATCCACCGTCTCCGTTTTCGTCGCCCCCACCGGCTCGAACTCCCCCTCCTGGAGCACACGCAGCACCTTCGCCTGCGCTTCGAGCGAAAGGTCGCCGATCTCGTCGAGCAGCAGCGTGCCGCCGTCCGCCTCCTTGAACGTCCCGTTCTTGTCGCGCAGGGCTCCGGTGAATGCGCCTTTGACGTGCCCAAAAAGGACCGATTCCACAAGTTCCTTGGGGATCGCCGCGCAGTTGACTTTGACAAACGGCTTCCCGGCGCGTCTGCTCCCCTCGTGGATCGCGCGCGCCACCAGCTCCTTTCCGGTGCCCGATTCGCCGAGGATCAACACACGGCCGTCCGTCGGAGCGACACGGGCGATCCACTGGCGAACTTCATCCATCTGCGAGGACTCGCCGATCATTTCGCCCCCGCCCGCGAGCAGGCTCACCGTGCGGCGCAGTCCGCTTACCTCGATGGCGTTGCGAAGGGTGACCAGCACGCGCTCCTTTTCGAGCGGTTTTTCCAGGAAATCGTACGCGCCCTGCTTGACCGCCGAGACTGCCTGTTCCGCTCCCCCGTGGCCGGAGATCATCACCACCGGCAGCCCGGGCATCAACGCGCGAAGGTGGACCAGGAGCTGGATCCCGTCCCCGTCGGGGAGTTTCAGGTCGAGCAGAGCTGCGTCGGGACGGGTCGTTTTGGCCAAATCCTTCGCCTCCGCCACAGTTTCCGCTTCCCACACAGCGTAGCCTTCGCCCTCGAGGATCAGGCGCAGCATCCGGCGGATGTTTTTTTCGTCGTCCACGATGCCGACGGTCAATGGGCGCTCGGGCATGTTCGCTCTCCGGGTTGTGAGGTCGGCAAAAGATAGCAACCACGGGAGTGCCGAAAAAATCGGGAGAGCATCTCGGCGCACACTGGATTCAGAGGGCCGAAACGATCCTGCTTGTGCTCGTTGTGGACGGCGTTGCAGGCGAGCGTCGATAATGGGCGGTCCCCTCCGCGAGACCGCAGCGGCGCGAATCGCCGAAGCCTGCGTATTTTGCCCAGCCTGCAGTACCGCTTAACTTTGCGTGAATCATGGACGGCAGGCAACGGGAGTTGATTAACTCCCTGCCGGTACAATTGTTATGATGTGCAACCCGGAGGCGACATGGCGGTCGGGATCGTCGGCTGGGGCGCGAAACTGCCCCGCAACAGAATCAAGCTTGAGGAGATCGCGGCGGTTTGGGGCGCGGACGCTCCCTCTTACAAACGTGGGCTGCTGCTCTACGAAAAGTCCGTGCCCTCGCCGGATGAGGATGTGATCACGCTATCGGTCGGTGCGGCGCGGAATGCGTTGAAACGGGCCGGGATCGACCGCACCAAGGTGGGCGCGATCTACATCGGCAGCGAATCGCACCCTTACGCGGTGAAGCCCTCCGGCACCACCGTCGCCGAGGCGATCGGGCTCACGCATGACGTCCACTGCGCCGATTTCGAGTTCGCCTGCAAGGCGGGCAGCGAGGCGATGTTTGTCGCCCACAGCCACGTCAAGGCGAACGAGATGAAGTACGCCATCGGCATTGGCGCGGACACCAGCCAGGGCGCGCCCGGCGATGCCCTTGAATATTCCGCGAGCGCGGGGGCCGCGGCGTTCATCATGGGCAAGGGCGCGGAGGTCGTCGCCACCGTCGACTACACACACTCCTGGATGTCCGACACGCCCGACTTCTGGCGGCGTGAGCATGAGCACTACCCCCAGCACGGCGGACGTTTCACCGGGGAACCCGCCTACTTCCGCACGTCGCTCGGTTGCGCTCAGGCGCTGATGGAAAAGAGCGGTCTCAAGGCGAAGGATTTCGCCTACTGCGTTTTCCACCAGCCCAACGGCAAGTTTCCGCAGCGGATCGCGAAGATGATGGGGTTCAAGATCGACACGCCCCAGTTCACCACCGGCTGGCTCTCGCCGTGGCTTGGCAACACCTATTCCGGGGCGTCGCCGATCGGGTTGACCGCGATCCTCGACGTCGCCAAACCGGGCGACAGGATTTTCATGGTCAGTTACGGGTCGGGCGCCGGGTCGGACGGGTTCATTTTCACCGTCACCGACCGGATCAGGAAAGTGCAGAAACTCGCGCCGTTCACCCGCCCTCAGCTCGACAAAAACAAACGGTATCTGAGCTACGGCGAGTACGCCAAGTACCGCCACAAGATCCTGCGCAACTCGTAAGGAGTGAAACAGGATGTACAGGATAAACAGGATTGGAAACGGCAAGCTGATCCAAATAGTTCCGTCAGGTCGTTAGTCCACCGGCTGGCGGACGGAGACGTGACGGCGGCTGGCCCGATTTGCTTGCAAATCGGGTGTCCCGGAAGTGGTAAAGTGAGAAATCCGACTTGACGAGCAAGTCGGGCCACGCATCCGATGAAGGAGACAATCGTGCCAATCTCCATCTGGCCGGAGTTCATTCACTCGTTGCCGGAAGCGGATTTGCCCGCGGAGGGACTGCGCGGTTGGCTGCTGAACGGTGAAACTGCTCAGATGCTGTTCATCGAGGCGCTCGAAGAAACGCTTGTGCCGATGCACAGTCACGGCGCGCAGTGGGGGATGGTGGCCGAAGGATCGATGGAATTCACAATGGACGGCCACACGGGCACGGTGAGTCAGGGCGATTCCTACTCGATCCCGGCGGGGAGGGAGCATGGGGCGTTGCTGCGCAAGGGATTCCGGGCGATCGACGTCTTCGCGGACCGGGATCGATACCGCGTTAAGGATTAATTGTCATTGCGAGGAACGCCGTCTGTTTGGCGCGACGAAGCAATCTCGTTTTTAAGTCCTGTCAGGTCTCCGCTGCGCCAACGACCTGACGGAACAGAGAAGGTTGCCGAAAGAG
>CAZIDZ010000045.1:0-8346 GCA_964538455.1 uncultured bacterium
GCTGCGGAGACTGAGCCAAATTCGCCTTAAAATCCCTTGACATTCCCAAAATTGCGTACATTATGCCCATCACGGACAAGCGGCTGCGGCGTAGGTTATCCTGCTGTTAATTCAGCGCTTGGAGCCGTGATTTTGCTCTCTGCCCCGATCCGGCGGCGGGATCGCCCCGGGGTGTCGCGCTGCTGTCCCGTTCGATCAGAGCAGCGTGTGGTCGTGGTGATTATGGGTAAGTTGCTGCGCCTGGACATCCAGAAGCAGCCGGACGATACCACCTGTGGGCAGACCTGCCTGCACGCCGTGTACGCCTGGTACGGCGATACGATTTCCCTCGACACTGTGATTGCGACAACCCCGCAGCTGACTGCCGGCGGAACCCTGGCCGTCCAGTTGGCGTTGCACGCGCTCAGCCGCGGCTACCGGGCGACGCTGTACACCTATGACCTGCGGATGTTCGACCCCACCTGGTTCCGCAAGGGGGCGGCGGCGGACGACCTGAAGCAGCGGCTGAACGAGCAGGCGCAGGCCAAATCCGACCCGAAACTGCACACCGCGACCAAAGCCTTTCTCGAATTCCTCGACCGAGGTGGAAAGCTCCGCTGGCAGGATCTCTCCCCGGCGTCGATCGAGGAACATCTCGACCGGAGCCACCCGATCCTGACCGGCCTTTCCGCGACATTCCTCTACGGCACGGCTCGCGAGCGGGGATGGGACAACCAGTACGATGACATTCATGGCACCCCCGCCGGGCACTTTGTCGTGCTCTGCGGCCTCGACCGGCGGCGCCAGCGTGTGCTCGTCGCCGATCCGCTGCAGAGAATGCCGGGGAGCCGCGACGGCCGGTACTGGGTGGGGATGCACCGGCTGATCGGCGCGATCCTGCTCGGCGTGCTCACCTATGACGGCAACCTGCTGGTGCTGGAGGGAGCGAAAAAGTCCTTCTCCCTCGCGCGAAAACGAAAGGGGACCTGAGCGGATGGACACACTTGTCGTCGTCACGCACCGCAAGGACTGGCCGCTGGAGGTTTCAGGCGTCAAGGTGGTCACCGCTCGTGACTATCTCAGCGACCCGCTCTACAGCAGGAATCGGCGCATCCGAGTTGTTAATCTCTGCCGCCAATACAGGTACCAGAGCCTCGGGTATTACGTCAGCCTGCTGGCCGAGGCGAGGGGCCAGCGCGCTCTACCGAGTGTGATGACCCTCCAGGATCTCCGCAGCCCGGCGGTGCTCCGTCTCGCCTCCGATGAGTTGGAGGATCTGATCCAACGGAGTTTGAGACGCATCGGGTCGGACCGTTTCACGCTCTCTGTGTACTTCGGCCGCAACCTCGCCCAGCGTCACAGCGCACTGGCGCTGGCCCTGTTCAAGTTGTTTCCCGCGCCGCTGCTCCGGGCTACCTTCGCGCGCGACGACGAGGGTGATTGGGCGCTGCGCGGACTCTCGGTGATGCCCGCTTCTGCGATCCCCGAGGAGCACCGTGCTTTCGCGATCGACGCGGCCGAATCCTGGATCGCGGGAAGGATCCATCGTGCGCGGCCTTCGGTATCCCGCTTTGATCTCGCGATCCTCTGGGACGAAAAGGATCCGACAAGACCGAGCAATGAAAAAGCGATCCGGAAATTCGAGAAGGCGGCGGAGGCGCTCCAAATCGCCACGGAACGAATCACCCAGGACGACTATGGGCGGTTGTCGGAATTTGACGGCCTGTTCATCCGGGTGACCACGGCCGTTAACCACTACAGCTACCGTTTCGCCCGGCGGGCGGAGGCCGAGGGGCTGGTGGTGATCGACGACCCCAGCTCGATCCTCCGCTGCACTAACAAGGTGTACCTCGCTGAGCTGCTGGAGAGAAACCATGTCCCCGCTCCCAAAACACGAATCATCACCCGTGACAACCTGAACCACACCGTTCCGCCGTCCGACCTGCCGTTGATCCTGAAAAAACCGGACAGCTCGACATCGCTCGGAGTGATCAAAGCGGAGACGGCAGAAGAACTTGTCGAGAAGGCGAACAGGCTGCTGAACGGCAGCGACCTGCTGATCGCCCAGGAGTTTCTGCCCACCGAGTTCGACTGGCGCATCGGGATTCTCGATGGGCGGGCCGTGTACGCCGCGAAGTATTTCATGGCGTCGGGGCACTGGCAAATTGTCAACTATGGCGCGAAAAAAATCAACGATCGGTACGGCGATTCCACCTGCGTGCCGCTCGAGGAAACACCGCACCAGGTCCTGAAGCTGGCCGAAAAGGCGGCGGGATTGATCGGAAACGGCTTCTATGGCGTCGACGTCAAACAGGCCGGCAAGAAATTCTACGTCATCGAGGTCAACGACAATCCGAGTGTGGACCGTGGCGTCGAGGATCAACTGCTTGGAGATTCCCTTTACCGGACGGTGATGGAGGTCTTTCTGAAACGGATGGAAGCTCGCCGTGGGGGGAGCAACGGGAAGGGCGGAGCATGAGCAGCGTCACCGCCATCCCGCTGCACCTCTTTGAGGGGTACGGCGTGGAGCTGGAGTACATGATCGTCGACCGAAAAACGCTTGACGTACGTCCGCTGGCCGAAGAGTTGATCGCCCACGTCGCGGGCAGGGGCGCGAGCGAGTGGAATCCGGCCGTGGGTCCCGTGGCTTGGTCGAATGAGCTCGCGATGCACGTCATCGAGCTCAAGAGCAATGGCCCGTCGCCGAGCTTGCACGGCCTCGCCTCGGCGTTTCAGGAGAACATCCAAAGGATCGCCCGGGTGCTCGAACCGCAGGGAGCGACAGTGCTCTCCACCGGAATGCACCCGTGGATGGACCCGCTCACGCAGACAAAACTGTGGCCGCACGAGCAGAACGAGATCTACCGCGCTTTCGACCGGATCTTCGGCTGCCGCGGACACGGGTGGTCCAATCTGCAGAGCCTGCATATCAATCTCCCCTTCTGCGGGGATGATGAGTTCGTGCGCCTTCACGCGGCGGTCCGGGCTGTTCTGCCCCTGATCCCAGCGTTGGCGGCTTCTTCGCCCGCGGTAGACGGGACCCTGACCGGAATCGCAGACACCCGCCTGGAATTCTACCGGAACAACCAGCCGGGGGTGCGTCTCACCATCGGGGACGTGATTCCCGAGGATGTTGGCTCCATCCAGGAATACCACGAACGGGTTTTGCAGCCGATGTACGAGGAGATAGCCCCCCTCGATCCGGACCATGTGCTGCGGGAGGAGTGGCTCAACAGCCATGGCGCCATCGCCCGTTTCGAGCGCATGGCCCTCGAAATCCGTCTCGTCGATCTGCAGGAGAGTCCTCTCGCGGACATTGCGATCACCGCGCTGATCAGCGAGACCATCCGTGCGTTGACGGAAGAGCGTTGGGCGTCGGTGGATGAATTGCGTTCCCTGGCGACGAAACTGCTCGCGGATCTTCTCCTGCGCGCGATTGTCACAGCGGAGCATACCCCGGTCAAGGAGCCGCAATTGCTTCGCCTGTTCGGCTGGTCATCCGGCAAGACACCGACAGCGGGTGAACTCTGGACTCACCTCGCCGATCAGGTGATCGACCGGGAAATGGCTCACTCGGAGGGGTGGCAAACGGTGTACGACACGATTCGCGGACAGGGGACGCTGTCCAGCCGGATTGTCCGCGCGGAGCAGCGGGACGGGTGGGACGGCCTACTTTCGGTTTACCGGCGAATCGCGTCCACACTGCAAGCCGGGGGGATATTCCGGGATGAGCCCTGAGTCTCTGCTCATCAGCTGCGAGCACGCGGGCAATGAAGTGCCGCCGGAGTGGGATCATCTCTTCCGGGGTCGCCGAAGGCTGCTTCGGGGACACCGTGGCTGGGACTCCGGCGCGCTGGAGCTGGCGGAATCGATCGCCCGCATCGTGGGAGTGCACCGGATTCACGCGTGCACGGCGACACGCCTGCTCGCGGATGTCAACCGCTCCCCTCACAATCCGGACGTCTGGTCGGAGATCACCCGCGGACTGCCCCCGAGCGACAAGGAACGGCTGCTGGCCGCAATCTGGCGTTCCTACCGGATTCCCCTGCAAGCACACCTGGAGGAGCTGATCGAGCAGCATAACGCGGCGTTCCATCTCTCCGTGCACGCCTTCACCCCCGTTCTCGATGGCGTTCGCAGAAATGTGGATATCGGACTACTCTACGACCCTTCTGATGCGTCCGCGGTCGCCTTTTGCCGGCAGTGGCGCGATCAGCTGCAAACGATTGCGCCGCACCTGCGCGTCCGTTTTAACTCGCCGTACCGAGGGATTCGCGACGGTGCAGTGCCCGCTCTTCGAAGGGTTTTTGGGTTTCAGCGATATCTCGGAATCGAACTCGAAGTATCCCAAGGACTTCGGAAAACCACCGGCGGACAGTGGCGGGAGCTGCGGGCGGAGATCGCGAAGAGCTTTGCTGATGTTTACAAACGTTTTGCCAAAACCCGAAAATCGCGAAATCGCTCCGTCTCTCCCCGAGCTAAAGTACGGTAATCCGAATTCAGGCACTTCACTTTTAGGGGCAGGGGCAGGTATGTACATTGACGTCGTTGTGCGGTGCTAGCGGGGGCCGCTAGGGTATCATCAGCGGAAAGACGAGTGACGTATGAAGGGCAAGGTGAAGTGGTTCGACACCAAGAAAGGGTTCGGCTTCATCGAAACCGAGGGTGGTCCTGACGTTTTCGTGCACTACAGCAGCATTGAGGGCCAGGGCTTCCGGAACTTGGAAGAGGGGGAGGAGGTGGAGTTCGAGATCGAGGACGGCCCCAAGGGACCGGCTGCTCGTGGTGTACACAAGGCGGACGAACCGTCCGTTGAATGACACACCACAACGAGATTAATCCGCAACGGCGCCTTTCCCTGAAGGGCGCCGTTACTCTCTATTCATCCATGTGTTGCAGACAGACAGGCTGCAGCGGGCGTGTGCCGATCGCGTCGATCGCGCCGAGCGCTGCCTCCGCCGCGGACAGGGTGGTGATTAGTGGGATTCCGATGCGGTAGGCGGTTTCCCCGACTATCCGTTCGTCGTAATGGGATTCCTTGCCGAGCGGTGTGTTGATCAGCAGGCTGATCTCGCCGTTCTTCATCAGGTCGACTACGGTCGGCCTCCCCTCGTACACCTTGAACAGCGGGCCCGCCGGGATGCCGTTCGTTTCCAGGTACTCCGCGGTCCCGCGCGTGGCGACAATCGCGAATCCCATTCCGTGAAGTCTCCGGGCGATCTCGAGTGCGCGCGGCTTGTCGCGGTCGTTCACCGAGAGGAAAACCTTCCCCGTTCCCGGTTCCGGCAGGTAGCTGCCCGCCGCGTACAGCGCTTTCGAGTACGCTTCGCTGAAGGTCGCCGCGATCCCCATCACTTCGCCCGTCGAGCGCATCTCGGGACCGAGGAATACACGCACCCCCTCGAAACGGTTGAAGGGAAAGACCACCTCCTTTACCGCGTACCGTCCGGGATCGAGGTTTTCCCGCACCTGCTGTTCGGCGAGGCTGCGGCCGATGATGCACCGCGTTGCGACCGCCGTCCAGTTGACGCCCGTTGCCTTGCTGACAAAGGGAACCGTCCGGCTCGCCCGGGGATTCACCTCGAGTACAAACAGGTCGCCGTTGCGGGACGCGAACTGGACGTTCATCAGGCCGACTACATCCAGCGCCCGGGCGAGGTTCCGCGTGATCGACACCATCTCATCGCGCTGACGGTCGCTGAGCACGAATGGGGGAAGTACGCATGCGGAATCGCCGCTGTGCACCCCCGCCTCCTCGATGTGCTGCATGATCCCGCAGATCAGCGTCTCCCTGCCGTCGGAAACCGCGTCGACGTCGAACTCGAAGGCGTCCTCGATGTACCGGTCGATCAGCACCGGGTGCTCCGGGGTGACCTCTCCCGCCGATTCGCGCAGATAGCGCTCCAGCGCGTCGTCATCATACACGATTTCCATCGCGCGGCCGCCGAGCACGAAACTCGGGCGGACGAGCACCGGGTAACCCACCTGATGCGCAATCTCGTGCACCTCGGTGAAATGCTGGGCGATCCCGTAGGCGGGGTGCGGAATGGCGAGCCGTGTGAGCAGCGCGCCGAACTTCTCCCGATCTTCCGCATCGGCGATGCTGGACGGCGGCGTGCCGAGCACCTTGATGCCATGCCGCTGCAGCGACTCGGCGATCTTCAACGGGGTCTGCCCTCCGAACTGGACGATGATCCCCTCGGGCTGCTCCACGTCGCAGATCGCGAGTACGTCCTCGAGGGTGATCGGTTCGAAATAGAGGCGGCTGGAAACGTCGTAGTCCGTCGAAACTGTCTCCGGGTTGCAGTTGATCATCACCCCGTCGTACCCCTCCTCGATCAACGTGCGACTTGCGTGTACGCAGCAATAGTCGAACTCGATTCCCTGCCCGATCCGGTTGGGTCCTGAGCCGAGCACGAGCACGCTCGGTTCCTTCCCATCGCACCGGACCTCGCCCCCGCCCGCTTCGTAGGAGGAGTAGTAATAGGGTGTGAACGCCTCGAACTCCGCCGCGCAGGTGTCCACGGGGAGGTGGACGGGCCGGATTTCGTGAAGCAGGCGGAGTTGCCGGACGGTGTCGCTGTCGCTGTGCAGCAGGTGAGCGAGCTGCGGGTCGGAGAAACCGTCCCGTTTTGCGCGGCGGATGAGTTCGGGTGAAACAGTAGTACGCAGCGTCGCCAACTCTCCGCGACCTCGGGGCGCTGCGGCCGCGATCAGTTTTTCCGTGTTCACGATGCGTTCGATCTGGTCGAGGAACCATGGATCGACGCCGGTTGTTTGCGCGAGTTCATCGGTGGAGACGCCGAGTTTCAGCGCGTGGCGCAGGTAGAAAATGTTCTCGGCGCGGGGAGTGGCGAGTTTGGCGCGAACCATCTCACGCCACTGGGAGAGCAGGTGCGGTTCCACATTGTCGCTTGCAATCACATCGCGTCCATCCGCCCCGAGCCCGGTCCGGCCCTGCTCGAGGGAGCGTAGCGCTTTTTGCAGCGCCTCCGGGAACGTCCGTCCGATCGCCATCACCTCCCCGACGGATTTCATCTGGCTGCCGAGCGTCTGGTTCACGGTCGGGAATTTTTCGAAGGCCCAGCGCGGGATCTTGACGACGATGTAGTCGAGCGCCGGTTCGAAGCTGGCGGGAGTCACCCGCGTAATCGCGTTGTCGATCTCGTCGAGACGGTAGCCGATCGCGAGCTTGGCGGCGATCCGCGCGATCGGAAACCCGGTGGCCTTGGAGGCGAGCGCGGAGGAGCGCGATACCCGCGGATTCATCTCGATCACCACCATCCGTCCCGTCTCCGGATGCACCCCAAACTGGATGTTGCTGCCGCCGGTTTCGACACCCACCTCGCGGATTACCGCGAATGCCGCGTCGCGCATCGCCTGGTATTCCTTGTCGGTCAGGGTCTGCTGGGGGGCGACAGTGATGCTGTCGCCGGTGTGGATGCCAAGCGGGTCCATGTTCTCAATGGAGCAGACGATTACCGCCTGGTCGGCCGCGTCGCGCATCACCTCGAGTTCGAACTCCTTCCAGCCGGTCAACGCCTCCTCGATCAGGATCTCGGAAACCGGACTGCGCGAGAGTCCCCAGCCAGCGCGCTCCTCGAACTCCTCCCGGTTGTAGACCACCGATCCGCCGACCCCGCCGAGGGTGAACGAGGGGCGGATGATCGCGGGGAATCCGGTGGTTTCGACAACCTCGAGAGCCTGTTCGATATTCCGCGCGAATCCTCCACGGGGAACGTCGAGCCCGATTCGCAGCATCGCGTCGTGGAATTTCTCGCGGTCCTCGGCGAGCTCGATCGCCTCTACGGACGCGCCGATGAGGCGAACGCCATGCTTCCCGAGGGTGCCCTCTTCGTGCAATTTCAGCGCGAGGTTCAGCGCGGTCTGACCGCCCATCGTCGGGAGCAGCGCGTCAGGTTTTTCGCGGGCGATAATCCGCTCGACCATGTCCGCCTCGAGCGCTTCGATGTACGTCGCGTCGGCGAGGCCGGGATCGGTCATGATCGTCGCGGGGTTGCTGTTGACGAGTACGACTCGGATTCCCTCCTCGCGCAGCGCACGTATCGCCTGCGTCCCGGAGTAGTCGAACTCGCAAGCCTGCCCGATGACAATCGGCCCCGACCCGAGCACCATCACGCTTTGTATGTCGTCACGTTTGGGCATGATGCCTTTTCAATGGGAACATGGATCCTTTCCCGACGAATCGGGACAGGCACTTCGCTCAGGATGACTGTGCTTGAACCCAGGGTGGCCCGATCCCGGCTTTCGGGATCGGATTTCATCACGGCATCTAGGCCGGGGTCTCCGAACCCGGCAGGCGCCTCGTCCTGTCAGCCTTTTTACTTAGTCATCCTGACGGCGCAG
>CAZIDZ010000045.1:8446-18793 GCA_964538455.1 uncultured bacterium
CCCGGCAGGCGCCTCGTCCTGTCAGCCTTTTTACTTAGTCATCCTGACGGCGCAGGCATCTAGGCCGGGGTCTCCGAACCCGGCAGGCACTTCGTCCTGTCAGCCTTCTTACTTAGTCATCCTGACGGCGCAGGCATCTAGGCCGGGGTCTACGAACCCGGCAGGCACTTCGTCCTGTCAGCCTTCTTACTTAGTCATCCTGACGGCGAAGCCGGAAGGATCTATGTCTTGAAGTCATGGGAACCACCTGCTCGTTAACACAAAGATCCTTCACTTCGTTCATAAGGACTTTGTTTGTGTCCCGTTTACGCGCGTTTGGCACACGGCCGGGTGGCCCGGGACTTTAGTCCCGGGTTTCACCAGAGGGTTGTAACCACTCACGTCGAGAGATCCTTCACTTCGTTCAGGATGACTTCAAAATCATTAGGGTGGCCCGGGTTGTCCGCCAGTTGGCGGATTACCCGGGTTTCACTTCCTGCACATCTCCAGGAACCTGTCGAAATAGATCCATCCCTCGTGCGGACCCGGACTCGCCTCGGGGTGATACTGGATCGAGAACGCCGGCAGTTCCCGGTGCGCCAACCCTTCCACCGTCCCGTCGTTCAGGTTGATATGGCTGATCCACCAAGGACCGCTCTCCATCTCGAATGTGGCACGGTTGAACGGGGACACTTTGAATTCGGGAGATGTTGCTTCGATGGCGCGAGAATGACTCGAGCCCGAATTCAAAGTGTCCCCTTTTGGCGCCCTCACCGCGAACCCGTGATTCTGGCTGGTGATCTCGACCGTCTTATCCTTTTCGCGTCGCACGGGATGGTTCGCTCCGCGGTGTCCGAAACGGAGTTTGAACGTCTCGAATCCCGCCGCCAAAGCGAGCATCTGATGCCCAAGGCAGATCCCGAAAAGCGGGAGCTTTCCGAGCAATGCCCGGCTTGTTTCGATGCCGTAGCTCACCGCCGCTGGATCGCCCGGCCCGTTCGAGAGCAACACGCCGTTGTACCCGCCCTTGAGAATGGTTGCGGGCGTCGTCGTCGCGGGAAGCACGTCGGCCGTTGCTCCCCGCCGGGCGAGTTCGCGAAGGATGTTCCGTTTTACCCCGAAATCGAGCACCGCAACCCGCAGCCCCTCACCGATCTTCGTTCTCAGCCGCCACCGTTCATCGAGGTCCGTGCCGTCATAGGTCCAGACGGACTCCGTGGTGACCTCCCGGGCGAGATCGACGCCTGTCATCCCCGGTGATCCTTTGACCCGTTCGAGAGCTTCATCGACAGGTGTGGACGCGGAGAAGATCCCGGCGCGCTGGGCTCCATGATCGCGCAGGTGGAGCGTGATCGCACGGGTGTCCGCTCCCGTGAGCAGGCAGCGCCCGTGAGTGGAGAGCCAGTCCGCAAGCCCGCCCTCGGACCGCCAGTTGCTCGGCCGCGGGGCGAGCGAACGGACGACAGCTCCCGCTGCCTGTACCCTGTCCGACTCGGCATCCTCCGCGTTGATTCCGGTGTTGCCGATGTGGGGCGCGGTGAACGTCAGCAGCTGGCGGTGGTAGCTGGGATCGGTGAGGATTTCCTGGTAGCCGGTGTGGGAGGTGTTGAAAACCGCTTCGCCGAGGGAAGGACTCTCCCCGTACAGCGCCTCGCCGTCGAAACGGGCACCGTCCTCAAGCAGCAGATAATCGGCGGAACGTTGGGCCACTCAGGGCCTCCGTCAGGACAAACCGGGCGTAAGGTAGCGGCGGCGCCGGAGGCCGTCAACGGCTGGTGAGGAAAAACAGCAGCCGAGCCGAGCCCGAAAGAGTTCTCGATCTGCAAGCGGAGGTGACTTCTCGCAAATGGAGGTGTGAAAACGGTAACGAAAGTGGGGATCAGCCTGCGACGACGGTTTGATGAATGGTAATCGAGTATTCGTTTTGCAGAACATACAGGCTGCCGCTGTCTCCCACTTCCTTCCCGGAGACGTCTTTGATCACGCGGACCGTGGGCAGTAAGGAGTCCGTCGGATTCTGTTCGACCACCGCAGCCACCTCTCCGTTCGAGAGTTGAACCTGGGTGCCGAGCGGATAGGGGACGGCGATCTGGTTCATCACTTCCAGCGCCTGCGAGTCGAGCTTTGCTTTCATCTCCTCGCTGTTGAGCAGTGCGAGCACCTTGTCCGCGGGCCAGCCGTTTTTGTAGGGACGGTTGGAACGCAGTGCATCCCAGATGTCGGCCACTGCAACAATCTTCGCCCAGGGATGCATGTCCGCATCCATTCGTCCATCGGGATACCCGCGTCCGTCGAGCGTTTCGTGGTGTTGGCGGGCGACAGCCCACTCATGCGGGGTGCCGCAGCTTTTTCCCGACAAGAGTTGGAACCCCCAGACCGGATGCCGCTCGACCAGCAGCCGCTCCTCCCTGTCGAGCACGCCCTCCTTGCGCAGCACATCGTAAGGGAGTTTCATCTTGCCGATGTCATGCATCAATGCTCCGGCGGCCAGTGAACGAAGGTCGCGCGCGTCCCAATTCAGTAATTTCGCGATTGATACCGAGATCGCGGTGACATTCACCGAATGGCGGTAGGTGTACTCATCGTGGCTGCGCAGATCGTGGGCCTGTACCTTCAGATCGTTTGTCGAGAGGATGTCGTCGACGATTTTCTCGGCTATGCCACGGACTTTTTCGTACTTCTTGGGTGTCAGGTTTTCGAAGTCGTTGAGGACGTCAGTGACGACGGAAACGGCTTCTTCGCGGGTCTCCTCCCCGATTGTGCCGGTGCGGTGGGTTCCCCCGTCCTTGTCGCTCAGCGGCAGCGAGCGCAGGCCGATCTGACGGAGGAAATCGATGTCCCGCTTCAGCAGTTTGTGTCCGCGCCGAAACAGCACTTTCCCCCGGGCGTTGATGTTGGTGGCGAGTACGGCGCCCGGCTTGATTTCCCTGATCGATACTTGGTGCATAAACGTCTCTTTTCGTGTGATTCCGCTCTGTAATGGAGAGGAAATGTAAGAAACCGAAAAGGAGCGAAAAAGCAATTTTCCTCAGATACGGGGAGACAGCCTGATGAATACTTTGTAAAACGCGATTTTATAAGTGCGCCGGGAGCCATCTTGCCCGGGTTTCCCGGCGGTGCGTACACTGTTTCGGCCCGTGTGGGAGGGGTGCCTCGATTCGGTGAACGGTCCGGGGTGGTTGTACTATCTAGCTACAGGAGAGGCAGGAGTTTCCGGGAGGAGATGCGCGATGGGAGTGCCGTTGCTCGATCTGAAAGCGCAGTACCGGACGATCCGGGAGGAGATCGAACGCGAAATCGCCGAGGTGTTCGAAAGCCAGTATTACATCCTCGGTCCGAAAGTCAGTGAACTGGAAGCGGAGATCGCCGCGTACAGCCGGGTAAAGCATGCGGTGGGCGTGAGTTCGGGGACCGACGCGCTGCTGATCGCGCTGATGGCCGAGGGGATCGGCGCCGGCGACGAGGTGGTCACGACCCCCTTCACTTTTTTTGCCACGGCCGGTTCGATCCACCGCGTCGGCGCCCGTCCGGTCTTTGTCGACATCGACCCCGTCACGTTCAACATCGATCCCTCCGGCATCGAGGCCGCAATCACCGACCGGACCCGCGCGATCCTTCCCGTCCACCTCTTCGGGCAGATGGCGAACATGGATCCGATCCTCGAGCTCGCCAAAGCGCACGGCATTCCGGTCATCGAGGACGCTGCGCAGGCGATTGGTGCGGAGGACAAAGGCAGGCGCGCGGGTTCTCTGGGAGCGTACGGTTGCTTCAGCTTCTTCCCCTCGAAAAACCTTGGTGGAGCGGGGGACGGCGGCATCGTGACCACACAGGATGACGCGCGCCACGAGATACTCGTCAAGATGCGCGTGCACGGCGGTGTGCAGATGTACCACCATGAATTTGTCGGCGGCAATTTCCGCTTGGACGCCCTGCAGGCGGCGGTTGTCAAGGTCAAATTGAAGCATCTCGATGGGTGGACGGAGGGCCGCCGCAAGAACGCCGCGATCTATGACCGGCTGTTCACCGAAGCTGGACTCATCGAGCAGGGCGTGGTGCTGCCCAAGGTGGTCGGCAGCCGACATATCTTCAACCAGTACACCCTGCGCGTGCCCAACCGTGATGACCTCGTCGAACACCTCAAGCAGCGAGGGGTCGGCTGTTCCGTGTATTATCCCGTTCCGATGCACCTCCAGCAGTGCTTCCGCTACCTCGGGCACAAACAGGGCGATTTCCCGGAGTCGGAGAGAGCCGCAAACGAGGTGGTTTCGCTGCCGATCTATCCCGAACTGACCGAGGCACAACTCGAAGAAGTGGTCGCGGCGGTTGCGGAGTTCTACGCCTGATGGATGACCGAAACGTGCGGAATATCAGCCCGCCGCTGTTTCCGGTGGGCTCTTTTTTCCCTATCCTTCCGGTGAACCAACGTTCGGGAGAGGAGAGGTGAACGGTTTTCTCGGTTCGCGGAGGGGAGGGCTCGGCGAACGGCTGATCGTCGGCAGTATCTGGAACCTGGTGGCGATGTCCTTCAACCAGGGGACAACGCTGCTGGTCAACATCCTGCTCGCCCGCATTCTTGGCAAAACGGTTTTCGGTGAGTACGCCATCGTACAGAACACGCTGCTGATGGCGGCCACCTTTGCCGAGCTTTCCCTCGGATTCACCGCGATGAAGCACCTGGCCACCACGCGGAATTCGGACCCGGAGCGCGCGGGACGGTTGGTTGTGTTGTTCAGCCGGATCAGCGTCACCCTCGGACTGCTCGCGGCGGTCCTCGTCCTGGTGCTCGCGCCGTGGATCGCGGGGACCCTGCTGAAAGCCGATTACCTCTCCCTGATGTTCATGCTCGGAGCGCCCTTCCTGCTGTTCCAGACGGTGAACGGGTACCAGATCGGAGCGATCAACGGTCTCGAATCCTACCGATCCCTCGCCAAGGCGGGAATCGCCAGCGGGATCGGTTCGGTCATCCTGGTTTGTTCGGGCGGATATTTCGGCGGGCGGGAAGGCGCAGTAATCGGCCTTTCGGCGGCGGGCCTGGTCCGCTGGACCGCGCATCGCATCGCCCTCACCTCCTCGCTGAAAAAACAGGGCATCGTCGGTGTTTCCAAAGGCATCTCGAAAGAGACGAAGCTGCTGCTCACCTTCACCCTGCCGGCGGCGCTCGCCGCCTATATGACTGTGTTCAGCACCTGGTTCGGTAATTTCTATCTCGTCCGGCAACTGGAGGGGTTCGCGATGATGGGCATCTACGCCGCCGCGAACAACCTCCGCTTTCTTGCGCTGTTTGTGCCCAATGTCATCCGGCGAGTGGGTCTGTCCCTGCTCAGTAACCAGGTCGGCCTCGGCGAACGCTCCGGGTACCGCCGGGTTTTTCGGCTCAACATGCTGATGATGGTCGGGACCACTGCGCTCGCGGCCGGGTTGATGGTCCTGTTGCGAAAACCAGTCCTCCATCTCTTCGGGCGCGAGTTTATCTCCGGCGCGCCGGTGCTGCTGATCCTGCTTGTTTCGACGCTCTGCGAGGTGACACGAAACGCGCTGGTGCAGCACTTACAGTCCAATGAATGGATCTGGAGCTTCTTCCTGGCGGTGACCTTGCCGCGTGATTTGATTTTTATCGCCGCGGTTCTCTGGGCAGTGCCGCACTGGGGCGCCGAGGGGCTGGCGGCGGTGTACCTCGCGTCGAGAACGGTGGAGATGCTGCTTGCCGTGATCCAGGTGAGGAGGATGGGACAGCCGGCGATGTTGAGGGAGACGGCCCCGTGAAAATCCTCTTCAACGCGACCAACTTGAAGATGGGCGGCGGAATCCAGAAAGCCTTTGAGTTCGTCTCTGCGATTCGCCGTTGGGGCGGCGGTCACACCTGGCGCCTCCTGCTCTCCAGCGAAGTCGCCGCCAATTTGACCGCTGAAGACCGAGTCTCCCACCTCGAGGTGGACATCCTCGACGTCTCACCGGCGAGACGGATCCGCGGACGGCGCACGCGCATGCGCATCCGGCATATCGAACGGACCTTTCAACCCGGCCTTGTCTTCAGCCTTCTCGGTCCGTCCTATGTCCGGTTTCGCGCGCCGCACATCACCGGGTACGCCGTCCCCTGGATGACACAGACGGCCGACAGGGAGACGTGGAGGCGTTCCTACCCCGGATGGAGAGCGTGGCGGATGCGCCTCTGGCTGCTCTGGCAGCGGTATTGGATCCGCGGCCACCTCGGCTACATCTGCGAGACCGAGGGGGATGCCCGCGGGCTGGCCCGGGTGCTTCGGCGGCCCCGGGAGGATATCCACGTCATCCCCAATTCCTGCTCGAGCATCTATCTGGCTGCTAATGCACGCCGGACCCCGCCTCACCCCGTCTTCAACGGCCTGCCTGCCGAAACAAAGGTTGTGCTGACTTTCGCCGGAGCGCATCCGCACAAGAATCACACCGTGTTGCCGGAGGTCGCCGCGGCTCTTCGCTCGAAATCTCCAGATACGATCTGGCGTTTTGTGGTAACGCTCCCAGAGGGGCCGTGGCGTGAGTTGAAACGAAAAGCCGAAGGCCTAAATGTGGGAGAGATGCTGGTCAACGCCGGAACGGTGAGGCCCGTCGAGGGACCGTCGCTGTACACCCGTGCCGACGTTATGCTCCTGCCTTCCCTGATGGAAATCTTTTCCGCGTCGTACCCGGAGGCGATGGCGATGGCGGTGCCCATCGTCACCTCCGACCGGCCCTTCGCCCATGACGTCTGCGGGGACGCCGCCCTCTACGCGGACCCGTTCGACGCCGATGCCCTCGCCGGAGCGGTGCTGCGTTTGATGCAGGATGCGGAGCTGAGCAGACAGCAGGTTCGCAAGGGTGAAAAAAGACTGGAGATTTTCGGCTCCGCGGAGCAGCGGTTTCGCGCCCACCTGGCAATCTTCGAGAGCGTTCAGCTCAAACGGTGATTGTATTCCATCGTTCCGGGGTTTTCGTCAGTCTGCCGCAGGGACGTTGTCGCGGTAGGCGCTCGCGAGACCCTTCAGGTACACGGCCAGGTTCAGCAGCGCACCCGCGGCCAGCGGAATCCACAACGGGTCTCTCCAGATGAAAATTGGGAGGAAAAACCACCAGAGACCGGTGTCGGTGACTTGTCCGGCCGCCTTGACGATGAAACGGCTGGAGAGGGGAACCATCGGACCTTCAACACCGGGCTTCATGAATTGAGCCGAATAGCTCAACGCACGAGTGACAAAAAAGGCGACCGCGCTCCAAAGCATCAGGTCATGCGGCTGGAAGTGCACCACGATGAACCGCGAATAGCCGATCCCGATCGCCGCCAGGGAGAAAAAATCGATCAGGCGGTCGAGGTAAGTTCCGGGTGTGGACGCCGCCCCGGTCGCCCGCGCCAGCGGGCCGTCCGCGCAATCCATCACGTAGCTGAACTGGATGGAGACGAGAAACACCACCATGTTCCACGGGTGCGGAAAAGCGAGCAGGGAATAGACCCCGAACAGGACCGGGACGGCCGTCAGCACGGTGAGCGTTCGCGCTCCGATCCCGAGGTGGAGGCAGAGCCACGCCAGCAGTACTCCGAGCGGATGGTCGATGTACCGTGTCCACAAGTAAGTCGGGCGCACTAGCTCCCAGAGTTGCTCCGTCGTCAACGCTTTCGCGTCCGCTTTCAAGCCCATTCCCCAATTGACCCATCACGAAAAGCTCGGGACGCTGCGTCTCGATACCGAAGATCCGCGCAGCGCAACCCGCAACATTGGCAAAAGTACTACCTGCCCTTGAGTTCTCAAAGCGGGGCGTCGGGGAATGGTGCTTTCCCGCAGACGTTGGAGACGTTGGTTTGCCGAATCGGATGCAGTACGTTTGTGCGGAGGTGGATGCCGGAAGAAACTCCGTCGTCATTGCCTGCTCGTGAGGAGGAAAAGTTGCCGGATTGGGGATGGATTGCAGTTGCCGCTCTGGGCTTTGCTGCCGTGGTCGCCGTCAGCTCCTGGCTTGCTGGGCGAATACGCACGTTGGCGCTCCGCAGCGAATTGCTCGATATCCCCAATGAACGCAGCAGCCACGCGGTTCCGGTTCCGCGCATCGGCGGGCTCGCCATCGTCACTGTTGTCCTCGCCGGGATCCTGGCGCTCGCGCTCGCAGTCCCGCTTTCGGTTCCCTGGCTGTGGACGCTCGTTGTTTCGGGCTCGATGATCGTCGGCATCGGCCTCGTCGAAGACCTGTTCGGCGTGCGAAAACGGGTGCGGCTGCTGATTCATTTCCTCGCCGGATTTGTCATCGTCCTCTACATCGGCACCCACCTGGAAATCATCTTTCCGAAATCGCTCGCATTGACCGGCGCGCCGGCGTTGGTCCTGATCACGCTCTACGTCGTCTGGAACGTCAACAGCTACAATTTTATGGACGGCATTGATGGCCTTGCGGGCGGCCAGGCGGTGTTCATCGGTCTCTCCGCCGGTGCCATCGCGGCGTTCAACGGCAACCTTCCGCTCGCGGCGGTCTACCTGCTGATCGCCGCCTCCAGCCTCGGCTACCTGAGGTGGAACTGGCACCCCGCGAAAATCTTCATGGGAGATCTCTGCAGCGGTTTTATCGGCGTCTCCTTTGCTGTCACCAGCCTCTGGGGGAAACTCACCGAAACCGTCCCCCTCGGGGCGTTCCTGATCCTGATGGCGGTGTTCTACACCGACAGCACCTGGACTACCTTCCGGCGGCTGATCGCGGGGGAGAACATCACCCATCCGCACCGGGATTTCGCTTTCCACCACGCGATCCGCGCCGGTCACTCCCACTCGACTGTGACAACAGCGATCCTGATGATCGATGTCGTGTGGCTGCTCCCCCTGGCGATAATCGCCGTCGTGCTCGGGGACAACCGTTCGATTCCGGTGCTGTTCGGCGCGTATTTGCCGGTTTTCGCTGCGGTGCTTTACTGGAAAGCGGGAAAACGCCTTGACGAAGCGGGTGTTGATGCTTCTCCGAACAAACCTGACGACGGAGAGGACCGGGCTTGAAAATCCTGATGATGACAACTGCCTATCCGCCCGAAAATCTCCCATGGGGTGTAAAATTCGCAGAATTGGCGGCGGCCTGGATACAGCGGGGGCACGAGGTCACCGTGATCACCGGGTATCCTCACTGGCCGGAGCGGAGGCTGCACCCGGGCTACCGCAGGAGATGGTCTCATGTCGAGCAGGTCGATGGCGTCCGTCTGGTGCGCGCATGGCACCACATTCCTCGTCGCAACTCGTTTTATCACAGAACGTTGGCCTTTCTGACGCTCGGCGTGACAATGCGTTGGGCGGGAAGAAAACACGGCCCGTTCGATCTCGTCTACGCTGCGATTCCGCCGCCCACCGTGGCCACCGCCGCGATCTCCATCGCCAAACGGTTCGGCTGCCCCAGCGTCCTCGACGTCGAAGACATTCACCCCGACGCCTCCATCGACAGCGGTTTTATCACCAATCCCCTGCTGATCGCCCTGCTGAGAAGGCAGGAACGATGGATCTACCGCCACGCCACCCTGCTCTGCCCGCTCGGAAATTCCTTTTTCGAACGGCTGCTGGCCAAAGGGGTGCCGGAGAAAAAACTCCACCGCATCTGGAACTGGATCGACACCGACGAGGTGCGCCCGCTGCCGAGGGTGAACGATCTGCGGCGTGAATGGGGCATCCCGGAGGACATGTTTATTGTCCTCTACGCTGGAACGATGGGCCGCCAGCACGGCACACGGGTGTTGGTCGACGCCGCAAATCAACTTCGCAAGAAGCGTAATATCCTGTTTCTTATGGTCGGGATGGGGGTCGAACGGGAACAGAACGAGCGCCTTGCTAGTGAACTCAAGCTGACGAATGTCCAATTCCACGACTTCGTCCCGCGGGACCGTCTGGCGGAGATGCAGGCGCTTTCAGATGTTTCCGTTGTAACCCTGCTTTCCGGGCGCGGCCACTCCTCGAACCCTTCGAAGCTGCTTGGATATCTCGCTGCGCGGCGGCCGGTTATCGCGGCGGTCCAGGGCGATTGCGACACGGCTGCGATCGTTCGCGAGGCTGAATGCGGAATGGTCATCGAGCCGTCAAACGACGAAATTCTCGCAATAACGATCGAAAATATTCAAAAATCGCCAGAAAAGATGAAAAAATGGGGGAAAAACGGTCGGAAATGGGTTGTTTCTAACGCGAGTCGGTCCGGTCTGGGGGAAATGGCCGAGGGAATCCTGTCGGCCGCACAAAATTAAAAAGGGGACACGTACCTTTTAATTGTTCATTTTGCCTGCACTTTAAAACGAAACGGCATGGCAATTAAAAGGTACGTGACCCCTTTTAATTTCCCCATGCTACCTCCCACCGTACTGCTGTTCGTAATACTTCTGGTATTCCCCGCTGCGCACCCGGT
>CAZIDZ010000046.1:0-18771 GCA_964538455.1 uncultured bacterium
CTCCCACCGTACTGCTGTTCGTAATACTTCTGGTATTCCCCGCTGCGCACCCGGTCCGACCACTCGCGGTGATCCAGGTACCATTGGATCGTCAGCGGCAACGCCTGCTCGAAGGTGTGCGATGGTGTCCAGCCCAGTTCGTGCTCGATTTTCGACGCGTCAATGGCGTATCGGCGATCGTGCCCCGGACGATCGGTGACAAATTGGATAAGCGTGTCCGATTTGTCTAAGTGCTTGAGAATCAGCTTGACAATCTCGATATTCGGCCACTCGTTGTGGCCGCCGATGTTGTACACCTCGCCCGTTTTTCCTTTCTCCAGCGCGGTCAAAAGGGCGGCGCAGTGGTCCTCGACGTAAAGCCAGTCGCGAATGTTCATTCCGTCGCCGTACACCGGCAGTGGTTTGTCCTCCAGAGCGTTGGCAACCATCAGCGGGATCAGTTTTTCCGGAAACTGGAAAGGCCCGTAGTTGTTCGAGCAGCGGGTGGTCACCACGTCCATCTTGTGCGTTTGGAAAGAGGCCCGGACGAGCATATCGGAGGCGGCCTTCGACGCGGAGTAGGGGCTGTTCGGCGCCAGAGGCGTCTCCTCGGTGAAATACCCCTCGGGACCGAGGCTGCCGTACACCTCATCGGTGGAAACGTGCAGAAACCGGATCGCCCCTCCCATGGCCCGCACCGCGTCGAGCAGCACTTGTGTGCCCAGAACATTCGTGTGGATGAATGCGCCCGCGTCGAGGATGCTCCTGTCCACATGCGATTCCGCGGCGAGGTGCATCACCGCGTCCGGGTGAAACTTATCGAACGCAGCGTCGACCGCTTCACGATCGGCGATGTCCGCGTGGACAAACCTGTACCGTGGATTCTGCTCAGCATCGGCCAGGTTCTCCAGGTTCCCCGCGTACGTCAGCGCATCCAGGTTGAGCACATTCCAGTCGGGGCGTTCCCGCAATAGATAATGGACGAGGTTTGAACCGATGAAACCCGCCCCACCGGTTACTATGACGTTCATGATGAGCTACCCTGGGTTTGGTGGACGCGGACAAGATAGGATTGCCCCGCCCACCGCGCCAGAGTCTTCTCCCGTCGCGGTCCAGCCCATCGCGTGAGGAGCCAGCGAGATTTATTGGAGACCGGGAGCGCGTGCTCTATTTTATCGGCACTTGGTTGTTATGTTCCGCACTTGCAACGGCGTAAAGCGGAGGAGAGCAGTGCTGTTCAATCAGACGGACCTGGAAGGTGCGTACCTCATCGAGCTGCAGCAGCACGAGGACGAACGGGGCTATTTCGCGCGCGCCTTCTGCGAGCGTGAATTCGCCGAGCACGGCCTCGTGAACCGGTACGTGCAGTGCAACATGTCCGGGAATCCGAAAAAGGGGACCTTGCGGGGTATGCACTATCAGCTCCCGCCCCACGAAGAGGTGAAACTGGTTCGCTGCATCCGTGGAACGATCTGGGACTGTATCATCGACCTCCGCCCGGAGAGCCCGACATACAAGCAGTGGCGCGGATTTGAGTTGAGCGCGGAGAATAGGGCGATGCTTTACGTTCCCAGGGGATTCGCGCACAGCTATCTGACCCTTTCCGACGACACCGAGGTCTTCTACATGGTATCGGCGTTCTATGCTCCCGGCGCGGAACGGGGAATTCGCTACAACGATCCGGCGTTCAAGATCGACTGGCCGGTTCCCATCGAGGTCATTTCGGAAAAAGACGCTAACCATCCCGACTGGAGCGAATAATCCATGAAGGTACTGGTCACAGGAGGGTGCGGATTTATCGGCTCCGCCGTGGTCCGGGCGCTCGCCGCGCGGGGGGACGAGGTGACGGTGGCGGACGTTCCCGGCGCCAAGGACGATCGCATCCGTGACGTTGCGAAAGAGGTCAGCCGGGTGGACCTGGACGTCACCGACTACGGCGCCGCGCGTCAGCTCGTGGCCGCGGAACGCCCGGAGGCAGTTATCCATCTCGCCTGGTACGCCGTTCCCGGCAAATACCCGTCTTCACCCGAAAACGTGCCCTTTATCGGGGCGACCCTGAACCTGATGCAGGCGTCGGCGTCGGCCGGAGTGAAAAAATGGATCGGGATCGGCACCTGCTTCGAGTACGACTTCGAGAACGGCTGGATGCATGAGGCGAGCCCGACGAAGCCCGCCAGCCTGTATGCAGCTTCGAAACTCGCGACCTTCACCGCTGCGGTGAAACTCGCGGAAAACCTCGAACTCCCCATGGCCTGGGTCCGCTTCTTCTATCAATACGGCCCGTGGGAGCATCCGGAGCGGCTGGTCGCGTCCGTGACCCGGAAGCTGCTCAAAGGCGAGAAGGCGCAGGCGTCGTCAGGCGAACAGGTGCGCGATTTCCTGCATGTGGACGATGATGCCTCCGGGGTGCTGGCGGTGCTCGACAGCGACTTGGCCGGAGCCGTCAACGTCGGCAGCGGCGTGCCCTCCACGGTGCGCCAAATCGTGGAAACGATCGGGGAGTTGACCGGGCGCGGGGAGCTGATCGACCTCGGCGCGTATCAACCGCGGCCGGACGATCCGCCGATGGTCGTCGCAGACAACCGGAAACTCCGCACCGCGACAGGCTGGAAGCCCCGCTACGATTTGCGGAGCGGGCTGGCGGACACCGTCGAGTGGTGGCGGAAACGACTCGCCGAGACCGGAGAGCTCGCCTGACCGGGAGCGGTTGATTAAGGGCGTCAAGGGGAACCATGCGTGTGATTCCCGACAAGATTTCCCTTCCCCGGACGGTGCAGTTTCGGGGAGGCGAGCCGAGGAGAGAACGATGAAAACAGTCATCCTCGCGGGCGGAATGGGCACGCGGCTGTCCGAGGAGACCGCAATCAGGCCCAAGCCGATGGTCGAGATCGGCGGGAAGCCGATGCTCTGGCACATCATGAATATCTATGCCGCCGCCGGGTTTGACGAATTTGTCATTGCGCTTGGCTACAAGGGCGAAGCGATCAAAGAGTACTTCCTCGCTTTTCACGCGCTGAACTCCAACCTCACAGTCAATCTGGGATCGGGAGAGGTGACCGTCCTGGATGGCAAGCGTCCCGACTGGACGGTGCATCTCGTCGACACCGGCGCCGACGTGATGACCGGCGGGCGGATCAAACGGCTCGCGGAAAGGCTGCGGGAGAAGACGTTCCTGCTCACCTACGGGGACGGCGTCGCCGATCTCGATGTGCGAAAAGTCGTAGATTTTCATCGCTCTCACGGAAAATTGTGCACCGTCACCGCCGTGCATATGCCGTCGCGTTTCGGGGCGTTCGATCTGGCCGAAGACAGCCGGGTCGAAAAGTTCCGTGAGAAAAGCCGCGCGGACGGAGACTGGATCAACGGTGGCTTCTTCGTCTGTGAACCCGGCGTGCTCGAGCTGATCGACGGCGACGATACCGTGTGGGAGCGCGATCCGCTGGAAAAACTCGCCGCCGCAGGGGAGCTGATGGCCTACCGCCACGAGGGATTCTGGTTCGCCATGGATTCCCTCCGCGAGAAAAACGAGTTGGAAAAAATGTGGGGCAGCGGTGCGGCGCCCTGGAAGGTTTGGTGAGGGGATGCGCGTCCTCGTTACCGGCAATCTCGGGTACGTTGGATCGGTGATGACCCCGATGCTGGCTGAGCGCGGCCACGAAGTCATCGGGCACGACACCGGCTACTTTCGCGATTGCCTGCTCTATCCACCCTCTGGAACACATCTCGCCGCGCAACACTTCGGAGACATCCGCGAGCTCGATCCGGCGCTGCTTGACGGAGTAGACGCAATTGTGCATCTCGCGGCGCTCTCCAACGATCCCATGGGGGAGCTGGATCCCGGGTTGACGAAAAAGATCAACACGGATGCCACGCGGAGGCTGGCGACACTGGCGAAGGAAAAACGCGTCGAGCGGTTTGTCTTCGCTTCCTCCTGCTCGATCTATGGGGCCAGCGAGGAGACTGCGTTGACGGAAGACGCGCCGATGAACCCGCTGACTGCCTACGCCCGCTCAAAGGTGGATGTGGAGAATCTGCTCGGCGAAATAGCGGATGATGAATTCAGCCCCACCTTCCTGAGAAACGCCACCGCGTATGGTCTCAGCCCCCGGCCGCGGCTCGATGTCGCGGTCAACAACCTCACCGGGTGGGGTTTTGCCACGGGCAAGGTGAAGCTGCTCTCCGACGGGCGCGCCTGGCGGCCGATGGTGCACGTTGCGGATATGGGTCTCGCCGTTTGCGAAACGCTCGCCGCCCCTCGCGAACGCGTTCACAACTTGGCGATCAATGTCGGAGATGAGGCGGAGAATTACCAGATTCGAACCGTTGCCGAGATCGTCGCCGAGACGATTCCGGACACGGAAGTGACTTTTGCCGAGGGGGCTTCCGCGGACTCACGAACCTACAACGTTTCGTTCGCCAGGATTCGCAGCCTGCTCCCCGGCTTCAGGCCGCGGTGGACCGTCCGCAAGGGCGTAGCGGAACTCGTGAACGCCTTCAGCGAGCACCAATTGACGGATGAAATGTTTCGCAGTCGGTTGTTCATCCGGCTGAAACAATTGCAGTATTTGATGTCAGAGAATCGGCTCGACAAGGAGTTGCGCTGGATATCGAAGGGTTTGGCGGGAAAGGCCTGATCCCCTCCTGATGCCGCGCTGCGATAAACTGTGGATGTGCTCACAAAACCTGCACGGAGAGGAACATGCGTGTAGCTGTTGTCGGAACCGGGTATGTCGGGTTGGTGGCGGGCGCCTGCTTTGCCACGACCGGCAACCACGTCACCTGCGTGGATATTGACCAAAGCAAGATCGGGAAATTGCGCAAGGGCGAGCTGCCCATCTACGAACCTGGACTCGAGGAAATCGTGGAAGACGGCGTTAAGAAGGAACGCCTGTTTTTCACTACGGATCTCTCCACCGCCGTGAAGGAGAGCGAGATCATCGTCATCGCGGTGGGAACCCCCCCAAACGAGGACGGCAGCGCCGATTTGCAGCATGTGCTTGAAGTCGCCCGGGGAATCGGGAAGGCGATGGACGGCTTCAAGGTCGTCGTGGACAAATCCACAGTGCCGGTAGGGACGGCGAAGAAAGTGAAGGAGGAGATCAGCCGGCACACCAAGCACGATGTGGCTGTCGTCAGCAATCCGGAATTTCTCAAGGAGGGGGACGCGGTCAACGATTTCCTGAAGCCGAACCGGGTGGTAGTCGGTTCGGACGACGAGCGGGCGAAGGAGATGGTCGACCGGCTGTATCGCCCCTTCGTGCGCACCGGGGCTCCCATCATCCACATGGACGTCGTCTCGGCGGAGCTCACCAAATACGCCGCGAATTCCTTTCTTGCGACAAAAATCAGTTTCATGAACGAACTCTCCCGCCTCTGCGAGAAGGTGGGCGCGGACATCGAATCGGTGCGCATGGGCATCAGCATCGATCCACGCATCGGCAAACATTTCCTCTTCGCCGGTGCCGGGTATGGCGGGTCATGCTTTCCCAAAGACGTCAAGGCGATCCTGCGTACTGCCCGTGAAATCGAGAGCGATTTGAAAATCATCGCCGCCGCAGAAAATGTGAACGACGAGCAAAAAGGGGTGCTTTTCAAGAAAATCTCCCGGCACTACGGCGGCAATCTGGAAGGAAAAACCATTGCCCTTTGGGGATTGGCTTTCAAACCGCGCACCGACGATATGAGGGAGGCTCCTTCGATCGTGCTGATCGAGGACCTGTTGCGTGCCGGGGCGCTGGTTCGGGTGCACGATCCCGAGGCGATGCATGTCGCGAAGAGGATTTTCGAGAAGCGAATCACCTACTGCGATACCGAATACGAGGCCTGTAACGGCGCGGACGCTCTCGTGCTGGTGACCGAATGGCAGGATTACCGCACCCCGGAGTTCGACCGGCTTGCCGCGTTGCTTGAGGACAAAGTAGTGTTCGACGGCAGAAACATCTGGAACGTCAAATACGTGGAAAAGGCCGGGCTCGCGTATTACGGAATCGGACGAAACGTCGGCAGATGATGCCTGGTATTCCACCGCTTCACGGCCGTTTCCGACGCTGGAGACACCTTTGCTTCGGATGTTCGCGGAGCGCACGCAACTATGAGCATCTCTGTCTCCACGAACGGCAAAGATTTGCGATCCTCTCAATTTCCGATAATCTTCAGTATATCAAGGGATTAAAGGCCGGATCGTGGACGAGGGGCCGGCCTCCTCTCTCGCTTCAAGTTCGTGGAATACGCCGTATTCGCTGTGCGACCCGAGTCTTCTTCACTCAAATCATAAAAAACCAAGGCTCTCCTAACCCGCACTTTTTTGTGAAAGGTGAGCTGCGTCACTTCATTCTCCCCTTGTTGCATGTTCTAATTGGGCGTTAGGTTTAAGTACTTCCTGGTGATCTCCACGTGCTCATGAGTGCTGGGGGAACAACCCTTCCGGGTTGATTCGCTTCTTCGTATGGTTTCAAGCCTGTGAAAGAGAAGTTTCTTCCGCCTCGATAGTGTTCCGTAAAGGGACAGATTTGGGGTCAGGATGACATTTCGTGCTTGGTTGCTTCTGCTGTTGACCTTGTTTGTTTTCTCAACGCTGAATGCAGATGCCGGAGATGTGAAGCTCATCGTTGAGGGGACTTCCTACGCCGGCAGGGCGCATCCTGACTCTGCGCATGCGGATGCCATCGTCGCGTCCCAAATCGAGGCGCTTCAGAAACTCGGCGTGCTGCTTGACCCGCTCTCCGTGCTCACGGGTTCGCAACGTGCGGAATGGGTCGGCGCGAGGCTCACTTCTCGCCTGCTGACAGATCCGGAATATGTTGACCTCGGCTTCACCTGAATGGACTCCTACTCCGTGGTCCTGAAGGCCATGGGGCGTTCCGTTGGAACGGATGCGAAACCGAAGCAGAGAACGCAGTACGCGGAAGCGCTCGAGCTTTTCAAGCGGGGGGAAGACGTTGTCCGGACCCGCCGCCTGCTCGAAAGCGTTGCGAAGAAAAGCAGGGATCGCGATCTGGCGGCGGATGCGGACTACCTCCTGATTCAGCTTTCCGGGGATTCCGCCGAGGCCAAGTATTGGCTGAATCGCTTGCGGAAACGGTACCCGGACCACCCGAACCTGCTGCCGGCGAAAATCCTTTACGACCGGATTCAACGCGACCTCAAGGACACCGCCGAGTACGATCCGATTCTGGGTGGTTTCGTCCTGCTGCCGGGCGATTCGACTGGAGAGTTACCTGCGGAGATGCAGTCCCATGAAGTAACACGTGAGGAGTGGGGGAAGATCCTTGGGAGCGCCGGCATTTCGGACGACAGCCACCCCGAGGCGGGAGTGGAAGTGGGCGAGATCAGCCGTTGGCTGGACACTCTCAACCAGCGGCAGGACGTCTGGCATTACCGCCTGCCGACCGTCCGCGAATGGAGCCGAGCCCTGGGCGACGGGTGGCCCCCGGCTGGCGAGTTGCTCTCGGATTACGCCTGGCACAAGGGCAACTCCTGTGAAAAACTGCAGCGCGTCGCTGTCAAGCAGGCGAACGCCTTGGGGTTGCACGATCTGCTCGGCAACGTTGCCGAGTGGTGCCTCGATCAGCCGACGCAGCAGTGGCGACTCTGCGGAGGTTCCATGCTGACCGATTCGACGGCGATGGTCGGCTTCCCCGTGGAATCGCCCTCCGAACACGGAGCTATCCGCGATGTCGGATTCCGCCTTGTCCGGGAGAAAAAAAACAGCAGCGAAAAAGCGATGAAATAATTCGTTGTTCATCAAGAACCCAAGAACGGGGGAGGACCGATGAAGCGTTTAACTGGTGTGGTTTTATTGCTGGCGTTCGTGCTGATGCTTGCGGGATGTGCGTCGACTGAACAGCCGAAGAAAATTACTCCGGTGGCGAGCGAGAAGATGATCAAGCAGGCGCCGAAATGGTTCCTCTCGCCCCCCACGAAAAAAGGGTACCTGTTTGCTCCCGGCACGGCGACATCGCGCGACATGCAGATGGCTAAGGACAAGGCCGCTCACGCCGCGAGGCTGGAACTGGCGCGCGGACTCCAGACTCACATGACCGCATTGACAAAGCGATTCCAGGAAGAGGTCGGAACCGATACGGAGGCGCAGTACCTCGATCAGTTTACCCAGGCGACCAAGGAAGTCGTGGATGTCACACTCCAGGGGGTCGCCCAGGAAGATCTCGAGATGGTCAACGAGAACGGGGTGTTTCGCTGCTATGCGCTGCTCAAACTCGATCTCGACTCGGCCAACCGGCAACTCCTGGACAAAATCAAACAGCAGCAGGCGTTGCTGACGAGGATGCGCTCGACGCAGGTTTTCCAGGAGCTGGAGCAGTCTGCCGGAGAGCAGGAGCCTGCAATGGAGGAGCAACCCGCGACGGAGGAGCAGCCGGCCACGGGGGAATAAGCCGCAAGCAGCGGATGGAGGGAGTGCACCTTTGACCGGGTTGAAAAAAAGAGGCGGACGTTGACCGCCAGCGGGAGACGCCAGGAGGCATGGACGCGCCTCGTTCCGTGGGTATCCGGCGGTGGCGTCGTGCTGCTCGTTGCGGCGCTCTACCTGGCCGGGGTTGCAGCCCGCTGGGACCGCGGCGCGTGGGACCTGCTCAGCCGCGAGCTCGCGGGCGCCGAACAACCGGACAGCTCGATCCTGCTCGTCGCGGTCGACCAATCGGGCCTTGATTTTTTCGCCGAGAACCAGGTGCTCTGGCCGTGGCCGCGAGACCTCTGGGCTCACCTCGTGTATCTCGCGCAGAAAAACGGCGCGAAAGGAGTGCTCTTCGACGTCCTCTTTGACGATGCTGGAATTGACCGGCTGAACAGCGACGGCGCTTCCACCGATGCGGCGTTCGCCCGCTGGCTGGGCACGCCGTTCCCCGTCGTTATTGCGGCCCAGACTGTCCCCGGAGGCCTGCCGCTTGATTCCCTGCCGGATGGACTTCGCTGGACTTCGGACGAACCGCGCCCGTTCACCTTGGAAATGGATGGTTTGCGGCTGCCGCACCAGCGATTCCGTCGAGCGGAAATGGGGCTCACCAATGTCACCCCCGAAACCGACGGCGTGATCCGCTGGATGCCGCTGGTTTTCGATGCGCAGGGGGAGCGCCTCCCCAGCCTTGCACTCAAGTTGCTTCAGCTGGTCTACGGTGACGCCCGCCCGGCGACAAAGCTCGACGATCAGGGACGGCTCTGGCTGCGGTACTATGGTCCCGGCGGGAACCATGGGGTCTTCCCCTACGTCTCAGCTGCAGCGATCATCACCGGACGCATCCCCGCCGATCAGCTTCGCGGAAAGCTGCTTGTTGTCGGTGGGTTCGCTTCCGGCCTGCTCGATTACAAGCCGACACCTGTCGCGGCTCCGCAGCACCCCTATCCCGGCTTCGAAATTCACGCCACCCTGCTCTCCAACATCCTTCAGGGGGACGAACTGGAACCCATCACCCGGCTCGGAGGGTTTTTCTATCTGCTGCTGCTCGGAGCTCTCTCGCTGCTCGGGATGCGTTTCGCCGGAAAAGCCTGGATGCAAATCGCCCTGCTGCCGTTGATCCTGCTGGTTACCGCCGGGCTCGCGGTGTATGCCTACCTCCAGTCCTGGTTGTTCCCTGTCGTCCCCTCGATGGTAGCATCCTTCGGCGGGGTCGGAGTCCTCTGGTTCTCCGAGTGGCGGCTCGAGGGGCAGCAGCGGCGTAGGCTGCGCCTGTTGTTCGGCCGCTATCTCCATGATGGCGTGATCGACGAGCTGCTCCACTCCGGTGAGGAGGTGGATCTCACCGGCCATGACGCGGAAGTGGTGGTCATGTTCGGCGATCTCGTCGGCTTCACTTCTGCTAGCGAATCCCTGACCCCGAAGCAGGTGGTCTCGATGCTGAACACGTACTATGAAAACATCGTCGAGATCATCCTTCGCCACCACGGTTTCCTCGATAAGTTCATCGGCGATGCGATCATGGTCCTTTTCGGAGCGCCGAAGGCGGACGAAATCGCCTGCGAACGTGCCGCGGACGCCGCGCTCACCGCAATCGCAAAGATGCGCGAAATGAACGTGGAACGAGGCGGGCAGGGGTTGCCCACGCTCGAGATGAGGTTCGGCCTGCATCTCGACAGCGTCGTCGTCGGAAACATCGGCCACCACAACCGGATGGACTACACCGCCATCGGGTCCGGAGTGAACATCGCCAGCCGTCTCGAAGGCGCGAACAGGATGCTGGGGACCGACGTGCTGGTCAGTTCCTCCGTCGAGCGCAGGCTTCCCGAGCGAATCCCAAGGCGCTGCATCGGACGGGTCACCCTGAAGGGGCTGACAACGCCGCTGGAAATCTTCGAAGTCTTACCCGCTTCGGCCGGTTTGAGCAACGGCTGGATCGAAGAGTGGGACGAAGCCTGGAAGGATTGGCGTGAAGGAAATCGGAAGAACACTCTGCGCCGGTTCCGGAACATCCTCGAGGATCGTCCCGGAGACCAGGCGTTGAAACTCCTGCTCGACAGGTTGAAGCCGTTTGCACACAGCCACGGAGGCGAGGACGATGTCGTCAGCTTCAAGACAAAATAGGGCGGGGGGAAAGGCGTGGGTGCTGGCGGTGCTGCTGCTCGCGGCGACGGCTACGGCGGCGCCCGTCAAGTTAAGGCGTGGCGGAGTCCTGTTGCGCGGTGGACCCGGCAATTTCTATCCCGTGCTTGCCGTGCTGCAATCGGGGGAGTCGGTGAATCCTTCCGGCGGGCCTGAGATGGGGTGGCAGAAAGTCACCTGTTCCGCGGGAGAGGGCTGGGTGTCCACGAATATCTTCAACGCCGAAGCCGCGGGAACGGTTACGCCGATCGCCGAGCTTTCGAGGAAGAGTGAACTCTCGGGGGCAGTCAAGAATGCGGCAGTCTCCGCGATGATCAAGGGTATGAAGGCGGGACCCGAGGGTGATTCCCTTGCGACCATGGCGCTCTATCCACAGGTTGATCCCAAGCAGGCGAAATCCTTCCGCCAGGGATTCGAAGTTGAGGATGAGCCCGCTCCCTTCTCCGCGCGCAATCTTGGGCTCAGCCTGTTGCCCGAAATTATGGCGGCGTCGCCAGTGGTTGCAGACAACCTCGCCCGCGAGTGGGGCGGACGGGACAAACGGTTCGAGGGGTACGTCAATCAGGTCAATCTCTGGCTGGCGGAACGTGCCGGGGCGGACGCCCTGGCGCCGGTCGTCATCATCTCTCGGCGTGGCGCGAACGCTCAGGCGCTCCCCGGGGGTTGGGTGGTGGTCGGCGGCGACCTGCTCGCTATGGCCCGGGATGAATCGGAGTTGGCCGGGATCCTCGCGCACGAAATGTCGCACGCTGTGCTCCATCACGCGGAGCGTTCGCTTCAAAAGGAGGGGTGGCGCGCCGGGGCGGAGAGTGCGTTCGAGGAGCTCGATCAGGAGACCTCCGGGTCCACCGACACCTCCGACCTCGAAGCGTGGACGAAGCAGGTTCAGGCGAGCGCCCGGCGGCGCTGGAACCGCAACCAGGAATTCCAGGCGGACTCCCTCGCGGTGGTGATTACGGCGCGCGCCGGGTACGACCCCTCCGGCGTCCTCCGGGTGGTCCAGCGCCTCTACGAACAGGAGGGCGGACGTCTCACGGGACGCGGCCAGCTCTCCCTCTCCTGGTACGGATCGCGTCAGGAGCTGGAGCAGCGGATCGCGCGGCTGAACGAACAACTCGAACACTATCGCCGCAAGATCAAGAAGGGTAAACGGAACGTCGGACGGTTCAACATGGAGATGCGCGGGTGACGATAACGAACAGACGTTTCAGGGAAGCGGGGTGGTTGGCCGTCGCGCTGACTCTGCTGTTGGTCCGGCCAAACGCCCTGCTCGCCGCTCCGGATTGGGTGACGAGGCTGCCGGAAGAGCCGGGCATGCTGCTCGGGGTGGGCTCCGCCAACTCAACAGGCAACGAGGCGGATGACCGCGCCCAGGCGGACAACAGCGCGATCGCGCAGATCGCCAGCCAGATTCACGTTCAGGTGACCAGCACGCTCAACACGTACTACAAGGAAGAGATGACCGAGACCGGTGACAACACGATGCAGGAGAACGTCGAACGGATCAGCTCCCAGTACGCTCAGGAAACATTGGAAGGCGTGACAATCCGCGACCGCTGGTACGACAAGAAGAACAAGGTGTATTACTCCTATGCGGCGATCTCCCGCGCCCAGGTGGATCGCCAGTTCCGCGAGAAGGCGCGCCGCGCGGTGCAGATGGTGTCGGACTACAACCGCTACGCGAAAAAGGCTCTCGGCGACGGGCTCGTCTACGCCGCGGTCGGGGACTACATCCGGGCGCTCGAGGAGCTGTTTCCCGCGCAGGCGTACCTGAAGAAAAAGATCGAAGGGGACATCGAAGGCTCCGGACGGAACGAAGCGGTCCAGGCGCGGCTAGAGAGTGAGCTCGCCGCGCTGCTCGGGCGGATTACCCTGCGGACGATATCCGGGAGCGGTCAGAAAGCGGACCGTGTCAGCGGCCTGCCGGACCCGCTCGTCGGGGAGGCCGACTTTCGCTCCGCATCGGGCGCGACTATCCCCGTCCGTTCGATGCCGCTCAACGCTCGCCTGCTCAACGCCACCGGGCGGATCAGCGCTTCTTCCTCCACCGACGACATGGGCAAATTCGACGTCCGCGTGCTGGGAATCGACGAGGCCAGCGAGGAGGTGGTGCTGCTTCGCGTCGGTGTCGATCTCGGCGACTTGCAGGTGTTCCGCAACCAGCTCCCGGCGCTCTTCGGCCAGCTCGCGCGAACCTCTTGCACATTCAATTTCAAGGTGGACGTTGCCAGCTCGATCCGGATTTTCGTGGACATCCGCGAAACGGAGGGAGACCGTCCCGCGCCGTCCCCCTACACGAAAAACGTGCTCACCGGGGCGCTCGTCCAGGATCAGTTCCGCGTGGTCGATGTCGCCGCGTTGGAACCGGTATCCACGCGCGACCGGGTGGTCTCGGCAATCGATGCTCAGGATGACGGCGGACTCGCCGATGCCATCCGCGGCTCCGCCGACTACGCCGTGATCGGGCAGGTTCACTCCGTGGTTTCCGATTCGGTCAATGCCGGCTATCCGATGGTGTTCGCCCGTGCCGGAGCGGAGGTGCGGGTGATCGATCTTGCAACGGGCCAGGTTGTCGCCACCTCCACGGTCAGCGAGATCAAGGGCGTGGGGAACAACGGCCGCAAGGCCCATCGAAAGGCGATTGAGGGTTGTGCGAAGAAGATGGTGGGGGACATCCGGACCGATCTTAAGGGTGTCTTGAAATAGCCAACGTCGGAGAGAAACGATGCACGGTGTCAACGCAAGCAGACGGGTTGTTCTTGAAGGTGTTCTTGTTGCGGGTATGTTCCTGGGTGTGCTGATGCTGGCCGGGAATGCAATCGCCGGTCAGGGTGGCGAAGAAAAGGGGTTGAATGTCGCCGTCGGGGACACGCTCACCCCGTTCATGTTGCGCCAGTACGGAGGCAAGGGCGAATACGTCGCCCTGCGGGACTATTGCGGCGCACCGAGGAAACCCTGGAACGCCTTGCCGCGCCGGCCGGTCGTGATCAGTTTTTTCGCGGATTGGTGCCAGCCCTGCAGGAGGGAAATCCCCGAGCTCGAGAAATTGTCCCAGTCTTGGGGCGACAGCGTTACCGTTTTTCTCGTCTCCGTTGGAGACAAGCCGGAGCAGATTGACGGGTTCCTCAAGGAAGTCCCGACGAAGCTGACGATCCTGATGGACCCCTACAAGACGACGTCCACCGAGCGCTACGGGATCAGCGGGCTGCCGACGGTGTTTGTCGTCGATAAGGAATCGGTGCTCCAGTATATCAGCACGGGGTTCCATGAGGATTCGATGGAGAAATTGAGCGCTGTAATCAACGGATTGCTCTCCGACTGATAGGAAAGAATGCGTTTGCGTATAGCTGAATTCACATGCGCATTGCAGCTGAACCTGCCGAGCGGGCAAATCTGGCTGCTGCATTGCGATGATGGATGTAAAAACGGCTGATCCCGGGTGCGTTGTTGAGCTGCCGGAAGGGAGAAGTGCGATGAAGCGATTGCGTCTGTTTGTCAGGGTTGGACTGGGGCTTGTCTGTGCGATCATTCTTCCCGTTTCGTCTGCCTTCGCGGTGAACCCCCCTCCTGCGACATCGAATCCGTCGCCTGCCGACTCCAGCACTTTCGTCAGCACGATCACTGACCTCGTTTGGCTGGGTGGTGATTCAGCGGCCCCGGGAACGACGACCTATAACGTCTATTTGGATGCTTCCTATCCGCCTTCGACCCAGGTAAGCACGGGCGACAGCGCACTCTTGTACAATCCGGGCACATTATCTGAAAACACGACCTATTACTGGCGTGTGGATGCCGTGAACGGTGGCGGTACTACAACGGGAACGGTCTGGAGATTCACTACAGGATCATCGCACTCCATTACAAAGATTACCAAACACACCATTGCAGATACACTTGGCAATCCATCGAGTGTTGCCGTCGGCGATGCCGACAATGACGGCGACTTGGACATCTTCATGGACGACAATTTCGCGAACGAAGTCGATGTGTGGCTCAACAATGGAAGCCAGTCGTTCTCAAAGTCGACAATCGCCGCTACACCCCCCGGACCAGCGGATATAGAGATATTTGACCTGGGTCGCGATGGCGATCTCGACGTCGTATATGCCGCCTCAAGCGCGAATACGATCGGCTTGCTCGAGAATAACGGTTCGGGGGCCTTCACGACGCAATTCACCGACAATACGCTGCTGGGAGCCTATCGTGTCGCCGCCGCTGATATGAATCAGGACAGTTACCTGGATCTTGTCGGGGATGGCACATCGGAAGGGGGAATCGCCTGGTGGGCGAGCAACGATACACTCGGATTCACATCACAATCTGTCTACTACCCAGTCAACTCGCCGAGCGCGATGGATGTGGGCGACATCGATCTCGATGGCGACATGGATGTTGTTGCGCACGGCGAAAGCACCGGGACTCTCTGCCTCTTTCTGAGTAATGGGACTTCTACGCCAACGTTCACCCCCGATACCCTGGCAAACGGATACTATGATTGCCAGGATATCATGATCGTCGATCTCGATAATGACGGGGACATGGATCTGTTGACCACATTCTACCAGGCGTCGTACCTGATGTGGTGGGAAAACAACGGGTCGTTGAGTTTCACCAGTCACCTCATCTCGTCCGCGAATTTTCCGCAGGGCGTTGACGCTGCGGATTTCGACTGCGACGGTGATATGGATATTGTGCTCGCTTACAAGGGAGCGACCTATTCCATTGACTGGCTGGAGAACAACGGCTCTGAATCATTTACTTCTCACCTGGTGGATTCGACGTTCAGCCAGACGGAAGACGTAAAATTCGCCGACGTTGACCAGGATGGCGACCTCGATATTGTCGCCACGGATTACACCGGCGGCGAACTTGCCTGGTTCGAAACAAACCCCAATGATCCTCCTTATACACCGGTCGCTCTCTGCCCTCTTGACAGCGCAACGTCAGTTCCCAGGAACGAGTGGTTGCAGTGGACGGGCGGCGATCCCAACGGCGACGCTTTGACCTATGATGTCTATCTTGGTACGTCCAATCCGCCCTCCCTCGCCCAAAGCGCACTTACAACGCCTTACTATGATCCGGGAACACTGAACGCGAATTCCACCTACTACTGGTATGTGATTTCCAGCGACGGTATAGCTTCGGATACCAGCGCCACCTTCACGTTCTCCACGGCGTCCACACATGTGCTCAACAGTTTCACCAAGCACACGATCAACACGGGGATATCGAGTCTTAACGAGCTTTCGCCGGCGGATTTCAACAAGGACGGCTATGTCGACTTCATCGTTGGCGCACAGGGCAATTACCTCTATTACTATCAAAACAACGGTAACGGCACATTCACCGCAAATGAAATATCGCTCAGCTACTCCGCGACTTCTGTTGAGGTCTGTGATCTGGACAAAGACGGCGATCTCGATTTTGTCGCGACGGAAACGACCACCGATTCCGCTCATTGGTTCGAAAACAATGGATTAGAATCATTTACGCGACATGTTATATCTGGAGATACAATAAGCGATGTTGAGGATGCCCGCGTCGCGGATTTCGATGGTGATGGAGATCTGGACATCGCCTTTGCTTCACATGGTGAAGATTCGGTCAAGATCTACGAAAACGACGGATCACAAAACTTTAGCAGGTCGAGTGCGCAGCTTCCTATAGCGGGTCCTCCGGCTGTGGATTCCGGCGATCTGGACGGCGACGGCGACATCGACATCGTCGCGGGCGGGTATGCGGGTGGCGGGAACGACGAACTCGCTTGGTTTGAAAACACGGGGAACGAAAACTATACCAAACACTCCATCCATTCAAACCTCGACGGCGTCCGCGACGTTCAAGTAATCGACGTGGATAACGACGGCCTGCTTGATATCCTCTATGTCGTGCAAAACGGCGCTACTACTGGTTGGTACGAGAATACGGGCTCTGCCACGTTTACCAACCACGTTATTTCCACACTGAGCGGCCCACAATTCGTCAAGGGCACGGACCTCGACGGCGACGGCGACGTGGACATCGTCGCCTCGTTTGATACATTCACACCGGTTGCCTGGTTCGAGAATGACGGCAGTCAGAATTTCACCCAGCGGTCGGTCACTTCGGGCGGCATGTCCACCGGCGAACTCGCCTTCGGCGATGTCGATGCGGACGGTCTCCTTGACGTATTCCTGCTGTACCAGACCAACAACGAGATTGACTGGTACGAGGCGATAAGCAACCAGGCCCCCAACACGCCCTCTCTCGTCTACCCGGCGAGCGGCACGGGAATCCCCGTCGACACGACGTTTTCCTGGACCGCGTCCGATCCCAACGGCGACCCGCTGACCTACAACATCCTGTTCGGAACGACGGACACTCCGCCGCTCGTGCGCACCGGCAATACCAGCAATAGCTACTACCCCGGCGTGCTCGTCGGCGGAACGACCTACTACTGGACTGTTGTTGCTGTCGACCCCTACGGCGCCACCTCCTCACCAAGTTCGCAAGGTTCCTTCACAACGGAATCCTTCCCCACAAGATCCTTCGAGGACTCTCTGGTGATCGGTTTGGCCGGGTCGGAGGGATATGATGTCGCCCGGGCCGCGGAAGGCGGTTATATCGCTGCGGGCAGCTCAAGTACCCATGACTTGGTCAGACTCTCCTATGAAGGGGATACACTCTGGACTGCAAAATACAATAACGGCAGCAATAATTACGGCTATTCAGTCGTTGCCACGGGCGATAAAGGATTTGTCACAACCGGAATCTATTATGGTGGATCCGATTGGGACGTTTTGCTTGCCAAGGCGGATCAGAATGGCGATCCCGTATGGTCCAAAACCTACAGCCAATCCACAAACCTGGGAAATCCGTACGTAATCAGGACGGAGAACGGAGGATTCCTCTTTGCCGCGTGGGTGAACACGACCGATTACGACGCGTATGTCGTCAAAACGGATTCGGGCGGCAACCAGACCTGGGCAATCCGGCTGGGCCAGGCGGGTGTTGATGAATACCCGAACGATGTGATCGAAGCTCCGGATGGAGGCTATATCCTCGCGACTGCATCGGGGCTGATCAAGGTGAGTACGGATGGGGATTCGCTCTGGAAGAGTTCCGGAGGTATCTCTTTCGTGCTCAACGGGGTGGTGGCAACGCCGGACGGCGGTTATCTGGCGGTGGGCAACGGAGGAAAGATCCAGAAATACAATTCTTCAGGTGTGGCCCAATGGAACAAGTCTTATGGAACGTACTCGAATGACAATTTCACGGACGTCGCCATCATGTTGGATGGCAGTTATATCATCTCCGGTGATATGTCCCATACCAGCGGCGGTCCAACCGATGCCTGGCTGGTGAAAACGGACACCGCAGGCGATACCCTTTGGACAAGGACCTTTGGAAGTAGCGATTACGATAATGGCCGTGCGGTGGACATTGCCAGTGACGGGGGGATCATTGTCGCCGGCAGGTATTGGAGTGTATCAAACCAGCAATACTATTTCATCAAAACTGATGCGAACGGCATCGTCCATTCGCCCCCTGACACACCATCCATTGTCCAACCGACAAACGGCGGAACGGGAGTGAATCCCAACGTCACACTCGCCTGGTCGGCCACAGATCCGGACAACGATCCGATAACCTATACGGTCAAGCTCAATACGTTCAGCCCACCGGTTACCGTGGTGTTGACGGGGTCCAGCGACACATCCCTGGTCCAGAGTTTGGACTACAACGGCACTTATTACTGGCAGGTGATAGCAACCGACAGTTACGGCGGTGTCACCACCGGCCCCGTCTGGTCCTTCCAGACCGAGACGGACAACGCGCCCACGGCCCCATTTGCCATAGCGCCTCGGAATGGCGAGACGAGTGTTTCCCGCACCCGGGATCTCGAGTGGATTTCGGGCGACGCGGACGGCGATCCGCTCAGCTTTATCGTCTATCTCGGCACCTCGCCTTCGCCGGGCGCCATCGATACGGTGACTGCACGCCTCTACAACACCGGTGTACTCGCGGCGAACACGACCTATTACTGGAAGATCGTCGCGGATGACGGCAAGCTTTCGCCGGTCACCAGCGCGGTCTATTCCTTCTCCACCGAGGACACCTACGACGTCAAGAGCTTCACCAAGCACACCATAGACAACGCCATCTCCGGGATCTACGACATCCAGGCGGGCGACCTCGATGGCGACGGAGATATCGACATCGCCGGTTGCTCGAAAACCGGCAATACGCTGGACTGGTGG
>CAZIDZ010000047.1:0-16961 GCA_964538455.1 uncultured bacterium
GGGTTCATTCTAATTCTCTCTTGATTGCCTAGACCGATCTGGGCAGTGTGGCCCGCTCCCGTCAGTGTGGCCCGATCCTTCAGGATCGGGTATCTGGGAAGGGTGGCCCGCTCCCGACCCTTCGGGACCGGGTTTCTGTTCTTTTATTGCGCACGTTTCCCGCAAATCAGTCACCCTGAACGAAGTGAAGGATCTCTCGATGTGAGCCGATTCCATTCTTTAGTGGCATGGAGCCCGGAACCACCGCGTCCCGGTAATCCCGCCAGCCCGTAGCCCGGAATCTCGATTCCGGGATTGTCGCTGCCCCCCTTCCTCGGCAAAAAACGCCGGGTGGAATTGATCCTCCCGGCGTTCGCGCTCGACAACCCGAGAATGGTGCCTACTGTTCCCAGTCGTAGTTGAACAGGCTGGCGTCGTACATCCCGCCGCCGTACGTCGGGTCGTCTGTCAGCCCGTTCATGCCGTAGGACATCGAGTAGGCGTCGTATCCGAGCACGCGCAGATACGCCGCTACCTGGCTTGACGTCTGTCCGGTATAGCAGTACACCACGATCTTCTTGTTCGGCGGGATCATGGCGAGCGCGTCCATCCCCAGCGATTTCAGCGTGGCGTCGCCGGTGTCGAAGTTCACCGCGCCGTCGATGTGTTTCAGTGCGTAGGTGGCTGCCGGCCAGTAGTTGATGATGAACACGCTGTCCGGATCGGCGAAACGGCCTTCTCCCATGATCACGTCGGAGTTGGACGCGTTGACGGAACCGACACCTGCACCGTTCCAGTACGCCATTGCTAGCTCCGCGATCGCGCCATCCACGTCTGTGGCGGTCGGGTCGATTTCAGGATAGTCTCCCTGGTCTGTCAGCGTCGGGGACGCACCACTGGCGAGCATGTCGAACAGGTCCGAGTTGGGGGTCATTACCGGCCAGCCGTAGGGAACGCTCGAGTTCCAGCCGCTCGCGCCGAACTTCAGGTTGTAGGCGTCGTAGCCCATCAGGTTCATCACCGCGGTCACCTGCGACGCCGTCTGGCCTGAATAGCAGTAGTTGACGATCTTGGTCGTCGCCTTGTCGAACTGCGCGAGGCTGTCGGTCAGCACGTCCGGCGTCGTGAAGTACCAGAAACGGGCGCCGGGAATATGTCCCTGGTCGTACAGCGTCTGCGAGCGCCAGTCGATGATCACAAGGTTCTCGTCGGCGAGTTCGTCGAACAGTGTGGCAGCGGTGATGTTCTTCGTGCCGGCTCCGAAGTAAGCCTCTCCCCGCTCCGCGATCTGTTCGAACATCGTTTTCTTTGGTGTCGTGCCGTTGTCGTCGCTCGAGCAACTGGTGAATCCGACCAGCAGCACAACGAGAGACAGTGCGGTCAAAACGCGAAACACTTTCATGGTGCAACTCCTTCCGTTGAAATCACCCTTTTATCGCGACAGTTTCACAGCTTTCACGGTATCTGTGATGGAATTGCGTCGTCCACCACGTAATTCTGGTTTGCGTCCACTTCCTCCGGGTAGCCCAGCAGCGTAGCCATCGAGTCGAGCTCGCTGGCGCGCAGGAACCAGTCGTTGCCGCTCTCCACTGCGTTATGGCAGGCGCGGCAGCCGTCGTACCCGTCGTTCAGCCCGCCCGTCGTGTCCGTCCGCGCGGTAAACCTGAGAATGTTGTGCGGACTGGCGTATTTCCAGCTCGGCAGCGCCGAGTAGTTCGCCAGCTCGCTGATCCCCCACGGTTCGTAGGTGTCTGGCGCGATCGGAATGTGCCGCAGCACCACGTAGTCGTACTCGGGGCGCACATCCTTGATCGGGTTGAGTCCGATCTTGAACGTGAGGTAGGAGCTGCCGGTGATCCCCCCGCCGCTGACATGGCAGGAGTTGCAGTTCTTGTACTGCTGGCTGTGACACACCTGGCATTGGAAAACAGGATCGCTCGCCCCGCTCGCCACCCCGTGCTGACGGTGGAACAGGTTGTCCCCGGAGGAGCCGAACGTCACGCTCGCGTCGTTGTAGCTCACCGTGCTGTGGCAGTCTTCGCAACGGCTGATCTCGTGCGAGGCGTACCGCGTGCCGTAAAGCATGCCGTCGCCGTGCATGTCGCTCGCCGTGTGGCAGCTCGTGCACTTGTAGCCTTTGTAGTAGTGGGTGTCCAGACGGTAGCCCGTTACCGATTCCAGCGAGCCGAGCTTGTAGAACTCCTCCTCGATGCGGGAGGAGTGGCACGCCGTGCAAACCTGCTTGAATGACGTCTTGCTCATCGTGTTCGGATTCGCCTTGAACACATGCCCTTCCATCAATCCGCCCTGCACCGTGTTCGGCAGGCTCACGTGGCACTGCCCGCACGTCGTGTGGCAGCTGCCGCACTCGCTGCTGAATTCCTCCTCGATCCCCGGGTGGCTCGCGAACGAGAAACCTGCTCGTCTCTCGAACAGCGACCGGTACCCGTGGAACGTCGAGTGAACGCTCGTCTCGCCGGTCGACGCGATCTGCGCGTGGCAGCGCCCGCAGGTCTCCATCCCCGCCGAGGGGTCAGCGATCACCGAGTCTCCCGGTTCGTCGGTCCGCGTGTTCGCGTGCGCCGCGTCCTTGTCCGTCGCGGTCGCGTCGCCGCCGTGACAAACCGTGCAGTTGATCTCGCTGTGCGGATCGTCCGAGTACTCACCCGCTACGACGCCGAACTTGTCCCATGCTGACAGCACGGGTGTCGCTCCCCCTCAACCCTCGCCCGACGAACCCTCGGCCGGGGGCACGTAGTCCGTCGTCGCTTCGATGCTCTGCTCGCTGGTGTGGCAGGTGACGCAGCTCGATTCCGTCGCCAGCGTGCCGTTCGTGCCGGGAGCCTCCTTGAGGATGCCATGCTCCCCGCAACCGGTCCAGCCCGCGAGCAGTACGCTCAACAGCACGTACGGCAGGGTTATCCAGTGATGCGTACGCTTCACGGATTCACTCCTTGTGTGATGACAGCAGACGTTCTCGATGCGTGAAATGAACCGGATGGGATGAAGTGGTGGCTTGCTAATTACTTCACAAAGTCGGCGGGGCATTCCTGCCGGCGCGCGACTCCCTCCGGGTTCTCAGACTTCGCAGTGAGAACAACGATTCTTCAAAGAAACGTCACGTGCCGGTGCGCTTCGAGCGAAACGATACAGGTTTGTTCGAAATGGTGCAAGTAGTTTGGGGAGGCTAATCTGTGCGGCTATGCGGGAATTGCCGGGAAAATGCCGGAAAAAAAGGGCGGAGGGGATAGCCCCTCCGCCCGCAACAGTAGCATTTATCCCGCTCTACTCACCTGCCGGAGCCGGAAGGTGGTGCTCGATCTTCGGGTACATCTCGTCGAAGTTGAAGCCCTTGAACGTCGGGCTCTTCTCGTTGTGGCAACGGACGCAGCCGGAGCTCGGGTCGAGGATCAGGCCCGCCGCCACCGCCGCATCCTTGTCCTTCATCACGCTCATCTTCCAGTAATCGCCGCCCGCACCGTGGCAGGCTTCGCAGTTGACGCCGTCGGCGTAAAAAGCGGTATCACCCACCGTGTGGCAGGCGAGGCACTCGGCGTCCGCCTGCGGGTCGCCCGTCTTGCCGAGCTTTGCATAGACGGCCTTGGCGGAGTCGCTGGCGAGCACCGCGAAGGCCTGGGCGTGGGACGTCTCACTCCACTTCTCGAAGATCATCCCCTTCGTCTCTCCGTGGTGGCACATCTTGCACCTGTTCACGCCCACGTAGGCGTGGTCGCCGGCAAGCGCGGCGATCGAGGCGACAAGCAGCACCGCCAGCAGGATTAAAAGTATGCGACGCATTGTTCTGCCCCTCCCTGACGTTGTGTTTGCTATGAAAACATCATCACAAAGTATAATCGACTGATCCGTTTACGTGTTTGCTGGCGTCGATGATCGCGCCGCTCGAATCGACCACCGCGCTGTGGCACGTCACGCAGTCCGTGATCTCGTAGTCTGCATGCGCGTGCGGGCTCGGGTTCCCCGTTGACGGATCCCCGTGGCAGGTGCCGCAGGCGTTCCATGTCCCGTCCAGCTCCGTCCACACCGGGGTCGCATCGCCGTGGCAGTATGTCGAGCTGCAGCTCGTGTCCGCGGCGCTGAACACCGGTTGGTAGCCGCCCGTGGTTGCCAGGCCAGAGAAATGTACTTCGGCGACGCCGGGAGTTGTTGTGTCGATATGTCCCTCGTCCGCGACGCTCGACGGCACGATGTGGCATGAGTTGCACGCCAGTTGTGCGTACTTCGTCGTGTCCACCTGCATGTGGGCCTGGTGCGCGCCAACGCCCGGATCGCTCAGGCTGAGTGCGCCCTCGAGTCCTTCCGGCGGTGCCCAATTCGCAGGATCCGTCGGGTCGCCGGAGAAATCCCCGTGGCACACGTTGCACGCGTCGGGACCTCCCGCCGAGGCGTTGTGGCAGGTCGCGCTGCTGCACGAACCGCCGAACAGTGCTTCTGTCGTCTTCGCGTGGCAGTCCAGGCATTCGCTGTTGTCCCACTTGACCGAGCGAAGGTAGCTCACGTGGTTGTCCGCGTTGTCGAGGCTGCCGGGGTGCTCTGACGGGGAGTGGCACTTGTAGCACGATCGCACCTTCGTTTCTCCCGCGCCGCTCGCCTCACCCGCCAGGTCCGCGCCGTGGCACGCCGTGCACTGCGTGAAATCGTACCCGTTGTCGGCGAAATACTCCTGGTGGCCGACGACAGCGGGATCGTCGAAGGGGTGGACGCCCCCTTTCGACTCCACGTAGTTCGGGTCCACGTTGCTGTAGCAGCCCGCCGCGATCAGCAGCAGCGTTGCGGCGCCCGCGAGGAGCATTCGTTGTACGTCGTTGCGTTTCATGGTTCCTCTCCTCACTGGTGGCACCGTGCGCAGGTGGGATCGCCCTCACCTGCGTCGTGGCAGGCCAGGCAGCTCTCGATGAACGCTCGCGCCTCGTCCACGTGTGCGCCGCCGTCCGCCGTGTTCGCAAACGCCGGCCCGAAGGGATGGGGGACCGGTATCCGCTGACGGTGGCAGCTTGTGCACTCCGAACGAGTCTCATGGCACGACAGGCACTCTCCCGACCAGTCCGCCTCGATCCCGTGGTTGAAGATCCACGTCGGCGGGTGGGGGGTGCCGGTCAGGTTCTCGCCCTGGTGGCACTCGTCGCAGGTCTCCTGAGTGTGGCACTTCGCGCACTCATCGCCGCGGAACGAAGCTTCAATCCCGTGATCCTGGTCCCACGTCGCGAGCTTGTGATCGACCGGTTTCGGTTTCTCCCCCAGGTGGCACGTAGTGCATTCCAGCGGGCCGCTCCGGTCGAGGTGGCAGGACTGGCACTGCGCCATCTCCGGGATCACAGGCTCCGCCTTCGCGGGATTCCCGTGGCACTGCTCGCAGGTGACGTCTCCGTGAACCTTGTGCGCGAATCCCTGGTACCGCCCCTGCACTGGAACGAAGGCCTCCGGATCGTCGGGGTTGACGTGGCATGTGCCGCAGTCGTTGTCCGTGTCGTGGCAGGCGCTGCACACGTCATGGTTTGGTATCGCCATCTGGCCGCTCGCGAGCTGCATCACGTTCACGTGGCACTCGTCGCAGCTCAGTCCGTTCTCTTCCACGTGCAGCGGATGGTTGAAACGGATTGTCTGGGTACGCGTTTTGGCGCCGGTCGTGACCATCGCCACGGCCAGCAGCAGCACGACAATCCCGGCGGCTGTGCGTTTTGTGATCCGAGTCATCGGACGGCCCTCCCCGTGTCAAAACGCCAGCTCAGGCCGCCGAGCACACGCTGGTCGTAGCTGAGCTCCGGCGACGTGTACACCTGCACCTGCACGCTCGCCGTCAGCGACGGCGCAAAACCCGGCGTCCAGCGGCCGCCGTAGAGCAGGCTCGTCAGGTCGTCCGATTCGATGTCGAACGCGTCCCACGCGTAGCTTACCTGGGCGGCGTAGGCATAGAGTTCGAATCCGTTCGTCGGCGCGTAGCGCACGCTCGCCCACGGCCCGCTCGAGGTGCCGAGATCGCCGCCGCTGAGACGGTAGCCCACTTGACCCCAGGGGCTGGAGATCACCGGGCCGCCGCGAAAGCCGTTCTTCCCGCCAGAGAGAAGCACCTGCGCCTCAAATCCGCCCGCCCAGGCCTCGGGAACGAAATAGTAGTCGGCGGCGAAACGAGTGCGGATCCGGATCGGCGTCTCGAAATCGCTGAACCAGGAATACCCCGCCGCATCGAAGCCGATCACACCAAGCTCCGCCATCGCGTTCACCGACTCCGTCCCGTAGCGTGCACGGCTGATCCATTTGCGGAATGGGCTGGCGGTCGGACGGAATTGGAACGTGTTCATCCAGCTGATCGGACGCGTGTTGAAGCGGTGGTAGGTCTGAAGCCCGATCAGGTCCCGGATAACGCCCTCGGCGCGATGTGTGCGCACGAACGAGAGCGCCACCGTTCCCCGTGCGGGGAGCAGGCATTTCTTTGGATTGATCCGGACTTCGCCTCCGAAACTCAGCGCCTCGGAGGGAGCTTCAATTTCGAACTGGCGGTTAAGCGGCCCGATCATCCCCGCGAATCCGCTCACCCGGACCCGCGGTGCCGCCGCGTAGCTCACATCCGCGCCGTCGAAGACGCCGAGCGCCACGCCGCGCGCCAGGAAAAACCGACCCGCCTTCACCTGCAACGGCTGCCCGAGGCGGCCGTACTCGACGTACCCCTTCAGCAGGCGCATCTGCCCGGAAGTGGAGAAATCGTCCGAGTTGTCGCCGAGATAGTTGGCGCTGGTGTGAAAGGACCAGGGGCCTCCCGCCTGGACGGCCGAGAGTGATAGGGAGGGGATCAACCACAGGTGATCCACGTTCGCCGCGTCCTGGTAGCCGTACGACTGCACGCCTGCCGATCCCAGCACCCGCACCCCCGCGTCTCCTGCTACCGGGAGCGCCAGTGCAACGGTCAGTAGCGCGGCCGCCAGAGCCGTCGGGAGCCCTGTGCTCCGGTGCTTCATAAGACCTCCATCGTACCCGTTTCCGTGCTGTGTAATCTCGCCGGCCGGCGTCTCCGCAGTCTATTTCTCCGCGGCTGAAGACCTGCCCCGGCGCCCTCCTTTCGCCTCACCTGTTAGGCTGCAAAAGTACGCTCGCGAGGCGACGGCTGGCAATATAAGTCTCGGGTTAATCTAAAGTTAGGCGTCCCTAAAGTCATCGCGCCTGCCCCAGAATTTTCTCCGCAAGGTCTGGGTTGTGCACCGCGCGGCCCGGATCGTCGCGCACTATGATCTCGCTGTCGTTGAGTTTGCCTTTCAGTTTCTGCACGTCCGCGCGCAGTTTGCCGCGGTTGAAGTCCATCCGCTCCACCACGTCCTGTTCATGGCAGTTCAGGCAGAACTCGCTCTTCGGGGGTTCGTAGCCGGTTCCCGCATCGTGGCAGTCGATGCACGCCATCCCGTTGTCAGCCATCGGCGAGGCTTCGGTTTTCATCCCTGGGACGTTCCCGGTGTACAGCCGCCTCGAGGGCTCGTGGCAGGGTGCGCAGTTGTTGTCGCCGTTCGCGTACGGCTTGCCGTGGTGGCACGTGGCGCAATTCTTGCCCACCGGGATCAGCTGCCCGTGAGAGGGATCCTCCGGTTGCGTCTTGACGTGGCACTGGGTGCAGGCGAGACCCCGCTGCGCCAGGTGTTTCGAGTGGTTGAAGGGGCTGAACGGCCGCTTCACATCCACTGTCTCAATCCCGCTGTGGCAGGCGAGGCATCCCTGGCTCGCCGCCGGCAGCGTCACTGTCTCGCCTCCCTCGCCGGATTTCTTCAGCACCCCTTCCACAGCGTCGAGCACTTTGCTCGCCCACAGCGGGTTGTGCCACGATCCTCCGCGGCGGATCAGCGCCACGTCATGTCGTGCGTCCTCGAGCTGCGGGTTGCCGCTCGCCTTCCGCAGCGCTGGCTCAAGCTTCGCGATCCGCGTATCGTACGCCTTCCTCCACGATTCGGCCAGGTTCAGGTAGTTCGCCTTGTGGCACGGCGTGCAGGCGTTCTTGCCGATCCGCGCTTCACCCATTCCCGTGAGCGGGTTCTTGTGGCACGAGAAGCAGGCGACGCCGCTCTTGTACATCGTCGCCGGCTGCTTCCCGGGAAGCAGTCGCGAACCCTCCCCTTTGTACACCGCCAGCATCGGCGCGTGCGGATCGCTGTGGCACGTGTTGCAGTCTCCGGAAACAACCTCCTCCAAAGGAGGCTGCTTGTGCTCGATCGGGTCATGGCAGCGGAGGCAGTCCACTTTCCGCTTCTCGATGTGCCACTCGTGGATGAACTCGATGTCGTTGAAGCGCTCGATGTGGTTGATCTCGCTGTGGCAGGCGCCGCAACGCTCTTTGCGCACCATCCCCTGACCCTGCCACATCGGCTGGTGGCAGGAAACGCAAGCCACGTCGCCTCGCACCACCTCTTTGTGGTCGAACACCTTCAGCTCTTTGGCCTTGTCGCCCGTCGGCGCGTCGTGGCAAAGCGTGCACTTCGCCAGCCGCGCACGGTCCGCTTCGTTGAGGTTCTTGAAGTGGCAGAGGAAACATGTCGTCGGCGTAATCGAAATGTGTTCGCCCTGCACGATCTGGCTGTGGCAGCTGGTGCAGCGAAGACGGCGGCCCCGGCGAACCTCCGTCAGGTGCGGAGTGTGGTCGAAATGCACCCCCATCTTCGTCTCGATCCTGCCCTCCAGCAGCCGGGTCTTGTGGCACTGAAGGCAGGCCGAATCTTCAATCTCCGCCCAGGGCTTCGAGCGCTTGTACAGCCCTGTGGCATAATTCACAAGCATCGAAAGAGCGGTGAATTTGGTCTCCAGGTAGCCGGTTAGGCCTTCCCGCGCGTGGCACTTCATGCACGGCACATCGGCGTGCGAAGAGGTCTTCCACGCCGCGATGTACGGCCGCATCAGGTGGCAGGAGCCGCAGAACCCCGGCTGGCTCGTCGTCTCAAAGAATGCCGTCAGGGCGATGAACGTCAGGATCACCGCCGCGACAGAAAGCATCAGCAGTTTGCGCCAGCCGATCGCGAACAGGCGCCTGAACCCCTCCGTGACAAGGAAGAAGGGGAGCTTGAATACTTCCCACAGGGCCTGTCCAAAATCACGCAGCAGCCTTAGCATCTCGAAACCCTCATCTCACACGCCCGCCCCGCGTGCGCAACAAAACCTTTTTCGAAATCGCCGGCGAGGTGGCAACGCCTCCGTTGCCTGCCCCGGCCTCCCAATGAGAAAGCCGGAATTCCCAGGCGATTCTCCCCCCGAGAATTCCGGCTGACACCCGTAAAGCTGTCTAGTTACGGCAGCTCATCGATCGCATTCTGCAGCAGATCGTACGCGTAATCCGGGTTGTGTACGCCGTGGCTGCCGTCGTTCTGTACGAACTTCAGCGCATAGGCCGCGCCGCGTGTAACATCCGTCTGGTCGGTGGCGCCGGCATCATAATTATCAGAGAAGTCCGCAGCGTCCGTGAAGCCAAGCTTCACGGCCAAGGCGTCCATCTTCGCATCGATGTCATCAATGGTGTGACCGCTGCCCATGTCGACGTCTTCGAACGACGTAATCCCCTGGTGGCAGGGGTAGCAGCTTCCCGTGCCGCCGTCGTCACGCGAGGCTTCCGGTTCGAACGTGTGGAAGCTGTGCTCCTGAACAGTGCCGTGGACCAGAGCAGTGCGAATCATGTGGCACGTGACACAGGCTTCATCGATGCCCTGGTGTGCGTGCGCCGTGTCGTAGGTCGCATCGGCGAACTGGTAGCAGCCGACGCCCGCGAACATGTCCATCTGCGGGCTGTGATGCGGGCCCCAGTGGCTCCCGCCGCTGGCGATCTGTTCTTCGATGTCTGTATTGCTGCGGCGGTCGTGGTGGCACTGCATGCAGAGCTGGCCTGTTCCGTAGCCGTCGACAACCTTGTGCGGACCGGACGGAAGCCCTGTCGTCGTGTCGTCAGGAACCGATGGATCGTAGGAAACCGGCACCGCCTGGGTCGTCCGCAGCTGATGGTTGTCGCCCGCGTTCGAGTGCGGATCGTGGCACGTCTGGCAGCCGAACGCGTGGTATTCTGTGACGCCCTGCGCTCCCGCGAACGCGTCGATGTTCTGGATCGCCATGTTGTCCAGAGCAATCCCGTAGTCGGGATCGTTCGCCTGGACAAAGCCTTCCGATGTGTGGCAGGGCTCGCAGGATGCGCGCTCCTCGAGAACGGCGTTCGTGATGTGACCGGCCATGCCAAGCTCACTCAGCTGGCTTCCCTCGTGGCACGGATAGCACATTGTGCCCTCGCCCGTGCCCGCGGAATCTACCGTCACGAAATTCACGGTCATCGCAACCTGGCCGCCGTACTCGCTGCCCGCCGGTCCGTGGCAGGATTCGCACTGCACGTTCTCCAGAGCGTCGCGCCGTGATGCCGCTTCGTCTCCCTCAACCTGGAAGTAGTTGTCGTACCCGAAAAGGTCAGGACCGTCGTTGTCGGCAATCGTCGAGTCGCCGTAGTTGACCGTTGCATCCCAACCGACCGTGTGGCACTGGAGGCAGTAGGGGTTGTCACGCTCGTCACCGGACTCCTCGTTCAAATCCTCGTAGGCCCCCGCGTGATGCGTGCCCTGGTACGAGGCCACAAGCGCCGCGCCGTGACAGTGGCCGCACGGTTCCCCCTGGCCGCCGATGTACGTCACTCCCTTCAGGTTCTCGCCGTCGTGCCCTGCTGGACCTTCAGGACCTTGGGGGCCGGGAGCGCCGTCTTCACCCGCACAGCCGATCATGCCGATCGCAAACGCCGATGCCATCAGCAGAACTAACCACGTCTTTCGATGCATAGAACACCTCTCGTTAACCCTGATGTTATGTCGCGAACGTTTGGAATCAGGGAAGACCCTGTGATAGACGGCACAAAATGTCACGTAAATGTCATGGTTGTCAATTATTTAGGAAAACCTAACACCCCGCCGTCGAGACAATTTCGACGAAAAAAATGGCGTAACTCCGTTGTATAATTGGCTTACACGGAATAGTGCAGATTCTCCGTGGGCTCCAAGTTCCCTTTTGACATGCTTTACAATATGATTATAAAAGACTTATTCATGTGAATTGGGGAGCAAAAAGAGCCCGGCAAACCGGACTATTCAGCTAAAATGAACGGTTTTCGCGGCGGGCAAACACAGGAATAGTGATATTATTTATCAGTATTTAGAGGTTTTTGCCGGGTGGGATGGGAGAGCCGGCGATTCCGAATTGACGCTGCCACGGGCGCCTGCAACGGCGCCCCCTCGCTCTTGTCCTAAAAATCACATGATTTGTTTCGTCTCGAGCCGCCGCTGAAGGCGTTTCCGCTACGCCCGCTTCTTCAGCAGTCTCCCCTCGACGATGGAGTAGACGACGGGAACCAGCACGAGCGTAATCAGCGTTGAACTGGTCAGTCCGCCGATCACGACCCGTGCGAGCGGGGCCTGCGCTTCGCCGCCTTCCCCGAGGCCGAACGAAAGCGGAAGCAGGCCGAGCACCGTGGTCAGCGTGGTCATCAGGATCGGCCGCAGCCGCCTCGAGCCGGACAGCGTGATCGCCTGCATCAGTTCCATCTTGTCCCGGCGGCGCAGCAGGTTGGTGTAGTCGACCAGCAGGATGGCGTTGTTGACGATGATCCCGCCGAGCATGATCAGTCCGATGTAGGCGTTGATGCTGAACGAGGTGCGCGAGAGGATCATCGTCAGCACGACGCCGATCAACGCCATCGGAACGCTGAACAGCACGACGAACGGATGGCGCAGGCTCTCGAACTGCCCGGCCATCACCATGTACACGAGTACGATCGCGAGGAACAGCCCGAGCATCAGCTCCCGCGTTGCCTTCTGCTGCTCCTCCCAGTCACCGCCGAATAAAATCGAGAAATCCTTGGGTACGGGAATCTTTCGCAGCTCCTTGCGCGTGTCGGCGATCACCGAGCCGAGGTCGCGCCCGGTGAAGTTGGCCGTGACAAAAACCGTCCGCTCCTGGTCCTTCCGCTCGATTCGCACCGGCCCTTGCGCCGGAGTCGAGGTTACCACGTTGCGCAGCACCACCGGTTCGCCGCGGGCATTGGTCACCGTCAGGTCCAGCAGATCGCGCAGGTTCTTCCGGTCCTCTTCGGAGAGACGGACGAGTACGCGGTACTCCTTGCCGCCTTCCTGATAGTTCGTGGCGTAGGTCCCGCCGACCGCGGTCTGCAACGCCTCGCCGATGGTTGTCACGCTGAGCCCGAGGTCCGCGGCTTTCTGCCGGTCGATCCGGATCACCTCCTCCGGGCGGCCCTCCTCGCGGGAAATCCGGGTGTCCGTGATCCCCGGAACACGTTTCAGCGCTTCTTCTACGCGCTGCGCCAGTTGCCGCGCCACGTCCAGGTCGTAGCCCCGCACCTCGAGCGAGAGATTGTCCGTGGAGCTCTGTCCCATGCGCAAAATCCACAGGCCCTGTCCTGCCCGCGTCCGTATCGTCGCCCCGGCGAGACCGCTCAACGATCGGCGAAGGTCGTTGGCGATCTGTTCGCTCGAGCGTTGACGCTGCGATTGCTTCACCAGCGTAATTCGGATCTGCGCCGTGTGGCCGCCCGAACTGCTCCAGCCGCCGCCGCCCACGCGCGTCAGCACCGACTTCGCCTCCGGCACCTGCTCGCGCACGATCCGCTCCACCTCGCGCGTCATCTCGTCCATCACCTCGAGACGCGTGCCCACCGCCATCTCCATGTCCACGCGGACCTCGCCCTCATCGGTCGCGGGCATCAGCTCCGAACCGATGAACCGCAGCAGCAGCACGGACATGATGAACAGCACCAGCGCGCTCAACAGCACCAGCCGACGGTGCTTCAACGCCCAGCGCAGCAGGCGCGCGTACTGCTCCTCGACGTGGCGGAAGGTCTGCTCGCTCGTCGCGTAGATCCGCCCCAGCACACCTACCGCCTTTTCCGTCTCCGCGGTGCGGTACCGGAGAAACCGGCCAGAGAGCATCGGCACCACCGTCAGCGCCACCACCAGCGAACAGAGCAGGCTGAACGCGACCACGTAGGCGAGTTGCTGGAAGTAGATCCCGCTGATCCCCTTCATGAACACCACCGGGATGAACACGACCAGCGTGGTCAGCGTCGAGGCGACGATCGCAGCGGTCACTTCCTCCGGCCCTTTAAGCGCCGCCTCGATCCTCCCGAGTCCGGCCTCGCGGTGACGGTAGATGTTCTCCAGCACCACGATGGAGCTGTCCACCAGCATCCCGATCCCCAGCGCCAAGCCGCCGAAAGTCATCAGGTTCAGCGTCAGCCCGCCGAAGTACATCAGCGCAAATGTCGCTACGATCGAGATCGGGATCGCCGTCGCGATGATCGCCGTGCTGCTGACGTTGCGCAGGAACAGGAACAGGATCAGGATCGCCAGGAACCCGCCGATCAGCGTGCTGTTGCCGACGTTCCGGATCGAGTTCTTGATGTAGCTGGAGGTGTCGATCAACGAAAGCAGCTGGATCTGGGGAATGTCCGCGTTGATCTGCGCCATCTCCCGCTTCACAGCGTCCGCCACTTCCACTGTGTTCGCGCCCGACTGTTTGTTGATCGAGAGACGCAGGCTCGGTCTCCCGTTCACACGGACTTCCCGAGTCACCTCCTCCCAGGAGTCGACCACCGTGGCGAAATCCTTCACACGGATCGGCGCGCCGCCGCGCACCGCCACCACCGTCTCCCCGATCTCGTCGAGCGATTTGTATAGCCCCTGCGTGCGGATCAGGATCTCGAAATTGCCCGTCTTGTACGTGCCCGCCGGTATGTTCCGGTTCTCGTTGCGAAGCGCGCTCAGAATCTGGTCGGTGGAAAGCCCCAGCGCCTTCACCTGCGCCGCGTTGAGACGGACATGGATCTCCCGGTTCAACCCGCCCATGATGTCCACTGCCGCGACGCCGTTCACCCGCTCGAGACGGTACTTCACCTGGTCCTCGACGATCTGCCGCAGGTCGAGCGGGTTGAGATCGCTGGAGACTCCGAGAATCAGCACCGGAAACGCCGAGAGATCGAACTTCCGGATCCGCGGGCGGTCGATGTCCTCGGGAAGCTTGCCCATCGTCCGGTCGATCCGCTCGCGGATGTCGTTGGCCGCTTCGTCCAGGTTCTGGCCCCACGCGAAGGCGACCCGGATGCTGCTCGACCCCTCGGTGGAGGTCGAGGTGATCTCTTCGACCCCCTGAACCGCCGCCAGCGCCTCCTCCAGCGGACGTGTCACCAGGAACTCCATCTCCTCCGGACCCACGTTCCCGTAGTCCGCGGAGACGGAAATTGTCGGCCACGTGATATCCGGCATCAGGTCGATCGAGAGGCGGAAAAAACTGACGATCCCGAGCGTGATCACGATCAGCGTGATCATCATCGTCAGGATCGGGCGATGGACAGGACCCCGGGCGAGGTTCATCGGGCGGCTCCTCCCGCGCCCCCCTCGCTGCTGTCAGGATCGGATGAATGGTTGCCGGGCAGCAGGATCGCGCCGCCGTCCTGGAGCAGGTGCTGCCCGAGCGTCACCACCTGCCCGCGAAGGTCCGGCCAGAGAATTTCCACGTCCACCGGGGTGATGATGCCGGTGGAAACCGGAGTCCAGTCCGCCGTGCTGCCGCCGTTCGCTACTTTGAAAACGCCGATTTGGCCGTCCCGGTTGACCAGCGCGCGCGCGGGAATCAACCGTGTCTTCGCTTTCGAAGCGAGCACCACATGCACCCGCGCGAACATCCCCGGCTTCAGCTTCAATGAATCGTTCGGAACGATCACTTCCATCTCGGCGACACGGCTCGCCTCGCGAAGCATCGGCGCGATCCTCGAAACGTACCCCACAAAGTGCTGGTCCGGGAACGCGTCGACGCTCACCTGCGCCGATTGCCCGATGTCCATCCGCCCGTAATCGCGCTCGATCACCGTCGTGCGCACGTACACCGTGTCGATCCCGATCACCGAAACCACCGCGCCGTTCACCGGAAGCAGCACCCCCTCATCCACGTAGCGCTCGCCGATGTACCCCGGCTCCGACGCGCGCAGCAGGGTGTAACTGAGACGGATCTTGGCCGATTCCAGCGCCGCCTGGCGCTGCTGCACCTGCGCCTGCGCCACCGAGAGCCGGGCCTTGCTCGCGTCGTACTTGCTCTGAGCCGTCTCAAGTTCCGCCGTCGAGGAGAGGTTCTGGGCGGCGAGCGATTTGGCGCGCTGCAGCTCCTGGTCCGCCAGAGAATACTGGCTCCGTGTCTCCACCAGGCTCGCCTGCGCGATCTTCAGGTTGGCCTCGCCCTCCAGAACAGCCTGCTGGTACTCCGCGTCGTCGAGACGTCCGACCACCTCGTTGCGCTTGACGTAGTCGCCGATCCGAACGTTCAGTTCGAGCAGCCGCCCGGAGACCTTCGGCGCAACCGTGTACCGGTACAGCGGCTGCACTGTGCCGGTGAACAGTCGTACATCCTCGATCGGCCCGAAACGAACCGAGTCCGCCTCTACCGCAACCGGTGCCCGTTCATAGCCGCCGCGTGAGGTCGAGCCCGCTCCCGCGATCAGCTCGTAGATCCGCCAGATCAGCACCACTCCGACAAGCACCGCTGCTGCTATCCAGATATTTCGTCTCATGCCTGCTTTCCTGCTGGCCGGATTCCGGGAAAGGGTGTGTGGGGGAGAGGATCTCTTCCTCGCACCGGCGGGAACTCGCTCTCGCGAGGCTATCTGTCAACCGGGTTTCCGCTTTGCCCGGCAATGCTCGTTGTGTCGCCCGGCTGCCCCGTCAGCCGGGTTTCGTCTTGACGCGGACCGGCGGAATGCAGGCCGGTAACTGTCCGCAAACAGCACGAACAGCATAATATAAAAGAAGAGGACGTGACGAGAAGCGGAATCTGCGAACGGGAGACCGCCTTCCGGCGCCGCACCCGTGCCCTCCGGCGCGAGCCGTTTGTCCGCTCCTTCAACCGAGAAAACGGTGCAACGCCATTTTCAGGTGCCGTTCGATTTCGCTGTTCTCACCGAACACCGCCGACACGAGCGTTGAAACTCGCCGGTCGTCGACGAGACGCCACGCCTGCGTCCATTTCTTCGGCCGCCGCTCATCGTACACCCCGATCGCCACCCCTCCGTAGCGCCGCACTAGCGTGAAACAGGGGATGTCCGTCAGCCCGTCACCGATGTAGACCATCCGCTCGAAGGGGATGTAGAACGCCTCCTGCTCGCCCATCCGCTCGTTGACACGAAACGGCTGTTGGCGCGCGTCGCCGCCCACGATCCCTTTTGAGATCTGGTAAAGGTAGCGCGTCTTCTCGGTGAAGCTGACAACGTTCTTGATCCCCGCCGCATACCCGTTGTCATCGTACGTGAACTCGCTGCCCCAGATGCCGTGAAAGCGGCCCGCGATCGGGGATGATCGCAGCACCGTTTCGATCCCGCTGCTGAGCATGTAGAATTCGACTGAGCTGGTGGGGGAGAGTTCACGGGCGTGGGCGGTCACCCGGTCGAAAAGGGTTTCCACGCCGTCGAACACCTCGATGCTCTCGCCGTACGCTTTGAGTCGCTCGCGGGTGATCGGAATCCCGTCGCGCGCCAGCTCGATCATCTTCTGCAGGTATACCGGGATTGGATCGAATCCACTCTCGGCGATCAGACGGTCGCACTGCTCCCAGAACGTGGCAGTATCCACACCCAGCGACGCCAGGAAACCCGTCGTGCTGTCCGGCGCCAGCGTTCCGTCAAAATCGAAGAGCACACCGATCCGTGCCGCTGCCATGCTCGCTCCGTTCGTCTGCCAGGCTGCTGCGAAGGAAACAGAAGATACGGGTAAAACTCTTTGCGGCCAGCGTGTAGCCCGGAATCTTAATTCCAGGACAAGACTGAATCAGTCCATGTGGCCCGCGATCATCGCATCCCAGTTTGTCATTGCCCGGCTTGACCGGGCAATCCACTCCAGACAGTTTAGGAGTCTTTTTCAGTTAAACTGTCTGGGATCTCGGAAATCGGAGATTGCCACGCGCCGAACGGATGACGCTGG
>CAZIDZ010000048.1:0-10614 GCA_964538455.1 uncultured bacterium
TGTAGGCCGGGGTCCCCGAACCCGGCCCCCCTCTAGAAAATCATCCTGTAAATCCTGTCAATCCTGTTTCATCACTAATCCCTTCCGCAGGCCCCCTGTCTCCGGAGTTAGGTAGGTCCAACTGCCTCCCGCATTGTACCTTTGTGGCACGATTTCGACAGCCGCGGTCATTGCGGTCGTCCCGGTCAGGCAGTCAGGGTTCAGCAAAGGGATGCTTCCTCCATGGATGTCGTGCTGCTCTCCAGGATTCAATTCGGCCTCACCATTGCGTTCCACTACATTTATCCTCCGCTCAGCATCGGCTTGGGTGTGGCGCTCGTCATCATGGAAGCCGCATGGATGCGCACGCGAAATCCTGTGTTCCTCGAGATGACAAAATTCTGGGCCCGGATTTTCGGCTTGATCTTCGCCATCGGGGTCGCCACCGGGATCGTCATGGAGTTCGAGTTCGGCACCAACTGGGCGAGCTATTCCCGTTTCGTCGGCGACGTGTTCGGAAGCGCGCTGGCGGCGGAGGGCGTGTTTGCCTTCTTCCTCGAATCCGGTTTCCTCGCGATCCTGCTTTTCGGCTGGGACAAGGTGAAGCCCGGCCTGCATTTCTTCAGCACGATCATGGTGACGTTGGGCGCCCACTTCAGCGCGCTCTGGATCATCGTCGCCAACTCCTGGATGCAGACTCCCGCCGGTTACCACCTGGTGCAGACGGCGACCGGTGTGCGGGCCGAGATCACCGACTTCTGGGCGATGGTGTTCAATCCGAGTTCGGTCGAACGGCTTTCCCACACGATCATGGGCGCTTGGCAGGCGGGGGCGTTTTTCGTCATCTCCGTCGGCGCCTATTACCTGCTGAAAAAGCGGCACGAGCAGTTCGCGCGCACCTCGATCAAAATCGGGCTCGCCGTTGCCGTGGTCGCGAGCCTGATGCAGTTGGTCACCGGCGACAGCAATGCGAAAGTGGTGGCGCGCTATCAGCCCGCCAAGCTCGCCGCCTTCGAGGGTGTGTACGAGGATGGCAGACCGGCGCCGATGACGATCGTCGGCTGGGTGGATGAGTCCCGGGAAAGGGTCATCGGCATCAAGATTCCCGGGATGCTCTCGTGGCTTGTCCACGGTGACCCGAAAGCGCCGGTGACAGGCCTGCAGGCGTTTCTCCCCAAGGACCGCCCTCCGGTCAATCTCGTTTTCCAGACCTACCACTGGATGGTGGCGATCGGCATGCTGCTCATCGTGCTCGCGGTGGGAGGGGCCTATCTCGCCTGGAAGGGGGTCCTGTTCGAGGACCGGACGCTGCTCTGGATCTGTGTCTTCAGCGTGCTGCTCCCTCAGATCGCCAACCAGCTCGGCTGGGCGAGTGCGGAGATCGGCCGCCAGCCGTGGCTCGTGTACAACCTGATGAGAACCGCCGAGGGCGTCTCAAAAACCGTCGATGCGGGCCAGGTGCTGACCAGCCTGATTCTGTTTACGATCATTTACCTAGGCCTCTTCGTGCTCTTCATCTACCTGCTCGACGATAAAATCCGCAAGGGTCCGGAAGAGACCGGCGAGACCGCGGAGGGGCACCGGGCATGACCGGTTCGGAGACACTCAACATCGTCTGGTACCTGCTCGTTGGGGTGCTGCTCACGGGATACGCGATCCTCGACGGGTTCGATCTCGGCACCGGCGCGCTTCACCTGTTCACGAACAAAGATGAGCATCGCCGAATCCTGCTCAACGCCATCGGGCCTTTCTGGGACGGCAACGAGGTCTGGCTGGTGACCGGCGGAGGGGCGCTGTTCGCGGCGTTCCCGGAAGTCTACGCCACCGCGTTCTCCGGGTTTTACATCCCCTTCATCCTGCTGCTGTTCATGCTGATTTTCCGCGCGGTTTCGATCGACGTGCGCAGCAAGCAGGCGTCTGCCTTCTGGCGGCAGTTCTGGGATGTGGCGTTCAGCGTCAGCAGTGTCATCGCCGCGCTGTTGATCGGGATCGCCCTCGGCAACATCGCCCGCGGAGTCCCGCTGGGGTCGAATTATGAATACCGCGGTTCTCTCGCCGAACAGTTGAACCCCTACGCGCTGCTCGTCGGGGTGACAACCGTCTCGCTGTTCATGATGCACGGCAGCATCTTCCTGTTGATGAAGACCGAGGGCGAGCTGCAAACCCGGATCCGCGCCTGGGTCCAGAATACGATCATTTTCTTCCTCATCATGTACGTGTTGACCACCATGGCCACCCTCGTCTACGTGCCCCACATGGCGGGGCCCTACCGCCACAACGGCTGGCTGTTCTTCGCTCCGGTGATCAGTGTGCTCGCCATCGCGAACATCCCGCGCGAGGTCTCCCGCGGTCGTGAGCTGCGCGCGTTCCTCTCGTCCGCCGCGGCGATCGCCGCGCTGATGGCGCTCTTCGGCATCGGCATGTTCCCCGAGATGATCCACAGCAGCCCGAATCCCGAGTACAGCCTGACCGCGTTCAACGGCGCTTCGAGCCCCCGCACCCTGATGGTGATGCTGATCATCGCCGTCATCGGCATTCCGCTCGTCGTCGGCTACACCGCCGGGATTTACTGGGTCTTTCGCGGCAAGGTCAAGATGCAGGACACCAGCTACTGACCGGGCTCGCCGCGATTTTCGTTTTCTTCCGTCGAGCTCCTGACATCCCCGCGCCGGGACCTTACTTTCTGCCGCGTTGCAAACACTATTGGCTTCTTTGAGCGCCTGTGAATCCTCACTCTTCGACGAAACTCCAGTCCTGGCGGACCGCCGCCATCCTCATCGCCCTCGCGGTCTTTCTCGCCTGGCTCCAGTTCATCCAGTGGCCGATGCCTGTCACCGGCGGCATTGACCACCGGGACAGCGGTGTTTTCGCCTACGGGGGTTGGGTGATTGCGTCTGGCGGGGCGCCCTATGTCGATTTCTGGGACCAGAAACCGCCGATGGTGTTCCTGCTCAATGCAGTTGCCATCAAGTTGTCGCGCATGAAACTCGTGGGGGCCTGGTGGCTCTCGCTGATCGCGCTGCTTTCAACCCTGCCGCTTGCCTGGTGGGTGCTGAGGCGCTGGACGGCCCTGCGCCCGGCGTTGATCGCAACCGCGCTATATGCCGTCTCCTTCACCGGGGTTCTCCAGGCGGGAAACTCCGTCGAACTCTTCGCCCTGCCCGCGCGCTGGTTGCTGTGGGGTGCGGCGCTCTCCTTTGCCGCCGCTTCCGGCGAACGCCCCGAACGCCGCAGATGGTTGCTTGCGGTGGCCGTGGGTTTCCTCGCCGGGGTGCTTTTTTCGCTGCGCCAGAACGAGATTGCGACCGCTATCGCCCTCGGGGCGGTGCTCACCTGGCAGATCCTGATCGAAAAAAGACGCGCCGATTTGGTCAGGCTGTATGGAGGCGCGCTTCTCGGTTTCCTGCTGCTTTGGGTCCCCCTGCTCGCCTATCTCGGCTGGAATCACGCGCTGGCTGCCTTCTGGGACGAGACGTTCCGCTACAATTTCCAACACAAGATCGTCAACACGGCCGCGCAACGGCTGGACGCTTTCGGTGCCGCCTTTGACTTCCTTCCGCTCTACGGCGTCGCTCTGCTGGCGTGGGGCATCCTGCTCGCCGCGAAGCTGAGAAACCGTGAGGAGCGCTGGACAATCCGCGAACGACTGCTGGCGGTCGCGTTTCCCCTCGAGACGATGATGGTGCTGCTCTCCGGGCAGCGCTTCCCCCACTACTTCATCTCCCTGCTCCCGATTGGCGCGCTCTCGGCGGCGTACCTGATCGAACGCGCGGAAATCGGCTGGGGGCGAAACCCGGGCCGCACTCGCACGCTCGTCTGGTCCCTCGCGGGACTGCTCGCGCTGGTCACCCTCGTCAAGGCTCCCCACAGACTGGCCGGACCCCTCTACTCGATGCGCGGCAGGGTGGAGCGGGAGGCGGCCGAGCGTTTATGCAGCATCGCCCAACCGGGCGATATCCTCCTCGTTTGGGGAATGGCCCCGGAAATCTATGTTTATACAAAACTAAAACCAGCCGGAAAGTACACCCACGTCTACCCGTTGCTCTCGCCCGGCTATACCGATGTGGCGGTCGTGCGCGAATTTCTCGAGGAACTCAGGGCACGCCCGCCCGCGCTGATCCTCGACGCGTCCTCTCACAACGGGCGCGTCCCGTCTCTGCGGAACTGGCCTGACGATTTCCGACACTTCGGCTATCCGCTGCACCCCGAGTTGAAACGCTTTTACACTTTCTTCGAGGAGAATTACGAAAAGACGGCGTCCCTCGAGAACTGGGAATGGACGATCTACCGCCGCGTCGTCGCCCCTCCGCAGTCCCGCGAAGACAACGGGCCTTGACCGCGTCTTTCGCCGCACGGGATTTTTGAAGTGCGCCAGGCGTCACTCTGGGCTACCTTGAGGGTGGCTTCTTCCGCTCATCGGGGGTAAAGCGACGATGCGCGTCTTGATCAGCGGCGCAAGCGGCACCATCGGCGTCCATCTTCAGCGCTTGTTGCGTCAACAGGGGCACGAAACCGTTCGCCTGGTGCGCCGCCGGGTCCTCTCTCCCGCGACAGAAATCTTCTGGGACCCTGTGACTGGAACCATCGACCGGGAGACTGTCGCGGCTTCACGCATCGATGCCGCCGTGCACCTGTCCGGCCGATCGCTTCTGGGAGTGTGGACGGAGCGGCACAAACAGCTTGTCCGCAAAAGCCGCATTGATTCAGGGCGTCTGCTCGCCCGGACTCTGGCCGCCCTCGAAATCCCGCCCGCGGTTTACGTCAGCATCTCGGCGCTCGGCTGGTACGGCGATCGCGGGGACGAGCAGCTCGATGAATCGTCCCCTCCGGGAACCGGGTTTCTCGCAGAACTGTGCCGTGACTGGGAGGCGTCCGCGGAGCCCGCACGCCAACGCGGCATTCGCGTCGTGCATCCCCGCATCGGTGTTGTGCTCTCGCCGAAGGGAGGGTTCCTCGCCCCGCTGCTGCCGATCTTCCGGCTCGGTCTCGGAGCGTCTCCGGGTTCCGGGAAACAGTGGTTCGGGTGGATTCACGGCGATGACGCCATGGCGGCGATTCTGCTGGCGCTGGAGCGGACGGATCTCGCCGGACCGGTCAACCTCACCGCTCCCCACCCAGTGCGCCTCAAGGAATTCACCCGGACCCTTGCCAGACTGCTCCACCGGCCGGCGCTGCTCTCCATCCCTGCTCCCTTGGTGAAACTTCTGCCCGGCGGGATGGGGCAGGAGATGCTGCTCCTTTCGCAGCGTGTCGTTCCCGGGGTGCTCCAGCGATTGGAGTTTCCGTTCGCTTTTGAGGAACTCGAACCTGCGCTGGTGGACATCCTGGCCGAGTTGGCGCGCTGATCGGAAGCGGAGGAAGCGGATAACTCGGTGCCCGTGTCCATCGCCGGATTCTGTTGCATCAGGATCGGGGGGACGTACCTTTACTGGGAATGGATGCGGTGGCAGGCCGCGAAAGCGAGCGGAGGGTTCAATGGCGGCGGATCAGGCGGAACCGAGGGTTGCGGTGGTCGGGGCGGGGATCGCCGGGCTGACGGCGGCCCGTGAGCTGCAGCGCGCCGGCTATCCGGCGGTCGTTCTCGAAAAAGACGGCCATGCCGGCGGCCGGATGAGCACCCAGACCCTGTTCGGCGGCGTCTTCGATGACGGGGCTCAATTCTTCACGGTCAAGGATGAGCGCTTCGGGGTGTTTGTCGATGACTGGATCGAGAGGGGTATCGTCGTCGACTGGTTCCACTCGCAGCTCATCCGTGGCGGCGGCAGCAACCCGGACGGCTTTCCACGCTACTGTGGCGCGAAGGGGATGACCGGCATCGTCGAGGATCTGGCCAAAGGCCTGCCGTTCCGCTTCAACAGTGAGCTCGTGTCAATCGAGCGCCGCGGCGACCGCTACTCGCTCTCCCTCGCGGATGGCGGCACCCTCGACGTGGAGGCGGTGATCCTGGCGCTTCCCGCGCCCGTCGCCCTGAATATCCTCAAATCCTGCAAACAGGTTCCGGAGGGGATCGAGTTATCCGCGCTGAAGGAGATCAGCTACGGTCCCTGCATCACGGTGCTGGCGCGGCTCGACGGGGAGAGCGCGCTCACCGAATGGGGCGGGCTGCGCATCTCCGGCGAGTACATCGACTGGATCGCCGACAACCGTTACAAGGGGATCAGTCCGGGAGTGACCGCGATTACTCTTCAGGCGATGCCCGAGTTCAGTGCGGAGCATTGGGAGGACGATGACAACCGGGTTGGCGATCTGTTGCTCGACAGCGCTAAAAAGGTGTTGCAGGCGCCTCCCGCGGAGTATGCCGTCCGGCGCTGGGTGCTCGCCAAACCCCATTCCGTGCACCCCGACATCTGTTTCGAGGTGGGGGATCCGACGTTGCTGATGGCCGGAGATGGTTTCCAGGGTTACCGGGTCGAAGGGGCGGCAGTCTCCGGGCAGGAGGCGGCCAAGGCGTTGATCCGGTATTTCCAATAAAGGGAAGAGTCAGGTTTCACAAAAGGAGAGAGGCACGTGGTCGGGAAAAAAGCGCCGGCATTCTCGCTCAAGGATCAGGATGAGAGAACTGTGAAACTCTCTGATTTCAAGGGAAAATGGGTCGTCCTCTACTTCTATCCCAAAGACAACACCCCCGGCTGCACCCGCGAGGCGATCGCCTTCACCGAGCACAATCCCGATTTCAAGGGGCTTGACGCCGTCGTCCTCGGGGTCAGCCGCGACTCCTGCCAGAGCCATCGCAACTTCACTGAAAAACATAATCTTGGCATCACTCTGCTCTCCGACCCGGACCACTCGGTGATGGAGCGTTACGGTGCGTGGGGGGTCAAGACGATGTACGGGCGTCAGGTGGAGGGGACCGTTCGCAGCACCGTCCTCATCGACCCGCAGGGCGTTGTCGTTCACCACTGGCCGAAAGTGAGCGTGGACGGCCATGCGGACGCGGTGAAGCAGAAGTTGAAACAGCTCCGTGAAAACGAGTGAAATTCAAAAGTGACAGTTGCTTTTGAATTTCATGTCTGCTGTCATTCCCGCAGGGTGTTGGGCGGGAATCCATGTTGAAGTTGATTTTTTTTACAGCATTGTGTCCCTGTTTGCTCGCAAACAGGGTTTATCTTGATTCATTTCGTTTTGCCAAGGGTGGCCCGACCCCGACCTTTCGGGATCAGGTTTCTGATGCCGACTTGCGGATTCCTCCCTCAGTCATCCTGAACGAAGAGCCTGTCCCGATCCGTCGGGGAAGGATCTTTCGACGTGACCTGATTCCATACTTGAGACTCTCATGATGATCGGGTGGCCCGGGATGTGGACCGCAGGTCCATTTCCCGGGTTTGATATATCCCGTAGTTTGTAGCCCGGGACCACCGTGTCCCGGGGAATCCAATCACCAGCCGAATGAGTTTGTAGCCCGGGACCACCGTGTCCCGGGGATTTCGGTTGGATGCCCCGATCCCGAAACGTCGGGATCGGAGGGGTGGCCCGGGACTTCAGTCCCGGGTTTCATATCGCAGTTCGTCACACATAAAAAAGCGCCCCGAAAACCGGGGCGCTTTGATTGCGTAGGATGTAGCCCGGGACCACCGTGTCCCGGGGAATCCAATCACCAGCCGAATGAGAACTGTCCGATCCACATATCTTCGGGGTCCTGACCCGGGTTGCTGCCCAGCTCGCGCGTGTAGTGGGCGACGTCGAGTTTGAAGAAGAGGAACCGTATCCCCAACCCTTCCGTCGGGTATCCCTGATGGAATCCGCCGCGCGCCGAGAGCAGGCCGCCGAGGATCGCGAATTCGGCGCCCATGTTGATCTTCTGCCAGAAACTCACTCCGGCCCGGTTGAATACATCGGTCACCTCGGCGCCCAGGTCGAGGCGGCGCAGCAGGAAGCCTTTGTCGATCAGATGGTACATCGCACCCAGTTTCAGATTGGGCTTGATCCACTCGCCGTCCATCGAGCCATACAGATCCTGGACAACCGCGGCCACGTCCATCGAGGGGCCGCCCGCCTGGCCGACATCGATCGTGTGCACCGCTCCCAGGTCGATTCCGTATCCAGTGACCGGCGTCGACGCTTCATCATAAGCGGTGTTTAAAAGGTCCGTGAAGTTCCCGGCGTCGGTGGCGCTGATCCGTTGGGTGGGCAGCTGATACCGATTGACGTAACGGAATGCGGCGCCGACCCCAATATCCTTCCGTCCGATCTCGATCGTCTTGCCAAGACCGGCGGCGACAACCAGGTCCGTTGCACCGCGAATCCCCAGGGCGGGCACGAGCACACCCTGGTCGATCTTCGTCTGCGCGTTTATCGTCCCGTAGGCCGCCAGCCCGAAATTCTTGAACGACAGTCCGACAAACGGTGCGCCCTGGAACCCGAACCACTTGTTGTCAAACGCTTGACTGTCCCTCAGGAACTGTTCTTGCTGGTACGGGTCCATGCTTTCGAATTGCTGAAAATCCTGCTGATGGTTGCTGACGAAATCTGTCAGCTCCAGGATGTCGTTGTCGCCGCCGACTGGAATGGTCACTTCAAACGCAAACGGTTGGCGTGTCAGCATCCCGGGGTTGTAGATCACCGTGTGCGCGTTGCTCGCGATCATCGTCGTCAGGCCGCCCATTCCCATCTGCGCGGCGTGAATGTGCTGAGTGAAGCCCATGGGGACATACTGGGCCGAGGCGCTCCCCGCGCCGAATACTGCGAGGAGGCCGGTAACGAGAATCACTTTCATGCTCTTCATCGTCCGTCTCCTCGCTTAAGGATTGAGCAGGTTGCTGTAGTCGACGACTCCGCTGATCAGGCCTGAGATAACATCGCCCAGGTTTTCCGTGTCGATGCCCGTGCTCAGTGAATCGCCGGTGATATCGCTGATCAGACCGACCAGCACATCGCTGCTCTCGCCAATCACATCCACCGCGGCGTTGAGCATCGCCTCGGGGTCCTGGTTTGGGTCCGTCAACATGCTCGTCCAGGCGTCCGGATCGAAGGTCAGATCGCCGCTGGGATTGAAGAACGCCGCGAGGTTGATGTCCTGGCTGTTGATCATGCCGTCGGCGTTGGTGTCGCGGAAAAGCAGGATGCCCTGCACCGCCAGCGTGCCCGTGTAATCCAGCGCGATCGCGCTGCCGTCCAGCTCAGCGCTCCACGCATCGCCGTCGTTGATAAGTTTCAGGTGTTCGTTGGCTTTGATCAGGCCGGTGTAAAGGCCGTTGACTCTCTCGATGGGATCGCCCATGAACGGCAGCATGTTGTTCCCGCCCGTTTGCGTCTGGAAGCCGGACAGCTCGGTCATGATGCCGATCGAAGTGTACCCGCTTTGGCGAACGTACGCTTTCGCCAGGCCCCAGTGCGCCCGCGCATCCGTCGGATCTTCATCGACTGCTTTCTGGAAATTTTCGATGGCGGTGGCGTAGTCGCCATCCTGGAGTGCGGCTCGACCATCTGCGATATAGTCGGCCGCGGATTCGCTGGGCGCGAAGGATTCGAAGATATTACACCCTATCGATACGAATCCCACCGCCAGGACCGCCACGACCAACCGGGTCCAACGGTTCATCGTGTCCTCCTCAACGTTGGCTCCCCGCGAGGGAAGCGTGCTGTTTCGTGTTTTTTGTTGTCACTGAAATTATGAAACTTCTCGCCCAAAGGCCACAAACACATCCTGAAACAGCAAAAGTCATTCCCTTGGTCTCCCTAATATGAAGCCTTTGCCGCTCGGCGGAGGTGACCCGCAGCATTACGATATAATTCCCGTTGACGTCCGTAGCTGTATAGTGATCAAACAATTGGGATTTTATTGGAGGCGAAACGTCCCATTACGATACAGGGAGCGATGGCTGCGGGCGGGTGGGCTTCAGATTTCTTCGCGGGCGACAAGGTAAAAGCGGCCGATCGTGACCTCAAATCGGTTTCCGTTCTCGTCCGACATCGTGTAGCTGCCTTCCATCGTCCCGAAATCCGTCGCCAGCGGGCAGAAAGAGGCGTAGGAGAAGGCTTCTCCAGGAGGAATCCAGGGCGTGAAACCGACCACACCGGACCCTCTGACCTCTTCGCGGTGTCCATCGCCGTCGATGATGATCCAGTGACGCGAGAGCAGTTGCACGCGCTGTTCGCTCTCGTTGGCGATTGTGACGCGGTAGGAGAACACGTAGCGGTCCCGTTCCGGCTCCGAGTGAAGCGGTTCGTACCGGGGTTGAACGTAGACACGGACGCCCGATGTCAGGGTTTCTGAGGTGGTGTTGTCGCCCATAAGCCCGTTTTGCTAGAAAACGAAGGTGCAAACTAACACGATTTCGCCGGGTTCGCCAGAATCCGCTCGAAAAATCCGGAGAAGGCGCATCCGTTTGTCACTGTCCGGCTTGCCTGCCTGGCGAAGCGTGCGCGAAGACAGGACCGGGCAATCCAATCCTGAATGAACATGGGGCCCCGCTTTCGTGGGAATAACAGAAGGTAGATATATTTGCATTCCTTTTGTCTGTCATTCCCGCGGGGTGTTGGGCGGGATCCATGTTGAAATTGATTTCTTTGCGGCCGGGTGGCCCGGGATGTGGACTGCAGGTCCATTTCCCGGGTTTCATATCCGCAGTTAGTAGCCCGGGACCACCGCGTCTCGTACTGTCATTGCCCGGCTTGACCGGGCAATCCAGAGAGTAA
>CAZIDZ010000048.1:10714-16771 GCA_964538455.1 uncultured bacterium
AAAAAGTGATAGGGTGGCCCGACCCTTCAGGGTCGGGTTTCAGTATGTAGCCCGGCACCACCGCGTCTCGTACTGTCATTGCCCGGCTTGACCGGGCAATCCAGAGAGTAAAAAGTGATAGGGTGGCCCGACCCTTCAGGGTCGGGTTTCAGTATGTAGCCCGGGACCACCGCGTCCCGGGTTTCAGCTTATAACGCACCACCTAGAAGAATGTCCCGACCACAATCAGTGCGAGCAACGCCATCCCGACAAACAGCGCGCCGAACCCGAACAGGTAAATCAGGAGGTGGCTCAAGCCGGTCATCGGCCGCACGCGGATTTTTTCCAGTTTCCCCTCGGCTTCAAGTTGTTCGCGCCACGCCGGACGCTCGGCGAACAGGTAATGTTCGCTCATCGAGCCGGAGAAGATTACCTCGTCGAAGGGGAAGTTCTCGGGCCGCAGGTGTTCGTTGAAGAAGTGGATGGTGAAGATGAAGCCGGTCGCCAGCAGCGCCTCTTCGCTGTGGATGATGTGTGCGGCGTTGATCGCCCAGCCCGGAAGGATCTTCGTGAAGAATTCCGGGAACCAGAGCGTTAGCCCCGAAAGGCCGATCACCGCCACGCCCCAGAAAACCGCCATGTAGTCGAACTTTTCCCAGTAGCTGTACCGCCCGAAACGCGGTTTCTGCGCGAGCCCCAGGAACCAGCCGATGTGCTGGATGAATTCGCGCACGTCCTTCGGCTGCGGGACAAGGCTGTTCTCGCCCCAGAACATCTCCGTGAACTTCAGTTTCTTGCGGATCAGCTTCAGCGCGAGATCGCCCAGGTGCAGCGCGAAATAGAGGAACGTGATCGACGCCCCGATGCGGTGCAGAATCGCCATCGTCCGCAGCGGGATCAGGTTCTCGGCAATCCAGCGCGACATCTCCGACTGGCTGTATTTCAATGGCAGCCCCGTCATCGCGAGCGTCAGGAAACTGATAATCACAAGTCCATGAAGAATCCGCTGGAATTTGCTGAAGCGGACGTACCTCCATTCGCTTTTGCGCTTCACCTGTTTGCCGTGGCGGATCCTGTCGTAGGTCGCGCGCGCCATCCAGAGGACCGTGTGCGTCCCGAAGATCGTCAGCGTGATCCCAAGCAGCCACACCATGAAGGTGTGGATCGCCTTCAGGATCGGGTTCTCCTTTTTCGTCATCGGGTCGTAATGCTGCAGCATCGCGACGAAATTCTCGTTCGCGTCCTTGTGGCAGCGCCCGCAGGTTTTGACGATGTTCTGCCGCGAGATCGTCGATTCCGGATTGTCCTTCGGGAGAATCAGGTGGTTGTCATGGCAGCTGACGCACGTCGCGAACTTCTCCCCCTGGTACCCGAGCGCGTACATCTGCCCGTGGTAGGTAGAGAGATAGCCGGAGACGACGTTCGGGTTCAGCTGGAATTTCATCGTAATCCTGGTGTTCGCGTGGCATGAGCTGCACAGGCTGATAATCGTCTGGCCGTTGAACCGGCTGCTGATCCGCTCGACGTTCTTCTCGCCGTGGCACGTCGTGCAGGTCGGCGCCTCCGTGTGACCCTTGCGGTAGGCGATCCCGTGCACCGAACGCTCGTAGTCCCGGTTCTCCTTCTTGTGGCAGTTCTTGCAACTCAGACGCTCCTTGACGACCTTCTGCGTCTCCGGGTCGGGCAGCGCCCAGTGGTAGAGGTGGCATTTCGTGCAGTTGGCGACCCCGCCCTTGTCGTTGAAGATCATGATATTGCCGTGGGCGAGGTTCTCCTTCTTGTGGCGCTCCTCGCCGTGGCAGCGGTTGCACGTTTTCGGCAGCGTCTCCTTGAACACTGCGCTCGTCGCCCCTTCCATCTGCGTCTGGTGTCCCGTGTGGCAGGCCACACAGGTCATCAGCTTCGGGTCCGCGCCCGCCTTCCGATGGATCGTCGCCGCGTAACCGGGGTGACAGTTGTCGCAGGTCTTGTCCAGCTTGTCCACGAAGACGTTGCTCCGCGGATCGTCAATCGCGTAGATCGCGTGGGTGCTGTGGCAGTCGATGCAGATCGGCGCCTTCGTGTTCCCCTCTCGGACGCCCTCGTAGTGCTTGCTGTTGAGGTAGCTGTAGGCCTGCGCACGGTGGCAGGTGAGGCACACGTCCACCGTTTTCCGCCGCCAGTCCGCCGGCAGCATCTTCCCCCGCTGGGTTTTGTCGTGCGCGTCGTGGCAGCTCGTGCAGGAGACCTCCTCCTCGCCGTCCTTTCCCTTTGCGGCGTAGTGGACCGAGGACTCGAACTGCTTCCGCTGATCGTTGTGGCAGATGCCGCACACCTGGCGGGTGTCCGCGTGCCGGCTGATCTCGTGCGTCCCGTGGCACTGGGTGCAGTTGGGGATGTTCTTGAAACCGCGCGACTGCAAGTGCTGGTAGAATCCCACCATGTACTCCTGGACGGCGTCCTCATGGCAGTCGGCGCAGCTGACCCCGGGGAGGTTCGGGCTGTGAGGCCAATCCTCATTGCCCTGCAGAGCCGTGTGGCAGTCGATGCAGGCGAGGCCGTCGTGCACGGATTTGGCGATCATTCCGCTGTTCACGTACAGGGAAACCTCGAAGCCACCCTTCATCTTCTTCATCCCCGGGTCGTCGTGGCACATCTCGCACGTCGCGTCATCCTGCGCGTGCAGACCCGCGGGAGCCAGCATCAGAATGGTTAAAAACAGGTATGCTAATCGTCGCATCGCGAATTCCCTGCACTGTCAAGTAGAACATTGCTTCAAACGCGGGCGCCTCACCGCTCCCCGGCGTTTCCGCTCCCCGAAAAGCCTATCGCATTTTCATTAATTTTAATCGGTTATGTAGAGACAGGAGGCTCTTCGGGAGAATCCCCATCGACCTCCTCGAACTCCACGCCGTCCACCTCTTTCGCCAGCCCGTGGTGGTTGTCCCACTCCTCTTTCGGCTGCAGCCCGGTGATCCAGATCCAGCTCATCGGGTATTCCTTGGGCAGCAGGATGACGTAGAAGAAGTGCCAGATGACGATCGCCGATACCGCCAGGATCGCCTCGTAGAAGTGGACGACTTCGCCCACACGCACCACCCAGGCCGGGAGCATGTGCGTCACTACGTCGGGGAACCAGAGGATCAGCCCGGAAATGGACATCACCGCCGTTCCCCAGATCAGCGCCCAGTATTCCGCCTTTTGCGTGTAGTCGTAGGTGGCGAACTCGGGGTGCTCGTTCTCCATGCCCGCGAAGTACTTGACGTTCTTTACCGCGTCGCTGGCATCGCGCACTTTCGGTAGCAGTGCCACGAACTGCTTGCGCCCGCGGCGGCTGAACGCGAGGTAGAAAATGTGGTAGATGGAGGTCAGCATCATCATCACCGCCAGGCTGCGGTGGAAAACCCGCCGCACCGTCTCGGTCAGTCCGATGTTGGTCAGGATGTCCACCCACCACGTGTTGGGGAAGCGCAGCGCGAACCCTGTGATCCCCAGCCCGATGAAGGTGATCAACAACAGCATGTGCTGCCAGACTTCGGATCTGTTCCACCGCTTGATCGAACGCCTCTTCTTCTTCGTCCGGTAATGCTTGCGAAGTTCGAAGACGTAGATCAGCAGGTTGTGCAGCGCCATGCCCCCGAGCACGAGCGCGATCAGCCAGATGTACGCAATCCGCACCCAGTCGTGGATCATTTTGTGCCCGCGCGCGGTGATGTGGTTGTAGCTCGACGCGAACTTCGGATTGCTGTTCGGGTGGCAGCGGCGGCACGTTTCGACCACGTTGTCCGGGTGGATCGAAGACTCCGGGTCGAGACGGCTGCGGATGTCGTGCGTGTTGTGGCAGTCCTCGCAGACCGCCACCGCTGTCCCCCCGCGCTGAATCGCCCACCCGTGGTAGCTGTCGAGGTAGCTCTGGATCACGTTCTCCGGAAGCCCGTACCGCGCCGCCATCTCCGGGTCTTCGTGGCATTCCGCGCACGCTTGGGAGGCCTGGTTCCTCGGGCTGACCGGACTTCGCGGGTCACGGGTCTTGCGGATCAGGTGCTCGTCGTGACAATCCGTGCAGCTCGGCGCGTCCGCGATCCCGTGCGCCAGCGCACGACCGTGAACGCTGTTCGCAAATTGCTCCGACTCCTTCGGGTGGCACTGCCCGCACGTGCGGATCAGGTTCGGCTTGTTCGTCGGACAATTTTCATCCGCGGTGCTCAACAGGTCGTGCGTGCCGTGGCAGTCCGTGCACACCGCCGTCGGTTTGCCCTCCTTCAGCTCCAGCCCGTGCACCGATTGCAGGTAATTGGGCAGGCTGATTGGCAAACGCACATAGTCGGACGTGACGACCGTTTTCTCCGTGTGGCACTTCCCGCAGGTGCGCGGGATGTTTTTGTGCGCCACCGGACTCTCCGGGTTGTCCGGGGGAAGCACATGGTGCCCGCCGTGGCAGTCCCCGCACATCGCCGCCACCGTGTTCCCGCGCAGCCGGGCGAGACGGTGGACGCTGCCCCGGTACTGTGCCTCCACATCGGTGTGGCACTGGCCGCACCCGAACTGCTCGCGCTCCGCCGCGTCGCTCACCTGGTGGCTCCGGTGGCAGCTCAGGCAGTTCATCTTTCCGGAGAAGATCAGCGGCTCGTGGACCGACCCGCGAAACTGATCCTGGTACCCTTCGTGGCATTTCTGGCACGCCTCGAGAGTCCCGCTGTCCAGGTGGGGTTTGTGCGTCGCGTGCACGTCATGGCAGCTCGCGCAGGAGAGCTCCCCTTGAAGCTGGTCCGCGGCGACGGCGTGTTCACCTCTCCAGATCTGCTCCATCGCACCCTTGTGGCACGTTTCGCAGAGGTTGTTGATCGCGCCCACGCTCGGCGGCAGCGCTCGCGAATGGGTCGGATGGCATGAAACGCAACCGGGGCTGTTCTTGCCGGCGATGTAGGCCGCCTGGTGAACGCTCCCGTCATACCGCTGCGTCTCACGGGTGTGGCACTGCCGGCAGGCGTTTTCCGCGCTGCGGATGTTCAGCTGCTGAATCCCGTGCGGATTTCCCCGGCCCGCGTGGCAGGTCGCGCAATCCGGCGCGTTGCGCGTCCCGGAGCGAAGCGCGCGGCCGTGAAAGCTTTCGTTGAACGATTGTGTGTGCTGCTCGTGGCAGGTGCCGCAATCCACCTTCTGGTAGTGGTCGAAGTGGGGGAGATCGTCGAAATTGGCAGGTTGTGTGTGGCAGTCGATGCAGTCCAGGTCGGCGTGCACGCTGTTGTTGTAGACTCGCGTGTCGATGCCGACGGTACGCCCATCCATCGTCTGCAGGTGAATGTCCTCGTGACAGGCGAGGCAGTCGTCCTTGGTCCACGCGGCGTCAGCCGCTGCCGTCGTCGCCAGCAGGAGCAGAAGTGATGCGACAAAGCCTGATGCGCGGCGCAAGCCTGCATTCATTTTGGTCCCGGTCCCCACCCTTGGTACTGCAAAATCGCGAACATCAAACGCTGTTGCCGGGCTGCAGTCCCGCTTCGAAATATAGTACCAACCTTTTTCGAATCAAGAACTTGACCTGTCGCGCAGAGTAATACTCACCCGGGCAACCCTCGCACTTTTATGTTACGACTTTGCACCAAATGGTGCAAGGAATTTGGGGAGGCTAACGGGGCGAAATAGCCTACTAATCCTTGGGAAAAACAAGAAAATACTATTCTGCGTATATTTTCACAAGTGGCCCTGTTGGCTCGCCCAACGGGGTTTACTTGTTTCATTTGTCATTTTGAGCGCACGAGCCCCAGCACCGAAGCTGAGGGCTCCCGTGACCGAAGGACGTGCAATCTGGCAACCTGTCATTGCGAGGACGCCGCAGGCGGACGAAACAATCACGCTTTTCATGTCATTGTCCGGCTTGTGCGCCTGCGCCGTGCTTGACCGGGCAATCCAGCTTCTTTCCGTCATCCCCGCGCAGGCGGGGATCCATGTTTCTCTGTTTGTACCCCTGTTTGGCTGCAAACAGGGTTCATTCTAATTCTCTCTTGATTGCCTAGACCGATCTGGGCAGTGTGGCCCGATCCCGTCAGTGTGGCCCGCTCCCGTCAGTGTGGCCCGATCCTTCAGGATCGGGTATCTGGG
>CAZIDZ010000049.1:0-11394 GCA_964538455.1 uncultured bacterium
CGGGACAGTCCCTGCAAACCTCAACTTCTTAGGGACAGTCCCGACGGATCGGGACAGGCACTTCGTTCAAGATGACTGTAAAAGTGAGATTGTTTCGTCACACCAGACGGACGGCGTTCCTCGCAACGACAGGAAAATGGATTCCCGCTTAAAACCCCGCGGGGATGACAGATAAAACGGAATGAGTCGGGCCTCTCGATCGGAAATGATAAACTTGGAGAAAGGTTTGACGCGGATACGCAAGGAACATGACGTTCGCCGCGACGAGCTGCTGGAGATCGCCTGGGAACTGTTCACCGAAACAGGCTACGAGGAGGCGAGTGTGCAGCAGATCGTTGACCGGGCAAAGATCGCCAAGGGGACGTTCTACCACTATTTCAAGGCGAAAGACGAACTGCTCGAGGCTGTTCTGCAACGGACGGCGGTGCGCATGCTGCCAGCCCTGCAGGCGCTCGTCGGAGACACCGAGCTGCCGGTCGTCGACCGGCTGAACCGTCTATTTTCCCTGGCGGCGCAATGGCGAATCGGCAACGCCCGTTCGGTACGGCAGGTGCTCGGACGGATGTTCTCCCCCTCCAACCTGCGTCTGCGGCGCGGCCTGTATGCGAAGAGCCGTGAGGTGGCGGCGCCGCTGCTGGCGACGCTCCTGGAGCAGGGGTGCCGGGAGGGACTTTTCGACACGGACGATCCGGAAGGATCGGCGGAGATGATGCTGCAACTCGGCTACCAGATGGGCGAGTTGAACGCGGCCGACCTGCTCGCCGGAGGGGACGCGGAGGCGACGATAGAACGGATGGCGCGACGCAACGACCGCTACAGCCGCGGGCTCGAGCGTCTCGCGGGCGCCCCGAAGGGCTCGCTGCAACTGCCGGGCAAACGGCTGCTCGAGGCGATCGTACGCGCCGAAGCGGAAGATCGATCTCAGGGCCGTTGAGACTCCACCGCAGAGCCGGGGAGGTGACAATGCAGCCTTTTCTGCAAACGCTGAAGGAAAACGCCCGCCGCGTGGACCGTTACGGCTGGGCATCCATCTGGAAACCCTCGCTGGGATTCCCCATCATCCTCGCGATCCTGCTCCCCGCCGCGGGCAGCTGGCACTACACCGGCGCCTGGCTTTTCGTTCTCTACAATTTCATATACATGCTTGTTTACACAGTACTCATTGTCGTTTTCAACCCGGAGACCCTGAATCGACGCGGACGTTTCTTCCAGGAGGGCACAAAACCGTTCGAGTTCCGGTTCTTCGTTGTCTGGCGGGTTTCCTCGTTGATAACGCTGCTCGTTGCGGGGCTGGACGTGCGCTTCGGCTGGTCGCAGGTCTCCCCCACCGTGATCTGGGCGTCGTTCGGCGTGGCAATCCTCTCGAGTCTCGCGGGGATCTGGCCGATCCTAGTCAATCCCCATTTCGAAGCCACGGTGCGGATTCAAAAAGACCGTGACCACCGTGTGATCGATTCGGGCCCCTACCGTTGCCTGCGGCATCCGGGCTATGCCCTGTCCGCGCCGAGCCTGCTCGCGGGGGCCCTGGTGCTGCAGAGCGTGTGGGCGCTGCTGCCGTCCCTGGCGATCGTGGGAGCGTTTTTGTGGCGGACAGCCAAGGAGGACCGGGTGTTGCGGGAGGAGCTGGAGGGATATCGCGAGTACGCGAAACGTGTTCGATGGAAGTGGCTTCCCGGCCTCTGGTGAATCGACCTATCCATTTGATCCCTGTACGTTTAATGCTTCTGAAGGATAACTCCGGAGGCAGTTCTTCTGTTCGAATTCCTCATTTTATTCACATACTCTTGGAGAGGGGTCGTCTGCTTTTTGATTTCGCTTTATATTAGTCCGGTTTCTTGACGCCCTCCTCTACCGTATCTCCGCCGGATAAGAGGAGAACACATAGGACGATACTTTCTGGCGGGTCTCGCCCGACGAGGATACCCAAAAAGCGCATTGTTTTTGGGTTGCAACGAAGTACCATTCCCTGCAGAGGTAAGCTATATGACGTTTTCGCGCCCTTTGTGCAGAGTCATCGGAATCCTGCTGCTGGCAGCGCTTCCCGTGCTGACGCTGGCGGGGACCACCGGCAAGATCGCCGGCCGGATCACGGACGCTTCCTCGGGTGATCCTCTGGTCTCGGTGAACGTGGTGGTCGAAGGAACAACCCGTGGCGCCGCGACCGACCTCGACGGATACTACTTCATCATCAACCTCTCCCCGGGAACCTACACGCTGAACGTATCCGCGATCGGCTACAAGGCCCAGGCGATCACCAACGTCCAGGTGAGCATCGACAAGACGAGCGAAGTGGACGTGGAGCTTGAGCCGGAGGTGATCCAGGGGGAAGCGGTGACGGTGGTCGCGCAGCGTCCCGCGGTGGAGAAGGACCGCACGTTTTCGACGGCAACGGTCGGCGACCAGGACATGCAGGTGATGCCGGTGAACGCGGTGTCGGAGGTGGTGAACATCCAGGCGGGAGTCGTGGACGGCCATTTTCGCGGAGGCCGCAGCGGCGAAGTGGTTTATATGATCGACGGCATCCCGGTGCAGGACGTGTACGACAACAGCCAGGCGACGGGGATCAACCAAGACGTGGTCAAGGAGCTGCAGGTGATCACGGGGACGTTCAACGCCGAGTACGGGCAGGCGATGTCGGGCGTCGTGAACATGGTGACCAAGGACGGCGGCGACAGGTACACGGGGATGGCGAGCACGCAATTCGGCGACTACTACTCCGGGCACACCAAGCAGTTCGACTACATTAACAACATCAATCCCGCGGCGATCACCAACTACGAAGTCTCGCTTTCCGGACCGGTGCCGCTGGCGAAAGGGGTGAGCTTCTACCTGAACGGCCGCGGCGAAAACAACGACGGGTGGCTGTACGGCCGGAGGAAATGGGACCTCCAGTTCATGGACAAGTTCATGCAGCTGTTGTCGTTGATCGGCAGCCTTCCGGCGGCCGAGCAGGCGAGCTACATGCAGGATTCGCTCGGCCTCGACCCGGCGCTGTTGAACGACCAGGAGCAGTTGTACCTGGCGGCGCTGGACAAGTACGGGCGCGGCAACGACGCCGCGGTGCCGATGAACAATTCGAGGCAGTTCTACGGATTCGGGAAACTGACGTTTCAACTGACGCCGACGGTGAAGTTGAACTTCATCAGCATGGCGGAGAACCGTGACTACCGCGATTTCGACCGTGACTTCCTCTACATCCCGGAAGGCGACTTCAAGCGATTTCGACGTTCGCGCACGAACACCGTCAAGGTGACCAATTCGATCGGCAACAGCGCATTCATGGAGACGGGCTTTTCCAACAGCTACAACGAGTACTACCATTACGTCTACAAAGATCCCTTCGACCCCCGCTACTACTATTACGTGACCAACCTGCTCGACCTGAACCCGACCTACACGCTGAATGTAAACGGGGTCAAATTCGAGCATTTCAAGCGATTCACGAACTCGAACACCTTCCAGAGCAAGCTCGCCTGGCAGATCAACAAGACCCACTACTTCGTCACCGGCATCAACCTCAGCCTCTACAACGTCTATTACCAGAGTTTCAACGACGACATCGCCGACGTGGGGCCGACCTATTTCGACACCTCACTTCCCTACGGCGTATCCTTTCAAGATTACCTGATGAATGGGGTCCGCCCGGACATTTCGAAGATCCCGGTGTCGGACTTCAACCTTGACCGGTACAACTACAGCCCGGTGGAATTTTCGATTTATTCGCAGGACAAGATCGAGCTGCAGGACCTGGTGGTGAACGTCGGGGTGCGGCTCGACTACTTCGACTCGAACGGGAAGGTGCTGGCGGACCCGAAGGATCCGGATGTCTACCACCCGTACCGGATCGGGCTCGATCAGACGTCGGCGCAGCGGCTGAAGTACTGGTACAAGGACCCGACGGCGAAGGTGCAGGTATCGCCCCGGCTCGGGATCGGGTACCCGATTTCGGACAGCGGAGTGCTGCATTTCGCGTACGGTCATTTTTTCCAGCGTCCGCCCTACGAATACCTCTACGCGGACCCCGAGTTCGAGATCAAGCGGCAGGGGGCCGGCCTGCACACGATCATCGGGAACGCGGACCTGGACGCGGAAAAGACGATCAGCTACGAGTTCGGATTCGAGCAGGCATTGACGCAGGATTTGAGTTGCGGGATCAGCCTTTACCAGCGTGACATCCGGGGCCTGATTGCGGCGAACCGGATCATCGAGACCTACAGTCCGGGGGTGCTCTACGCGCAGTACGCGAACCAGGACATCGCGGAGATTCGCGGTGTGATCCTGTCATTCGACAAGCGGTACTCGAACAATTTCAGCGCGAGCGTCGACTACACGTACCAGATCGCCGAGGGTGTCGCCTCCGACCCGGCGGACGCATTCAACGCACTGAACGCGAAGGAGCAGCCGATCGTGCAGTTGATCCCGCTGAACTGGGACCGGCGGCACACGCTGAACCTGACGGTGAACTACTACGTGCAGCACAACTGGGGAGCGTCGATCATCGGGACGATCGGCAGCGGGCTTCCGTACACGATCAGCACGGGTCAGAGCAAGGTGCAGACGCTGAGCCTGACGTTCCAGAACGACGGGCGCAAGCCGACGTACCTGAACGCGGACCTGAACATGTTCAAGGAGATTCCGATTTTGCCGAGCTCGGGGATCTCCGGCCGTCTGGAGCTAATGGTGCGGAACCTGTTCGACCGTCTCAACGAGAACGATGTGTTCAAGGACACGGGTCGTGCGACGTATCGCACCGACGTTCCACTGGACCGCAGCGGCGAGCATGCGGATTTCACCACATTCGACGAGTACTTCCTCTACTATCCTCAGTACTATTCGAGGCCGCGCGAAGTCCGCGTTGGATTCTCGGTCAACTTTTAGAGCAACCGGCGCGGTAGGATCCGCCCGGGACGGGACGGCGGGCTGAAACGGCCCTTTTGTCAGGAAGCGGAGATGAGGATAAACGCAGCAGTTTCACGGAAACGACGGACTCCGGGTATGAAAGCTTGTCTGCTGTTTACATCGGCGTTGTTGATCCAGCTCACCGCTGTTTCGGGGCTGAACGCGCAGTCGCTGACGGATTACAAGGGCGACGCACAGAACCGCGGCCGGAACGTAATGAGCGGCAACAAGGTGCGGACGACGTTCTACAACTACGGTTTCATCGGCCGTTTGCTGGGGACGACGGAGCCGAGCGCGGAGTGGCCGAACGGTTCGGGCAACAACTACGTGGGCGACGTTTCGCCGATGGTCGCGGTGGAGTACGTGCATGCGAGCGGCGACACGGTTCACTCGGTGATCGCCTGCGACAGCCCGCGCGGGGCGACGGACACGAACACGGACGGGTCGTACGCGGACTTCGAGCCGTTGCCGGGTTTTGCCGCACTGCCGCTTCCGGACGAGACAGCGCCGGTGGCGATGAGCAACCAGAAGGAGACGTGGCCGGATTTCTGGCCGGACCGGATGTTCACCGACCCTCGCGACCAGTTGTGGAAGCGTGACAGCAACGATCCGGGCTGGAGCAACGCGTGGAACGGTTATTTCGGCAAGGACCAGTTCAGCGCCGACCAGGAAACGTACTTCATCATGGACGACAACAAAGACCGTGAGTTCCAGACGGAACCGCTGAAGACGGCGAGCGGCGCGGATTCCCTCGATGCCGAAGGCAATCTAATCATGGTGACGTACCACCCGGTGGCGGCGGACACAAGCCGCGGCGGGATTGGCATCCGGATGGCGATCCGCGGTTTTCAGTGGGCGCATTTTCTCGCGGAAGACTGCATTTTCTGGCATTACGAGATCACCAACATCTCCGACTACGACTACAACCGAGTGGCGTTCGGGATGGTAGTGGGGACGCTTGTGGGCGGGGACGGAGACAGCGAGGACGACCTCGCATTCTTCGACCCGACAAACAACATCACGTATTCCTACGATGCGCCGCCGGGTGTCGGCAATCCGCAGTGGCAGGGCAAAGTGGGCTACATCGGATACGCCTTCCTGGAATCGCCGGGCAACCCCTACGACGGGATCGACAACGACGGAGACTACCGTAACTCAAGCAGCCCGGTGCTGCAAGCGCCGGACCTGACCACGATGTGCGTGACCGGGATCATCTACCACACCGGGGATCCGGTAGTGGTGATCGATTACGACGCCTTCAGCGATCCCTCTTACTACGACGATCCAATGCGGGCAAGAACGGTAACGACGCTTCCGGCCGAAGGTCTGCTGACGACAATCCACGGCGACACGTTCCGCATCCTGCCGAACGTGGCCTATGTGGAGAACGGCCACAACGGCGTGGACGACAACTTCAACGGGCTGATCGACGAGCGGATCGGCGCGGAGGTGGGCGGCAAACGTCTCGACCACGTCGGACACCGCTACAAGAACTTCATCACCGGCGAGGGGCTTAGCGACCTGATGATCGACGAGGCCCGCGACGACGGGATCGACAACGACGGCGACTGGGATCCGCGCACGGATGACGTTGGCGCCGACGGGCAGGCGGGCACGGGCGACGAGGGGGAAGGCGACGGAGTGCCGACTTTCGGCGAGCCCCATTTCGACCGCACCGACATCAACGAGTCCGATCAGATCGGGCTGACCTCGTTCGTCTATTTCACGCCGCCGGGAGCGGTGCGGATGAACGACGACAACGGCGGCACGCTGAACGGGACCGGCGGCCTGTGGGGCAAGCTGACCCCGGGCCGGATCGACGTGGTTCCGAACAAGGCCCAGGACGGGGACTTCCTGTACGGCTCCGGGTATTTCCCGCTGCCGGTGGGCAAGACGAAGCGGTTCTCGATGGCGCTGCTGTTCGGGGAGGACCTCGAGGACATCACGAACAACAAAGAGACCGTCCAGCAGATTTACGACAACAACTACACCTTCGTGAAGCCGCCCGACAAGCCGACGGTGAAGGCGGTTCCCGGCGACGGCAGAGTGACTCTGTATTGGGACGCGGTTGCTGAGAAATCGGTCGACCCCTCGATGCCGAGCGGGTACCAGGAGGATTTCGAGGGGTACAAGGTGTACCGTGCGACGGACCCGGGGTTCCTTGAGAACTACGTGATCACCGATGGCAAGGGGCGCAAGACGTTCCACAAGCCGATCGCCCAGTTCGACCTGAACGACGGCCTGAAGGGGTATTTCCAGCGGGCGGCCTTCGGCGTTTCGTTCTACCTCGGGGACGACACGGGCCTGCAGCACGTGTGGACGGACACCACGGTGCAGAACGGGCAGACGTACTACTACGCGGTGACGGCGTACGACAAAGGATTCCTGGGGATCATCGACACAACGGAGGCGGTGTTCTTCCCCGCGGAGACGCCGAAGGTGATCACGGTGGACGCCGAGGGGAACCTGAACCTCGACCAGAACACGGTGGTGGCGACCCCGAAAACCCGTTCGGCCGGATTCGAGGATGCGACAACGTCGGGAGCGGTGCACCTGACGGGAACGGCGACGGGGCTGGTGCAATCGGAAATCGTGGACGACCGGGCGGTAAAGAGCGGGATTTCGTACAGCATCGTATTCAAGGAGGTGAACGCGAACCTGATATCCGACACGGCGTACATCCGCAACGCGGACACGCACGATACGCTGATGACGGTGAACCTGCTGAACACCGGGCTGGAGCGTCGGATCCTGGACACCTTCGATCCGTACTACCAAACGGCGTTCAGCGATCCCTACTTCGAGACGTGGACAAGATTCCGCACGGTCGAGACGATGATGTTCGACGGTCAGCGGCTCTACTTCCTGGTTCCCAACAGCCCCGGCACCGAGATCACTCCGCTGACGTACTGGAGCAGCGAAACGCAGAACCCGGATTCGCTGATCGGGTTCGACATGAACATCGTCAACATCGGATCGATTCACTTCGTGGGCGACAAGGACTACCGTAATTACCAGGTGATCTTCAACGACGACAACATCGGCTACACGGTGTCGGCGAGCATCGGTCCGATCTCCTTCGTAGGTGCGCCGACCAACTGCGTGGTGCACGACAGGGACACCGGCGAATCGATCCCGTTCATCATCCTGGACAACGCGGCGTCCAAAGACAACCGTTGGGACTACACGGGCGAGAACATTGTGCTTTTCCACGAGAAAACGGTTGGCGGGGTGTTGGACACGGTGGCGACATGGGCGATTTCCGCGATGTACAGCGTGAAGAACGGCACGATCCTGGTTCCGGGCACGGGCGACACGATGAACATCAGCATGTACAAACCGTTCACGGATCAGGATGAGTACGTGTACGAGACGGAAGCGGCGCGGGTGAATCCGGAGAAGGTGGACCTTGACGCGATCAAGGTGTACCCGAACCCGTACCTGGCGACGAACAGCCAGGAGCCGAAGAGCAACTACGTCAGCGGCCGCGGGGAGCGCCGGATCAACTTCATCCACCTTCCGAACAAGTGCACAATCCGGATCTACAACATCCGCGGCGAGCTTGTGCAGACGATCAGGCACAGAGGCGACGTAAGCAACGGGAACGAGAGCTGGGACTTGCGTTCGAAGGACGGGTTGGATGTCGCCTACGGGATTTACATCTACCACGTGTATTCGAAGTACGGTGAACACGTCGGCAAATTCGCGGTGATCAAATGAAGAACTGGAAGAGAGGCAGACGGGTCCGTTACGCGGGCCTGCTCACGGCGCTGGTTGTACTGACGGCGGCGTATCCCGCGATCAGTGAGGCGCAGCAGAGCAAGGTGGGCACGACGGCGGCGGAGTTTCTGACGATCCCCGTCGGCGCTCGTCCGATCGGGATGGGCGGGGCCTTCGTGGCGATGAACGACGACGCGTACGCGCTCTACTGGAATCCGGCGAGCCTCGCGATGCTTCCGCAGAGCGAGATTCTGATGCAGCACAGCACATGGCTGGCGGACATGAGCTACGATTTCGTCGGCGCGGCGTTCGTGATGGGCCTGAACGGGACGCTGGGCGTCTATGCGAACATGCTGAACGTGGGCGAGATGGAGGTGACGACCGACCAGTACCAGGAGGGCACAGGGCTTAAGTTCGACAGTTACAGCCTGGCCGCGGCGCTGTGCTACAGTTACCGTTTCTACGACCGGTTCTCGATTGGAGGCAGTTTCAAGTATATCCGGGAGGCGATCTGGAACGAGTCGGCGAACGGGTACGCAATTGACCTGGGGACGCTGCTGATCACTCCGATCAAGGATATCCGGCTGGGGATGTCGATCAGCAACTTCGGGACGAAGATGCAGATGTCCGGCCGGGACCTGATGTTCCTGAACGATCCGGACACGGATATCACCGGGAACAATCCGAACATTCCCGCGTCCTATGAGACGGACTCGTGGAAACTGCCGTTGACGATGCGCCTGGGAGTTGCCGGCGAGGTGATCAAGTCGGGCGGCAACCGTGTGACGATCGACGCGGACTGGGTGGTTCCGAACGACAACACGGAATCGCTGAACATCGGCGGGGAGTACGCGTTCCGGGAGATGTTCATGGTGCGCGGCGGGTTGAAAGGGATCCGCGCGGGCAGGTACGACGGCAAGTACAAGCTCTTTGAGCCTGACAACAACGGGGGTTACACGTTCGGGGCCGGATTCCTGTTCAACATGCGAGGATTCCGCCTCCGAGCTGATTACGGGTTTGAGACGTTTGATCGCCTGGGGAATGTACAAAAGTACTCGTTGGGCATTAAATTCTGAGGTTTGTTCAAGGGACAGACCATCCAAACTTCATAAGGAGATCTGCAGATGAGAGTTTTTCGAACGGTTATGGCCGCTGCGTTGGCTGTGTTGTTTGTGGCCGGCGTAGCGGGTGCAACCAACGTGACGTTTCAGGTGAACATGACGTTCGCCGAAACAACATTCGGATTTGATTCCACTGCGCCCGACAGCGTGGTCGTCCGTGGCGACCTCAACGGTTGGGCAGGCAACGCCTACGCGCTGGCTGATACCAACGGGGACGGCGTGTACGTCGGCACCTTTGACATCACCCGGAGCTCCTACCCGGACACGAGCGGCTTCAAGTTTGTCATCCATGACACAAGCGGTGCGGATGTCTGGGAGAACGACATCAGCAACCGCGAGTTGATCATTCCGGATGACACCAACCCGGTCGTGTTGGACACGGTCTGGTTTGACGATCAGGAGCCTGTGGCGACGACCAACGTGGAAGTCTATTTCCAGGTTGACATGAGCGTACAGGAGCTGCTCGGCAACTTCGATCCGACCGTAGACATCGTGGTCGTCCGCGGCAACCAGCCGGCGATCGGCAACTGGGGCGGCGAAACGCTGCTGACGAAGGACCTCGTCACCGGCTTCTACTCGGCGTGGATCCAATTCAATGACCTCGTTCCCGGTGAGGTCCAGTACAAGTACGTTTACATCACGGGCGGATCCGGCGGCACGGACAACTGGGAATCGCGCGACAACCGCACGTTTACTGTCACGGGCACCGAGACAGACACCGATGCCAACGGTTACGGCGAAATCTCGCTCGATGTGGTGTACTACGACGATTCGGACGCGTCGAACTACCTGACCTCTCCGAAAGACATCACCTTCAACGTGGATGCCCGTCCGGCCTATTACAAGCTGGCGGACCCGGACAGCGCGATTGTGGACGTGCAGTCGGGTGACATCGTGACCTCGATCGACGCGGTCAACGTCGCCGGTTACTTCAACGGCTGGCCGTGGGGGAGCTTCACGGTTCCGGAGCAGACGCTGACGGACACAGACGGAGACTCGATCTTCACGACGACGATCACCTTCCCGGAAGGCACCGCGCGTGACTTCATCTACAAGTACGGCTTGAACGGCTACGACGTGGAAGCCGGCTTCGCGCAGAACCACGAGGTGATGCTGACGGATGACGGCGTGGCGATCGCGATCAGCGACACGTTCGGCATCCAGGGCACGCTGTACACGCCGTACATCGACATGCTGGTGTCGGTGCGCGAGATCCCGAACGCCGGGCTGCCGAATGTGTTCAGCCTGAAGCAGAACTACCCGAACCCCTTCAACCCGACGACCACGATCGGATTCAGCCTGCCGCAGGCCGGGAAGACCACGCTGCGCGTGTTCAACGTGATGGGCCAGCAGGTTGCGAAGATGGATCTCGGACAGTTGAAGGCTGGTGTGTTCGAGGTGACGGTGGACGGTTCGCAGCTCTCGAGCGGCGTTTACTTCTACCGCCTCAACTCGGGCCAGTTCTCCGCGACAAAGAAGATGATGCTGTTGAAGTAAGCGTTCCTTCATCGAACGTTCAAGGCGGGCTTCGGCCCGCCTTTTTTTGTGCATGAAACCCGGGAAATGGACCTGCGGTCCACATCCCGGGCCACCCATCGTGTGTTCGGAACAGGGCCACCCATCGTATTGAAAAAACCTATGGATTGCCCGGTCA
>CAZIDZ010000049.1:11494-15980 GCA_964538455.1 uncultured bacterium
GTGTTCGGAACAGGGCCACCCATCGTATTGAAAAAACCTATGGATTGCCCGGTCAAGCCGGGCAATGACAAGTTGATATAAAACCCAGTACCGATGATTCGGGAATGGGCCACCCAAAAGGACCGGGCCACCTGCCACAAGACAAAGATCCTTCCCCGACGGATCGGGACAGGCACTTCGTTCAGGATGGCTGCAAATGGAAAGCGGCCCACATGACAGGCCACCCATACGCACTCATTTTTACGGCTGGCGAGCGGCGGGAACGGAAGAATGGATATATTGTTACTCTGTGCCATGAGAGGCTCCCCCACGCCCCCGATCCCGCCGTTCGGAATCACGACAGGAGCGGAGCGGCGTGACTGTCCCGGCATCTTAGCTGATAAGGTTTCTCTTGCAGGAGCAGAACGATGAATCGAAAGCGCTCGAGTTGGATGATTGTACAAGCCGTGCTGGCGGCGGTGATGCTACCGCAGTTGTGCGCGGCTCAGGCGGCGACATGGACGCGGCCCGAGTACCCAAACGCAGGGGAAACGATCACTGCTTTCTACGACGCCCGTCTCGGGACGCTCGCTGACCAGGGATCGATCAAACTGGCCTGGGGGATTGACGCGGTGGGCGGCGAATGGACGCTGCCGCCGGACTCCTTGTGGCCGGACGGGACGACCGCCGACGGCAACGCCGCCGTATCGCCGATGGCGAACCGCGGCGACCAGATCTGGTCGGTCACCTTCGACACCGATTCCGCCTTTTCTTCGCTGCACTACAAGTTCGTCAGCGGAACGAACGTGGACGACAACGGCGGCGACAACTGGAACCTGGCGTTCCTGACGTCCAACGTGACGGCGATGTCGATCTACTTTGAGTTCGACCAGAGAAGCTCGCGCAACTCGGTACCGATCTCGGACATCGACGCGGTGTTTCTCGCCGGACCATTCAACAACTGGAGCACGAGCGCGACGAGCATGCAACTCAACGCCACCGGCCAATACGCATTCAATTTCCAAAACCTCCCACTTGGACTGACCCCCTACAAGTTCGTGGTTAACGGGGATACGTGGCTAAAGGACCCGGACAACATTTTTTCCGAAGGGGTGGACACCGACAACTCGCTGATCGACATTCAACCCTTCCGCAAACCGATGTTCAACAAGTACAAAAATCCCGATGCGATGGTGCTGACGCCGGGCTCCTCGTATCTGCTGCAACTGACGATCAAACCGTCGGGGTACGCCGGGGGATTTCCCGATAAGCCGGTGCTGCTGGTGGACGACGTGGCGACAACGCCGTCGTGGGTTGCCAGCTACGGCATTTTCTACCAGACACTGACCCTGGACAACGGCATTCACGAGCTGCTGGTGGACGCGACGGACGGGGCGGGCCGTGAGCGGGTGAAGACGTTCACCGTCGCGCTGCATGACCCGGCGGACGGTTTTCTGGCGGTCGATCCTCCTCAGGACGACCGTGGAGCCGGCGGCTACCGTTACCCCGACGGCCTCTGGGGCGCGGCCGACCTGCGGACGTTCAGCATGACGGAAGCGGACGGCGGGGATGCGATCCGGTTCAGCGTCGGGCTGGCGCGGATCACGCCGGAGACGCGTGTGCTGCTGCAGATCTCGTCGAACCTGGACGGTGCGCCCAACGACCCGGGGCTGTTCAACATCGAGACGGCGACGCCGGACTGGAGCTCGGGCGGCCTGCAGATCTGCCTTGCGGACCCCAACTCCCCGCACTTCGACTCCAACCTGTACAACCAACTGGTGACGTCCTACAGCCCGGTGCAGACCGCGAGCCCATTCACGGTAGACGCGGGCGAGCTGGCGAACGGCAACTTCGTGTTCACGGTGCCGGTGGCGGAGATGGAGACAATTCTCGGCAGCTTCAACCGCCCGTGGTACTTCGGCGCGATGTCCTACCTCGAGGGTCCCGCGGGGACCGCCGGGAAAAGCTGGGAGGTGGACGCCGCGCACGGGGGGACGGATGACCCCGAAGACCCGGATGTTTTCGACGTGATGTTCGTTGATTTCAGCGAACTGCAATACAAAATGCTGAGTTACTACAGCACATCGGCGACCGCGGCTCTGGACAACACCGGCCGCGGGTTCCAGGCTGTCACGCCGGAACAGATCGGCCCCGACGTGGGCACGGGCGGCGCGCCGGTACATCTGCTGACCGGCGCCGGGTTCACCTCCACGCCCAACTGGGATATCACCGGCATCGCGGACTTCGAGAGCTCGGGGGATGTCACCCTCTACCATTCCTGGGACGGGGGAAGCACGAGCTACACGCAGAACGCGGTGACGGACACGTTTGCGATCCCGGTGACGCTGCATGAGGGACCGAACACCTTCCGCGCCGAGGCGACGGAAGCCTCGGTGACCAGCTCGACGAGCACGCTGAAGCTCGACCTGAAGGTGGACCACCTGATCAAGCCGCACATCACAACCGAAGTTGCCGGCACGACGGTGACGCTCGATGCCTCCGCAACGGAAGATCCGGACGGGCAGGAGCTGTCGTTCGGCTGGGCGTCCGATCCCGACAATCCTGCGACGGTAATGCTGCAAAACGCTTCCAGCTCCATCGCTACATTCACAGCGGCCTCCACGCCCGGCGAATACTATTTCGACGTAGAGATCACGGCTCCGGATGGGGATATGCGAGAGGGGAGGACCTTCATCACGGTGACGCCGGACACGATCATGCCGTTCGACATGGACCGTTCCGCAGCGTGGGTGCGGAACACTTCGATCTACGAGATTTTCCCTCGGGCATTTCTGGAGAACTTCACCTTCCACGGTCTTACCCACAGGCTGTATCACCCGGACTGGATGGGATTCAAGACGATCTGGCTGACGCCGGTGTACCCTGGACCGACGAACCACGGCTACGAAATCACCGACTACCGGAACATCAATCCGGAGTTCGGCACGCTTGACGACTTCGCGGCCTTCGTGCAGGAGGCGCACCGCCGGGGATTGAAGGTGGTGCTCGACATGGTGTTCAACCACACCGCACTCGCGCACCCGTTCATGCAGAGCACCCTGCTGCACGGCAAATACTCCCCCTACTGGGACTGGTACGACCGTGACGCGGACGGGCACTACACCTACCTGTTCAACTGGGTGACGCTGCCGAATCTGAACCTGGACGACCCGGAGGCGCGGGAGTATTTCATCCGCACGAGCGAGTGGTGGGTCGAGAACTACGACGTGGACGGATTCCGCTGCGACGTCGCCTGGGGAGTGGAACGCCGTCACCCCACATTCTGGACGGAATGGCGTGAACGGCTGCGTTCGATCAAGCCCGAGCTGCTGCTGCTCGGCGAGGCGCCAACCCGGCCCACGGGCGACGACAACTTCCCCGCAGGCGAAGGCTATTTCACCAACCGTTTCGACCTCGTTTACGACTGGTACCTGCACCACGAGGCGGTGCCGTCGCTGATCACGATGTTCAACGGGGACCCGCAGATCACCCAGCTGGATTACCACATTCGGAACGACGGAGCTGAATTCCCACCGTGGAAGCGGCCGCTGCGCTTCCTCGAGAACCACGACGAGAGCCGCTACATCAGCATCGCCGGTCCGGAGCGGACGAAGCTCGCCAACACGCTGCTGATGACGATTCCCGGGGTGCCGCTGGTGTACGCCGGGCAGGAATACGGCGAATACACAATGCGCAACCCGATCGACCGGAGCGATCCCGACAGCATGCTGACGCTGCTCTACCGTCTCTCCTGGGCGCGTGACCGGCTGCCCGCGCTAAGCACGCCGGACTTCCTGAAGCTTTCGAACACAACGCCGGTGAGCGTCTACTCCTACAGCCGCTACCTCGAGGGCGAGGACATCGTGGTCGTGCTGCTCAATTTCAACACCTCCCAGGTGAGCACCACTGTCACGCTGCCGACGACGGATTGGCAGATCGATCCGGAAGGGTCCTACATGCTCAACGAGATCCTCAGCGATCAACACGAGGCGAAAACCGGGGCGGAACTGAGTTCGATTTCCGCGACGCTCGAACCGTTCGAAAGCCGTGTCTACGTGATCAGCGATACGGTGTTCAGCGTGGACGCGCCGGAGAAGGCCGCGCTGCCGAATACGCCGCAGCTGTATGCAAACTACCCGAACCCATTCAATCCGTCGACGACAATCGCGTTCGACCTTGCGACGCCCGCACATACGGTGCTGCGCATTTTCAACGTGCTTGGACAACAGGCGCTGAAGAAGGATTTCGGGCGGCTGGCGCCGGGACGGTATTCGTACACGCTCGACGGGTCAACCCTCGCGAGCGGCGTGTATTTCTACAGCCTCCAATCCGGACAGTATGTCGCCACCCGCAGGATGATTTTGATCAAGTAGCCGCCGCCAGCTTGCGAATCGGCGGCAGGCCTTTGAGGCCTGCCGCTTTTTTTGGCGGGGGAAAATCTCTCCCCGGAATCAAGATTCCGGGTTACATGCCGGGCCACGCTTCCGCTCCAACAAAGAAAATGGAT
>CAZIDZ010000050.1:0-13773 GCA_964538455.1 uncultured bacterium
TTCGCCTGAGCGGCGGCGAGACGGGCGATCGGCACACGGAAGGGGCTGCACGACACATAATCAAGACCCACCTTGTGGAAGAAGTGGATCGACGCCGGGTCGCCGCCGTGCTCACCGCAGATGCCGAGGTGCAGGTGGCCGTTCGCCTTCTTGCCTTTCTCCACGGCGATGCGCACCAGCTCGCCGACACCTCCCTGGTCGATCGACTGGAAGGGGTCGTCCTCGAAAATGCCCATTTCGACGTACGGGGGCAGGAACTTGCCGCTGTCGTCACGGCTGAAGCCGCATCCCATCTGTGTCAGGTCGTTCGTGCCAAAGCTGAAGAACTCGGCGACCTTGGCGATTTCATCGGCGGTCACCGCCGCACGCGGAACCTCGATCATCGTGCCGATCTTGAATGAGAGCTTGATGCCTTTCTCCTTCTGCACCTCTTTCGCGATCCGCATAATGACCGCTTTCTGGTTCTCGAGTTCCTTCACGTTGCCGACCAGCGGCACCATGATCTCCGGGAACACCTTGACCTTCTCCTTGACCAGCCGGGCGGTGGCCTCGAGGATCGCCCGCGCCTGCATCTCGGTGATCTCCGGGAGGGTGACGCCGAGGCGGCAGCCACGGTGGCCGAGCATCGGGTTCATCTCATGCAGTTCCTCGATGCGCGCGACCAACTCTGCAGGCTTGATCTTCAGATCGCTGGCGACCTCTCTCACCGCCTTCGCATCATTCTTGTCCGGCAGGAACTCATGGAGCGGCGGGTCCAGCAGGCGGATCGTCACCGGGTAGCCCTGCATCGCCTTGAGGATCTGGTAAAAATCCTTTCGCTGGAAAGGAAGCAGCTTGGCGAGCGCCGCACGGCGTTCCTTCTCGGTGCGCGAAAGGATCATTGTCCGCATCGGGCGAATCCTGTCCTCGCCGAAGAACATGTGCTCGGTGCGACAGAGGCCGATCCCGGTCGCGCCGAACGCCCGCGCCTGCTTCGCGTCTTTCGGAGTGTCAGCGTTGGTGCGCACGCCGAGGCGGCGCACCTCGTCCGCCCAGGTCATCAACTTCTTGTACTCGGGGATCTTGTCGGGATTCGCCGGGTCCACGGGCAGCGCGCCCTTGTACACAGTTCCCGTCGTGCCGTTGAGGCTGATCAGATCGCCTTCCTTGAGCACGACCCCGTCCTGTGTCGTCATCGTCTTTTTCGCGTAATCGATGGTCAGGTCTCCGCAGCCGACGATGCAGCACTTGCCCCACCCGCGGGCCACGAGCGCGGCGTGCGAGGTCATTCCGCCGCGGCTGGTGAGGATCCCCTGCGCGGCTCGCATCCCATCCACATCCTCGGGGCTCGTCTCGACACGGACAAGGATCACCTTTTCGCCCTTCTCCTCCGCGGCCTTGGCGCGTTCACTGCTCAACACGATCTTGCCAACCCCGGCGCCCGGACCCGCGGGCAAACCCTTCGCGAGTTTCTTTGCAGTCTTCTCCGCCCCCGGGCTGAGCATCGGGTGCAGCAACTCGTCCAATTGGCTCGGTTTGACACGTGTCAACGCCGTTTTCTTGCCAATCAGCTTCTCGCCGACCATGTCCACCGCCATCACCAGCGCGGCGCGGCCGTTGCGCTTGCCGATACGGGTTTGCAGCATCCAGAGACGGCCGTCCTCGATGGTGAACTCAAGGTCCTGCATGTCTTTGTAATGCTTCTCGAGCCTGTTGCGGATCGCCACCAGCTTCTTGTACGCCGGAGGCATCATCTTTTCGAGCGTCGGCAGCTTCTTGTTTGCGCCCTGCTGACTCTCCCTGTTGATCGCGTAGGGCGTACGGATTCCCGCAACTACGTCTTCGCCCTGGGCATTGGTCAGCCACTCACCGTAGAAAACGTTCTCTCCCGTGGCGGGGTTGCGGGTGAAAGCCACACCGGTCGCGGACTTCTCGCTGGTGTTGCCAAACACCATCGTCTGCACGCTCACCGCTGTGCCCCATTCCTCCGGAATTCCTTCGATTTTGCGGTAGCTGATCGCTCGTTTGCCGCGCCACGACTGGAACACCGCGCGGATCGCGCCGAAAAGCTGCTCCCAGGGATCGTCCGGAAAATTCGCGCCGAGCACTTTTTTCACCGTCTTCTTGTAGTCCTCGACGAGCTTCTTCAGGTCCGCCGCCGTCAGTTCGCTGTCGCTGGTGTACCCTTTCTTGCGTTTCATCGCGTCGAGCAGCCGCTCGAGGCTGGGGCGGACAGCTTTCTCTTCGCTCTTTGGTTCGATGCCGGCGGCCTTCTCCATCACGACATCGGAGTACATCGTGATCAGGCGTCGGTAGCTGTCGTAGACGAAGCGCTCGTTGCCTCCGAACAGCTTGACCAGGCCGGGAATGGTTGAGGAAGCGAGGCCGACATTCAGCACTGTCTCCATCATGCCGGGCATCGACTGACGCGCGCCGGAACGGACCGAAACGAGCAATGGATTCCTGGTGTCGCCAAAGCCGCGGCCCATAATTTTCTCGACCCTCTTCATGTTCGCCCTGACTTCATCGAGCAGAACCTTTGTCAGCTTGCCTCCGCTGTTGAAGTAGTCTGTGCACATCTCTGTCGTAATCGAAAATCCCGGTGGCACCGGCAACCCCAAATTGGTCATCTCGGCGAGGTTGGCCCCCTTGCCGCCGAGCAGATCTTTCATCGACGCGTTGCCGTCCGCTTTGCCGTTTCCGAAGAAGTACACGTATTGCTTCGCCACGATTGGCTTCCTCCTGCTGAGCGTTATCCGCATGCTGAGCGCCACGGGGGCGCTGTGAGCCGTTTTTTCGTTCCTGTTACCTGCCGGGAATCGCCCGCGAGACCTTCAGCGAACCCCAGACCACCATCTGGTTCGCGTTGATCACCTTGTCCGGCGAAAGTGTCATCACGATCGACGACATGAGCGCGAAAGAGCCAAGCGGCACTGTGGTCGCCACCTCGAAATTGACGTCGGTAATCCGCTCGCGGCGCGTCCAGTTGAACGGTACGTCCGTGAAGTTGGGCACGCTGTCATACCCGTAGCTCCAGAACCCGATGCTGCTCCCCAGAAAAAGGAGCGTCTTTCCCTCCAGCGGGAGTTCATGACCGAGCCGCAGCTGAAAGTAGGTGTCGTGGTTCTTCCAGGTGTCTAGTTCGTAGTTGACCGCAACGACCGGCATCCCCGGCCAATCCGGACGGCCCAACTCGGCAAACAGCTCGCTGACCGTCGTCTTCGTGCTCGGCCATCCGGCTTGCTTCGGGAGGGAGAGATGATACAATCCAAGACAACCCTGCCAGGCTCCAAAATCGCGGACGTAACTGACCGTAGCGTCCACCTCATCCGCCTTGTCGATCCAGTCATTGCTGCGGTTTGTCATCGCGAGATAGGCCCAGGTGCTGATCTCGAGGCCAGAGTGACCGGCGGTCCACGTGAAGGACGGGGTGAAGACCGGGGACAGGCTGTTGTACATGTTGATTCCCCGGAAGATGTAATCGGAAGAGACCGTGGCCTCGAGCGTCACATCGGCACGCGCTACGGGAGCGAAGCATCCTGAAAACAGCAGCAGCGCCGCAACTTTTCCGTAGAGATGTTGCCTCATGCTGTACGCTCTCCCGCAGACAGGGTCGATTTTTGGGTCTGGTAATATAGGCAAAGGTCGCGCGCAAGACAGGACGCACACTCCGGCTTGCGAGCGTGGCAGACTTCGCGGCCGTGACGGATCAGGTGAAGATGCAGCGAGTACGATTTCCCCTCCGGAACCAGGTCACGCATCGTCTTGAACGTTTTAACCGCGTCGAAATCGTCCGGCACAAATCCCAATCTCCGGCAGAGTCGGTGAACGTGGGTGTCCACCGGAAAGACATCCACGCCCAGGTCGAACGCGAGCACCACCGCCAGAGTCTTGTGTTTCACACCGGGCAGGTTCCCGAAGGTTTCCAGCGCCCCATCGAAATTCATCCCCTTCAGCACGTCCGCGGTGTATTCACCGTAGGTCTCGTGAACAAATCCGAGCAGTTTCTGGATGCGTTCCGCCTTCTGGTTGTTCAACCCCGCAATCCGGATCGTCTCCGCAAGCTCCCGGACCGGAGCGTGATGCACTTCACGCCAGGTCGGGTATCGCTCCTTCATCCGGTCAAAGGCGGCGAAGGCGTTGGGATCGGTCGTGTTGTGGCTCAGCAGGGTTCGCACGAGGCCCGCCAACGGATCGCGGAACCCGGAAAAACGAAGAACCCCTTTTGCGCCTTCGAAGAGATAGGCAACGTCGGCGACTCTTTTGCGCAACACCGCCTTGGACGCCGACTTGGGATCGGGGAGTTTTTTCTTTCGGGGCATGACGTTCTCGAATCCGGACTTGAAACGGGCCTTCATAAAGCGCTCAAAGGTAGGAAGGCGAACTCGAGGCGTCCAGAGGAGTTGTGGCGATCTGGCCGCAAAGGAGTCAGCCACTATTTGCAGGCATCGGAATGAACGCGGAGATTCAGGTGGCGTTGCCAAACAAACGACGACACGACTTCCCGAATGAACATGATAAAGGATCAGTCGGAGAAATTGAGAGGATTGGCTGGAAAGCGCCCGCCTCAGGGTTCATTCGATTCGAATCCCAGCCTTTCGAGCTTCTTCGGTGAGTCTCTGCACTTCGATTACATCGCCCACCTGGCGGTAGGCTTCGATCAGGCCGACGAGCGCCAGAGGTTGGTTCTTCTGAACGAGCAGTACTTTGCGAAGAACGTCAATCGCCTCGCGCGCTCGCCCTAGCTCAACGAGCGCCAGTCCGAGATTTACCTGGGCTGTGCTGTTGCGAGGGGTGATTTCCAATGAACGCCTAGCACAGTCCGCCGCGAGGTCATTCTTGCCCGTTTCACGGTAGGCAAGCGCCAGGTTCGCCCACCCGTGCCCGAATCGTTCATCGCTTTCCGTCGCCTGTTCCAGAGTCTTCCGTGCCGAATCCCAGTCTTGCAGGCCCATGTAGCCGGCGGCGAGTTGAAACCAGGCGGTGGCATCTCCCTCGCCTGCTTTAATGGCTGTTCTTGCCTGTTTAACAAGAGCTTGTGCGCGCTGCTGCTGTTTGTGCGCCACTGCCTTTTCGGCGTCCTCTCTTGAAGGCATCTTTATCGCCATGCACGAATATAGGTACAGGTGTTGCTGGGAAAAGAGAACTGTCATTGTTGCTCCCCTCATAAAACAACACGCCCGACCCTGAAGGTCGAGCGCGATGCAATTACCTGGGTTGCGACAATTCTCAGATCTCTTCCTCAACCTGCTGGTTGCCGATGAAAATTTCCTCGAGGGAATCTTCGTTCAGATAGAAGACTTTGTCGGCGCGGGTGGCGAGGGATTCGGAAAGCCCCCGCGGGAAGAATGCACTGACAACCTCAAGCCCCATCTCTTTGCCGTAGTCCACCACTTCGGCCAGGTCCTTGTCACCGGAGACGATCACTGCAACTTCACAGGCCCGGTTGACAGCGAGCCTCACGAGATCGATCGCCAGCTTCACATCCAACCCTTTTTCCACCGCATAGTGCTTGCGTCCTGTTTCCTCGCCACGCACCTGGTAGTACACCAGTTTGCCGAGGCGAAGCGTGAGGTGCGGAGTGTGGGCCAGATGGGTGATGAACCGTTGCTGTTTCTCGTAGTTTTCAGGATCGAAATCCGGATCCACACGGGCGTTGTAATAATAGATTCGCAGCAACTCCCCTTCGGCCAATTCCGAGAGTTTTCGTCCGAAACGGTGGAAATCCACATCCATCCGGCCGATGTTGTCGCGGAGACCGTTGTAAAAGTTGCTGCCGTCGATAAAGACGGCTACACGTTTCATGCCAGTTCTCCTCCATCCGAGTGACGATGCGCACTGTTGTCGCACGGGTGTGCTGCGGGTGTTGGAATCGGTGCAAAGGAGGCTGGTGTTTTGATTCCTATTACGGCCTCGCATAGCTGTTCACCATCGCCAACAGCCATCCGCGCGACGGGCCATTGAATTCGTTCATAAAGCGAACGCGCCAGCAAGATGCACCCGCACATTCAATCTGTCAAGCCCTTTCTGCCGTTTTACGAGCTCCCAATCTTGTTTCCCATAGCTGGATCCAGGCCTGGCGCCTACCCTTCCATTCCGTCCGCCAACCCGCACGCTTCATCGAGTTACACTTGGCAAACCCCGCCTCCGTTCCGTATTCTCAGGGCACCCCTCCACGTCTCCGGCGATGGGGATTGAGAAACGGGAATCAAGCAACGTTTTCACGAGGTGCACCGATGCGTCTGGGCGAACTGATCGACGAGCGCTCGATTGATCTGCAGCTCGAATCGAAAGAGCGTGAAGCGGTCATTGAGACCCTGGTGGACCGCCTGGTCACCTCCGGCCTGATCCATAATCGCGAGGTTGTGCTCGACGCGGTGCTGGAACGCGAGCGGGCGCTCTCAACCGGCGTTGGGGGAGGCGTCGCGGTCCCCCACGCCACCGTAGAGGGTCTCGACCGCGCTGTCGTCGGCTTCGGACGCTCGCTGAAAGGAGTCGAATTCGGTGCGCTCGACGCGAAACCGGTCCATCTCGTTTTCCTGCTGCTCGCGCCTCAGGAGGAAATCTCGCTGCATCTGAAATTGCTCTCCCGCGTCTCACGCCTCTGCAACCGGGAATCTTTCCGCGAGGCGTTGCGCTCCGCCTCCAGTCCCGGCGATGTGCTGCACACCATCCGTGATTTTGAATCGGAATTGCAGGAGCTCTAGTCGTGGCTCCTTCCGACATCGCGGTAATCCTGTTCTATCTGCTCGCGGTGTTCACACTCGGGGTACTGTTCACCCGCCGCGCCCACGAAGACACCAATTCCTATTTCCTGTCCTCCCGCAAACTGCCTTGGTGGATCGCGGGGACAAGCATGGTCGCCACCAGTTTTTCCTGCGACACTCCCCTCTACGTAACCCAACTCGTCCGGTCGGGTGGAGTCTGGCTCAACTGGCAATGGTGGTCGTTCGCCATCGGGGGCATGCTCTCAGCGTTTCTGCTCGCGCGGCTCTGGCGAAGGGCGAAAGTCGTCACCGACGTGGAGCTGACCGAACTGCGTTACGGACGGGGCCTGGGGAGTGTTTTGCGTGTGATCCGCGCGGGCTGGATGGCGCTGCTGGTCAACACCATCGGAATGAGCTGGGTGATCCTGGCGATGGCGAAGATCATCGGCGTGATCTGGGGCGGGGAGAAGTGGGCGGGCGTGCTCGTCTCAACCGCCTTTGCTGTCAGCTACAGCTTCCTCGCGGGATTCTGGGGTGTGGTCGTCACCGATGTGGCGCAATTCGCTATTGCGATGGCGGGCGCTATCGCGCTCGCCGTCTTTTCCGTGAACGCCGCCGGAGGGATGCACGCCGTGATCGCCGCCGCCGGGCCGGAGAGAATGCAGCTGATCCCCTCAATTCCTGCGGGCGGACTCGCCGATCCCGGATTCTGGACCGGGGCGTTCGGCGGCTTTCTCGTATACCTCTCGATTCAGTGGTGGGCCAACATCAACAGCGACGGCGGCGGCAAGGTTATCCAGCGAATGTCGGCGACGAAAAATGAAGCGCATGCGTTCGGGGCGACTCTCTGGTTCAATATCGCCCATTACGGACTGCGAACGTGGCCGTGGGTGATCACCGCCCTCGCGAGCCTCGTCCTGTTGCCTCACCAGGCTGACGCCGAGTTGGCCTATCCAAGGATGATCCTCATCGCGCTCCCGAGTCCCTGGAAAGGAGTGATGCTCGCCGGATTGATCGCGGCGTTCATGTCCACCATAGACACCCAGCTCAACTGGGGCGCCAGCTACCTCACAAGCGACCTCTACCGGCGCTGGCTCGCGCCCGGCCGCAGCGAAAAACACTACCTGGTCGCCGCAAAAATATTCATGCTGCTGCTTGTCGCGATTACAGCCGTCATGGCTTATTACGTCCAATCCGTCACCGCGGCGTTCACCTTCCTCATCGCCTTCGGTGCGGGAGCGGGCCCGGTGTACGTGCTCCGCTGGTTCTGGTGGCGTCTGAACGCGTGGAGCGAGATCACCGCCATGACCGCCTCCACGGTGATCTCCTCAGTCGTGTATCTCGCCTTCCCCGAGATTCCGTTTCCGTTGAAAGTCGTGACGGTGGCGATGGGTTCGGTGCTGTTCTGGCTGCCGGTGACCTTCCTGACCCAGCCCGCCCCGATGACCACGCTGCTCGATTTCTACAAGCGCACCCGGCCCCCGGGCGCATGGAGAGCGGTTCGCGCCGCGTGGAATCAGCGTGACCAGGGCAGCCACCCTCCGACCCGGCTTGGCCGGGATCTCTGGGGCTGGCTTGCGGGCACGGCGCTAGTCCTCGGCGTTACTTTCGGGCTCGGCGAGATCCTGCTCGGAAAAACGGGCAGCGGAATTGTGTGGCTGATGATCGCGATGACCGGCGGAGCGGGCACCTGGCTCTGGTTCAGGACGGCGGGAGAAAAGCAACAGGAAAAAGTCCCCGTCGAGGACAGAATGCAGAACTGACACAGGCGTGCAGGAAAGTCGGCTTTCGGAAATGATTGAACCGCAGGCAAGCCCGACACATCTCCCAAAAACGGCTCGCTCTCCCGGGCGCCGTGCCGGGTAGCTTTCTCCCGCAGTTACTCTCCGTTTGATTCCGCGGCGGCCAGACTCCGGAAAGCAGCGACGATGTACTCGACGGCGGACAACACCGTCACAACGCCAACGATCCAGCTCACTGCCGTGTAATACGATCCGGTCGCAGCGAACAGTGGACCTCCGAGCAACGCGAAGGCCCCCACACCCTGCACCCATGCCTTGGATTTCCCGCTGAGCCGCGCCGCAGCGGAACCGCCATGCGTCACAATCACCACCCGCGCGTACGCCACTGTCACGTCACGCATCGCCATGATCAACGGAAGCGCCAGATGCGTCCTTCCCCCCAGCGCGAGAGCGATGTAGACGATCGTGCGCGTCACGCTATCCGCCCACGGGTCAAGCATCGCTCCCAGCTCCGACACCGCGTCCCGGCTGCGTGCGATAAAACCATCGAGCAGGTCGGTCAGTTCGATCACACCGAGCAGCATGAGCAGGCCCGCAAGGGCCTTTTCCTCATCGCCATAGACAAACCAGAACAGAAAGACTAAACCGAAAGGGACTCGTATCAATGTGATCGCCAAGGCCAGGCGACGCGCCGTGGTACGGGTCATGCGACCTCCGGAGGATTTAATCTTGTACCCTACGTTTGCAATCAGGCCGGATGCAACGGTCTGCTCTATCCTGCAAGGATAAAGCGCCCGTACCGGAGATCCGCAACTGGTGAACCGAGTTGAAGGAGGTTTCCTGATTCAATTATCATTCCTTCGAGCCTGCATCCGCTCTGCTTACGGTCCGCTATCCGGCTTTACGTCCAAGGGAAAGTCATGAATCACAAGCTACCCGGTGACAACGAGGGCCCGGTCCAGCGAATCCTGCACACCCGGAAAAACCACCCTCTGCCGCAGGAACGGAAGGAGGTGGACAACGCGGGAGTCGGCCGGGCGGACCTGAAATGGTGCACGATGGCCTGCGAGCACGCGGAGTGGCCGCGGGAGAACGTGGACGGGGCGAAAAGCTGCCGCACTTTCAACGCCCTCTGGTGCAAAGCCCTCGGCCAGCACGTCGCCCGCAACGCGCCCTGCGCTGTCGAGCACGGCAGCCGCCGTCCCAAACCGCGTTGGTAAGCTGGAGCGGCGAGAAATCCGCAGGATTGCTCCTTCCGATCATATTCGTATCTTTTCAAACAGCCGAGCCCCCGCAACAAACCACAGTGGAGCAGCCATGCGATTTCTCGTTGCGGCCGAAGGCTCGACCCTCTCCGATCCCGTCAGCAAACGATTTGGACACGCTGCCTTTCACCTCGTCGTCGACGGCGAAAACCCTGAAATCCTCGAAGCTCTGAAACACGATCATAACCTTCCGGGACATGGGATCGGGCGGTTTTCAGGATGGAATCTGGATGGAGTGATTGCCGGGAATATGGGTCCCGAAGCATTCCAAGATCTCGCTCTTCACCGGCTGAAGGTGTACATCGTCCGGGGCACCACCGTCCAGCAGGCAATCCTCCAGGTTGTCAGCGGCGAGATTCCGGCCGCGAACGGTCCGACGATGAAACGCTCCATCCACGAGCACGGACCGGGGCACGGCGGCGAGCGCAAGCACCGATCAAAATAGACCTGCCCGGTCAAATGTTGAACACCAACTCCCGGCGGATGAGCAGGAACACCGCTTCGTGCAGAATGAGCACGACTACCCCGGTTACCAGCGCACCGATCCATCTCCCGGGGATCGCTGGCTCCACCGCGAGGCCGATCAGCCCCGAAGAAAACACCTCGATGATCAGGATCAGATGCCGGGAAATCGAAAGGCGTGAGGCGACCGAGGATTTCTTCCTCGTCGCACGGTAGTCCCGGAATAGCGTCAGCAGTTGGTGAAGCTTTTCGTCTCCGCCGAGCAGCATCTCCGTACCCACGAACACGACCTTCATGTCGCGCACGATCCGCTCTTTGTAGCGGGAGGCTACTCCGATCACCGTCAGCCCGACAATTGTCACGAAAATCGAGACAACCAGGTTCGTAGTCCAGGATGCCTTGGCGAGCGTGAGGAACGCTAACCCCGCCCCGGCGAAAACCAGGTAAGATCGCACCAGCGAGAGCCGGGCGGCGTCGTGATGCCAGACGTTGGCCCAGGTGTTGGCCAGCGTCGCCTGCAACGCTTCATCTTTTTGTGCGCCAGCCAAACCTTCTTCAGCCATTGCAGCCTCCCAGTATCCCCATTCCGGGCACAAGGTACGGTAACCACGGGAAAATCGCGCTGTCGGGCGGACAACAACGTCAATCAAAGGTGTTCATGTACTCCAGGCGCGAGCGGGGATCGGTGGAGAAGTCCACCGTCAGCGGCTGCTCCAACCGCTGGCGTTGACTGTAGAGCAGCGTCACCTTCGGGCGATGAAGATCTTCCAGGTTGGTTCCGGCGACAACACCCCGATAGCCGACGATCCCCCGATGGCTGGACTCCCCCACCCGGACGAGGCTCCCCACAGGAAAAACATTGATCACCTCGAGCGCCTCGTTCGATATGTGCTCGTTGAAGCGTGACGGAGTCGCCTCGACGATCCTTTTCACCGCCTCGGGCGGCGTGAGCTGCATCTTCGCCACACGGCCCGAGACCAGGTTGTCGAAGAAGTTGGCCACTGCGATGATTTCCGCGAAACGGTGAATCGACCCGCGGGGACGGAGCTTGCTCGTCGGCGGAAGGTTGCTTCCCTGCATTTTCTCCGGAAAGCCGGAACCGTCCTGATTCTCGTGATGCTGCAGCACGCCCATCGAAATATGGGCGTTCATGTTGATATCCTGATCGAGCAGCGCCGTTGACATCTGGGGGTGCAGGGAATAGGCGATCTTCAGCTCTTCGCTGTAGTCTTCCGGGTGCGTGCTGATCAGCTCGGGGGCCAGACGCCATTTCCCCACGTCGTGCAGCAGCGCCGCCTTGCCGAGCCAGAGCAGCTCCTGTTTGCCCAAACGGAACCGCCAACCGATCAGAAGCGAGAGGATCGCCACGTTCGTCGAATGGTTAATCAAGCGGTTACGGTTCGGGTAAACCCCGGGGTAGTAGACCGGTTTTCGCTGGTACATCAGTTCGGTGAGCAGCGCCTTTACGGCCTCGTCGATTTGGTTCTGGACATCCGCTACGCCCGGCCCGGTGTCCCGAGGTCTCCTCGCTCCCGGGCCCGTCTGCTGTTTGTCGAAGTCGCGCTTTTGCCACGCCGAAAACTCCTCGAGGGCGCCTTCGATCTCCTGGCGGATCTTCACCCCGATCAGGTCCTGGGTCGCGATCTTCTCCGTACCCGGCTCCTGGATGATGATCGCCGGGTACTCCTCCTTCCGTATCCGCCGGATCGCCTCCGGGGAGAGCGCTGCGCCAGTATTCAGAAGCAGACGGAAATGCGCGTCGTAGATCGGACGTCCGACAAGCATTCCCGGCTTGATCTCATCAACTGTGCAAAGCCGCATGGATTCCCGTATCCCTTAGACAACCCGACCAAGGAGTGTACAAATAGATTTTCGGCGTGTAAACCGCCATGAATGCAAGATCCTGGATCGGTCAATATAGTACGAGCCACCAATGGGTGCCGCTCCTCCTCTTGCTTGTTTTCAGAAGGGCTTCCGCATTCAGCGGGGTTACACTGTCGGCACTCCCGTTCCTGTAGAAACGGCCATCTCTGCCACGAGCGTGCGCCAATAAGCCTTGTTTGCCTCCTCGGCGCAGGGCGGTTATCTTTGGGTTCCGTCCGGCGCAGGCAGGCCGGGACACCGCGGTTCCCGCCGCTGTCAATGGGGAGGTGGCCGAGTGGCTGAAGGCGCTCGCCTGCTAAGCGAGTATGTGGTTTGTAGCCGCATCGAGGGTTCGAATCCCTCCCTCTCCGCACGGTTTCAAAGCCCGTGGGTCCGCCGCTGGATCCACGGGTTTTAACGTTCCTGCGCTCCTCCGGCGGCGCTGCATAGCCGGACATGGAGGTCCTATGGCGTCACTCTCGGTCGCAATCCTCGCCCACAATGAGCAGGCGAATCTTCCGGCCGCGCTCGAAAGTGTGATGTGGGCGGACGAGATCGTCGTCCTCGACGCCGATTCCACGGATGACACGGCCAAAATCGCCGGCGAGCATCACGCCAGGGTGATCCATCAGCCCAATCAGGCCAACCTCAACGTCAACAAGAATATCGCGATCGACCGCTGCACGCACGATTGGGTGCTGGTGCTCGATGCCGACGAGACTATCCCTCCAGCTCTCGCCGGGGAAATCGCAGCGGAGTTGGAACGGCCCCAACATGACGGCTATTTCATCCCCCGGCGCAACTTTGTGCTCGGCCGTTGGCTGAGGCACGGCGGCCAGTACCCGGACCTCCAGCTCCGGCTGATCCGAAAAAAGATCGCCCGGTTCCCCGAAAGGCATGTGCACGAGCGCATCCGCGTCCAGGGGAGCGTCGGTCATTTGATACATCCGATGGACCACACTCCTTACCCGACTCTCGCCCAGATGATGCGCAAGGGACTGTTCTACGCGGAATTCGAAGCGCAGATCCGCCGTGGGACTGCCAAACGTTCCCCGTTGACCTACACCTATCAGATCCTTGTACGCCCGCCGCTCCGCTTTCTGCGGCGTTACCTTTTCAAGGGCGGGTTTCGCGACGGAATCCCCGGGCTGGCCGTGGCCTTTTTCGACATGTTCAACAACATCGTCCGCTGGCTGCGCCTCTGGGAGCTGCAACGGGCTCACGGGGAGGAACGCGATATCCCGTCTGAGCCGGCCGGTTCAGATAGATAAAACTCCGGGAGATTACGATGAGAACAATTGAAGTCCGGCGTGTGCCGCTGATGTCTGTCATAAAGGTGGGTTTCCTCGTCTTCTTCACGATCGATTTTATCGGCTTTCTGCTCTACGCCAGCTTTTTCGCGTCGCTGATCGGCATGGCGCTGTCCACATTCGGCGGGGAATTCGGTTCATTCGCCCACATCGGCGGGGCGGCGCTGATCTTCGGCGGGTTCTTCGTTGCGGTGCTCGCGGCAGTGTTCCAGACTCTGGTCCTGTTCATCGCTGCTGTCGCCTACAACGTGATCGCCAACGCCATCGGTGGGGTGCTGCTCGAAGTGAACGACACCGACACCCGCGGCATGCCGCTCGAACCGACCGCCGGCTCGCCGGTTCCCGATCAGGGGGGCCGCGATTCTTCGGAGCAGGACGCCGGCGAAGATTGATTGTGGACCGCTCTGCCCCGCAAGACAGACAGTTTGGGAGTCTTTTTCTTTCA
>CAZIDZ010000050.1:13873-15670 GCA_964538455.1 uncultured bacterium
CAGGGTGGCCCGGGTGGCTTGTCCACCCGGGTTTCAGCGCTAGTGTGGCCCGGGTTGTGCCGCCCAGACGGCATTACACGGGTTTCAACGTAAAACCCCGTGGGGCGAGCGCCTGTCCGCGAGTCGATCAGGAATCCCTGCCCGCTACCGAGACGATCCGCCCCTTTTCTCTTCCCCGTTCCCTAGAAATTTCTTAGATTTGCAGGACGTCGCGGCGATTGGTCAGACACCTTTCCGCAGCATGAAGAACGCCGCAGCATCCACCGTCCCTCCCCGCCCTTTGAAGGCGGGCGGGGTCCAACGCAGGCAGGATTCCGTGAACGAGAGCACCGTACCATCAGCGCCCGACACCTCGGGCCTTGACTTCATTCGCAAAATCATCGCCGAGGACATCGCCAGCGGCAAGCACAAGCAGATCGTCACCCGCTTCCCGCCCGAACCCAACGGCTACCTCCACATCGGCCACGCCAAGGCGATCACCATCTCCTTCTCCGTCGCGCAGGAGTACGGCGGCTGGACGAACCTCCGTTTCGACGACACCAACCCGGTCAAGGAGGAGGTCGAATACATCGAGGGGATCAAAGAGGACATCCGCTGGCTCGGTTTCGAGTGGAAAAACCTCTACCACGCCTCCGACTACTTCGAAACCCTCTACGACTGGGCCGTGGACCTGATCAAGGCGGGGTACGCCTATGTCTGCGACCTCTCCGCCGACGAAGTCCACGAGATGCGCGGAACGTTGACCGAACCAGGCACCGATTCCCCCTACCGCGAGCGTTCCGTCGAGGAGAATCTCGACCTGTTCAAACGGATGCGGGGGGGCGAATTCCCCGACGGCGCGAAAACCCTCCGCGCCAAAGTCGACATGAAGCATCCGAACCTGAACATGCGCGACCCGGTGATGTACCGCATCCTGCACAAGGCCCACCCTCACCGCGGCGACGACTGGTGCATCTACCCGACCTACGACTGGACGCATGGACAGTCGGACTCCATCGAGAAGATCACCCACTCTCTCTGTTCGCTGGAGTTCGAGGCGCACCGTCCGCTCTACGACTGGTTCATCGACCGGCTCGTCGAGCTGCGCGGTGTCCACAAACCGCGCCAAATCGAGTTCGCACGGCTGAATCTGACCCACACGGTGATGTCCAAGCGCCGTCTCCTGAAGCTGGTCACCGACAAGATCGTGCGCGCCTGGGACGACCCGCGGATGCCGACCCTCAGCGCCTACCGGCGGCGCGGCGTTCCGCCCGAGGCGATCCGGCTGTTTGTCAACCGCGTCGGGGTCGCCAAGGCGAACAGCGTCGTTGACATCGCCCAGCTCGAGCACGCGATCCGCGAGGAGCTGAACACCAGCGCTCCACGCAGGATGGCGGTGCTCAACCCGCTCAAGGTGGTGATCACCAACTACCCCGAGGACAAGGAGGAGACCCTCACCGCGGTCAACAACCCCGAGGACCCCAACGCCGGAATGCGCGAGGTGCCCTTCAGCCGCGAACTTTACATCGAGCGGGACGACTTCATGGAGGAGCCGCCGAAGAAATTCTTCCGGCTCGCCCCGGGGCGGGAGGTGCGGCTCCGGTACGCCTACTTCATCACCTGCGACGAGGCGGTCAAGGACGACAAGGGCGAGGTCGTGGAGCTGCGCTGCACGTACGACCCGGCGACACGTGGCGGGGACGCTCCCGACGGCCGCAAGGTCAAGGGCACGCTGCACTGGGTCAGCGCAAAACACGCGATCGAGGCCGAGGTGCGCCTCTACGACCAGCTCTTCTCCAACCCCAACCCCGACGCTGA
>CAZIDZ010000051.1:0-8804 GCA_964538455.1 uncultured bacterium
TGTCCGCGCTGGTGACGATGAAACGGAGCCAGCCACCGCCGTAAACCGGCACGATCATCGACTCGCCCACACCCACGGTGGTCATCGGGTCGGTTGCCGGAAGCAGATCGAGGGACCCGTCAAACTGTTCGTAAGCGGTCAGAGTGTCGTCGAGCGCGATCTGCGCGGAGAGTGTCAGCGAGGGGTCCGCCGCATGGGCGATTCCGGCGGTATCGAGTTTCACGAAAAGGGTGAAGCGTGTCGGCGCAAACACTCGTTCTGACGCCAGTTCCACAAGGTGGGTGCCGAACGGGATCCAGGCGGTGGTGGTCGTGGACGCGCGCAGCGTGTCGTCGTACACCGTGGTCACACGGGCGATGCGCTCGCCCTGCAGCAGCCCGGCGGTGGATGAAAAACTCTGGGCGCTGGCGGACAGGGCGCAGAAGAGGCAGAGTGCGGCGATCACGATGGCGGCGCCGAGCTGCAGGGCGCGCCTGCGGCGATCGGTGAATGTCGGAGAGGTCATGGTTCCTCCAGGGTGGCGGGATGGGATGTTCGTTTGCTGGCAAACGCGGGAGAGTTTCAATCCCGGGTATTTGCATCAGGGCAGGATGCGGACGGGTCGGATGACGCTGGGGCCAACGGGGCAAGACGGGCGGAGTAGCGGATGCCATGGTGCTTGATTAGGAGGCTGCGTTCGCCACCGTCGCTTCCCCCGCTCCTCGCTTTTTCTGCGAGTGCGGAGGCGCGGTCGCACGCCAGCTCGATTCCCGTGCCGGGCGAGGCTCCGCGGTAGACGAGCGATCCTTCGGTGACGCGCTCGATTCCGTCGTACCAGAAAAAGCAGAGCTGGCCGTCATAGCTGCGACCCGGCCAATGGGGGCAGCCGCGAAGGTCCTGCCCGCAGATCGAACAGGTCGGCGTGCGGTAGACAAAGGCGATCGAAGCCTCGTTGTAGACGCCGGCGTCAATCATCACACGCAGGTCATCTGCCTGGGAGTGGGCTCGCGGCCAGTAGAACTTCGGCACGATCCAGTTGACCCCCTCGCGGATTTCAATGTCACCGCCGAAGAAGCGGGCGATGCCCAGTGTCCGGCGGTCATGGCCGATCAGTACCGGAGCACCCTGGACCAGTTCGAGCAGACGGGGCAGGTCCGAAGTGCGGAACCTGCCGTAGCGGCTGTCTGTCTGGTCGTTGGCGAGGCGGCATCGGCGGACGTGAATCTCGTCGGCGGCGAGCGGGATCAGCGGCGGGTTGGGCAGACCGTGAATGGTTTCGAGATCCCTTTCGCTCGCCTTGCACGGTTCGCGGAGCAGTGTGCCCGAGAGGTGTTGCGATAGCATGGGCGATTCCTTTCGGAGAGTGCTTGTCGAAGGGCGTCTTGATGTTTTTTTGTCATTGACCGGCTTGAACGGGCAATCCAGAGGTGTCATTGCGAGGGCTGCCGAAGCGTCGGCATGAGGAAGCAATCTCGCTGTCTATCAGTCATTCCTGCTGGAACGCCTTTTCATACCCGAGTTCCCGCGCCGCCTGGTCACGCGAGAGTATCCCGGCGGCGATCAGACGCTCGGCGCGTTCCATCGCCAGCAGCTTGGCGCGGTTGCGCTCGACGATGAACGGGTCCTGGTTCGGGGCGAAACGCCAGATCGGGGTGGAGAGGTTTCCGGCGAGACGCAGTTCGAGCCACAGCAGCCACTCGGCGAGGTCGCTGCCGAGCTGCTGCACCGCGTCCACGATCTGCATCAGCAGGTTGTACTGGGAGAAGATCCAGTTCTTTGTCGTGCCGTGGCTGCGCCCGAGCGCCCAGGGAAACAGTTTCAGGCCGGTGATCACATCCTCGATCACCTGCTCGCGGTTCAGCTTCCAGATTCCCGCTTCGTCGCCGGTGCCTCCGATCAGTTTCACCTCCACGCCTGACCAGGTAAACACGTTGTCGTCCGGACCCAACTCCTGGAACTGGCGCACCGTGGCGTCGAAATAGCTGTTGATCCGCTGCGTGTAGCTCTCCTGATCTTCGCCGGGAATCCGTTCCGGGGGCGCAAGCTTGATCTGCAGTCGCGGGGTGCCGGCGTTGTGGCTGCTGCGCGCCATGTCTTCGAGCATTTTCTGCTCGATCTCGACGACAAAAGGAATGCTGGCGAGCGGGTCGATGCCGTCTACCTGGTGCAGGTCGCTGACCAGCGTTCGGTGGAAAAACATCAATGGTGGCAGCGGTTTCAGCGATCCGTCCTCAAGCTCGTACCAGGGTTCCCTGCGCCCCAGCTCCTGCCTTTTCCAGCGAATCTGATAGGGGTCGAGCGCCTCGACGTGGCTGATCCCCGAGCCGTCCGGGAACGGGTGCGCGAGCAGCGCGACACGGCCGAGGGTAAACAGGTCGAGGAAGAACGATTCAACAAGCCGCTCGAGCCCGCGGGTGTGCCCATCCCGCTTCGGGTACACCCTCCGCTGCAGCAGGTCGGCGAGATTCCGGCCACGGCGCACCTCCGCTTCCGGGCCGCGCAGTTCGAAGTGCTGCGGCGTGGTGCAGAGATGAACCCAGGTCCAGATGCCGGAGCTGACGATCGGAATGCGGTCACGAAGGAAACGGTAGAAATCGGCGCGGTTCACCCCCGTGTAGCGGAAACCGCGGCCGCCGGAAAGCTGGGCGAGAGGCCCGTCAGTGATGATCAGGTCGTTCCTGGTGACCGTCGGCCGACCCGCGAGCACCTTGGGGTGAACCCCCGGTTCGCGTTTGCGTGAAAAGAGTCTTGCGAGCATGGGTACCTCTGGCTGGGGTGTCGTGGAACGTCGTCTCACCCGCGGTGAGCACGGGGATCGACTCCAGCAACACGGGCGGTGGCGGGCAGCGGGGTGCGCTGGAAACGGGGGAGGTTGATCACCAGGTAGCGGAGCGCGTCCATCAGGTGGTCGTGTTCGCCGTCCTTCACCGGTGTCTCGCCGCTGGCGTCCCAGGTGTACGCCTGGAAGGCGGTGATCAATGGAGCGCAGCGCTGATGGATCTGCAGCTCGACCTCACCGTTCGCGTCACGGAGCAGAGCGCGCACCGCCTCGATGCCGGGGGAAATGGAGGACGAGCGGTGGACCGTTTTGAACCCGGCCCCCTCAAACGCCTCCACGGGGCTGATGCCGAAGTCGTTGGTCGCCGCTCCGGCGGGATCCACCGCCGTGTGAATGAAATCCTTCTCGGTGAGATCGTAGCGGGCGTCTACCTCGGCGATTCTGCCCATCAAGTAACGGATCGGCCAGCGGTCGCCGAGCAGGCAGTCGAAAACCGTCAACCGACCCTCCGCATCTTCCTCCGCCCAGACGACGGCGGGGCGGCGGTAGCCGAAATCCACGCCCCGGTAGAGCCGGACATTGTTCCGAGTTCCCGGGAGCGGATGGACGGAGATGACGTGGGATGCCGTTTCGAACTGGTCGTACACCCGTCCCTCCGCGCCCTCGAACGAGAGTTCCTGTTCGCGCCGCCAGCGAGCCTGGGAGAGGCCGGATCGTGCAGACGACTGCCACTCGGCGCTTTTTTCAGGATTGCGCGAATAATGCAGGTGGTACCTGAAAAAATGGGTGTCCCTGACGCGCGCGAGGCGGGCGAAAACGCCAGCCGGACCGTTGGGTGTGGAAACCCCGAGGAACGAGCCTCCGGAGTCCACGGCGGGCTTCACCGCGGTCCACACCTCCTCGTCGTAGGGCGTGAACGCCATCTCGTCCCAGAACACCGTGCGTGGGGAACGTCCACGGACCGCGTGCGGCGTCGTCGGCAGCGAAAGGATCTGCGTGTTCCGCTCGGGAAACGTGAGCCCCTCCGCTTTCACACGGATCTTCCTGCCCGCCAACTCGCCGGTTAAGTGATTGTAAAGAAATCGGATACGCTCGATCAGCTCCCGGGCGGACCGTTCCTCCTTGGAGAGGATCAGGTGCTGGCCCGGACCGCCGGTGAGCGCCCTGTGTAGCAGCCACGCGCAGCCGATCCAGGTGACCAGCATCTGGCGGCTTTTGACGACGAGCACGCGCTTGTTGTCTTCCAGGATCGTCGCCAGCTCTCGTATGTAGCTCCAGTCAGGAATCGCACGGGGCGTGTCATGGCCGGGGTCGTGCGTCTGGCAGTGCTGGAGAAACGACGGAAAATCATGCATTTATGCTTAAGGCCTTCGTCTTTTTTGTGTGTGTTGTACGCGCTGATCGTATTCCCCGGGGAACCATTCCCGGGCTACTTATCCATAGCCCGGACAAGCCTGCACGGGTCGATCAGGAATACAGGTAAAGACCCTACCAGGTGAGCGGCGGCGTGTTGGACTGAAGCGACGGCGCGGAGGGGAGCGGCTGCTTGAGGAATTTGGACAGCGTGGTCGTCGCTCGCTCCCGGAAACGGATCGCCAGCTCCATGAATCGCCGGGCGCGGTCATCCGCCGATGGATCTCCGATGGAATTGAGCGAACGGATCGCGAGGTCGTCGCAGAGCTGTGAGAGGGTCAGTTCCGTCGCGCCGATCACCAGCCCGTCATCCGTGGAGCTCTCGCTGTAGCCGTCGCGCAGCCGGTCGAGGATCTTCGACTCCGCCTCGCTGATCGCCTGTCCGATCAGAGCGTCGGTGGCTCCCGCCGCGTTGGTGGAGTAGGAGATCATCACGCGCGCGGGGTCCGGCAGGCCGCCGGTGACGATCCGCGTTACAGTGCCCGCGGCGTAGTCCACCTCGTAGTCGACATCTTCCGTGAACAGCTCCAGCGGGATCAGCCACGCCTGCACGGTGTCGCCGGAGCCGATCGCTCCGCCCGCAATCCGTTTGACCTGGGCGGACTCGTCGAGCACGGCGAAATCTTCGCCTTCGAGGAACCGTGTGAGCGGCGGGTCGGAGGATGCGAGCACGATACTCGCCGGCATCGCGGCGTCGTACCCGGTGGCGAACCAGCTCTCTCCGGTGAGCGTCAGCGGCACCGGACCGGCGGGGTCTGTGACCAGCAGGGCGTACACGCGGACGCTGCCGCTGGAGAGGGTGCCGTGCGGCAACTGAATTGCATCGGTGCCACTGAGCACGTAGGGCAGAAAACGGACTTCCAGCGAGTCCACGCTGAACGCCTGCAGGTGCAGCTTGATCGTGTCGGCATCGGTCCAGGCCATATCAACTCCTCGAGAGCAGCAGGGCGACGCTCGCCTGCAAGGTGGAATTTGCGGGAACGCCGGACACCTGCACGTTGGTGAAGTTTCCGTTGCGGATCACCGAGACGGTGAACGTTCCGCCGGAGTAGGTGGCGAACAGGGTGATCCGGTCGCCGGCGCTGACGGACACGGTGTGGCTGTCGCTGCGCAGCGTGCTCCCGTCCCAGACGGAGAGTCCTGTGACGGTTCCGGGAAAGGGCAATGGAATGCCATCCGCGCCTACCCCGCCCGCTCCCTTGAGGAACGTGGAGGAGGTGGTCACCGAAGCGGAAAAGGGGAGCAGCGATGGATTCATCTGCGCTTCGAGCAGCGCCGCAGTCAGGTTCAGGGACATCTTTTCTCCGTGTCGGATGGTTGCGGCCGAGGAGGAGCCCCGGGCGGAGGGTCAGGCGGTGAGCTACCCGGGGCTCCAGGCCGAAAAACATCAATAATCGCATGCCTTTCGCGCGTCGTCCACCATCACGGTGTAGACCGATTCCTTGGAGACGACGGCGGTTTCGAGCTTGCGCTCGATAACCTTGTCCGCCTCGATCATCAGCGCTTGGCTGACCGATTCACGCACGGCGAAACGGCTGTCGAGGGCGAGCATCTCGGTGGCGGTGGCGGAGGGAACGGCGACGAGGCGGGCGTTCATCGGCAGCAGGTTCGCGTAGTTCCCGCTCGTCTGCATCAACTCCTTGGCGGCGAACGCCTGCGCGTCCTGGAACTGGTTCATGTTCAGCACCGTTTCGATGTCGCTCTTGTTCGCGAGGATGTGGGTCATCTTCGAGGGGACGTCGAAGCTGCTGGCGAGGTGGACCAGGTCGGTGTAGGTGAAGCTGCCGCCGGTTCCGTTGAAAACGTTCGTCGCGGCGGGGCTGGTGCCGTCGCCGTTGTAGAGCACGTCGTAAATGGTGTCGATTTCGTCGTAGGCGAGCTGAGCGCCGATCCACCAGAGAAAGACCTTGAACTCAGCGAGCTTCTGGTTCTTGACAATCCGGTAGGAGAAATCGAACTGGCGTCCGCGGTCGATGATCGCCGCTTCCTTGTCACGGTAGAGCAGCTGGACGCGCGGGTAGGCGCTCCCTCCGGAGGCGCGCTTGCCGGCGGTCTTCTTCGCCTCGCTGGTCTGGATGTAGATCGGGCGGACGGTGGGTCCGGCTTCGGGCACGGAGACGGCGATCAGGTCGGTGGGATCCTGGACCATCTTGTAGCCCTTGCGGATCTCGCGCAGGATGTATTCGGGGAGCAGGATCATCGCTCCGCCGACGAAGAACTGTTCGACGGTGATCGAGCCGTTGCCGCCGGTGACGATTTCCTGCACCGCGAGCTGCCGCTCGAACGCGTCCAGCTCGCTGCTGACTTGTCCCGAGGCGTTCCGCGGCGAGGGATCCTGCTTTTCGAGCCAGTCGGTCAGGGTCATCCCCTGTTCCTGCGCTTCGTGGTAGAGCGAGAGGTTTCCCGAGCGGGAGTGTTCGACGATGGTGGCTTTCAGGGCCTGAGCCCGTGTAAGGTCAAGCGACATGGTGGGTTCTCCTGAAGTGGGTGCAAACCGTGGAACGGTTGCACGGGATTGACGGATGGCTTTAAAACCTTGAAACAGGATATACAGGATTAACAGGACTCATTAAAACGACAGAAACAAAGGCAACTGACAAAGGATTGTTTTCAGCGTCAGGTCACCGTCCGCTGGCTGGCGGACTAACGACCTGACGCAACTTCAAGTGGGCACCCGACTCCTGGTCTGCGGCGCGAGTGGCTTGGAAGTTGTCAGGTTTTGTTTTGCGTGGCGCCGCGTAGCTTTGGCGCCACACGTGGCCATGACGACTTCGTCATCCGAGCCAGACGTCGCAGGTGGAGTTGGTGGCGTTCACGGCGATCACCTGGCCGCGCATCAGGTGGCCCCCGGCGGCGATGTCGGCGTCCGCGGAGGCCTGGCGAACCTTGCCGGTGCCCGCGAGTTCGACCATCTGGTTGACCTGCGGAGCGGTCGCCTCGTAGGCGAAACGGGCGACGCCGCGGGCCTGCACGGCGCAGGAGGCGGGACGTGTGGTGCCGGGCACAAGGTCGGTGGAAACCCAGACGACCTTGCCGAACAGCTTGTCGCCCGCCGAGCCCTTGGACACTTCGTTGTCGTCGGAGATGCGGCAGGCGGTGGTGTTGTTGTCGATGTCATCCTGCGTGAAGCCGCTGGAGGAATCGATGGTCATCGAGAGAAAGGGACCTCCCCCGATGCCTTCATTGTCAATGACGTAGGGTGTGCTCATGGGGTGGTTCTCCAAAAGAGTTGTGTTGAAAACGGGTTGTGATGACGGGTCAGCGTCCGCTGGCGAACTTGCCGCTCAACTCCGGCGCGGCGGAGGAGCCGGCGGGCATGGATGCGGGAGAGGAATCGTTGGTGTCGATCAGGCGGTGACGAAGGGCGTGATCGAGCTCCGCCTCAAGTTCCTCGAGCTGAGCGAGACCGCCCTCTCGGGCACGCTGCACATCATGCTCGGGGCGTTCGAGCAGCTCGCAACGGGCGAGCAGACGTTGGCGCATCCGCTCGACGAGATGGTCGCGTTCACGGACCGCGTCCGGACGGTGGGCCAGTTCATCCGCGGCGTAACGAAGCAGAAACGCGAGTTCGTCGAGATTGACCTCCTCGCCGGCTTCACACATGTCCGCTGCGGCGTGCAGTTTCGGTTGCAGCTCCATCCTGAATCCTTTCCAGTTAGATGAGGTGGGCGCCTGGTGCGCGTGGCAAAGGCGGCCGGGACGGGCGGAAAAGCGGGGTTCCGTCCGCCCCGGGCCGGACCGTCCGGCCATGCTTCCGCGGAACTTTGTGTCCGGGCAAGGGAACGCGAACGCCACGGAAAGCATGAACGTCCCGGTGAATCGGAGAGGCGTGCGCGGGCAAAGAGGCGGGCCGGGAGACGGAGGGATCATGGCCGAAGCGGGGCGGCAGGGATGGCGGGATCCCGAGGGACTGGCGCACGCGGTAAGCTGTCAGCGTAACTGAACATTTGTTCAGCACGCGGGAAGCAAGATAAGCCGTGAGTTGTCTGTTGTCAATACCCAACAGAGACCCATCACTCCGGTGGGCTCTTTCTTGTTTTATGTGTTATATTAACAGAATATAACATGGCTCCCGGCGAGACACCTTTTTCTCGGGCAGATTGTTGCAATAAAGCAACGAATTGCGTTATCTTCGGACGAATAGCGGAGTTCCAGCCATGAACACAGAGCGTGAAGAGAGCCCGCTCGGGAGCAACCTGCGCGCGCTGCGGATTCGTGCCGGGATGACCCAGCAGCAGCTCGCGGAACGAACGAAGCTCGACCGGGCGACGATCAGCCAGATCGAAAACGGCAAGGAGAGTCCCCGCGCGGGCACGGTGGTGACGCTCGCGGAGGTGCTCGGCGTGCGTCCGGGCGATCTCTGGCGCGACCGTCCGATCGGACTCGGTCCGGGCGGGGCGATGGCGTCCGGTCCAGTTTCCGGCGCAGTCGGGGAGGAGTCCGGGGTGGTGTACGAACCGCTCGAACAGCATGCGCTGCACCCGGGGCTTGCGGAGCTGCTGGGCGACGAGAAGACGCGGGCGCTGATGCAGATCACCGACGAGGAAGAGGCGGTGCTGCGGTCAATCCGGACACGCCGGAACGCGCCGCTGGACAAGGAGTTTTTTGTGGATGTGCTGCTGGCGTATCGGAG
>CAZIDZ010000051.1:8904-14958 GCA_964538455.1 uncultured bacterium
TGTGGATAGCACGCAATCGCTTCGGCTCACTTAACGGAACACCTTTTAGTAGAAATCCGGCCAATCCCGCATAAGTCGTTCAGGGAGAAAGGAAGAGATCGGGTAGCGGGCTGGTCGGGCCACCCATAGGCGAGAAACCCGAACCGCCTGCTGGCGGGTCGGGTTTCTGAAAAACGGTTGAGCTATTTACTAATTCAAAACAGCTGTCACTTTTGACTCGATGAAGCCAGCTTTGCCTTTCCGAAGAGCACAAGCAGAGTCGGCAGCAGCGTCAGCACGAGCGGGAGCTGGACGACCAGCCCGGAGATGATGGCGATGGCGAGCGGCTGCTGCATCGCCGCGCCCTGCCCGATGCCGAGAGCGAGCGGCATCAGCGCGAGGATCGCGGCGAAAGTGGTCATCGCAATCGGGCGCATCCGGTTGATCCCCGCCTGGACCAGCCTCTCGGCAGGATCGAGGTTCGCGAGGTCCTGGTACTCGGAGTAATAGAAGACGGAAACCTCGGTGACGATGCCGATGATCATCGTCATACCCATCATCGCGGTGATGTTCAACTCGGTGCCGGTCAACCAGAGCCCGATGAAAACGGCTGCGACCGCGAGCAATGTGGTCAACAGCATCGCCAGCGAGACACGAAAACTTTCGTAGAGGAACAGCAGCAACGCGAAGACGAGAACGATGGCGGTCAGAAACACCGTGATCAGCCCCTTGAACGCGATGCGCTGCTGTTCATAGAGACCGCCGAGAGCGTAGTACATCCCCTCCGGCAGAAGACCTGCTTTGTTCACCGCCGATTTCACATCACGGATCGTGGACCCCATGTCCCGCCCGCTGATTCGTCCCGTCACCGCCACCATCTGCTTGAGATCATCGCGCATGATCTGCGGCTGACCGGTGATCACCTTGAGCGCGGCAACCCGTTTCAACGGGAACAGGTGTCCATCCGGAGCCTGGAGCCGGAGCTGTTCAATGTCGCTGTACAGCGCCCGGTCCTTCTTCGCGATCCAGAGGCGGACGCCGATCATCTTGGGGCCCTGCTGCACCTGGGTGGTGACAATTCCGCTGAGATAACTGTTGATCGTCCGGGTGACGCTCTCCGGATCGACCCCTTCAAAGGCGGCTTTGCGGCGGTCAACGCGGATGTCGAGCGCATCGCCGGCAAGGATGATTCCATCGTTGACATCCACAACCCCGGGAATCTTCCTGATGGCGTCCGCGACTTTCGGAGCTGTCGTCAGCAGCAGGTTTTCGTTATCGGAGAAGAGTTTGATCTCGATCGGCTGCGGCACCGCAGTCAGGTCACCGATCAGGTCCTCCATCAGCTGCGCCATCTCGATTTCCAACCCGGGCACGGAATGTTCGACGCGGGATCGCACGCCATCCATCACCTGCTCGACTCCACGACGGGGAGGAGGCTTGAGACGGATGAAATAGTCGCCCTCGTTCGCCTCCGTCAGTCCGCCGCCGAGCTGCAGGCCGGTGCGCCGGGAATAGGTTTCCACCTCGGGTGTCGCCTGGAGAATTTTCTCCACCTGCCGCAGCAGGCGGTCTGTTTCGCTCAGGGAGGTGCCCGGCGGAGCGCGGTAATCGAGGATGAACCCTCCCTCGTCCATCGTGGGCATGAACCCGGAACCGGTGTGGCGGAAGGTGAACCACCCGGCCACGAGCAGGGGCAGGACAACGATCAGGATCCGCCACGGCTGGGCGAGCACGCGGCGCATGATGCGCGAATAACGGTCATGCGCGACCCTTGTCAACCGCCCGCCTTCCTCCTGCTGTGTATCCTTTTCCCTCAGGAGGTGAAGCGCGAGCAGCGGGACAGCCAGCCATGCGACGAGGAACGAGATGATCAGGATCGAAGCCATGGTCAGCGACAGGGCCTTGAAGAACGCGCCGGTGACGCCCGAGAGGAAGGCCAGCGGGGCGAAGATGATGATCGTGGAGGAGGAGGAACCAGCGAGCGGATGGGTGAACTCCGTGGCGGCGGTCATCACCCGTTCGCGGTAGGACCCGGCGCCACCCCGGAGACGCCTGATGATGTGTTCGATCATGACGATAGAGTCGTCGATCACCAGTCCGACGGCGGCGGCCATGCCTCCCAGGGTCATGATGTTGAAGCTCATGCCCAGCAAAGCCAACAGCAGGACAGTGGCCGCGAGTACCACCGGCACGGTAATCACCGCCACGAGGGTGATTCGAAGGTTGCGGAGAAACAGGAAAAGGATCAGCGAGGCGAGGACGATGCCGATAATCACCGCGTCGCGCACACTCGCCGCGGAGGAAAGAATCAGGTGGCTCTGGTCGTACCAGTTGGCGACTTTCACGTCGCCTGGCAGCCGCTTCTGGATCTCCCGCAGCTTGGCCTGCGCTTCCTTCGCAATCTTCACGGTGTTGCCGCCGGGCTGCTGATACACCTGGAACAGCACGGCGTCATGCCCATCCGCCGTCACCCTTGTCCATTGGGGCACGGTGCCCCGGACAACCGTCGCCACATCCTCCAGCTCCACCAGGCCATTCTCTCCGGATTTCAGGATCGTCCGGCCGATCTGATCGAAATTCTTGAATTGGGTGTCCGAGAGAATCAGGTAGAGCTTGTCGTTCTGCTCGAGACGTCCCACCGCGGTGATGATATTGGCGGCAGAGAGGGAATTGGCCAGGTCCTGAAGCGTGAGCCCGAAGGAATCGAGTTTCGGGAGATTGACAAGCACACTGTATTCCGCAGTGGCTCCCCCGAGAACACCGATCTTTGCGACACCATGAACCGTGGAAAGCACGGGCCGTATCTGGTAAAGCGCCAAGTCGCGCAACTCCACGAGGGAGCGCGTGTCGGAGGTGAGGCTGTAGCCGAGTGCGGGGAACACAGTGGGGTCCATCCGGCGGACTTCGAACGTAGTGCCCTGGGGCAGTTCGCCGGAGATCTGGTTGATCGCCGATTCCACGAGGAGCATTTCGGACACCATGTCCGCTCCCCAGTCGAAGTTGATCGAGATATCGGCGCTGCCCCGGCTCGTGGCGGAGCGGGCGCTGCGAACGCCGGGAACGGAGCGGATCGCCTCCTCCACGGGCCACGTCACCTCGACGGCCATGCGCTGTGCCGGACGGTCCCCTGCGTCCAGATTGACGACCACTCGCGGAAAGCTGACCTGCGGAAACAGGCCCACAGGGAGGCTGAAGCTGCTGAACAGCCCGGCCACCCCGAAAACGCCAAGCACGAAGAGGATTGTCCGGCGGTGGGATTGTATCCAGTCGCTGAAGTTCATTGCGCCGGTTCCACGTTGACCTGCATCCCGTCGGTGAGCTCGAGGTTGCCGACGACAACAACCTGTTGCCCGGGATGCAGATCCGCACCGATCACCTCATAGCCGTCCCTGTTCTCCAACCCGATCCGGACACGGTGAATCCTTGCGCGGCCCTGCTCCACCGTGTACAAAACATAGCCGCCCTCTTCGGGGAGCACAGCGGCGCGTGGGGCAACGAGGGCCTCCGCGGAGGCGACTACAATTTCTCCGAGAACATAATCGTGCAACAGCAGCCGTCCCCCCTGGTCGGGGCTGGCGTAGATGTCAATCAGCCGGGTGTCCGGATTGACCCGGTGGGTAACGCGGGTGATCAACGCGGAAATGGAGCTGTCTCCGGGCATGTTCACCGGATGCAGCAGCACCTTCTGGTTTTCGCTCATATGTCCGATGTCCTCGCTTTCCACCCCGAGTTGCGCCTGGATATCATCCTCCCCGGCGGTTTCCAGAAGGACATTCCCGGCCGGGACAATCTCCCCCTGCTGGACATGGACGATGCTGACCAGGCCGCCCTCGTCGGAGCGGATCTTCCGCGCGCCGTCCACTCCGCGGTTCCGGTAGCTCTTCACCTTCAGTTCGAGCGAGTGGACCTCCGCCTCGGCTGTTGCCAGGTCCTGCCGCGTTGCCAGTTTCAAATCGACGAGGTTCTGGGTCAGTTTGAGCTGATCCCGGGCGGTGTTAAGCTGGTTTTTCACCTCGTTGTATTTGAGTTCCGTATCCGGGCTGGGTTCGACAATCAGCAGCGGGGTTTTCGCCGAGACCCGCTGCCCCTCGGTGACGAGGACCTTTTGCACGCGGCATTCGAAGGGGACGCTGAACGTCTGCGACTTTCCCGGGGCAACGATGACAACACCATAAATGTCCAACGTCTCCTCGATCCGCTTCCGCTGCAGTTCAGTGACCTGTACGCTCGCCACCGGACCCTGCTCCTCGACGGGTGCAGCATCAATGGAGGCGGGTGAAGCGCTGCGCTTGACGCCCTGGTGATAGCCGATCCATCCCGCAAGGATCAGCAAGATGGCTGCGGCGACAACGATTCCAGATCGTTTCAACAGATTCACGGTGTGCCCTCCAGGGTGGCGGGTAGGATCATCGTTGATGCTACCTTGTCCGGGTGGTAGAACCCAGCGGCGATTTCGAGCGCAAAACGGGCCTCTATCAGCTCCTGGCGAAGTGAAAGCAGCTCAATCCGCTTGGTCGTCAGCTCGTTCCACGCGGTGTAATAACTGAGAATATCCGCCTGACGTTCACGCACGGCGCTGCGGTAGGTGTCCACCAGCCTTTCCATGCTTGGGATCGTCTTCTCGGCGGCGGCGATCTGTTCATTGATCGCAAGGATGGTAGCGTGCAGCGTAGCGATGTCGGAGAGCGCCTCGTACACACGGGATGTGTATTCATCGAACAGACTCTGACGTGTCGCCCGTTCGAGAGCGATCTGCCCCCGGTTGCGATCAAAGAGCGGAAAGCTGATCGAAATGCCCGCCCCTGACGAGATAAGATTCCCCGTGTCGATCGCCCTGTTCATCCCCAGCTGAATACCGGGAAACTGCGCGAGAATCGCGGCGCGCACCCGTTCCTCCTGAGCGGCATAGCCCCTTTTCAGCGCCACCAGATCCAGACGTCTCCGTTGGATCCCCTCAACGAGCGAATCCACCGGTGGAGGAACAAACCGGGCTGGCGCCCCAACGTCCTGCTCGAGCGTCAGCGGAGCATCCTCCGACAACCCGATCACGCGAAGCAGTTGGAATCGCTGGCGGGTCGCCTCGCGTTGCAGGGCGAGGGATTGGCTGTGCGCCTGGTTGCTCGCGGCCTCCGCCGCGCTCAGGTTCAGCTCGGTCATCACCCCTTCGTTCAACGCCTTCCGCACGGCATCCGCATTCTCGTGGAGATTGATGTCCGTCTCCTGCGCGAGCGCAAGCTGGCGCTGCAACGTGGCGAGACGATACACGGCGATGCGTGCCTCCTGCACCACCTGCCACTCCTGCCAGGCAATGTCAAGTTGGACGGATGCACGGGCGTGTTTCGCCTCTCGAACCCGTGCGGAACGGGTAATCAGGGAGCCGACGTCCCAGCCGAGTCCAAGCTGGGAACCGTTTACCGAGCCTTCACGGGTTCCTCCGCTGGGCACGTCGAGGCTGGCGTCAATTGTCGGGTCGGGGAGAATTCGCGCCTGCAACAACTGCGCGTCCGCCAGCCCGCGGCGATCCCGTTCCGCCCGCAGCGAGGGGTTCTCCAGCAACGCAATGATCGCCGCCTCATCGGCGGAAAAGCCATCCGTCAGATCAAAGGGAATAGGATGGGAAGCGCCGTGCTGAAGCGAATCCACAGCGATTTTCAGTTCCGCGATGCCGGGCGTCGAAAACGCCCTGTTAACCGCATCGTCGGTAAGAGGGTTCGGGTGATAGGCCGCGCAGCCGCAGGCAAACACGACAACTGTCAATAGAAGCAGGAGACCGTTGAACGCACGCATGGACTGTTCCCAAGTGTTTGTAACTGAACCCGTAAGGTCGCGCCTCGATCCGGGTAAATCGAATCATTTTACCAAAATTTGAGGCAGAATGAGGCAGGCGACCTCCGACAGAGGGAGTCTGACAGTGGGCAGGTTTCATCGAACCAGGCTCATTTCCCTGGAAAAGAAAGCCATGTTGGCCGGGGTTTCCGACTGGTCTGGCCTTTGGTTGAATCTGGCTATTTTTCTGGAATAGAAAAGCATTATTTCCCCTACATGCTGACGAATTAGAATAAACCCTGTTTGCCC
>CAZIDZ010000052.1:0-14907 GCA_964538455.1 uncultured bacterium
ATATGATGCCCCCCGGCCGCCTGACGCACCAGTTTGAGACGCTGGAGGCGAATCCGAAAGCCTGTCTCACCAGCGGCCGGATGATCCTATTCGATGGTTCGTTCGAACGATGCCACCGCGTGCGATTTCCGCTGACGCGGGATCCACATGCAATCCGCTGGTACATGATGTTCCGCATGATCCCCACGCACAGCGGCTCGATGATGCGCCGTGAATCCATGCTGCGTGTTGGCGGGTATAATGTCAAGCACCTTTTGACGCAGGACTTTTTAATAATGAGTCAAATGGTTCGGGAGGAAGACTTCATCTTCACCAATCAGGTTACCTGTTTGCGGCGAATTCACGCGGAAAACGCATCGCAATCGCAGCGCGGCAAGAAGATAAAGAAGGCCGAAACGCTTCGTATCATCGGAGAGAACCTCGAACACTTGCTCGGCCATAAACAGAAAATGGAGAAGATCGAACAGCTTCACGGCTTCTGGCGTGGCCTGCGTGTGGACCACCTGCAGCCGTTCGAACTGGAGTCATGGCTGCAGGAGATGCTCGCAAGCTATCTCAAGCGGTATTGCAGCACGAGACAGGAGGAGCGGCAGGCGAGCCGGGCTATTCGCAGGATCACTTCAGAGTTGTTTTTCCTCCAGTCGCTGCGAAAAGCGCGCAGAATTCAACTCCGCAGCGCCTTGCAGCTGTTCGGCATCAGCGTCCGCTGGTACCCCTTCGGACCTTTCATCCATCCGGCCACCCTTATCAAGCGCTGGCTCCCGCAGAACAGGCTTTCCCTGCGGAAATGGGAGTCAAGCGTTCAGGCGTTGCTCTCCTCGTTTTCTTCCGACTCACTCGGCTGATCCCTATCTTCCGAAACGGAACCAGGAACCAGCTTTCACGGCGGCCTTTTCAATCTCACAACACAGGGATTCGAGGCTGAAAGACAGAGGAGAGGCAACGGCCGTGTCCTTTGGGATTTGGACCTGCGCCGTTGAAGTCCGACCGCATCGGCTCTACCTTTTTTCCATTGGAAATGTGTTTGACTTGGCCCTCTTGATGCAGCGTTCATGATCGGCCTTCTTTGATACAGCCCTCTTGTTACTTCCACCTTGAATCCGCCGCGAAGTACTGCAACCAAGTTTGAGCAATATCACAACCACTGCACTTGGGGTGCATTGTGAAACAGAAACTCGTTTCCATTCTCCCGTCTCTCGTTTTCCCTGTCCAGGATGCCGGAAGGGAAATTCTCGATGTAGTCGTTCCATACGTCCGGAAGATCCGTCCAACAGAGCTTCCATTCGTTTCCGTCATCTTATGCGCTTACAACGCCGAACCGACCCTCGATATAGCGCTTGACAGCATCCTCGCCCAAGAATTCAACCGTTTCGAAGTCGTAGCGGTAGATGACGGATCCACGGACCGCACACTCGCCATTCTCAAGCGATACGCCGCGCACGATTCGCGGGTGCGTGTCTTCCACTTAAAATGCAACGGGGGGCTTTCAGCTGCTCTCAACGTGGGTGTCGCGCATGCTCGCAGCAAGTACATCGCAAGGCTCGATGCCGACGATATGATGCCTCCCGGTCGCCTGAAGCACCAGTTCGACACGCTGGAGGCGAATCCAAAGGCAAATCTCACGTGCGGCCGGACGATTCAGTTCAATGAGACATTTGAGCGATGTTTCTTTGCGCGCTTTCCGATGGCGAGGCATCCTCACGCAATTCGATGGTATATGCTATTTCGAATGATTGCCACGCACGGCGGCTCGATGATGCGCCGTAAATCCGTTCTGCAGATCGGTGGATATGATGCGGAGTTCATGGTGGCTGAGGACTTCAACATGATCAGCCGACTAGCCCGAGTGGGAAATTTCATTCTCACCGATCGGGACACCTGTTACCGGCGTGTCTGGAAAGACAGTCTTTCGAGACGTCTCAAGGTGGATAAATTGTCCAACAGGTACCGCATTATCGGCGACAACCTTGAACATCTCCTCGGTTACAAATTGTCTGTCGACAAGGTCAGACAACTCCACGATTTCTGGCATGGCCTGGAGGTCAAGCATTTGCAGCCATCCGTCCTTGAGTCGTGGCTGCAGGAAATCCTTTCCTCCTATCTCCGGCGTTACTGCCTCACCCCGCAGGAGAAAAGGCAGGCACACCGCGCGATTTGCAGAATCACTTCAGAACAGTACCTTCGGCAGACATGCAAGAAAGTCCGTCGTTTTAACTTCATTTGTGCCGGGCACCTGTTGGCCTTGAGCTGTCAGTGGTACGCCTTCGGGCCGATAGTCCATCCGGTCACCTTCCTCAAGCGCTGGCTCCGGCATAGCAGGATTTACCTGCGCAAATATGAGGTATGCGTTTAGTCGCTGCTCTCCGTGCTTTCCTCCGACTCCCCAGCTTGATTTACTCTCCTGCGTGCAGCATCCGCCGACTTCCCCAGCACGCTTAACGATTGTCCACATACCCGAGGCGCGCGGCGAGGGAATCGACGACCGCCAGCGCCTCCTCCGACAAGTTCTCCCGAAGTTTTGAGATCTCGCGATGACGCGGGGTGATGCCCCGAATCGTCTCCTGGAACCGCTTCGAAAAAGCCAAGCCGGAAAACGCACAGATCCGCTTGAGCGTCTCTTCCGGCTGCTGGAACAAATCCTCGTAGCGGATCGTCATGTAGCGATCGGCGGGCAGCGCCAGGCTGGCGCGATCCTGCTCCGTCAGACGGTAGATCGCCTCGAGTTGGCGGGCAGCCTGCAGCTCGTAGCCCAACTCCCTCTGCTCCCGCCAGCCGGGGACTTTCGTTCCCCAGTACTGCAGGCCGGAACGCTTCTTTGCTTCGACCAGCGACAGCATGTTGTACAGCGGATGACGCGACACCTGGAGAAACAGGGCATCGGGAAACAGGCGGTTGAGATACTTCAGCTTCAGGGCGAAACCGGGCCATTTCAGCAACAACCTGGGTTTTCCGGCGACGGCGAGCCTCAAGCCAAAATCGCTCAACACCCGCGTGCGGGTGGCCTCATCCAGATCCTCGTCTGTCGACACGTCATCTTCAATTCCGTACTCCGCTTCCGGTCCAAACCCGAAGAGTCTCGCCCAGTAGGGCACACACTCCGCGGGCGGGATCGCCCCGGACGACCGCGAGATCATCCCCGGCACGGCGAGATGAGACCGGTTCCGCTCGACCCTCATCCAGAGTCTTCGGACGCTGGAGACCAGCACCGGTGCATCCGGAAAAGCGGAATCCAAGCGGCTGAACCAGTAGAAGCCAGGATCGTTCGAGAGGACGCTGTAGAGCAGGGTGGTGCCGGAGCGTTCGGGTCCGAGAATGATCAGCGGCTTCTGGACAGGCGTCACGCGGCCCCTTAGGAGGCGGGCAAGGCCGGCATCCACGTATTTCAGCAGCAGGTTCACCACCGCCAGCAGATCGCGGGCGAACTCGAGGGTACGCGAACCAGACGTTTCGACACGCAATCTCATCGGGCGCCCCCCTCCTCAGCGGCAGCCTGCCAATCCCGCACCGCTTCCGGAGCGAGCGCTCGCATGCATTCGTCGAAGCCGCGAATCATGTTGCCGACACCCATCTCCTCTTCATAGGTCCGGCGCGCGTTGGCCGCGAGAGCCTCCATCTCGCGCCGATCCTCAAGCAATTCGGCGATCCGCCCCGCCATCTCAACCGCCTCCCCACTTGTCTGGATGGAGTTGAAACCGTCCTTTACGTAGCAGATCTCGGGGGAATGGAAAGGCCCGCGGGGTGTCATGCGTGGAACCACCAGCGGCAATCCGTAGCAGAAGATTTCAACGACCACCAATCCCAGGTACCCGGGATTGACGTAGAGATCGGCAAGGCTGAAGTGAAGCGCCTTTTCGCGTTGGTCGTACGTCGCGCCGTGATAAACGATGTTGCCATACTCACTGGCGGCGCGTTCCACGTCAGCGGAGAGTTCGCCTTCGCCGACGATGTGAACGATGATCTCCCTGTCGCGCAGTTGACCGGCGATGTCGAGGAGAATCGGAATCTGTTTGTTGCGGGTGAGACGACCGAGGAACAGGATGTGCCGTTTCGCGGAATCGTACTGCAGTCTCCCCCGCTCTTCCCGGAGCTGCTGATCCGTCAGTTCGTCCCGCACCGCATCCAGATCGGGCGTATAGAGAGTGTTCTGCGCGACGAAGACCGGCATCTTCAGCTCCCGGCACACCATCTCCGCGCGGTCGTGATCGTACAGCAACAGAGCGTCCGCCGAGCGGAGAATCCATTTCTTCACGATTCCGGCAAGGCCGCCGAAGGGATTGAAAAAAGCCTCGTTGGTCACTCCGTGGGTCCAGTACACCAGCTTGAAGCCATAGATCCGTTTCAGCAGAGGCAGCAGGTAGGTGTTCAGGTTCATCGGGGAGAAATGGGAGATGACAAGTTTTCTGCCTGAGAGGTGCGGGAAAATCTTCTGGTAGTACCCGCCCGGGATCCGGCGGCTGCCGATGGAGATAGTTTCGAAGTCGAGGGTTTGATGCACGCTCTTGATCGCGCCGCGGAAGTGAGTACCGGGACGAGGATCGACAACGCTGTGAGCGACAACAATGCCGTAGTTCTTAAGGAGAATCCTGAAGATCTCCTTGCGAAACTGGGGGAGGACTCTCTGGATCAAGAGAATCTGATGTCGCCGCGTTTTCATGGTCTCCAGCCCGATGGACTCCGCCGCTCCCGGCTATTCGATCGTATTCTCCGCAGACAGGCGCTCAACGCCGAATCGGCCCCGGCACATTTCCAAGATAGGTTTTCCAGCGCTCGAGGATCCCCCTCGGATCGACGTTCTTATACCGGTAGGGGCGGCGATGGAAAATGTAGGCCTCGCGAGGCGGATCAGCATCCCTGGGACTGCGAACACCCGGACGTTTCCGCGAGAGGAGATCCAGCCACTCCCGCACCTGCCGTTCGAGAGTGAGGTGCTCCCGCTGATGAATCAGCGCGCGAGCGCTCATTTGCGGCAGGCGATCACGCCGGTCGAGCGCCCTGTCCATTGCGTCCGCGAGCGCCGCGCTGTCATTCACCCTGACAACGAAGCCGAAATCCGATCTTTCGACGACTTCGCGCATGGCGCTGGGCGTATTCGACACGATGGGCACGAGGCCGAACTGCATCCCCTCGAGCAGCAAAATCGGCCCGGTCTCGAAAATCGAAGGGATCAACAGAACGTGCGACTCGTTCATCACTTCGAACAATCGTTTCCGGGGCATGTATCCCAACCAGCGGATGTTCGATTCCAACTCGCCGAAATCCGGCTTCTCCTTGCCGCCGGCCAGGTTCAGCACCCAATCGGTCCGTTTTTTTCTGAGACGGCGCAGGGCACGCAGCAACACGGGATAGGCCTTCACTCTGCCGGTTCCACCGGCGAACAGAAAGGTAATCTCGCCGGCGTTCCAGTCCTTATCGGTGACGGCGGCATCCTGCGGTTTCCGCACTCCGTAGAGGATGCGATGCACCTGATCTCCGGGGAGATTGTACTCCTCGATGATGTCCTGCCGCAGGAACCGGTTTCCCGTGACAACCCAATCCAACCAGGGATGGTTGAGCACGCTGGCGTTGCCGATGATCCGGTACTGATCCAGCGCGAAGTTCTTGCGGAAGGCATGGACAAAGCTGGCCTTCACCCATGACTCCGGCAGGTGCGGCAGCAGCGAGGAGGCCTCGGGAGTATCGTTGATTATCAAGGCATCGGGGCCGTACGCCAGCAGATTACGATGGAGTTCATCTATGATCTCCCACTCTCTCGTAGCCGTGTTCCGGTCACCCCGCTGGGGAACATTGTAGATCGTAACCGGATAGTCGAGGGCCGAAGGGTCACGCTCGAAGGCGGTGATACAGTGCACCTGCGCCTCGTGCCCCAAGTCAATGAAGGCGCGAACCAGATCATCAACGTAGCTTCCGATCCCGCGAGCCGGAGGGATACTCGACGTTGTCAGGGCAATTTTCAAATCACAAACTCCACATTCGCCGATTTTACAGCACGCTCAACTTTGAATAGTCTTTGGACAGCGACACGGAATTTCGTTCGGTTTGGAATAAAAGTAAAAGCTTCAAAACGAAAATTCACTCAAGTTTGTGGAAGCAACAGACGCCGCCGAATGCAATAACATAGTGAATTTATTAAAATTGTCAAGGTCAGCGCGCGCTCCCGGGGAACGGGTGAAGTCACGAATTAGTGCCCAATGGGGTAATAACAGTGACTGTTCGCGCCCGATTTTGAGGCTGACCACAATCCCTAAGCATCAGAATAATAAGTATTTGAAGTAAATATGGTTATGACGCGTCGGGAAGGAAACAACACTATACCCCGCCTGGCAGAGGAACCTCGGCCCCAGACGTTTACCCCGATTCAGCCTCAGCGATATCTCTTCGGCAGAGCGGCTGCTCGCTTTTTTCGTCCCGCCGCCTGTTTCACCGCAGATGCTGCACGGTCCGTAAAGCAACTCCGCGATACCGTAGCAGGTCCAAACCTTGAAATATTCGACCAAGGCGTCGTATTATACGCGTGTCCATTGGAATACATACACTTAAGTTCTCGATCATGGGCACCGGCCGGGTGCCCGTGCAGACAGCGTTCTTACGAAATCATTGGAGCCGTTCCCGATGCGCATGTGGTGGTACAGGCTGCGGCGAAAGTATCCGCCGCTAAACAGAGTTATCAGACTGATCAAACAGGTTTCGCGACATTTTCAACGATTCCTTGGCAGATCCGCTCATCCCGCGTTGCTGGCGAATTCATTTCCAAAGAGCGGAACACACCTGCTCACCCAGATATTCGAGTCGTTTCCCGGAGCGCGTTCCTTCAGCTCGTTTCTTGCGACAACTCCACCGCTGTTTTTCCACGAGCGATCCGATAGCGAGATACGCAGGCTCATCCAATGGATCGTTCCCGGCGAGATCGTAGGGGCACACTTGCATTACACCTCCGCAAGGGCTGACTTGCTCGAGCAGCGCGGGGTGGTCCCTTACCTGATCTATCGTGATCTGCGTGATGTGGCAGCGAGCGAAGCACACTATCTCACGTACATGAACCGCTGGCATCGGGTGCATCGCTACCTGGTGCGAAGGTTGAGCGACGACGGCGAGCGGTTAATGACGGTGATCAAGGGCATACCATCCGGCGCCGTGCCGTACTCTTATCCCGACATCGCGAGCCGTTTCAAACCCTTCCTCGGCTGGTTTGACGATCCCCGCTGCTGCACGGTTCGGTATGAAGACCTGATGAGCGGCCGCCGAGACGAGACTCTTCTGCGCATGATCGATCACTACGCCGCGCAAAGAAATATTGAGATGGACAGGGAAGAACTCCTGCAACGGATCCATGAAAGCATCCAACCGGAGAAATCGCGCACGTGGTCGGGCCGCGCAACAGGCTGGCGAGACCGTTTTACCCGGGAGCATGTCGACGCGATGAAAGAAGTGGCCGGTGAGTTGTTGATTCAGCTTGGCTATGAACGCACCCGGGACTGGTAATCAACACTCCCTTCCGGGCGCAGAGCGCCCGGTGACTGCCACGTCAATGCGGCGAAAGTGGAGCCGGATTGACGAACGGAAAGCGCGCTGAGAGGTGTTACCTTGAAGGCTATGTCGAGGCACACAACCGCGATACTCGTCGGTGGATCAGGATTTGTGGGAATCCATCTACTGAGGCACCTGATCGCCGAAAAAGCCTACCGGCGGATTCTCGTGCTCGATCTGAACAGCCCCTCCGTCGAGAACGAGACGGTGCGGTACCACCACGTCGACATCCGCAAGCCGATCGATCCGAAGCCAATCCTCAACGATCTGGACGGACCGGTTACGATCTATAACATCGCGGCGATTTGCAGGATTCCCGGATTTCCGGATCACGACTATTTTCGGACGAACATGACCGGCGCTGAAACGGTTACCCGGCTTGCGGAGGAGATCGGCTGCACAAACATCGTGTTCACAAGTTCGATCTCGGTCTACGGCGTTTCCGAGGTACCCAAGGATGAGGGCACGCTGCCGATGCCGAATAATCCCTACGGCATCTCCAAGCTGGTCGCGGAGAAGACCCACCTTTCCTGGTTTGAGCGCGGGCCGGATCGCCGTCTGCAGATCCTGCGACCGGGGATTGTCTTCGGCCTCGGTGAAGCCGCCAATTTCACCCGTCTGTACCGGGCGGTTTCAGGTGGCTATTTCTTCTTTCCCGGACGTCTGGACACCCGGAAAGCAAGCGTCTACGTCAAGGACGCCGCGAGAGCTCATCTGCATTTCGCGGAGAAGGCACCCGAACAGTTCAATCTGTTCAACCTCTGCTACCCTGATCCGCCGACAATCGAGGAAACGGTCAATACCATTGCACGTGTGGTGCGCAAGCAAAAACCGAAGATCGTACTACCCTCCTGGATTCTATTGACCGCCGCCTGGATGCTGCAGATCATCCCCGGATTTCAAAGCGGGCATTTCCGCTTTCACCCGGACCGGGTTCGTAAGCTGATGGTTTCGACAAACGTATCGGGGCACGCATTGCAGCGTTATGGATTTTCCTTCATCTACTCCCTGGAGGATGCTATCCGTGACTGGTATAAGGATTCGGGCGGCCGGGGCCTGCTCTGAAGGGTATCCGGAAGGAGTTGGTGGAGAGAGACCGTCCATCAACTCCGCTCGGCGTCGCAATGAATATGGCATGAGTCTTCAGGAGCGGCGCAATGGCAGTACACTACTGTAGTTTCTAGCGGTGATCCACTACGAAGGTACAATGCAGATGTACGTTCTTGTTCACGACTATACGGGGCATCCCTTTCAGGTTCAGTTGAGCCGCTACCTTGCGCGCAAGGGCCACCGTGTGACACACGCCTATTCCGCCTTCTTCCAGACTCCACACGGGTTGTTGAATCTTCGTGAAGATGATCCGTCCGACCTGGAGATCACCGGGGTGAAAAGCGGCGAGTCGTTCGACAAGCACAATTTTATCCGCCGTGCGTTTCAAGAGCGGGCGTACGGAACCACGCTCGCCCGCCTGATCGATGAACGGCGTCCCGACGCCGTCATCTCAGCCAACAACCCTACGGATTCCCAGGCGCAGGTGCTGCGCGCCTGCAGGCGGCTGAAGATTCCCACGGTCCATTGGCTGCAAGACGTCTACAGTGTTGCCATTCATCGCATCCTGCGCCGGAAACTCCCGGTCATCGGCAGTTTGATCGGCTGGCGGTACATGAACCTGGAGCGAAAGCTGCTGCAGGGAGCCAACCACATTGTATCGATCACTGCCGATTTCACTCCGCTTTTGAACAAATGGGGTGTGGATGAAAGCCGGATCACAACGATCCCGAACTGGTCGCCGTTGGAGGAGATTCCCCTGCGCAGCAAAGATAACCCCTGGTCCCGGGACAAGGGAATCCAGGACAGTTTCGTATTCCTCTACGCGGGCACGCTCGGCATGAAGCACAATCCCGATCTGCTCTTCTCTCTCGCCAAACGATTTCAGGGGCGTGCCCAAGTGGTCGTGAATTCCGAGGGGTTGGGTGCTACGTGGCTGATGGAGCAGCTGGAAAAGGAAAACCTGGACAATCTGAGGCTATTCGGCTTCCAGCCCTGGGAGATGATGCCGGATATCCTGGGATCCGCCGATGTCCTGGTCACCGTGCTCGAGCCCGACGCCGGGGTATTCTCCGTTCCCTCGAAGGTGTTGTCCTATCTGTGCGCCGGACGCGCTCAGCTGTTGGCCGTTTCCAGCGAGAATCTTGTCGCAAGAATCATAGATGAAAACATGGCCGGACTAACCTCTCACCCGAACGACAAGGACACATTCATCTCAAACGCGGAGAAACTGTACAACGATCCAGAAATGCGGGAGCGCATGGGACGAGCCGCGCGCTCCTACGCGGAAGCGACATTCGACATCGAAAAGATCGGAAAACGCTTCGAGCAGATTCTTGACCGGATTGTAAACAAAAAGCCCGCCAAGGCGGGCTGAATAATCAAGTTCCGCACTGAAGTGCTCAAGCTGCTTAGACTTCAGCCTTTTCTGCCTGTTTGACCTGTTCCGCGATCCAGGCGTAGGTCTTCTCGAGTCCCTCACGCAGTGGACGCGAAGGCGCCCATCCCAGCTTCTCGCGAATCAACTTGTTATCACTGTTCCGTCCGCGAACCCCTAATGGGCCCGGGATATGTTTAATCGAGAGCGATTTGCCCGCGATCTCCATCACTATCTCCGCCAGCCGGTTGATGGTGACCATCTCCTCTGAGCCAATGTTGACCGGGCCGATGAAATCCGTGGAGTCCATCAATCGTCGCATGCCATCGAGGCACTCATCGATGTAGAGGAAGGATCGCGTCTGCTTTCCGTCCCCCCACATTTCGATCTCACCGCCATCAGGTGTTTCCGCCACCTTGCGGCACATGGCTGCGGGCGCTTTCTCACGGCCACCTGTCCATGTTCCCAGCGGGCCGAAAATATTATGGAAGCGTGCGATGCGGACATCGAGATCGTAGTTGCGTTTGAACGCCAGAAAGAGCCGCTCGCTGAACAGTTTTTCCCAACCGTACTCGCTGTCTGGAGCCGCTGGATAGGCGGAATCTTCGGAAAGCTTCGGGTTATCGGGATCCATCTGGTTGTACTCGGGATACATACAGGCAGAAGAGGAATAGAAGATCTTCTTGACCCCTGAAATATGGGCAGCTTCAACAACCTGAAGATTGATAAGCCCGGAATTGTGCATGACATCCGCGTCATTGTCTCCGGAAAAGACAAATCCAGCGCCACCCATATCCGCCGCAAGCTGGTACACTTCATCGAAGGGCTGATCTAACACTTTCTTGCAAACGTCGGTATTACGCAAGTCGCCGATGACGAAATCGTCGGCATCAGTCTCTTTGAACTCATGCTGCTTCAGATCGACGCCACGAACCCAGAACTCTTCCTCTTTCAGCCTGGTAACGAGGTGACCACCGATAAAGCCGCCGGCACCACATACGAGAGCCGTTTTCTGCTTCGACACTTTTGCCTCCAGAGAGTAAAGTCAATCTCTATATGAGAACAGTTCTTCACCGATGGCATGTTTGAAATTCGATACAACCGGTGAAATAATTATGCTCCAGCGAATTGAATGAGCAGTATACGTTGTTATCGTGCACGGGTCAATATTGACTTCTATCACCATGAGCAGATAGCGCGCGGAAGCGAACGAACAGGATCGGAAATCCCTTCTAACAAGCAGGATTTCAACGGTTTCACCCACGTGAAAAACGCGACCTTTCCCCCATTTTGCCAGTTCCGAGTCCATGCGAAGGGGCGGCAGCCAGCGCAAGGCATCCCTCCCGCTGAAAGCTCGACAAGGAAACAGTCACTTGACCATCGTCATCCTACGATTCTGCTGCATTCCATCGACGGTCAGACGATAGAAATAGACACCACTCGGAAAGCCGTTGCCGTTGAACACCGCCCGATACGTCTCCGCGCCAGCATACCCCTGCCGCAACACGGCGACCAGACGCCCCCGGACATCGTACACGGCAAGCCGCACGGTCCCCGGTTTTGCCATTGAATAAGCGATTGTGGTCACAGGATTGAATGGATTCGGGACATTCTGAAGGAGTGTGAATTGAGCTGGAACCCGGACGGCCTTCCTGGATGCGACGTCCGTCGATTCGAACAGCTCATCCATCACCGCACCGGTGGAGTATTCCGGACGGATTTCGAGCAGATGCATCGCCGTCACCGTGGCGTCCGGAAGCACCCGCGTCCTTGTCGAGACAAAGTCCCTGCGCAGCTCCGGGCCAACGGCCAACAGCATGATGTGGCGGCAGCCGTCGCAACCGCAGCCATGCCCGGAAAAACCGCCGTGCTCGTCATCGTGGCGGCCGTGGTCGTTGGTGACGATCATCGTCGTGGTGTTCTGGTAAACAGGATCCGCCTGCAGAGCGCCCCAGAGCACTCCGACAAGGCTGTCGGCAATCTGGATCGCACGGGTGTAGCGCTCCCAGTCGCCGGAATGGCCCTCATGGTCGACATCCGCGAAATAGACCCAGAGCAGTTGCGGGTGATGGGATTGGATCACCTGCAACGTCTCGTGCAGCACGTCGATGTCGGACCCGCCCTCGCTGTGGATTGTCGGCCAGTAGCCGGGGCCATACTCCTGATGAAAACTGGGCAGCCAGAGGGAGAAGATGTATTTGAGCACATAGAAGCAACTGTCTTCGCCCGCCCCTTTTTGCTTCCTGTAATATTCGAAAATGGTGGGATCGACGGCGTATTGGGTGTCAATCCCTTCGTACGTCGTGTCCGCAACCTCAGTCCAGGATCCGCACCAGAGCGCCGGAATGGCACGGCTCGTGTAGGTGAAGCCATCGTTGTAGAATTCATCGACAAGCGTGCCCTGATGGGATAGAGCCTCCATCGCCGGAACGTAGGTTCGCTGCGGGTCGCCGAAAGTCTCCGAATATCTTGCTCCGTCAATTACGACAAACACGACATTCTGAGCCGAAGCGGGGAGCGTCAGCAGCAGAAAGATCGCCAAAACAACAATTGATTTTCCAAGACTTATGCAGGCACAGCGCATGGTCTCCCCCGTCCATTCTCCGCTTCACGTTACGAAATCGATGATTGTAAAACACGGCGGAGGGAGCGCGGTAAAGGGATGACACCTGCGATTGCGACGACTAGCGGCCAGCCAGCTATCTTCCCGTTTTTCTCCTTCTCCGCCATGGTTGCAAACGCGGCCGATCAGCCGCACCTTTGCACGATCCCAACCTATTCCTTAGACGCGGGGACTGATATTCACCTGCCGTGGAGACAACCATGAACGCCATCATTAAGCGGATGATCGTCGTGATCGTCCCTTTCCTTTTCGCCGCCTGCGCGCCTTCAATGCAACAATCGACGATGCAAAGCGAAAGCCCCTCCCCTTTGCCCGCTTCCATCCAGTCGCCCGATGGATCGAATCGCCTCGACTTCGAGCTCAGGGACGGCGTTCCGACGTACCGTGTCGGGCACGACGGTCAAGAGGTTTTGCTCCAGTCACGGCTTGGGATTGTCTTCGCGAACCTTCCATCGCTGGTAAATGAGTTCTCCCTGACAGCGGTCCGTTTCGACACGGTGGACAACACCTGGACACAGCCCTGGGGCGAGGTTGCGGAAGTCCGGGATCATTACACGGGGATGACCGTCGATCTCGCGAACGGCAACGGGATGGCGATGACGCTTCAATTCCGCGCCTACGATGACGGGATCGCGTTTCGCTACGAGCTCCCGGAACAGAGTGTGATGCCGGATGTGAAGACGGCCGAGATCAAGGACGAGATGAGCGAGTTCAAGCTGGCGGAAGATGACGCGGCCTGGACGATTCCCGCCTACCAGTGGAACCGGTACGAATACCTGTATAAAAAGTCGCCGGTGAGCGAACTCGACACGGTGCACACACCGGCGACATTTGAAACCCCGAACGGTCTCTTCCTCTGCATCCATGAGGCGGCGTTGACCGACTACGCCAGCATGACGCTCGCCCGGCGGGACAGCAGCACGCTGGAGTGCGACCTCGTTCCATGGTCGGACGGGATCAAGGTGCGGAGAGCGCTGCCGATGGTCAGTCCGTGGCGGATTGTGATGATCGCGGACTCGGCAACGGGTCTGCTGACATCGACCCTCGAACTGAACTGCAACGAACCGTGCCGCGTCGAGGACACCTCGTGGATCAAGCCGGGCAAGTACGTGGGCATCTGGTGGGGGATGCATCTCGGGATCGAGACGTGGGCTTCCGGCGACAAACATGGTGCAACTACGGCGAACACGAAGAAGTATATCGACTTTGCCGCGAAGCATGGATTCGACGGGGTGCTCGTCGAAGGGTGGAATGTCGGCTGGGACGGAGACTGGGGGGCGAACGGCGACAAGTTCAGCTTTACCCAGCCCTACCCTGATTACGATTTGAAGGGTCTGGCGGCCTATGCCCGTGAAAAGGGAGTGCGAATCATCGCGCACAACGAGACGAGCACTGGCATCCTGAACTACGAGAATCAACTCGATTCCGCCTTTGCACTCTACCACCGTCTCGGTATCAACACGGTGAAAACGGGTTATGTCGGCCACAGCAGGGAGATCAAACGCCGCGACCCGAAGACCGGCGAGGTGCTCGGACTCGAGTGGCATCACGGGCAGTACATGGTCGACCACTACCGCAAGGTCGTCGAAACCGCCGCGAAGTATCACCTGATGATCGACGCGCATGAACCGATCCACGATACGGGGATCCGCCGGACCTGGCCGAACATGATGACCCGTGAGGGGGCGCGGGGACAGGAATACAACGCGTGGTCCATTGACGGCGGAAACCCTCCTGACTACACCACGATTATTCCGTTCACACGGCTGCTGGCGGGGCCGATGGATTTCACGCCGGGGATTTTCGCACTGATTCCGAAGGAGACTACTCACCCGAACAACCGTGTCAACACGACACTGGCGAAACAGCTCGCGCTCTACGTGATCATTTACAGCCCGCTGCAGATGGCCGCCGACCTGCCGGAGAACTACGAAGGACAGCCGGCGTTCAAGTTCATCGAGGACGTCTCGACCGATTGGGAAAAAACGGTACCGCTGAATGCCGTGATTGGAGATTACGTGACGATCGCCCGCAAGGACCGCCACAGCGATGACTGGTTCCTGGGCAGCATCACGGACGAAAACGGACGGACGTTGATGGTACCGCTGAGTTTTCTCGATGACGGGGTGACGTACAAAGCGGAGATCTACGCGGACGGCGAAGGGTGCGACTGGAAGACGAATCCGTACCCGGTCTCGATTGCGAGTCGAGAAGTGACTTCGGGCGATTCGTTGGAGATCGTTCTCGCGCCGGGCGGCGGGCAGGCGGTGCGGTTTGTGCCGGTGGAGGAATGAAACAACGAATCAGTCAAACTCCGGGTTCGGAGACCCCGGCC
>CAZIDZ010000053.1:0-9050 GCA_964538455.1 uncultured bacterium
TTTCATATGGCAGTGAGTCGCTATGACAGAATAGAAACCCGGCTGACGGGGCAGCCGGGCCACACAGCTTAAAAGCGAGATTGCTTCGCTACGCTCGCAATGACAAATCGAGACCTGAAAAATGGTGACAGTCACTCTTAAACGGAAACTTCCTGGTGACAGTCACCAGTTTTCGCAATGACAGATCAATCTTCCAGCCGTGAGATCAACTCCTTGAGCAGCAGCTCGGCGGCGTGGGGGATGACGGTGCCGGGGCCGAAAATCGCCGCCGCGCCCGCTTTACGCAGGAAATCGTAGTCCTGCGCGGGGATGACGCCGCCGACGGTGACCAGGATGTCCTCCCGCCCCAGTTTCTTCAACTCCGCGACGAGCTGCGGCAGCAGGGTCTTGTGGCCCGCGGCCAGCGAGCTCATCCCGACGATGTGCACGTCGTTCTCCACCGCCTGCCGCGCAGTCTCCTCGGGTGTCTGGAACAGGGGGCCGACATCCACGTCGAAGCCGAGGTCGGCGAAGGCGGTCGCGACCACTTTTGCGCCGCGGTCGTGGCCGTCCTGGCCCATCTTCGCGACGAGGATCCTCGGCCGCCGTCCCTCGGAAGCCTCGAACTGTTCAACCATCTTGCGGACGCGGGCAATCGCCTCGTCGCCGCCCTTGTACTCGCTGCTGTACACGCCGCTGATCGTCCTGATCTCCGCCTTGTGACGTCCCCACACCTTTTCCAGCGCGAAGGATATTTCTCCCAGTGTGGCCCTGACTTTCGCCGCCTCCACGCTGAGCTCCAGCAGGTTGCCCTCGCCGGTCTCCGCGCACTTTGTCAACGCGTCGAGCGCGGATTTCACCTTCGCCCCGTCGCGCTGTTTTTTCAGCTTTTCGAGCCGCGCGATCTGCTGGCGGCGCACCTCGGTGTTGTCCACCTCGAGGATCTCGAGCGGCTCCTCGACGTCCAGCCGCCAGCGGTTGACGCCGACGATGGTTTCCGCGCCGCTGTCAATATGGGCCTGGCGGCGGGCGGATGCCTCCTCGATCCGCATCTTCGGCAACCCGGTCTCGATCGCCTTCGCCATCCCGCCGTGCGACTCCACCTCCTCGATGTGTCCCCAGGTTTTGTGCATCAGCTCGTGGGTCAGCCGTTCGAGATAATAGGAACCGCCCCACGGGTCGACAATCTTCGTGATCCCGGTTTCGTCCTGGAGGAAGAGCTGTGTGTTGCGGGCGATCCGCGCGGAGAAATCGGTGGGCAGCGCGATTGCCTCGTCGAGCGCATTGGTGTGGAGGCTCTGGGTGTGGCCGAGAGTGGCGGCCATTGCCTCGACGCAGGTGCGGACGACGTTGTTGAACGGGTCCTGCTCGGACAGCGACCAGCCGCTGGTCTGGCTGTGGGTCCGCAGCTCCATGCTTTTCGTGTCCTGCGGGTCGAACTGCCGGATCAGCTTCGCCCAGAGCAGCCGTCCGGCGCGCATCTTCGCCACTTCCATGAAGTGGTTCATCCCGATCGCCCAGAAAAAGCTGATCCGGGGCGCGAACTCGTCGATCTTGAGCCCGGCGGCGAGCCCGGCGCGAACGTACTCGACGCCGTCCGCGAGCGTGTAGGCGAGTTCGAGGTCCGCCGTCGCGCCCGCCTCCTGCATGTGGTAACCGGAAACCGAGATGCTGTTGAACTTCGGCATGTGCTTCGATGTGTACTCGAAAATGTCGCTGATGATCCGCATGCTCGGCTGGGGTGGGTAGATGTAGGTGTTGCGGACCATGTACTCCTTCAGGATGTCGTTCTGGATCGTGCCGGAGAGCTGATCGAGGGTCGCGCCCTGCTCCAGCGCGCTGACGATGTAGAACGCCATCACCGGCAGCACCGCGCCGTTCATCGTCATCGAAACCGACATTCTGTCGAGCGGGATTTCGTCGAAGAGGATTTTCGCGTCGAGCATCGAGTCGATCGCCACGCCTGCCTTGCCGACGTCGCCGATCACGCGCGGGTGGTCGGAATCGTAGCCGCGGTGGGTGGCGAGGTCGAAGGCGACCGACAAGCCGCGCTGTCCCGCGGCGAGGTTGCGGCGGTAGAAGGCGTTGGACTCCTCCGCGGTGGAAAACCCTGCGTATTGGCGGATGGTCCAGGGGCGGGTGACGTACATGCTGGCGTAGGGTCCGCGCAGGAACGGCGGCAGGCCGGCGAGGTAGTCCAGGTGCTCGAGGTCCTCGAGGTCGGCGCGGGTGTACAGCGGTTTCACGCCGAGCTGCTCGTTGGTCATCCACTCGAGCTGATCGAGAGTCTTGCCGGAAGCCTGTCGCGCGGCATCGGCCCACGTTTTCAGGTCAGGCGCCGCCGCCTTCTGTTTCCCGGTGAACGGAACGTCCGTGAAGTCGGGAATCCGGCTCATGCCAGCACTCCGATCGTTTGCGCGAGCTGCAGCAGGGTCGTGTAGACGTTGCTCCCGGCGTAGATGAAATCGTCCACTCCCGCCGCGCGGAACTGCTGCTCCGTCTCCGTTTGCGGCTTGCCCGCCACGATCACATAGGGCGGCTTCGCCAGCGCCTTCAACGCTTTCGCCAGCTCGGGAACCGTCTTCGTGTAGGTATCGTCCGTGCCGGTGATGACCACGACCGGACTTTTCAATGAACCCGCTGACTTCGCCGCTTCCTTGACTGTGTCAAAATGGTGTTCGCTTTCGACGGCGAACCCTCCGACGGCGAAGAAGGACCGTGTAAAGTCGAGGCGCGGCATGTAGCGGTCCGGCGATCCCATGCAGGCGAGGAAAATCTGCGGGGGCGAATCCGGATGCTGCGCGCGCCAGGTGAGCAGGCTTTTTCGGAGCCGCTCGAAGGGATCGGCGGCGCGGCGCGGACGGATCGATTCCACCTGGGGATGCTCGTCGTCGAGGTGGCGCAACGATCTGGTGAATTCCCCGATTGTCGCTCCCGCGCGTGCGGCGGAGATCACCCGCTCAATGATCTGATTTTCCTCGGCGAGCAGCACGTCGTTCAACGATTCCAGCACCTGCAACTCGGAGAGATCGTCCGAGGCGGTGCGTGCTGTCTGCATCTTCGCCGACCGTTCCGCAAAAAGCTCGGTGTAGTTGGGGGGATTCGCCGCCGGCAGCCCTTCCGCGGGGTTGGGGTAGTGCGTCGTGCCAACGAGCGCTTGCGTACGAAACTGGAGATCCCGCCGCCGTTTCTCCTCGACCGATGCAATCTCCTTCTGCACCCAGCCGGTGACGAGTGCCGAACGGATGCCGCCCCGTTCCTCCACCTCCTGGAACAGTTTCCAGGCGCCCTCGGCGAGTTGCCTTGTCAGCGCTTCGACCGCCCAGGAGCCTCCCGCCGGGTCCGCGACGCGGTTAAAATGGCTTTCCTCGCGGAGGATGAGCTGCGTGTTTTTCGCCACGCGCCGGGCGAGTTCGCTCGGCAGTCCAAGCGGCTCGTCGTAGGGATCGACGTGGATCGCGTCGGCGCCGCCCATCACGGCGGCGAATGCTTCCACCGTGCCGCGCAGGATGTTCACATGCGGGTCGAACTGCGTCTTGTTGTACCGGCTGGTACGGGCGAGGATGTGCATTGACGCCGCTATTTCCCCCACGCCGCAGACGTCCAGGATGCGATACCAGAGCAGACGTGCGGCGCGGAGTTTTGCGATCTCGATGAAGAACCTGGTCCCAACGGAAAATTCGAATTGGAGCGCCCCGGCGGCCTGCTCCAGAGGTACGCCACGCTTTTCCATCTTGCGCAACGCTGTGACCGCGGTCGCCATCGTAAACGCGAGCTCCTGCACGGCGCTGCCGCCGCCCTCGTGCCAGACCGTTCCTCGCGCGGCGAGGGTGCGTACGAGCGGCGCGGCGTTTCGAGTCCATTTCAGCAACAGGGCGAGTTCGTCCCACCCCCGTTCGAACGAGAGCGGAAGCGAACCAGAGCCCGCCAGCCCCGAAATCATGTCCGCGCCGAAACTGCCGTGGAGTTTTTTCAGGTCCTGGTTTCGCTCCCGCATCAGCGCGGCGACGATCGCGAAGAAGGGAAGCGCCGCCGATCCGGGCTGAACGTACAGCGGGGTGATCTCCAGGTCTACGCCTTCGAGGGCACGGCTCAACTCGGACAGGGTAGCGATCGAAGTACCGTCCCGGCCGACCTCTCCCGGCTGTGCATGATCGGGGTCCAATCCCGCCTGGGTTGCGGAATCGAGCACCAGGTGGACGGCCGTTTGTCCGCGTTCCAGGTCGTAACGCAGCGCTCGATTGAAACTCTCGGATGTCGGAAAACGAAGCTCCTGTGCGATATCCCACGGCTGCTTCGGGTATCCCAAGACGGAGGTTCCGCGCATAAACGGGGGAAAACCGGGCAGCGAATCGAGCGAAGGAATTCCCTTCAGGTCCGCCTTTGTGTACATCGGCTGCAGCGTGATTCCTTCAAGGGTTTCGGTGAGCATTACGCTGTCGAAGGGCGCGCCCTTGAGCTGACGAACAACCTCCTCGTGCCACTGCTCCAGCGTCGGAATGGGAAACTCGTCGAGGAGTCGGTCTCCGCGGTGTTGTCCTGCCTTTTTCGCCGACATCGGTCAATCGCATGTTGTGAGCGTTGCGCCCCGTCGTTTCAGAGGTCCCTCGACCCAGAACACGAAGCGCGAAAAAGCCGAGATCAGGCATCCAATATAAGGACACCGCCCAACTTCCGTTGTTCCGGCGAGCCCGGCTGGAGTCGATCGCGAGAGATGGGGTTCTGCCTTCGTCTTGCGGAGTTCGGGCGATCGGACGGAGAGGACTCGGGGGTGTGTTCCGCTGTCCAAGCTGTTTTGCGTCGGGGTCTCCGCGCACGTACATTGGTGCTTCACAGGATCGAAACTCGCTGGAATTCGAAGAGGGACGGACCAGAATGAGTGTTACGCATGAGCTCGAAGCGCAGGGCAAAACGACCGTGCCGGAGGCGCTGTCATCGGCGGGTCTCTCCCTGCTGCTGATCGTTGGATTCACCCTGCTGACGACCCTGGGTGCGCAGCTCAGGATTCCGCTGCCGTTTACGCCGGTGCCTGTCACCCTGCAGACGTTGATGGTGCTGCTCGCCGGGGCGATGCTCGGCGGCACCCGCGGAGCCCTGAGCCAGCTGCTCTATGCGGCGTGGGGTGTGGCGGGAGTCCCCCTGTTTGCCTATGGCGCGGCGGGTTTGGCGGTGCTCGCGGGTCCCACCGGCGGTTACATCATCGGCTTTGTGATCGCTGCGGCGCTCGTCGGCCGGCTGATCCAGGGTGCCGACACGTTGTTTGCTCAGGCGGCCGTGTTCACTGTGGGCACGCTCGCAATTCTCTTTGCGGGCTGGCTGCACCTGACGCTGATTTACACCGGGGGTGACATGGGTCGCGCCTTCCTGCTCGGCGTGCTCCCCTTCCTGCCGGGCGCGGCGCTTAAGGTGATCGCTGCGACAGCCATCTGGCAGGCGTGGACAGTCGTCCGCAGAGGCCGTTGAACATCTTGGAAAAGCTACCCCGGTTTGAGTTCATTGCAGAACGATACCAGACCGGGGTTTTCTCTGCGTGGCAAGGACGGGATTCGCGATGAATCTGCTGAGATTGCTGAAAGCGATTCGCGTTGGGGAGTGGGCGGGGATGATCGCTTTCCTGTCCTCGATCGTGCGAAATCGCGTCAAGGAAAGGCCCGACAAATCGCAACGGCCGCTCAGCGTGGCCGGTGTCCGCTACGAACTCGTCGCGGGTTGGGGCGAACCCAAGCTCCTGTTCGAGACCATCGCCGGCCGGCAGTACGGCGAGATCCCCGGTTTTCGTCCCGAACGGGATTGGGTCTGCCTCGACGTCGGCGCGAACCTCGGCCTCGTCTGTCTCCCCTGGGCAAAACGGATGGGGACAGGCACAATCCACGCCTTCGAACCTCACCCGGCGACTTTCAAGCGCCTCGAACGGCACATCGAATTGAACCACGCCGATAACGTCGTTCATTCGCACCAAATGGCTGTCGGGGCGAAATCGGGCGAGCTCGAACTGTTCATCTCCGGCGAGGGGACAATGGCGATGGACCCGGCTCAGGCGGAGGATCGCTGGGAGGGGCAGCGGATTTCAGTGCCAGTGACTACCTTAGACGCCTTCTGCAAGCAGCAGAAGATCGACCGCATCGACCTGATCAAAATCGACATCGAGGGATTCGAGGAACAGGCGCTGCTCGGCGCCAGCAAGACCCTGAGCTTCACCCGCCGTCTCGTCGTCGAATGCCATACTCCAGCACTGTGCCGCTCTTGCCGTGAGATCCTTGAAGTCGCAGGATTTACCCTCTATACCGTGGGATCCCTCTTCTACGCCGAACGCCTGAGAGTTCAGTGACAGTTACCGAATTCACATGAGATCTCGATCATTCGAACGAAAAGGACATGAATTCAGTAACTGTCACTCAACTCCTAAACACCAGACAATTACTTCTTTTTGCCCTTGCCTTTCTCTTTTTCTTCCGCCTTTTCCGCGGCGGGGGGGATCAGCGGCAGGGCGACAGTAAAGGTCGTACCCTCTCCGACGGTGCTCTTCACCTCGATTTTTCCGCCGTGCTCCTCGACGACTTTCTTCGCAATGGCGAGGCCGAGGCCTGTTCCCCGCTCCTTGTCAAACGTCGCGAAGGCGCCGAAAATGGCCTCGAGGCGTTCGGGCGGGATCCCCACTCCCGTGTCGCTGACTTCAACAATCCATTCGGGGCTGCGAGGCGCAACGGTGACCGTCAGCGTTCCCTTGTTTTCCATCGCGTCGCGCGCGTTGCCGACGAGGTTGAAGAAAACCCGCGTCATCCGGGCGGTGTCCAACGTCGCTTCGAACTCGTGATCGTCGCAGTTGAACACGACCTTGATCCCCTGCTGTTCATAATCTGGGACGATCGTCGCAATCAACTGGTCGAAGAGCGGGCCGATCGGGGTTGTCTGGAAATCAAGCTGGGTTTCACCGCGTGAGAAATCGAGCACTTCCTGCGTCATTCCGACCAGCCGGTCGATCTGGTTGGTGATGATCTTCAGGTACTCCTTGCGGTCTTCGTCCTTGGCGGGCACTTCGAGCAACTGAGCGTACCCGCGGATGATGGTCATCGGGTTCTTGAAGTCATGGATGATTTGTGCGGAGAGGCGTCCGACCGCCGCCAGCGCCTCGCTGCGGGCCATCTGTTCCGCCGTGCGCGCCTTATCGATCGCGATGCTTGCGTGCACGCCCATCGCCTCGATGAAGGCCATGTCGTCCGCGTTGAAAAGACCCTCGCGCTTGTTGATCAGTTGGATCACGCCGACGATCTTGAGGTCTCCGTCGCGCATCGGCATTGTCAACATCGCGCGGGTGCGGTGTCCCGTCTTCCTGTCCACCTCCGGGTTGAACCGTTCGTCTTCGTAGGCGTCGGCGAGATTCAGCGTCTCGCCGCTGCTGGCGACATGTCCGGCGATTCCCTGTCCCGGTTTCAGACGGATTTCCCGGACGACCCCTTTTTCGATCACACGGCTGATCAACTCGCCGGTCTCCGTGTCCCGCAGATAGATCGTTCCGGTCTCCGCGTCGGTGTGTTTCACCGCCTCGCGCAGAATCAGGCTCAGCAGGTTGTCGAGCTCCAGGGTGCTGTTTAGCACCTGGGTGACGGCCTGCAACGATTTAAGCCTGTCGATATACTTTTCTGCGGCCTGCTTGGTGCGGATCAGGTCACGGATCAGTTCGGCGTCATGCTGCGAGGAGCGCTGCAGCATGTCGCGCGTGAGATTGATCAGGAATCTCGGCTCCCGTTCGATGAACCGCTTGAAGGCGTCTTCGGGGAGGATATGCCCCTTGACCTTCTCAATGGCGGTCGCGGTCAAATGGCGGCGGCGGCGGTCAACGAGGCTTAATTCGCCGAAATAGTCCCCGGGTCCGCGAACGAGGCGCAGCTCCGGCATCCGCTCGCTTTCGAGAGAGGAGTGGTGAACTTCGACGTAGCCCTCGTCGATGAAGTAGATTCCCGCAGGGGATTCTCCGTCACGGTAAACGAGTTCTCCCGCCTGGGCGTTGAACGGCCGCAACATGCCTTCCATCTCGATCACCCTGACGCTCTCGAGTCCGGCAAACAGGCCATACTTGGTTTCAATCATCGTCCTCTCCACGCTCAGCGAAGCCAATTCCGGGAAAAATCACGTAATCGTGAGCATACCCTTCGCGTTTTTCGGGTATGAATATCAGTTTTATCATTATGCGCTCCCGCCCTTTGCGGAAGCAACGGTCAATTGAACGATACGGAACTATCGAGGGACAAGAGGAGAGCTGAATCACACCGGAACGGTCTGATTCCTACGCGCAAATTCCTTCATCTGAGGATCCCAGCCGTTTCAGGGAATTCTATTATTCGATTGTTTTATGGAAGCTTGCGAGACCAACAGTATGGCCGTACTTGATTTGACCCACTGGACTTTTCCTCGGCAGCGGCAGCTACGTCGAGAATCCAGCATTGGAATCAACGAACACGACCGTGAAAATAGCTTTCATTATCCGCTCTTTCTCAATTGTGTTGTATTACGGACACCGTGTCCGTGTGTGTATTCATCGGATTAACACGACCTTCCTTGTTTGCGACGGATTTCCATTCCAACGGAGGAAATAGACGCCTGAGGCGACGCCGGTTGCGTTCCACGTGATCCTGTGCGTTCCCGCGCGCGCCGGAACGGCGATACGCTCGACCAATCGCCCTTGGAGGTCATAGACCGTGACCGTTGTTGCTCGTGCTTCCGGCAAATGGACCTGTACCTGGAGCGCCGAGTTGAATGGATTGGGGTAGGGCGTGCCGATGGAGTATCGCCCCGGGTTGGCATTCGACGGCGGTTCCACGCTAGTAGCAGGAGTCTCTTCCAGGATCAGGATGCGGTTTCGATCGAGCTCGCTGCCAATGGAGAGGTTGGCCAGGCCGTCTCCATCCGGATCGTCCTGGTAGATGTCGCACGATGCGGCCGTGGAATGTGTCCAGGCGCTGGAGATGATCCCGGCGTTGCCGTCCGGCAGGAATGAGACTACCGAGTATCCGAGATAATAACTTGGAGCTATAGTATCGGGTCTTTCTTCCTCCGGATCGAACCATGGTGAG
>CAZIDZ010000053.1:9150-14365 GCA_964538455.1 uncultured bacterium
AGGTACCGGCACTCGTTGTGGAAGGGTCCCGGTATCCAACCCCAACCGCGGTCGAGCGCAATCTCCTTTTCACCGTCATGATCGAAATCGCCGAGTGCTGCGGTGTAGCTGATGTCTCCATGCTTGCCTTGGAACGTTGCGAAAGACATGAGGGTGTTGGTGGTGTAATATTGCCATCCGTCGTAATAGTCGATCACCTCTGCGAATTCATCGATTGAAACTTCAAGCGTGGCGCCGAGCGGTCCATCATTGTCCAGGCTGTTTCCAACGCTGAGGACATCGGGGATGCCGTTGTCGTTGTAATCGGTGACCGTTGTGAAAAGCGTGTAATTCGTACTGAGTTGGGCTGCCCGGTACATCTCCACTTCCCGCTCGCCGACCCATTTGTAAATCCAGCCAACCCCGCCGCTGAAGAAATAGACTTCGATATACCCGTCCTGGTCAAAATCGGCGGCGGTCAGGTTCCGAAAACCGACTCCCCGGTCAGAAGTCTCCCTGTCCTTCGGGGTGTACAGCGTGTCCTCCGGTTCCCAGATGTCGCCGTAAACATTCTCGTAGACGTATAGGACACCCACGCTGTCCCAACTGTCCTCTTTCCAGGGATAGAGCTACTCAAGCCGTCCATCACCGTCCACATCGATGCGGCAGGTCTGCATTTCCAGAGTGGCGTAGGGATGCTCAGCCCTGATGGAGTCCATCATCTGGAACTGAATCGGATTAGGGGATTCGAGAAAGCCGTTTTTGCCTGGCACATAGTTTGTCATGAATCCATTTGGAGCATCGTGGCCGCTTACTCTCTTGATCGCATGTTGCCGTTCCGCATGATTTCGAGTGGATGGAATCGAGATCCTGCTGGACATGTGTCGTTGAGCGAAGTCTGAAGGGAGGACTATGCTCTGACCGGACTTGGGCGGGACTTTCGCACGCTCGTCGTGATATGCAATCCGGTCAAGGAGTTTGTCGCTGTCGAAGGGGACTGTATTCGTGTTAGACGGCCGTTCTCGAGCGTTATTTGCCGGAATGGCCAGCAATATCAGGAATGCGGTAAAGAATGCTTTAGAAGTACTATTCATTGGATCACCTGTAGTTGTACCAATTACAGCTCGGTGATCAAGAATTCAGACGGAAACCTCTCGCTTCAATAAACAATATGATATGAACTGTATTTGTGCAGTAATTTGGGCACAAGAACCGGACATCCTATCCGGAAGAAACGACAATATTGTGCAGAAGTGCGTGAGGGGAGTCGAACTTCTATCGTGTAACGTGTTGTAAACTCTTCCTAAGACATTCCGGACAGAGGCAGGGGGCGTCGGGGGTAGAGGGCACCTTTGCGACACGGGGAAATTCGAAACACCAGCAGGTTTCTTTTCCCGCCGCGATGTCGCAGATGAACGCCGCGCCGCATTCCGGGCAGATGCGCATACCGGGTGAATCAACCGAGGTTTCTCTGGATGGTTCGGATGCTGGCGGGGAAAAGGGTGAAGAGGTCGAACTCATCGGTACTCTCCGTCTGGAATGGTGAATCAGGACTTCTCGCCGTCATCCTGTTCCGGGGCGTCATGGTAGTGTGCGTCGACGATATCATCGGGATCGTAGGGTACCTGCCGCTCCTTCGGTTGACCCTTCACGGCTGCTTTGTCCTCTTTGGATTTGCCGCTCCCTGATGCCCACTTGAACAGCGCGCGCGATCCGAAATAGAACACCAATATCCAGAATAGGAGCTTGATCAGCATCGCCGGATCTCCCTAAGGCGCCTTTCAGCGCGGTCCCTTTAAGGATGCAACGGAAAAGCGGCGGGCGCAAGCTTTCGGACGTTGTCGGACTCGGGCTTCATTCGCCCGTGGCGGGATTGTAGAAGGTGGTTCCATCCGGGGCGTCGAGAATCCGCTGGTACAGGTCTTCGAACTGGTTGGGGCTGCGGACGAAATCGATCTCGGTGCTGTTGACGACGAGCAGCGGGCTGGCGTCGTAGCGGAAAAAGAAATGGTTGTACGCCTCGACGAGGGCTTCGATGTACTCCGGGTTCATGTCTCGTTCGTAATCCCGGTTGCGTAGACGGATGTTGCGCATCAGGCGTTGCGGGCTCGACTGCAGATAGACCACCAGATCGGGCACGGCGATGTCTTTTTCGAGCACGTTGATCAGTGTGTCGTAGAGGACATGCTCGCGTTCGTCGAGGGTAATGCTGGCGAAGATCCGGTTCTTTGCGAAATGGTAATCGCTGATCACGTGTTGTTGAAACAGGTCGCGTTGAGTGATTTCCTCGGTTTGTTGGCGGTAGCGGGAGAGCAGGAAGAAAAGTTCTGTCTGGAACGCGTAGCGCGCGGGATCCTTGTAGAAATCCACGAGAAAGGGGTTGAGATCGTGCTGTTCAAGGACAAGCCTGGCGTCGAGACGTTCGGCGAGCCGCTCCGCCAGTGTGGTCTTGCCGGCGCCGATAACGCCTTCGATGACGATGTAGGGCCGGTCACTCAACGGTGGATCTCCGCCTGCTGGTCTGTTTCACGTTCCGGTCGTGGGGAACTTACGCTCATCGCGAGGGGTCCCGCCACGAAACGCTCCTTAAGTCTGCGCTTGAAAGTGCTCTCGGTGATCCACGGCCAGCGTGTGTTTTCGTTACTGCAGGGTTCATCGCCTTCCAGAATCCGTTGAAACCGTGGAAAGTCATGCTATCCGTAACGATGGCATCGATACCGCGGGTGTTCGAACGCCGCCGATGCAACGATCCTCAAATACGCTCATCCAGAGGGGATACGGTGTCACGGTCCGTCCGGCCTTCGAGGGTCTCCCGCACGGTTTTGCGCCACCCCGGTGGAACCAGGTTGGGCGCGAGATCGGCCAGTGGGGCGAGCACGAAGGTCCTCTGTTCCAAACGAGGATGGGGAACACTCAAGTCAGGCTCCAGGATGCTGTGTGGCCCGACAACCAAAAGGTCGATATCCAGCGTCCGCGGGCCCCAGCGCCGTTCGCCGCTCCTGTCACGGTGCCGTTCTCGCTCAAGGGTCAACGCCAGGTTCAGCAACTCCCGCGGTGATCCCTGCCATTGTATTTCCGCAACCATGTTGAGAAAATCAGGCTGGTTGGGCTCGCCCCAGGGGACGGTTTGGTAGAGACGGCTGGTGCGCACGGGACGGCCTGTCACCTCGGCGAGCCTCGCCAGGACGTGCCTGAACGCCTCGCGGACGTCGCCCAGGTTGCCCCCGAGAGCGAGGTAGGCTGTGTTTTCTGAAATGGGCGCAGGCATCGGCGGATCGCGCTAGCGGCGCAGGATTTCGACTTCGTACCCCGCCGTCGGACCGGGGAGGGGGACACGATCCTTGTGGAATTTTACGCGCACCGCCTCGATGGGAAACCGTTCCAGCAGGGCTTCCGCGATGTCCTCGGCAATCGCTTCGAGCAGATTCCGCGGCGGTCCCTGGACGATCTCCTTGACGGTTTTGTACACTTCCGCGACGTCTGCGGTGGTTGCCAGATTGTCGGAAGCCGCGGCGGGGCGGGTGTCCAGGTAGAGCTCGACGCTGACGCTGAACAGCGCGCCGAGTTCCCGTTCGGCGGGAGAACAGCCGTGGCGCGCGGTAAACACCATGTCGTAGACACGGATTGTGTCCAGTCCTTCCAAATCGTTCGTTTTGACAGTACTCGCCATGAGGCATCACCCCGTTTCCTGACCGTGAAAATGTACGAAACTCCTCTACGCCGGGCTCGGAGGTCGGCCGTGTTCCGCTCCCCGCCAAGATCGCGGGGACTTCAGTTTGCCTGGACCAGCAGGCCGTGCAGGTAGTCGGTCTCCGGATGGCTGACCGCAACGGGATGGTCGGGGCCCGCGCTGAGGAGTGCGAGGCGGAGCAAGCGGCGGCCGGCGCGGCGCTGTGCGCGGCGTACGGCCTCCTCCAGATCCTCCTGTCGAACCGCATGGCTGCACGAGAAAAGAGCGGCCAATCCTTCGGGCTTGGTCCAGTTCAGCGCCGCAGTGAAAAGCATCTCGTAAGCCTTGAGCCCCTCCGCGAATTTCTTTTTGCTCCGGACGAGGGGCGGAGGGTCGCAGATGACAATGTCGAAGGATTCTCCCGCGAATGAATCTTGTCTGCGGTCGAGCAGGTCCGCTTTCACCGTTCTCGGTTCGAGAAGTGAATTCCTTTTGAACGCCTGACGTGCGAGTTCAAGGGCTCGCTCGCTGCTGTCCGCGAGGGATATGGAGGACGCGCCACGAGCCGCTGCGCGGAGGCCGAATCCGCCGGTGTAGGAAAACGCGTCAAGCATTGTCATCCCTTTGGCGTAGGAAGCCACCCAACGTGAGGAAAACACCTGATCGAGATAGCCGCCGGTCTTTTGCCCCTCGGTCAGGTCCACAGGAATTTGTAATCCGTCCAGTTCCACCCAGTGTACGTCCCCGGGCGCGTCACCCGCCACCGACCGCTGTAACGGCAGTCCTTCCACTTCACGCACGGGGGAATCGTCCGCGGCGACCACGCAGACCGGGGAGAAGAGAGAATCGAGGGCTTCGAGGATCAGTTCGCGGCGAATGTCCATGCCTACGGAGGTGTGCTGCACGATGCAAATGTCGTCGAACCGGTCGACGATGAGCCCCGGAAGACCGTCTCCCTCGCCGTGAACGACGCGGCAGACATTTCCCAGGCCCAACCGCTGGCGAAGCCTCCAGGCGGTATCGATGCGCCGTTTGAAAAACTCCTTGTCAGGCTCTTCACCGGCGGCACGGCTGTGAAGGCGCACCGCGATCAGGCTATGCGGGTTGACCGTCCCGCTCCCGAGCGGATGGCCGTTCCCGTCGAGCACCGTCACCGCTTCGCCCGGCTCGTACTTGAGCAGGTCGTCCGCGATCTCGTTGCTGTATACCCAGAGGTGGCCACGGCGGATTCGCCGCTCCTCACCGGTTTTCAGCGTGATGGTGCGCATATGAATCCTTGCTTGGAAGTGTAACAGTGACTCTTTTCCGTTTTGAATGCTGGGCAATTCGATCGACGTGAAGATACAAGGATTGGACCGATACGACCGGTGGGTGGAAAAGGGCTGCTGTCTCTCTTTTTCCCGAAGCCACCTCGGTTACTGATCTTACGCCCTCGCCTTCTTGTGTTCGATCGCCGCCTTGACGAAATGAACGAACAGGGGGTGCGGCTTCGCCAACCGGCTCCCGAGCAATTGATTTATTCGTAGCGCAGAATCGTCGCTGGATTGACCTGAGTCGTATGCCAGG
>CAZIDZ010000054.1:0-13955 GCA_964538455.1 uncultured bacterium
TTCCCGGAACGGCCCGATAGTATAAAGCTCCAACTGGAATGACGCAAGTGTCCTGTTCAGGCGGTTCTCCCCGGAGATCGAACCAATACTTCATCCGGTCCGGCACACCTTTGGTGAGCCGGTTTCACGCACCCGGAGCTTCGATTCAGCTCTTGCGGATGTGGATTCTTCCCCGGCCGCTGCTGAGGTTCACGGACATCCCGCCGCCGTTGATCTTCCCTCTGCCCGTGATCCCTTCCCAACGGTCCTCGCTGATGTCGAGATCGAAATCGGAGCGAATATCGCTCCGGCCGCTGGGGTCGTTGACGATAGCGTACACGGTCGCCGGCAGTTTCCCCGGGAGCAGCACGTTCACATTGCCGGTGCCCGTGCTTACATCCAGAGTCCACTCGGCGGCGTTCTTATCCATTGGAACATCCACATCCACCGTTCCCGCTCCGGTGCTGCAGGCGAGCGAACCGTGCACCTCGCGGCCGTCGATATTCCCGGCCCCTGTCGAGACCTTCAGGTCGCCCTTGTGCCCGCGAATACGTATCTTGCCCGCTCCGGTGGAAAGGCGCAGCGAACCCTCCGTCTCGAACAAATCGATGCTGCCGCCGCCCGTGCTCGCTCGTCCCTTTGAATCGGCCACCACGGATTCCAGCGATATGCTGCCTCCGCCCGTGGACACGTCCACATACCCTTTCACATCGGTCAGCGAGATCGATCCGCCTCCCGTCGAAACGTCGAGGTCTCCCTGGCAGGACTCAACGGTGATGCTGCCGCCTCCCGAACTCATGTGGACCTGCCCCTCGAGACCGGAGACCGTAATCGAACCTCCTCCGGTTTCCCCGTTCACATCGAACTTCGCCGGGAGCATCGCCTCCGTCGAAACCGAAATCCCCCGCAGGTTCGATCTCCAGTGACGTTGGCCGTAGACCGTGATCCGGGTCCCGGAGGTTTTGAACTCCGGGATCACTTCCTGCAACAGCTCCTCCGCTTCCTCCTGGCGGATAGAGCCTTTGATCCTTAACTCATAGACGACGGTTGCACTCTTGAACTTCCCCCCGGTGATCGTGATGCTGCCGACGAGATCCTTCATCCTCAGCGACCCGCCGCTGCCTACATCGGTCGCGTAGGTCACCGTCGCGGTCCAGCCTACAAAGCTCTTCTTCCACGAGATTTCCGGATTGTCTGAGGCGTAGGATGGCAGGGTCAGGAATATCAGCAGCAGGGAAAGCGCGGAGATGCCAAGTGTCTTTCGCATAGATCGTCTCCCCGTGATTGAATAACCGGCTCCGGCGCATCGATCACGCATTTGTTTGACATTTGTTCGCCGGACAAGGTTACAATCCACTCGGCCGAGGCTATAACGCTTTGATTTTGCAGGACAGATCGGGACTCTTATCGTTCCGTTCGTGGGGAGCATAGGCGTCGGAATGCGCCTATGGGTAGGGATCGGACAAATATATGGGCGACGACAGCCGGCCGCAGCGTGCCCTTCACGCGGACTGAGGATACAACGGTTTCATCATGCGAAGGCTCCGGTGCGTTCGGTCCCCGAATTGGACTGTCCGGGTGACGCCGGTTTCGCCGTATCCAAGAGCGGTCCAGAATGCCCGGGCCGAGGTGTTGGATTCAACGACCCCGAGCTCGACGGAATCGTATTCGAGATCGAGCGCCCTCCCCTCGAAGGCCTGAACGGTTGCACGGCCGATCCCGGAGCGCCGGACGGCCGGATCAACCAGCAGCAGACCCAGCCACCAGGCTCGATCGTCCGGGTAATCCCGCAAAGCATCGAGCAGGCCCACGAGCTTTCGCCCCGCCCAGATCCCTTCTATTGTCCGCACCCCTGGATCGAACTCCGGCGGGATGCCTTCCTCGAACAGCAGCAGGGCTTCGTTTTCGCGGGGCGGGGCGCCGGTGAGAATCTGAAAATAGTCTTCGCAGCGGACGAACAAATCCCGGACCAGACCGACATCGGCCACTGTCAGAAACCGCGATCGAAGCGGACTCTCCAGAGCGAGGTGTGGCAGGCCGCTCGTTTCATCCCCCGCTTCGCTGTTCCCTGTATTCATTTCCGCAGGCCGTTCAATACCTGCCGCCGAACACCTGGAAATCGATGAAGTCGGCGTGGTGAAAAATGATCGCCTCCGGACTGTGTGGGAAACCTTCTCCCTCCTTGCTGTGCACCGCGGCGATATGCAGCACCTCGTCCGGCAACCCCTGAGCCCAACCCAGCCCGACGCTGCTGAACGGGTGGCGCAGGTACTCCCCGTGTTTCGACTTCACCGCTCCCTTCTCAGCATCCGGCTGGTATTCGAGCAGCTTGCCGACGTCGGCGATCAGCGCCCCCGCAATCAGGTGGTCGCGGTTCAGCTTCAGCCTGCCTCCGTACCGCTCCACAAGCAGGTCGTGGATCGAAGCGCACATCTTGGCGCAGGTGCGAACGTGATCGAGAAAACTGATCTCGAGCCCCTCGATCAACAGGCTGAATGGGAATTTCGAGAGTTGCGCGGGAGTCCAGCCGCCCTTTTTCAGCCCCTCCAGCCACGTCGTGATCACCTTCTCACGAAGGGTCTCATCCCGGATTTCGGTGAATTCGGGAAGTTGCTCCAGCAGCTGTTCACGCATGCGCTTCACTCCGCTTTTCTTGCGCCCGGGTATTCCCGGACGAGTCCTTGATTCGCCTGCGACCCACTATTTTGAATCCGGTGACAGCGTGCGAACACGCGGAGCGCGGTCCATCCGGCTACGTGCTCCGCTCGCGCTCCCGGCGGACCTCTTCCTCTGTTTACGCCACAGCTGCATCCGTTTCGCCAGGTTCGTCACCACCGGAACGCCGAAGGTCAGCGTCAGCCCGACGAGAATTCCGGCCAATTGGCCCGCCGCCGGCGTCTCACGCTTGATCAACGGCCGCACCGCGAACCCGGTGCCCATCACCAGCGCCGTTCCGACCACACCCTGTGCCCACCGTTGCTTTTTTGTCGGTTCGTCGAGGCGGAATCGGCTCCGTCCCGAGAGATCGTGCCCTACCGCCAACCCTCCCGCGACGCCCAGCGGAAACGACGCCAGGGCGCTGCCGGTGAGCAATCCCGCAATTGAAGATGCGAACAGAATCGCGAACCCACGCGAACCCCGCGGCTTCCGCAGCCACCAGTCGCGGAATGGTTGCTCGAGATGGGCGACCCCCGCGACCGTCGCCAGACCCAGCGCCGCGCCCGCCACTACGTCCCGCGGATAATGAACGCCGAGATAGACTCTCGAGAGCGGAATCGTCGTCGCCAGGCTGACACCGAGGATGCGAATCCAGAAACGTTTCGCTTTCAACGCGAGGAAGGTGCCGAGCGCGACAGCGTTCTGCGCATGACCGGAGGGAAACGTAAAATCCCCCGGGGCAACAAACGCCCAGGGGTGCATCGCCTCACGTGGAGGGCGTGGAAAACGGAAACGGGATTTGACAATCTGGTTGACCGCGACCGTCGGCAAAATCACGCCTGCAAGCTGCAGCGCCGTTTCGCGGTCGTAGGCGCTGAACAGCCCGCCGAGCAGCGCGAAATAGGCGACTTCACTGCCCGCCGCCGCCATCGCCAACGACGCCGCGTTCAATTCCGGCGTTCGTCTCTTCGCGCGACGGAACGCCGCCTCGCGATCGGCGAGCCATGGAAACCAGTCCCGTCCTTCGACGATCCCGAGCTGGAGGGGATCGAATTCACGTTCCCCGGCCCGGCTCGATATGTGCAGCAACGGCAGGTGCATGGACCATCTTTCCGTGAATGACACGGTAAGATAGCACACCGCTGCGCTGTCACCACCCCCTCGGGAGTTGAGTGACAGCTGGTTCATTCTGCGAGCCAGAAAAAGCTGAGCGGTATTATCACGTGGATTAGGTACCTGTCACGCAACTCAATCCATACCGTCACGCCGCGGCCTTGTCCATCAGGCATGCCACCGCTGTCAGATGGCCGTTCTCGTTGCGGCGAAGTTCCATCTCCTTCCCGATCAGCTCACGGGGCGCGGTCACACCGTGATAGTGGAGAAATCCCGCGAACGAGGAATCGGCACGGATCTTCCCCTCGACATCCAGGTCGAGAAACAGGAACCGCTGTTCGACATCCCCCTCCTTGTTAAGCAGAAAAACGTTGTTGATCGTGTACTCAAATCCGTCCTGCGTGCTGCACACCAGGTCGACAATCCTGCTTTTGCCGCCGAGACGGTTTTCCACCTCACGAATCTTCACATCCCGCAGCACCACCGGCCGTCCGGCGTGCTCGCTCCCCACTTCCAGGTCCAGAATGTCCATGGTTCGCCCTTTCCCAAATCGCCTTACTGCCCTTCGCCCTGTTGCTTATCCCTCGATCCCTGATCCGGCGCCCAACTGAACATATGTGTAGAAAAGGGGGCGCACAAGTCCCTTTTCGAATACTGAACAAATATTCAGTCTCCGGGAGCCCACCCCATAGCACAGAGACCGCAAATAAATAGGGACTGTCCCTATTTAACTGCTAATTATTATAATTCTAACGAACAAGTCATAAAGATGGCGTCACTTAGAAGTGAAGTGTTCAAATTCCCGGATCTCCCGTGTCAAGTTGCGTGGCCCTACGGACAGCTCGATCCTGGCCGTTCGGGATTGTGATTCTCCCGTAGTTGTTATCACCAGCGCAGCGCATGTAGCCCGGAATCTCGATTCCGGGGAGAGAAAATCTGCCCCGACATGGAGAACCCGGATTCGAGAATCCGGGCTACCAACTGTTGAGGACCTGACGCAAACCGATAACAACATTAAAATGGACTCCCGCCTGCGCGGAAATGACGGACATGGGTGTCCCGGGTGGCTTGTCCACCCGTATTTCACAATGGACTTGGCGTAACAACATAAAAAATGGATTGATGGGTGGCCCGGGACTTCAGTCCCGGGTTTCACAATGGACCTGACGCGATCACAAAAAGAGGCACCTCCGGCAACACCGGAAGCGCCTCTCGCAAGGAACAATTAAGAAGGATTAGGCGCAGAATCAATAATCCCGCTTGTAAAACGGCGTCTCGACAACCTTCGCGGTGATCTTTTTCCCCCGGATGTCCAGTTCGAAACGGCTGTCCAGCGGCGCGTACTCCTTGGCGAGGTAGGCGATCCCAATCCCCTGGTCAAGTGTCGGCGACCAGCAGCCGCTGGTGACAACACCGATTTTTTCGCCCGCCGAGAAGCATTCGTACTCGTGACGCGGGATCGCCTTGCCCTCGACAACGAAGCCGATCAGCTTCCGTTCGATCCCTTTCGCCTTGATCTCGAGGATCGCGTCCCGGCCGATGAAATCCCCCTTGTTCACCTTGGTGATCCAGCCAAGCCCCGCTTCGATCGGATTGGTGTTCTCGTCGATATCGTTGCCATAGAGTGCGTACTTCATCTCCATCCGCAGCGTGTCCCTAGCCCCGAGGCCGACCGGCTCGATCTCGAATTCCTGACCCGCATCGAGCACCGCATCCCAGACCGCAGGGGCAGTTTCGTTGTCCACGTACAGCTCGAACCCTTCCTCGCCGGTGTAACCGGTGCGGCTGATGATCGTCCGGTGACCCGCGATCTCCCCCTCGCGGAACCAGTAGAACTGGATCTCGTCGAGTTTCGTCCGGGTCAGTTTCTGAACGACCTGCTTGGCGTTCCTGCCCTGCACCGCCAGCAGGCTGATCCGGTCGGAGGCGTCGTCGATGATGATATCTCCGCTCGCACGACGCTTGATCCAGTCGAAATCCTTTTGACGGTTCGCGGCGTTGACAACGAGCAGGAAGCGGTCGGGGTAACGGTAGACGATCAGGTCGTCGATGATCCCCCCGTTCTCATAGAGCATCGCGGAGTACTGCGCCTGGTTGACCTGCAGCTTGGCGGCGTTGTTCACCGTGATCTTGCTGACAAATTCCGCCGCGCGGTCGCCCTTGATCCAGATCTCGCCCATGTGGGAGACGTCGAATATTCCCACCGTGCTGCGGACACGCTTGTGCTCTTCGACGATGCTGCGGTACTGAATCGGCATCAGGTGCCCGGCGAAGGGAACGATTTTCGCCCCCGCCTCAACGTGCTTCTCATAAAGAGCGGTCTTCGCCCCGTCCATCCATCCACCTCCCGATTGCGGACTTCATCGCGAACGTATCGGTCCGAACTCTGCCCTCCCTCGTGCGCCCCGGTTCGCTAGTCACGCCTGGATCGCTTGGCGAGCAGCACCCGTTTCGCACGGTCCACAATATCGCGAGAGCGAAGCCCGAATGCATCCAGAAGCTCTTCGGGACGCCCCGACTGTCCGTACCGGTCCATCACCGCCACATACCCCATCGGAACAGGCTGCTCCCGGGTCACCACCTGGGCGACGGCGCTCCCCAGCCCGCCGTAAAGCTGGTGTTCCTCCGCGGTCACAATCGCCCCTGTCTCCTCCGCCGCATGAACGATCGCCGACTCGTCGAGCGGCTTCAGCGTGTGCATGTTCACCACACGCATTCCGATCCCCATCTCCTCCAACTCGTCATGGGCGAGCAGCGCCTCCGAAACCATCTGCCCCATCGCGATGCAGCTGAGATCGTCGCCCTCCGCCATCACCTGCGCGCTGCCGGGGATGAAGGGGTCGTCCGGCGTGGTCACATCCGGGACTGCCTCGCGGCCGAAACGGATGTACACCGGTCCGTCGATCTCGTAGGCCGCCGCCGTCGCCTTCCGCGTCTGCTCGTAGTCCGCGGGAACGAACACCGTGAAATTCGGCAACGACCGCAGCAGTGCGATGTCCTCGAGCATCTGGTGCGTCGCGCCGTCCGGGCCGACGCTGATTCCGCTGTGGCCGCCGCCGATCTTCACGTTGCACGGCGTGTAGCCGACCGTCACACGGAGCTGATCGAACGCCCGGCCGACCCCGAACGCTGAATAGGTCGTGTAGTAGGGAACCTTGCCGAAACGGCTCATCCCCGCCGCGACGTTCACCATGTTCTGCTCGCTGATCCCCATCTGGAACGTCCGCTCGGGAAATTCGGCGAGGAACAGGTTCACGTTCAGCGAACGGGTGTTGTCGGAGACGAGCACGACGACGTTGTCGTGCGCTTTCCCGACGTCGACCAGCCCGGCTCCCCACCCCTCGCGTGTGGTGCGGCGCGTGAATTCACGTTTCGCAACGGGCTCACGTTTTCTCGCCTTATTCATCGCACGGCCCCGTCGTTTTCGAGACGCGACAGCCATTTTTTATAGCTGGTGCCGAGTCCCTTGAGCGCGCCCTCCGCCTGCTCCACAGACGGCGGACGGCCGTGCCACATAGAATTTCCCTCTATCTCCGGCCACCCCTTGCCCATCACCGTCCTCGCGAGGATCGCCGTCGGTCGCCCCGGCGTTTCACGAGCCTCCGCGACGGCGCCGAGGATCGAGGCCATCTCATGCCCGTTGGTGTCGATCACATGCCACCCGAACGCACGGTACTTGTCGGCGAGCGGTTCGACGTTCATCACCTCCGCCGTCGCACCGTCGATCTGTACGCCGTTGACGTCTACAATGCCGCAGAGGTTGTCGAGCTTGTAATGGGCAGCGCACATCGCCGCTTCCCAGATCGCCCCCTCCTGCTGTTCTCCGTCGCCCATGCTGCACCAGATCCGGCGGGGATGGTTGTCCATTTTCGCCGCCAGGGCGACCCCGACCGCGACGCTCAGGCCGTGCCCCAGCGAGCCCGCAGAAACCTCGATGCCGGGCGTGTCGGAGGCGTTCGGATGCCCCTGGAGCGCGCCGGCGAAAGATCGGAATCCGAGCAGTTCGCTCAGGGGAAAGTACCCCCGCTCCGCCAGCACGCTGTAGGTCACCGGGCTGACGTGGGCGTTGGAAACGAGGCAGACGTCCCTGTCGGGCCAGTCGGGATTGCCGGGATCGACGTTCATTTCGTGGAAGTAAAGCGCGGTGAGGTAGTCGGTGACCGAGAGCGACCCGCCGGTGTGCCCGCTGCCGGCGTGGGCGAGCATCGTCAGGATGTTGCGGCGCACATCCAGCGCGACTTCCAACAGTTTCTCAGGGGTCCATTCGAGACGTCCGCAAGCAGTGCGTTCAAGCCTTTGCGGAGTTGCTCTGCTAACGCTCACAACGACCTCGACAGGTGATCGTCACAGGAACGAAGCGGCAAGGTAGTGATTCGAATTTGAGAGTGGCAACTCGAGCGCATTGAGAAAATAGGGACTGTCCCTAATTATCTGATAAAACTTATAATTATTCTTATAACAGCTATAACTCGCCAATCGCGAGGCAGTCCCTGAATCCGTTTGAAACACTTTAAACAACTGGTCGTCTACCTCGTTTTGAAGGCCGGAGTGTCTTGGACAACAATGTTTCCAGACGTTCAACAAAAGCCTTATCACCCCATGGATATCCGTTCCTTTCGTGTCTCCGAAACTGAACCATCTCTTGTTCCTCCATTCCACTCGCCAGGAGTCCTTCCCAAGGTGAGAGACTTTCCAACAGCTGAGGAAGATCGAGAATTCGATCCTGTCTCCTCCCCAGATGGCCCGGAGCACTGCTGTAGCGATAATCGCCCGGATCCGTAACCAATCCCGCCCGCACCGGATTTAATTCGACATAGCGCATAGCGGCAACCAGATGCGCGTCATCCATCGCGAAGGAGGCAAAACGGTCCTGGAACAGATGGCCCATAAGGTTCTGTTTCCTGTTAATCTCCTGCGCATAGGTTGTATTCAACGGCGACATCATCGCACGCAGCGAATCGGCCACTTCCGGTACGACAACGAGGTGAATGTGGTTCGGCATCAGGCAATAGGCATAGACCTGAATCCCCGCCCTTCCTTTATAGACCGCGAGCAACTTCATATAGAGCTCATAATCCTCGTCGTCATGAAACACAACCGCTTTGCGATTTCCTCGTTGAGTGATGTGATGCGGAATACCTGGAACGACAATCCTCCGATGCCTTGGCATGTTCCCTCCGCAAGGGTTTTCGTCAAATAGGGACTGTCCCTATTTAACTGATGATAATTATCGGAATAAAACTAATATAAAATAATTAGGGACAGTCCCTAATTATACATCCAAAGTTTAACAACGTCTTAAGGAGATCCCTGCGGTGCTCAGGCAATCTTCAATCAAACGGCGAGGGCGGCTTCGACGGCTTTGCGCAAGGCGGCGACGTTGGACGCCACGTCACCTTTGAACACCGCGGTGCCCGCCACGAGTTCGGTGACCCCGGCGCGCACCAGGTCGCCCGCGTTCTTGGCGCTCACCCCTCCATCCACCTGAATCGATGCTTTCGACCAGCTCGAATCGAGCAGCCGCCGCAGACGCCGGATTTTGTCGATCGCCTGGGGAATGAAGGTTTGCCCGCCCCAGCCGGGATTGACCGACATGATCAGCACACGGTCGAGCAGCGGAATCACATGCCGCAGTGTCGGAACGACGGGCGTTGCGGGGTTCAGGGCGACTCCCGCTTCAAGACCGAGTTCGCGGATCCGGCTCAGTGTTCGGTGCAGGTGTTTGTCGGCTTCGACGTGAACCGTGATCCCGCGGACACCCGCCTCGGCGAAGACATCCAGTTGCTTTTCCGGTTCGACGATCATCAGGTGGGCGTCTGTCACCGCGCCGGTCGCTTCGATCACCGCTTTGACCACATCGGCCCCGTAGGTAATCGGCGGAACGAAACGGCCGTCCATCACATCGGCGTGCAGCGCCTGCGCCCCCGCGTCGAGTGCCTCCTTCGCGTGCTCGGCAAGCCGGCTGAAATCCGCCGCGAGCAGAGATGGCCGAAGCTCCACGACGCCGCCGATTTTCCCGCTCGATCTACTCATCTTCCGTCACCCCGCCTGCAAGCTCCATCCAAGTGCTACCGGTTGTTCACCGTCAGGCTGACCGTGTCCCCCATCGCCACAGCCGCTCCCGCCGGCGGCGTCTGGATCATCACCGCTCCCCGCCGCCGTCCCGTGTAACGGTCATAATCGATCGTCCCGAGCACAAGTCCCGATTTGAGGATCAAGTACTTCGCCTGCTCCTCCGGAAGGTTGAGCACGTTCGGCACGACAAAGTGATTCGGCTGGCTGCCTAGGCTCACCGTGATCAATGCTTCGGTCAGTTTCTCCACAACCGTGTCCGCGGGAGGCTGCTGCGACATCACCAACCCCTCAAAGGTCGTGTCGCTGAAGGCGTAGGCGACGCTGTCCACTTTCAGGCCGACGCCCTGAAGCCGGAAAACCGCGTCGTCTCGGGGCATTCCGATCACCAGCGGCACCACCGCTGTCGCCGTTCCCGCCGAAACCGCGAGGTGAATGCGGCGCCCGTGCTTTGTCCAGCCGCCCGGCGCGGGAAACTGGTCGAGGATCATCCCCGGAGGCCGGGTCGCGTCGAAACGCTGGTCGTCGACAACCAGCTTGAAACCGTGACGGCCGAACTCCTGCCGAGCCTGCGAGATCATTTTCCCGCGAACGTCCGGCACACGAATTTCCGTGCCCTGCCGGGTGTAGATCGGCATTACCACGAAATTCAGGATCGCGGCGATCGCCCCCCACACCAGGAGCACGACCAGGATCCGCCACCCCCACGTGAACAAATTGTCGAACGATCCTCTCATTTCACCCTTGTCCATCGCACCGAGTAACTCCCGTCCATGCCGTCACGGGGAGGCCAGGTCATCACCTCGCCCGCTCCCACAATCCATTCCGGAACAATCCCCGGCGGCACCTCGCCGCGCACGAAACGGCCTTCAAAAAGCCGGTCGAACGCCGCAGCCCGGCGTTGATTCTCCTCCGGCTCAAGGCTGCACGTGCTGTACACCAGCGTCCCTCCGGGGTTGACAAATCCCGCGGCGCGCTCCAGCAGGCTCGCCTGCAGCAGCGTCAACGGCGGCAGGTCGGCCGGAGCACGACGGGCGCTCAGGTCCGGCCTGCGATGGGCGACGCCGGTGCCGCTGCAAGGTACGTCAATCAATACCCGGTCGCCCGACGCCAACTCCAGGTCCAGCATATCCGCCGTTACAACCTTCACCGCTCCGTGTCCCAAACGCTTCAATCCCTCCCGCACCTTTTTGTTTCGCCGCTCGTCGCGGTCCACGCTCAACAGGGTTCCACGGCCGCCCATCCGCTCCCAGATCAGCGCCGCCTTGCCCCCGGGTGCGCCGCACAGATCGAGCACCCGTTCCCCGGGCTGCGGGTCGAGCAGAACCACCGGAAGCCCAGCCCCCGGGTCCTGCACCGTCGTCCGTCCATCCCGGAACGAGGGTAAAGAGGTCGGCCTCAAGCCCCGTGCGTAGGCGTACCCGGGCCGATTCGCAACCTGCTGCGGTTCAACCCCCTCCGAGCGAAGCAGATCCAGCCATTCCTCATCAGAGGCCGTCTTCAACAGGTTCCTTCGCAGCCCGAGCGGGGGATGTGTCGAATAAAATCGGACAAGCTCGTCCGCTTTTTCCTGCGACCACTGGGCGGACCATTTGACACGCCACTCAGCGTAAGATTCTTCAATACTTACGAGTTCAGATTGCGGCTGATTCCCCTCGCGCAACGCTCGCCGCAGCACCGCGTTGACCAACCCCGCTCCGCCCTTTCCACGCAGCTCCTTGGCATGTTTTACAGCCTCATCGACCGCCGCATGCGCCGGGATCCGGTCCAGGTATCGGATTTGGTAGAGTCCCACGCGAAGGATGGCGAGCAGCGGCTGTTCCGCGTTGTCCACGCCGTTCACGAGGAAACGATCCAGCTCACGGTCCAATGAGCGCAGGTGGCGCACAACGCCGAAACTCAGTTCTGTCAGCAGCGCCCGCTCCCGGTCATCCCACGTTTTCTGCTTGGCAAGGAATTCGTCGCGAAGCGCGTCGATCGTGCCCTCGTTGCGCGCCCAACGCTGCAGGATCGCCGCCGCCGCACGGCGCGGGGTTGTCGCGCTGCCGCTCACCGCTGTCCCAAACGGGTTCCCGATGGGAGATCGTACCCGCGAAGAAATTCGCCTGCGGTCATCCTGCGTTTCCCCTCGAGCTGCACTTGGTGGATGCGAACCGCCCATTCCCCGCACGCAATTTTCAGCGACTCCCCGCGCTCCCCGGCGCGGATTACCTCCCCCGCGGATTTCCCCTCGCAATTTGACTCAGCGCGCGATTCGAAAAGCTTCAACACTTTCCCGTCCGGGAGAATCGTGTACGCTCCCGGCCACGGCGTTACGCCCCGGATCCGGTTGTGCACCGACTTCGCATTCTGGCTCCAGTCGATCAGGCCGTCCTCCTTGGAGAGTTTCGGCGCACGGGTGACCTCCGCTTCATTCTGCGGCAGCGGCTTCAACGTTCCGGCTGCGAGTCCCGACAGCGCCTCGAGCACCAGCTCCCCTCCGAGCGGCGCGAGACGTTCGGCGAGCTGCCCGGCGGTCTCATCGGGGTCCACCGGCACCCGCCGCTGAAGCACGACGCCTCCGGCATCCACGGCGTCCGTGATCCGGATGATCGAAATCCCCGTTTCCGTGTCGCCGTTGATCAGCGCCCATTGGATCGGCGCCGGCCCGCGGTATTTGGGAAGCAGGCTCGGATGGACGTTCAGCGTGCCGAGCCGCGGAGCGTCGAACACCTCCGGCGGCAGGATGCGGTAGGCAACCACGGCCGCCGCGTCCAATCCCAGGGCCCGGAACTCGTGGATGAATTTTGGATCGCGGGGGGTGGACGGCGTCAGCACAGTCAGTCCCGCCTCCAGGGCCGACAGCTTGACGGGTGTGGAATGGGATTTCCTGCCTCTTCCGGCGGGCTTGTCCGGGCCGGTGACGACCACGGCTACTTCATGCTTCGAGGCGGTCAACGCCTCGAGCACGGGAACGGCGAAGGGTGCGGTGCCAAGGAAGGCGAGGCGCACGATCAGGCCCTCTTGGAAGTGGCCACGTCGCGGCTTTCTTTCTCCAGCTCTTTCAAACGTCCGCGGAGCATGCTCCGTTTCAGTGCGGTGATCCGGTCTACGATCAGCACTCCGTCGAGGTGGTCGATCTCGTGCTGCACCACACGCGAAAGTATCCCGTCCGCCTGCAGCCGTTGAGGGGTGCCCTCGATGTCCTGGTACTCCACGACCACACGCACCGGGCGCTCGACCTCCTCGTTGATCCCGGGAAGCGAAAGGCAGCCCTCCTCCATCACCACCTGCTCGTCACTCTCTTCGACGATCTCCGGGTTGACGAAGGTAAAGATCCGGCGGGGGTCGTCCTCCTTCTCGCCCGGAATCCCGATCACCAGCAGACGCTCCAAGACCCCCACCTGCGGGGCGGCGAGCCCGATCCCGTCCTCGCGGATCATCGTCTCGATCATGCTCCGCGTCAGTTCTTCAAGCCGTCCGTCGAACTCCGTCACCGGATCGGCGGACTCGCGAAGCACCGGATCACCGTAGACTCGTACTTTCAACAAAGACATCCTTCTATAGCCTCCGTGGGGAGCGAGGCGCCTGGTCAGGACTGCGCCGCCATTTTGCGCCCCACCGCACTGCGGTCAATGATGAGTTTCGTGTTGTCCGCCACCTTGATGATCAACGCGTTGTCCTTCTCACGGATGCCCGCGATGGTCCCGTGAACGCCGCCGATGGTGACAATCTCATCGCCCTGCTTCAGCTCCTGGATCATTTTCTGCTGCTCCTTCTGCTTTTTCGCCTGGGGACGAATCATCAGAAAATAGAGCACGAGAAAAATCAGGATAAATGGCAGAAATCCGAGCAGACCGCCGCCCTGGCTGCTTTTCTGAGCGCCCGCCTGGATCAGCGCCATCAGGGGTATGGCAAATAGCATCATCTCTTCCCTTGCCCCCGTTAATCGTTCGGGTTGTTAGGTTTGATCCGGAATATAACACCGCCGTCCCGCCCGCGCATTTTCCTTTGCCCGCGAATAATACCGGGGGAGTTTCGTGACAGTTACCTAATTCAAGCCACTTTTATTTCATCGAGCACAGTTCATGCAGTTTGAATTAGGTAACTGTCACGAAATTCCCGCGCAAATCGGGACTGTCCCCAAGACGTTG
>CAZIDZ010000055.1:0-13840 GCA_964538455.1 uncultured bacterium
CAGGAGAGCGGCGAGCAGTAGAATAACGTAAGTCTTCTTCATCGTCGCCTCCTTTTAAAACATGATCCACTTAAGCGTGGCAAACACCGTCCACGGATCCTTCGGCCGGACACTCATACCGCCATTGACAGTTGAAGAATCGTAGAATCCGCCCAGCTTCAGGTAGGCCGCGTGCAATTCGAGATCCATGTACACCTTCAGAGTGTAGCGGATGTTAGCGTTTACTTCGGTGCCGATATAGGAACCGCCACCTTTCGGGTGAGCATTCGCCATTGCCCCACCCAATCCTGCTTTGACCATGAGCTTGTTCGGAACAAGATCGTGAGAGGCGATAATGCTTCCTCCGGCAACGCCGTAGCCAATGTTTTGAATGTCGCAAACGGCGCCGTAGTAACGGTTGACCACATTCGCATGCGGGAAAAGCAGGTAAAGGCCATGGCTGAAGTAGACGGCTCCCGGGGAAGTCCAATTGTTGCCCGTTAGAACCCCGGAATACTTGTTATCGGAAACCCCATTATCGTCACCGGTCGTGTAAATGCCATCTAAAGCGACCAGGTCGTTGGTCGTCCTGCCGTACTTGTAGGCGAGCCGGGCGTTCGCGGCGAAACCCATCACACTCACATCCGGAGCACCGCTCACGGCGACATTGCCGAGTGTCGTGAATACGAAACCGTTGTATCCGAACCGACCTTGATCGAGCAGGGGATTGCCGAAAAACGGGACACCCAACCAAAAGATATCGGCATTGTACTTGTGGTTCCCGATATCAAAGTTGAAAACTCCGTTGTACCCCGAGAGGTTGCTGTTTAACCCTTGTCCGAGGATCGAGACACCACCCTCACCGTTGGCGTGGTCCCGCAAATAGTAGGCGGCAAAACCGACCGTATTGACGATATCCAGATCGTATTCGCTGGTGAATTCGAAAAGCTGAACATCGTCATCCTGGTCAACGTTGTTTTCCCAAAGCTGGTACGCACCCGCCTTGAGGTGCAGGAAAGTCCTTGGAGTCCAGGTGACGTTTGCTCCGGACGCGTCCGACCCGAAAAGAGCGAGTCGGAATCCCTTGTACACGAGTTGGTTGGTGGGCGTGTAGTAGGGCACACGGACGTTGTCGTAGAGGCGCAGCAGTCCAGCGTTGATGATCAGATTCTTCTGCGGGCGGAACTCGATGAACAGATTCTGAGTCTGCATGTTGACAACGTCCGCCCCGAAGCCGCCGCCAAAGTTCCCTCCCGCCGAATAGGCCACATCCCCCCAGGTCCAATCGATTTCGTAGGACATCCGCATCTTAGCCCAACCGTCGAACAGCCGGGGAGAGTAGGTGAACATCGGCATGAAACGCTGCTCACCATAGGCGGACGTACGGCTCAGGGTCTGGGTTGTGTTCCCGCCAAACAAGCGGCCCACTACCTGGCCCTTGAGGAATTCGTTCGTCGGCGCGATGTTCGATGTGGTATTGATCATGATGTAGTAGCCGATGAACGACAGTTCCTTCTTGTTCTCCTTCTCCTTCTTGATCGGGAAATCATCCACGTTCGCGAAAACTCTCCCCGACGCTAAAAGGACCAGGAGCAACGTTACGATTATGGATCTCATGGTTTCTTCCCGGCTGGTTACCACAAAAGAGCGGTGGGCGGAGACAGGACGTACCGTTCTCCGCTCACCGCTTTCCCAATGAACGAATTACTGCTTCACATACGTCTGAATGTTCATCGTGCCCAGCGCCACGTCCGCTCCGAATCCTGCTTCAGGCGTCGGGACAGTCGCGCCGATGTCTGGCACTGTTTGTACGACTTCAAGCTGGAAAGACGCCCCGTCGGAGGACAATTGGATGATCCCTTCCTGCTCAAACGCCGTGTAGTTCAGGCTGATCGCATGAATGCTGCCCGTATCCGATTCCGTCACGGAGAAAACACCTGACAATTCACCCGACCAAGCCCCATCAGCGACGTGCGAATTAAGAGTGACTGTGTTGTCCGATCCGAACGTAACGAGCACGGAATCATAGCTGAAAAGCGCGACTAGAAGCGGGGCCACATTTGATCCCGCGCTCAGCCATTCACCAACAAGCTGTTCTTCGATTGTTTGTTCACTCGGCGTTGTTGTTTTATCCTCATCCTTGCTGCATCCGGTGAACGAAACCGCCAATCCCAGCACCAGGATCGGCACCAGTAAATAGTTCCACTTCTTCATGGTCACACCTCCTTGGGTTTCAGCTACTTTCTTTGTGTAGCTTTTTAAGTTCAAGCCGATCAATTTTGCCAGCGTCGTTCTTGGGAAGCTCATCGAGAAACGCCACGTGCTTCGGCGTTTTGTATTTCGCGAGTTGCCCTTCGCAGAATGCGAACACCTCCTCCGCCGTCAGCGTGTGCTCCTCATTCAAGGAGATGTACGCCTTGCCCACCTCCCCCCACTTCTCATCCGGCACACCGATAACGGCCACCTCCTTAATCGCCGGGTGGGTGTAAAGAAACCGCTCGACATCCGCTGGATAGACATTTTCACCACCGGAAATGAACATGTTCTTCTTGCGGTCGACGACGTAGAAAAAGCCACCCTCATCCTTCTCGACGATGTCGCCGGTGTGGAACCAGCCGTCCTTGATTGCCGCGGCGGTTTCCCCCGGATTCCGCCAGTATCCGGGGGTCACCACGGCGCTGCTTAGTAAAAGCTCGCCAGGCTGGTTGGCGCCGAGCTCATTTCCCCGCTCGTCCACGATTTTCGCGTCGATGTAGAAGTTGGGAAAGCCGATCGAACCGCGTTTTCGAATCGCGTCGTCATGGTGCAGGCTGAAGCAGTTGGGGCCAACTTCGGTGAGTCCGTATCCCTGGCGGATGAAAACTCCTTTCTCGTGCCAGATGTTGATCAGCGGCTCGGGCATCGGGGCGCCGCCGACGATGGCGTAGCGAAGGCTCGAAAGATCGACCTTCGCGAAAAGAGGACTGTCGGACATCATCTGCAGCATCGTCGGCACGCCGAACAGAAGCGTGGTTCTCTCCTGCTCCATCAATTGCAGAATCAAATCCGGGTCGAATTTTTGCAGCAGGGTGTGGCTTGCGCCGTGATGCAGAAACGGTGTCAGCAACACGTTCCAGCCCCCGGTGTGAAAGAACGGCGCGTAGGATTGGGTGTGATCCATGCTGTTCAGATCAAGGCGCAATTCGGTGTTCACCGAGTTCCAGAAGAGCATTTTGTGGGTGATCATCACGCCCTTCGGAATCCCCGTGCTGCCCGCCGTGTACAACAGCATCACTACGTCGTTCTCATCGATTGGCGATGGGGATGCGTACGGTTCGCCCGGCGTAACCGGTTCCGTCAGGTAGCCTTCCAATTCACCGTATTCATGGCGGCGGTTCACCTTTGCCAGAGTCTCAAGCTGCTCCACCAGATCGCCGTGCTCTTTTTCGTAGAAAAACGCCGCGGGTTCCGCGTCATGGATCAGCGTGTTCAGCTCGCGCGGCATCAAACGGAAATTCAAGGGAACGAGAATGATCCCCGTCTTCACGCACGCTTCGTAAAGCAGCACGGTCTCGGCGCGGTTCTTGGCGAAGACCGCGATCCGTTCCCCTTTCGCGAGGCCGAGTTCTCCGGTCAGCAACCTCGCCAGCAGGTCCGCCCGTACGTTGAAATCCGAGTATGTCCATTCGACCGACCGGGCGTGGTCCCGAAGCACCCGCCGTCCGGGCGTGTACAGCGCCCAACGCTTGATCCAGTCGGTCTCAGGCTGGTACATCCGCCCTCCTCCGTGATGCCAGGTAGATCACTCCGCCGACGATCACCGAAGCGACAATCGCCATCGCCGCGGCGACGCCCGGATTCTGCCCGCTCGACTGGGTGAAGGGAATCCGGATGTTCGCCAGCGAGATCCAGAAATGGACAACAATCGCCGTGATCGAGGCGGCGATCGGTGCGGCCTTGGGAACGTCCTTGAGGAACATGCCGAAAAGGATTGGCAGGAAAGCCGCGGAGAAATACGCATAGACTCCGTTTTGGGCGAAGATCGCAACAGACAGCCTCGGGTGAACGAGTTGGCTGTGCGACAGCCAGATGGAGATGATCGCCAACAGGGCGATCGCCGCTTTGTTCACTTTCTGAAGAAGGCGGTCCCGCTCCCCCTCTTCAGCCGGGAGCAGCTTGTCCGCGAGCGGCTCCACGATGTCCTTGGTGATCATCGTCGAAATCGACTGGATCAATCCCTCGAGAGTGCTGATCCCCGCCGAAATCAGACCGAGGACAACGACCAATCCAACGAATACCGGGAATTCCCGAACCACATAGGCGCTGACGATCCCGTCCATCTTCAGAGGCTGGCCGTTGAAAGTGAGATCGGGGAACGTGAGGCGCGCATACAACCCGACAAAGACGACAGAGAAAAAGATCAGTTCGGTGATCACACCCGCGGTGAGGTAGCGGTTGACGTCCTTGTCCGTCTTCAGCAACAGCGATTTCGTGATGATGTGCGGCTGGCAGACAATCGCCACACCGACAACCACCTGGGCGAATCCGATCTCGAACCAGTCGCGGAAGATGTAGCTTTGCGGGTTGGTCGCTCTGGCGAGATTGGGGTCAATAGCGCGCAGTTCAGCGAGGAAACCGTGCACGCCGTGGCTGAAGTGCTGGTATCCGCTGCCGAGCAGGATGAACGCCACGATCAGCATCAGAATCGCCTGCACGGTGTTCGTGTAGACCATGCTGTTCGCGCCGCCGAAGGCCATGTAGCCGAAGATGAAAAGGACGACGCCGATCAGCACAGCGGTCTCGGAAACATCCAGCGTTTTCGAAAGCACTTTCACGAGGCCGACGACGATCAAGACGATGAAGGTGATCAGCAAAAGCGAGAGGAAGGCGAAAAAGAGTGAATAGCCGCGGCTCTTGTACCGCGTGCCCATCCACTGCGCCATCGAGAGCGCCTGCACCGTGCTGCCGTGCGCGCGGAAACCCTTGGTGAGGACCACCAGCGAGATCATCGCCGCGGCGGGCAAAACAAGGGCGTAGCTGATGTAACCGCTGATGCCATAGAGGGCGATGAAACCCGGATTGATGATAAAGGTGGCTGCGCTCGTCATCGAAGCGGCAAGCGCGAGACCAACCGCTATCGGAGAGAACGCGATCGAGCCGACGGCATAATCCTTCATCGACTGGCTGCGGCGCGCTCCCCGGACAACGAAGAAGAGGACGACAGCCATGTAGGCAATGACCAATACCCAACCGGCTGTGACAAGTGACTGCTGGCCACCGTTCATTGCGTTCTCATCCTTTCCGGGTGACGGCAAAACTCATGCAGCGTGATCCTCCTGAAACAGTACCTGAGCCTCGCCAGTCAGAACCACTTCACCCTTTTGATTGATGCACGATGTGTCAAGCGTAATCACCGGCTTGTCCTCACGGATCCCCCGGATTGTCGCACGAGCCGTAATCACATCGCCGATGAACACCGGCGCCGTAAACCGGAACGACTGCCCGAGCAGAATCCCTCCCGGCCCTGGAAGCTGGTTGCCAAGCAGGGATGAAACGAATACCGTCGAAATCACACCGTGAACAACCCTCCCCCCGAAGACTTCTTCGAGCATCCTGTCGCTCCGCTCGGGAAGCCTGCTGAATGCACGGACAGCCGTCTGGAATTTTTCGACCAGGTCCTCGCCCACCTCCACGACAAGCCTATCCGACTCCCCCACCTGCCATTTCATCGGCGGTGCCTCCCTCACCATCGAAAAACGGAACAGGCGAACGCCAGTCCGCCACCGGATCCCATGAACACGACGAGATCGCCCGGTTTCAGTCTTCCCTGCTCATCCGCCTCGGCCAGCGCCATCGGTATGCAGGCGGACCCGGTGTATCCGTAACGGTCCATAATCGTGTGGGCCTTCTCCATCGATTCGCCGAGATTTTCCATCGTCGCACGGATGCCGTTGATGTTGATCTGGGTGAAGAAATACCATGCGACATCCGAGGGCTTCTTTCCGATGCGGGTGAGCACATTGGTGATCATTCTCGTCCAGGTCGTGGGGTTGATCTCCGTGGGGAATCTCCGGACGAATTTGAGCAGATGATCCTTGTTCGCGATCACCTCATCAGATATCGGTTTGGCGGTGCCTCCCGCGTAGATCCCCATCCAGTCGGCATATTGCCCTTCCGTGTGCAACTCGCTTCCAAGCCAGCCGCGGGTCCCATCCTGCGTAGCCTCGAGAATCACGGCACCAGCGCCGTCCGCAAATAGGTTGGCTGTCTTCTTATCCATCACATCCAAGTATTTGGACATCGCATAGGCCCCAACGATCATCACCCGGTTGTAACGGTCATCGGCCTGAATGTATTTCGATCCCATGTCGAGCGCGGTCACGAACCCGGCACAAGCGGTGTTCACGTCGAAAGACCCGGCATTCACTGCGCCGAGACGGTACTGGACGACGCTGGCAGTGGAGGGACTGATGTACTCGGGGGTGTCGGTGGCAACGATCAGCAGGTCAAGATCCTCGGGTTTCAGTCCTGCACTTTCCAAGGTCTTGCGAGCGGCCCGTTCGACCAGGTCCGCCGTCGATTCGTTTTCGGAGCACCAGCGTCGCTCACGGATCGTCAAGTTCTCGCGAAGCCAAGTGTCCACATCCTCGCCGAGCAGCTCGTTGAAATAACTGTTCGGCACCACTCTATCCGGCGCTGTCATTCCGGTTGAGATTATCCGTGCATTGCGGGCCACAGCTCTCTCCAGGACTGGTCAGATGACGATGCCCCCATCCACCGACAACACCGCCCCGTTGATGAACGACGCCTCGTCCGACGCGAGAAACAGGAACGCATTGGCGATGTCCACCGGTTCCCCGAGACGTTGAAGCGGTGTTTTCTCACGCATGCTGTCCAGCACCTTCTCCGGCATTTTCTTCACCATCTCGGTTGCGATGAATCCAGGGGCAACGGCGTTGGCGCGAACCCCTTTGCGGCCGAGCTCACGCGCCCAGACCTTCGTCATCCCAATCACCGCGCTCTTGGTCGCCACGTAGTTACTCTGACCGAAATTGCCGTAAAGAGCAACGACGGAACTGGTCGACAGAATCACGCCTGAGCCCTGCTCAATCATGATCCTGCCAACCGCCTGTCCACAGAGAAAAACCCCCTTCAGGTTCACAGCGACAACCTGGTCAAACTGCTCCTCCGTCATTTTCCTCAAGGTCGCGTCACGCGTGATCCCGGCGTTGTTGATCAGGATGTCGATTTCCCCGAATGTCTCCTTGACTGCGGAGGCGGCGGCGTTCACCTCGGCACTGTTCGCGGTGTCGACCTTGCGAAACTCTACTCTGGCCCCCGACGCTGTCAATTTTTCCGCCGCCGCCGCTCCCGCCTGCTCGTTGACATCCCAAATGGAGATCGTGGCGCCCTCGCCGGCGAACCGCTGCGCCGTGGCATATCCAATCCCCGCTGCACCGCCTGTGATCACCGCGACTTTACCATGTAACCGCTTCATCATTCTTCCCCCGCGACAAACCTTTGTCACACCGGTCACGCCCTGCGCTGGCCTACCTTCCGCCGACGTTCCCAGGCCTGCATGAATTGTTCCAGGTGCTCCATCATCAACGTGTAAAACTCGGTCATCTCCTCGACGCGTGCGGCGAACGTTTCTGGGAGCCCCGCGTTGTCCAAACGTGACATGTAGGATTTTGCAAGCGAGAGATTGCGGCGGAATTGATCCGCTTGATTGGAAAACGCGATCCCGAAAATATCCCCTGAGGCCCTGTAAAAATCCTTCCGATCGCCGGGGATGTTTTCGCGCACAACAAGGCCATGGTCCCGCAGACGGCTCATCACCTGGCTCACCGGGCCCTTCGAAACATGTAGCTGAACCGTAATCTCATCGAGAGAGAGAAGACGGTCTTCAAACAGCAGAAGACCGACGATATGCCCCATCAGGCGGGGGAGGCCGAACCGAAGGTAAGCGTCACCAAAATCTCGTATGAAGTCCTGTTTGACCCGTTCTGTCTCAATCGATTTCCCACGAATAGCCGGAGTGGCCTTCACCCGATTCATCATGGTTCCCCCGTTGATTGGCTTAGCAATGCAGAACGTTTGGAATGTTTGAAACAAAAATAAGGAACAGTCGAGAAAAAGCAATACTTCCGTGGTGGGAGCGTTGAACTATGTGGAGTCTCTCCGAGCCGCAAAAAGGGTTCACTGGGGGAAAGCGTACCAAAATGAGGATGTGCCTACGCAGGGGATTCCTGTAAAAAAAGACGGGGGCGCCATGTCCCCCGCCGGGTTTCATACGGCGTAACTTCAGTGCGCATCATTGGATGGAAAAAGTCACGTATCGACACGCTCAATATTTACTTCCGATCCAGCCTCAAAACGCAAGTGTAATCGCGATTCTTGAAATGAGATTTCAATCGATGAGTCGAATTTACCTTGCAGTCGAATCGGATTTTCATCTATTTTGGGTTTACTCATACATGGACTACATTACCCACCGAGGTCAAGATTTTTTAATGGGTACCTCATCCAACAAGAGGATCGATTTAACAATACCCATACTCCAGAACATGGAACTCGCCGCCACCCGTGTTGCCGAGGCTCTCGCCGAAGTTATGCTTTTCGATGAAGTAAAACGTGATGAAGTATCTATGGCCTTGCTCGAAGCATGCATCAATTCATTTGAACATTCTAAAAGCAAAGATCGCAAGGTCTATATCACGTTTACCGCCGAAGAAGATCGGTTGAAAATCACTTTACGTGACCATGGAGGTGGATTTCAGCGCGGCGCAGTCGTCGAACCAAAATTGGAAGAGAAATTGAAACCGGGTGTGCGGAAACGAGGTTGGGGTTTGAAATTAATGGAAAGCCTGATGGATGAGGTCGAAATCGTTTCAGATAAAAACGGCACTACCGTAACAATGATCAAGAAAAAATAGTGTCCCGACTCAATTCATCTAGCGTGGGGGAAGCATGCCTGATTCATTTGAAGTCCACGTCCGGCAAGAGGGACTCGTCTGGGTGTTCGAAACCCACGGCTACATCAACAATCTGGGGGGCGAGGCAATCGCTGACGAATTTCATAAAACATTCGAGAAAGGTGGAAAACTCTATCTCTTTGATCTGAAAGATTCGAAAATTATCAATTCAATTGGCGTTTCTGTCATCATCGAAATTCTTGAAAAGATACTGGAAAGAGAAGGAACGTTGGCCTTCTGCAATTGTGTGCCTATTGTGAAAAAGACGTTTACCATCATGGGTTTAACTCAATACGCGAAAATCTACGATTCTTGTGAAGACGGCCTTGCACAGTTTGTCTAATCGGATTGCCATGACCTGATGAACGTAATCCTGCGGGATGAGGGACCGTGTGGATCGTATTCAAACTACGCCTATACAACATCAGCAAGGCATCTTCCGAGCGATTGGACAACTCCACCTAAAGGGAACTCACGGCGAAGAACTGTATCAGGAATGCCTTCAGCTGGTGACAAATGCATTAAACACTTCCATAGGTGTTTTCTTACTTAGAGATCCACCGAGTTTCTCTGTAATCAACTGTGGTAGTCCATTCCCGTTAACCATCGAATCATACAATTTAATTCTGGATAAAATCCAATCTCATCCCGCTCATTCCGGAAACTTTTCCGAGTTGAACCTGAAGTTCCTTTCCCATAATGGGATTTTTGCTAAGTTATTTCATTCAGAGAATTCTTGTAGCTCTCTGCTGCTTGGACCAAGGTCCGATTTCCAAAATTATGACAGTTCCGATCTTGATTACTTGGATCTTCTATCCACAGCACTTTCCCCAATTGTCACTATCGAGGTTGCGCGTCATAGAGAGAAAAATTTGTCCCTTTCCCTTCGGCGCCAGGCGCTGAAGTTGTCTTTCCTCAACGAGATCTCCCGCCACTTGAGTGAATTGGCCCAGCCGGAGGAGTTAACCGAACGTCTCCTCGATTTGCTTACTGGCGTGATCGATGTCCGCTCTGCATTTGTCCTCTTGGCAAACAGTGATGGGCACTTGCGCCTTGAAGGTGAATTCGGCCTGAAGGTCCCGGAGAAAGAACTCGTTCAATCGAATCCTGTCAAAGATGTGATTCGCAAGGGGCAGTTCCGGCACCTTCACAATAGAAGGTCGATTTTCAGCAAATATGGGCATCCTGAGACCATTCTTCTACCGATTCAGGGGTATGGAAGATTCATGGGGATTCTCGGCGTCAGCGATCGGGAATCCAGACATGGTTTGATCCCCTTCGATGAAGACGACGAATCGATCCTCGAAGCCGTCGCCGCCCAGATGAGCATCTCCCTCCACAACATTGAAGTCTACAACGAACTGCTCGATGAGAAAGTCTATGTCGATTCTGTTCTCCAATCGATCCCAGCGGCAGTCATTACCACTGATTCCAAGGGGAAGATTCTCACGTACAACAGTCACGCGGGAAAAATGCTTTGCATGAGCTCGGAACATGTAAACAGACCATGGACACAAATCATCCAGGGAAGGATCGCAGCACCCGGTGAATATGTGCGGGATGAGCGACTCACGTCCCCCGCCGGGGAAGTTTATGCAGATGTGAATGTCTCTCCATTCTATTCACACGGTGCCCAAGAAGTGGGGAGCATTGTCACGATAAAAGAGCTGACGGAGGAACACCGCATCCGGGACATGTTCGGCAAGTATGTCTCCGAGTCCGTCGTGGATGTACTCCTGAAGGACATCGAAGCTTTGAAGCTGGGTGGAGAGGAACGCGTTGTGACCGTGCTGTTCGGCGATCTGCGTGGTTTTACGTCGATGTCCGATACCTTGGATCCGCAGGACATCGTCAAGACGCTAAATGTGTTTTTCGATGCGATGGTGAACGTGATCCTGAAGCACAACGGCACGATCGACAAACTGGTCGGTGACGAAATCATGGCCGTGTTTGGAGTGCCGGTCCTGAACGAGGACGACGCCGATCGCGCGATCGTTTGTGCACAGGAGATGATCCAAGCCATGAAGTCCGTCAACGAGCAGGTAAATCAAAAAGGTTTACCCGATCTCCATCTCGGCATCGGTATCAACACGGGACCTGTGGTTTCCGGCAACATCGGATCATCCCATCACATGGACTACACGGTGATCGGCGATACGGTGAATCTGGCAAGCAGGCTATGTGACAAGGCCGGTCCCGATGAACTGCTTGTGTCACAGACAACACTCTTTGCAAAGACCAATGACTTGCAGGTGGAACCGTTGTCTCTGCAAGTCAAAGGGATTCATCGTCCTTTGTCAGTTTATCGAGTTGTCATGGGAAAAAGCTGAATCGGTTCGCAGACACACTCGACAAGCAGACCTTCAGTGAATAGAAACCACTGACGTTTCGGAGTGTCCAGAAGATTGAAACAACTCCTGCAAATGTTCCTGGCAGGATTTACGTGCGGGTGGTGAAATGGCAGACTTCAAAGAGGTTGGCAAGATACGGTGGCTCGGCGGAATCCTTTTTGCTTTCGCTATCGCGCTGTTCTGGATTTTTCTGGTCACGATGAAACCAGAACTCGAATTCAAGACGTACGACCTTCGCATGCAACATCAAAAACCGGTTGATCCTGATTCTCTTGACATTGTAATTGTCGGAATTGACAAAACAACGTTTGCCGAATTGCCGGATCTCAAGTGGCCTTTCCCCCGCAAATTCTACGCGTTTGCAATGGAAAACCTTTTCCGTGCCGGAGCAGAAATTGTCGCTATCAACATCCAGTTTACGGAGCCAATGGATGACAGTAGCGACATAATTCTTGCGGCTACCACGAAGCGCTATGCCGACAGGATTATTCACTCGGGAAAACTATACTATAGCCGGGACTGGCAGACCGGGCAAAGGAGAACTGAACTATTCGAACCTTTCCCGAGATTGAAAGAGAGTGGTGCACACCTAGGATTGTATAACATTATAGAAGATCGTGATGGCGTGGTGCGCTCGCAGGTTATTCAGCTCAAATATTATGACAGTAACTACTTCACCCTGCCCGTAGAGGCATTTCTCCTGCACGAAAAACTGAACGGGAGAGACATTGCCGTTCCTGCCAGTGCATCCCCTTTGGACGAAATCCGGAAGTCGTACGAAGGATTTGGGGTTAAGTCTTTACTCGAAGGGTTTGAGACCTTTCTCATTCATTATAGAGGTCCCGATGGAACCTTTCCCTACTACAGCCTCTCGACTGTCCTTGACGATTCGACCATGCAACTTCGGCTGAAAGACACCGATTTCATGGAGTGGCTGATGATGGACGAGAATGAACGGAATCAACGTCTTCATCAGCTCGAAAGCGATTCAACAACAGCGGATCTTGCCCGAAAGATTCAAGAGCACATCGACTCTAATCCGTTTCGCGGGAAAATTGTTTTCATCGGCGCTATTGCAGATGTTTTTCAGGATACAAGATACACGCCATATTCACTTCGCCGGAATATGACAAGGCCTGAGCAGATGAGTTCCACCGAAATCTATGCGAATGCCTGCCAGACCCTGATTGACAAATCATTCATCCGCAAAATTCCGGTGTGGGCAGGTGTGCTAATTCTCGTCATCCTGGTGCTGCTGACCTTTTTCCTTGTCAACTACACCCCCCTATGGTCGGGACTTGCCGTTCCCATCCTGTTGGCGCTGGCATATTGGGGTTTCGCAAGCTACCAGTTCACACACAGCGGCATCTGGCTTCCAATCGCCACACCGTTGGGAGCGCTTGGCAGCGTTTACCTGATCTTTTGGATCCGGTGGCTTATTCTGCTATATCGCCACAATAAGAAACTGCGTCTGGAAAATGAATTAATCGAGCTGAAACTGAAGAACGCCTCCTACCAGGCCGAGCTCGACGCGGCCAGACGTCTCCAGTTGAGTATTCTTCCCACCGGACAGGTCAAGAAAGGACCCTTCGATCTGTCGTTCACCCATCGTCCAGCCGAGCATGTCGGCGGCGACTATTATGACTACCAGTCTCTCGATGACAACCGCCTCCTGGTAGTCATCGGTGACGTAGCCGGTCACGGCTTGCCCGCCAGCATTCTCGCTTCGATGGCGAAATCAGCTTTTATCGCACTTCAGCGCCAGTTCCCTATTGACGCAACCAGCCTGATCGAAACCCTCAACGATGTCGTCCGCTCAACCGCCCAAAAGCGCGGCACCTTTATGACATTCTGCTACCTCCTGCTCGATCCCCAGCGGGGAATCCTGGGGTGCAGTGCGAATGGCCATCCGTTTCCCCTGATCGCCCACAACAACGGAACAGCGGAAGAAGTACGGGCAGTTGGTGGTTTACCCCTGGGGGTTCGTCCCCACATGACCTTGAACCTGATTGAAGCCCCACTCAAACCGGGAGATATCATCCTCCTCTACACCGACGGCCTGCCGGAGCAGTTAAATGCCGAAGGGGAACCGTGGGGATATGATGCCATGAGAAAGAAGTTTTCAGACCTGGTCCAAGACGGCGGCAACGTCATCGGTGAGCTGCTTAAAGCAACGCTGGCTTATGGGGAGGGAATGGAACAGGGTGATGATATGACTCTTGTCTCCATCAAATACTCACCCTGAGGCGATATACGAGGACGAAACGGAGAAAATTCAGTAATGGAACCCGAGCGACTGGAACGCAGTTGCAGACCTCGGCGAGATCGTCGCAGCAAATCCATCCGTTAAATCTACCTTAAAGGATGTCCATTCTCTTCTAAAACTCTGTGCGGATAAGGTTGAAGACTGAGTAAAGATCTCAGGTCCGGGATACATCATTGAACATGACAATATTACCCTATAGCGCATCAAAAGGATTCCTTAAATATTCCAATTATATAAAAAAGACGGGGGTACCAGGCCCCCCGCCAGGTATCATATGGCACAGTCACAGT
>CAZIDZ010000056.1:0-13565 GCA_964538455.1 uncultured bacterium
CGGGTGGCCCGGTCAACCCACCGTGGTTTGTCGTTGGTGGGATGGCCGGGTTTCAACTAAGGATTTTCGTGTCTCCAAAGACTGATGAACTCGAAAATCCTTCAATTCGTTCAGGATAACTTCAGGGGTGGCCCGTCGACAGTGTGGGCCGATCCCGACAGTGCGGGATCGGGTTTCTGTTCGTGGCGAAAAGCGAGATTGCTTCGTCACTTCGTTCCTCGCAATGACAGCATGAAACGGCCCGGAAATTGTGATCCCCGGGCCGTTCCTGAGTCCGCCCTGTCAGCACTAAAACACGCTTCGGCATTGGAGCTCTACTTCGTCTTCACTCCCATCTCGTCGAGCAGCCATTGCGCGTGGTCGAATTTCTCGGTGATGAACATCACGTAGCGAATGTCCACGCTGATTGTCCGGTTGATCTTCGGCTGGAATTTCCAATCGCCGAGCAGCGCCTCAAAATTGCCGTCGAAGGCAATTCCGATCATTTCGCCCTTCGAGTTGAACGCCGGGCTGCCGCTGTTGCCACCGGTGATGTCGAGTACGTGGGTGAACGCCACCGGTACATCGTTCAGGTCCGGATCCTCCCAGATGCCGAAATCACGCTCCTTCTCCAACACCCCGAGTTCGGGCGGCATGTTGAACGGTACCTTCCCGGTGTTCTTCTCGATGACGCCGGTCAGCGTCGTGAACGGTTTGTAGACCACCGCATCCCTCGGTGAATACCCTTCCACTTTGCCGAGGGTGAAGCGCACGGTCCCGGTTGCATCGGGATAGGGGAGGCCGTCTTTCGCCGAGATCATCTCGATGTATTGCCGATCCAACTCATTCTGGAGCGCCTTCCGCCGCTCTTCCTGTTGATGGCTTGCCTCCTGCTCGGGATATAGGGCTATCGCGAAACGGAGCATCGGGTCGTCGATCGCCTCGATCGCGGCGCTCGTTGAATCGAAAAGAGGCATCACGAACGATCGGTTCATCATCCGGGTCCCGTCGAAGAGGTAGTCTACCGCGGCATCCACTGAACCCTTGTCTGCGATCAGTTTGTCGACAGCCTTGATACGCTGATCGCCGGGCAGCTCGTTCGCACGCTGCAGCTGGTAGCGGAGCAACGCTCGTTCGAACGGTTCGTACACGTTCATGAACCCGAAACGGGCGTAGCGCTTCATCCTCTCTACCTGGTTTTCGGACCAGTCGGGTCTGCGCTCGTCCGCGGGCTTTTCCCGTTCGCGAGCAGTCTCGTAAACGGAAATCGCGCGCGATAGCGGCATCGAACCATATCTGCCGAAAAGCGTAAACATCCGCTCGCGCGCAAGTGTCGCACGCCGTTCTTCGTATATCTTGCCAATCTCCTCGAGCACATTCCCGTACTTCTTGCGCAATTTGCGGTTGGCTGAGACAAACGCCTGGAGGTCGTTGTCGAACGCTGTTTTCTCCGCCAGGAAATTCTCGGCCTGCATTCCGCGGATTACGCCCTTGTTGTTCTTCATCCCGTTGTAGATCCAGCGCGTGCGTCCCGCCGCTTTGATCTTCGAGACTTCGCTGGTGTCGCAGGCGCCTTCGATGATGTCGATCAATTTCTGATCGGTGGCGATTGTGTAAGGGTATTGATTGTTCAGGTAATAATCGACGTCGAAATGGGTTGCGTAACGGTTCGTACGTCCGGGAAATCCGAGGATGAATGTCATGTCACCCTCATCCAGGTCCCGGGTTGAAATCGTGAGCCATTTTTTCGGATGGTAGGGGACATTATCCACGCTGTACTCACGGCCGACGCCGTCGGGGCTGACGTAGGCCCGCATGTAAGTGAAATCGCCGGTGTGCCTCGGCCACATCCAATTGTCGATCTCGCTTCCGTAATTCCCGATCGACTCGGGTGGGGCGAGCACGATGCGAATGTCGTTGAGACGTTTGAAGACGTAAAGGTGGTAGAGCAAGCCGTCGTACAGCTCCGCCACCGTGGCGTCAACATCCTCCCCTTTGGCGCGTTCCGCATCCTCGATTTCCGACATCTTTTTCCGGATCGCGCGGTGCCGCTCATAGGGGTCCTTGATCTTCGCTCCGGCTGCGAGCACCTCGTCAGTGACGTCCCGGATTTCGGTGATGATCCTTGCGTACGCCCCGGGTGCGGGAAGTTCGTTCGCCATTGACTTCGCGACAAACCCTTCCGCCAAATAATTCTTTCCTTTTGTGGACAGACGTTGGATCGCGCCGTAGGCGACATGATGGTTTGTGAGGATCAGTCCCTGAGGGGAGACAAAAGCGCCTGATGCCCCGCCCATGTTCACCACCGCATCGAGCAAACACGTCTTTCCCGGCGAGTATATCTGTTCCGCGCTGACCTCGATTCCCTGACCGGCAAGGTCAAGGTCACCGAGCTGGGTCATCAGCCACATCCCTTCTTTCGCGAGCGCCGAACTTGTGACAACGAGGACAACCGGGAGCAGAATCCATAGCTTCTTCATAACTCACTCCGGTGTTGATGAAGGTTGGGGGCTATCTCCCATAAACGGGTCGTGCGTACTGCAGGGGAATTAAATAACGGCAGGAAAAAGGCGGGTGGATAGTAGTTATGGAGCCCTAACAAAGACGAAGCCAGTAAAAGGAGACCTTATGTAAGAATTTCTGGTCTGCGGCGACTCGGTGAATCATCCGTGAAGGGCTTCGAGCAGTTTCTGGTGGGCTCGGTGCAGGGAAATGTTTCTTCTGGATTTATCGTTGAGCCAGCGGTAGAAGCTTGCTGGAACCTTCCGTGCGGAATTTTCTACTTTTTTAGGTTCATTTTTCTTCATCAATTTCTTTAAGAATTGCTCAATTGGCTCGGGGAGTTCGCACGTGTAGGCGACCACCCGGCTGTGGAAATGGGAGTAGGTTTGGCGGGCCTCCGCGACTTTTTCCGAGGGGTCGAAAGCCGTTCCAAATCGTTCAAGCATCAATCGGCGGAAAGCTTTACGTTCGCTTTCAGTTTTCTTCACCTCAACCTGCGGAAATTCCCAGAGTCCCGCCAGAAGTCCGGTTTCCGGCCGGCGGACGATCAGCAGTGCGCCGTCCTTGCGCCGCAGCACCGCCGCAACCGACCGGCGTGTCGGAAGCGCTTTTCGTTGTGCCCTGACGGGCAAGGTTTTCTGAATGCCCATCGCCCGGCTTCGGCAGTGTGATGCCAGGGGGCAGACCTGGCATTTTGGAGAGAGGCGTGTGCATACGGTCGCCCCGATCTCCATCAACGCCTGGTTGTGATCGCCGGGATTGTCCGGGTCGAGAAATTCCCGCGCGGACTCCCACAGCGAGCGTTCTGCGCCCGGGTTGTCGATGGATTCCCGGAACGCGTGGAGCCGTGCGAGCACCCGTTTGACGTTTCCGTCGAGCACGGCGGAGGGTTCGCCGAAGGCGATGGAGGCGATCGCCGCAGCGGTGTAGCGCCCCACCCCCGGGAGACGCAGCCACTGCTCGGAAGTGCGCGGCCATTCTCCGCCGTATTCTTCGAGAATCTGCTTGGCGGCGCGTTTCAGATTGAACGCTCTGCGGTAATACCCGAGGCCTTCCCACTGTTTGAGCAGCGGATCTTGTTCCGCGCGCGCAAGGCTGTCGAGGTCGGGAAAAATGGAAAGGAAACGCTCGTAGTACGCGAGCACCGTCTCGGCCCGTGTCTGCTGCAGCATCACCTCGCTGATCCAGATTCGGTAGGGATCGTCCGTGCGGCGCCAGGGAAGGTCTCGCGCCGATGTGCGATACCATCGCAGAAGCGAGCGGCGAAGTGAGCGCAGCGCCGGCCGGTCAATTGGGGGCAGGGCGGCCATGCCGGAAAATACGCGCCAGCTGCGTGGCGTGGGAATCAATTCCGGCTTGGGCGCGGCGCAGGGAGTTTTTCGATTTTTCGTTGAGCAGGCGCGATCGAGCGCCTATTTTGCCGGGGGTATTGACCGGGTCCGATTTCCGGAAAGAGGGCTATTCTCTTTCCCGCCTCCCGGTTCTGAAGGGAAACTGAAGATGCGGATCGTGGGTATCGACAAGGTCCAACCCGGGGATCTTCTCGGCAAATCGCTCTACAACAAGGACTATGAGCTGGTGGTTTCCGCCGGTTTCAAGCTCACCGACGAGATGATCAAGACGCTCCGCCGGCGCAAGTACTACTACATCTACGTGATGGACGAGTTGACGAAGGATATCGTCCCGGAAGAAGTCGTCAGCGAAGCGGTTCGCGTGATGACCAACCGTGAGCTCGCCGACGCCTATGAAGCGGTGCAGAACAATCTGGCGCTCGAGGCGTTCGCTCCCGAGGAAATCAAGAAAAGGCTCGAGGAAGGCGAAGCGCAGCCTTCCATTCGCATGTCGCAGATCCGCAAGGTCGTCAGCTCGCTGATCGACGAAATCATCCGATCGGGCAAGCAGATTTTTGCGGCGCTCCCGATCGGCGAGGGAGCTGCGGCGGATCTTCAGCACAGCCTCGATGTCACCATCCTCAGCGTGTTGATCGGTCAAAAGTTTGGATTCAACGAGGAGGAGATGAGGCAACTTGGCTCGGCTGCGATGCTGCATGATGTGGGAAAACTCGTGTTCCCCGCGATCCGGGGGAAAACCTACGCCGAACAGACGCGAGAAGAGCGGATGATCATGCGGGAGCATCCGGTGTATTCGATGCTGATCCTGCGTGGCTCCGACCCGGACGCCTACATCGAGCACGCCACTGTTCTGCAGCACCATGAATTGTTCGACGGCAGCGGTTATCCGAACCGTATCAAGGGCGAGAAATTCCCGCCGACGAAGGTGTTCAAGCGGGGCAAGAATACGATGCACCGTTTTTCCGAAATCCTGGTCGTCGCGAATCTCTATGACAACCTCGTCCGCGGAGAATTCGACGGGATCGCACGGAGCCCCGAAGAGGCGATCACGACGATGGTGACGCGGATGAAGCAGAAGTTCAACCCGCACATCCTGAAGATCCTTCCTCAGTTGATCCAGAGTTATCCGACGGGTGCCTACGTGCGGGTTGGCCGAACGACGAGCGGGAATTACGACGGGTGGTACGGGGTTGTCGCCCGGTCGAACGAGAAAGTCCAGTCGAAACCATTGCTGCTGCTCACTCATGACTCCTACCACAAGGAGACCCCGCCTGTGCAGGTGGATCTGTCTACGGAGCAGGAGGTCAGCCTTGATCTCGTCCTCTAGGGACTGCATCATTTCCCGGCCGGGGAACGATAAACACCGCAAATAACGTGAGTTCCGGTTGCACCGGGACTGGAGACGGACCTATGTTCCCGTTCAATGGGTTTTTCCGGTTTCTCGCATCGCTGATGCGGGGGCATGGCAGGACCTGATCAATCCCCGCCAGCATTACGACAGCCGATGAGGAGGCAGCGAGGCGTTATGGCCGACACCAGCACGGCACCCGCAGTCAAACGGCCCCATCCGAAGGGTTTGCCGGTCCTTTTCACCACGGAGATGTGGGAGCGGTTCAGCTTCTACTCCATGAGGGCCATCTTCGCGCTCTACATGATCAGCCCCAAGGAGCAGGGGGGATTGGGATTCAGCCCCGAACTCACCGCCACGATTTACGGTCTTTACGTTGGAATGGTGTATTTCACGCCGTTCTTCGGCGGCCTGCTCGCGGACCGGGTATTCGGCATCCGGCGATCGATCACAATCGGCGGCGTCTTCTTCATCATGGGTCACGCGCTGCTTGCGGTTCCACCCGTGCCTTTCTTCTTTGCCGGGCTGGTCTGCCTGATTATCGGCAACGGCATGTTCAAACCGAACATCTCGACGATGCTCGGCAACCTCTACCGGGAGGTGCCAGAACGGCGGGATGACGGGTATAACATATTCTATATGGGTATCAACCTCGGCGCTTTTCTCAGTCCGATGGTAGCTGGATTCCTGCGCGTCAACTACGGATGGCATTACGGATTCGGCGCTGCGGCCATCGGCATGATGATATCGATGGCGATCTTCTGGTCGATGCAACGGATGGTCGAAAAAGGTGACCAGTCTGCGGCAAGGATGCGCCGCAAGGATCCGATGCATCGGGAAAAGGTTTTCGAGGAATCGGCAGATCCCGTCAAGGACCGGCAGCGGATATGGGCGCTGATCGTGATTTTCATCATCGTCATTTTCTTCTGGATGGCGTTCGAACAACAGGGCTTGACGCTCACATTCTGGGCGCAGAGCGCGACGAACACCGCTATCGCGCCGGAGATGTTTCAGTCGATCAATCCGATGTACATCCTGCTGCTCACCTTCCCGCTGGTCAGCTTCTGGGGTCTGCTGCGCAAGTTCGGCAAGGAGCCGACAACGGCGACGAAAATGTTCATCGGCATGCTTTTCGCCTCCGCGGCGTTTGTCATCATGGGATTCGCCGGAGTCGCGGGCGGCGACACAGGCCATGTCAGCGTCTGGTGGCTGCTGATCTGCTACGGGGTGCTCACCTCGGCTGAATTGATGCTCTCGCCGATGGGCCTTTCGCTTGTCAGCAAGCTGGCGCCGAAGCGCGCGCTCGGAATGATGATGGGCGGCTGGTTCGTCGCCTCCGGCATCGGCGGCTACCTGTCGGGGACGGTCGGCATCATGTGGACGAAAATGGCTCACAGCGAATACCTGTTCCTCATCGCCGCATTGCTGGCGGTGATCGCACTCGTTCTGCTCACCCAGTTGCGCCGTTTGAACCCGATCATTCATGACGCCGAGCAGGAAGCAGCAAGAGAGGCAGCCTGAACCGACAAGTACCCTAGCCCTGGGAGCGTATCATGAAAGGCAACATCGGCGTTATCCTCATCCTGCTGTTGACGGTCCTGCTGTTGTGGTTCGTCGGGTACTTGAGCCGGCATGACAGGGTGGAGCAGGTTGAGGACGTCAACACAGTGGTGCTGAGGAAAGGGCGCACCGTTCACATTATCGGGTTGGCGCCGTCCGCAGTCCGTGCAGAGGTGACGACGATGCTTTCGGACAGCACGGTTGAGACAGAGAATCGGATCGTCAGTTACGACACCACGTCGGTCAATCGCATCCGGGATCGTGTGCTCGGTCAGCCGGTGATTCTCGATTTTTCCAGGGCTTTCTCACCTGACACAGCCTCGCCGGACCTGCATGCCTATCTGTCGATGGAGGATGGCAGCGATCTCGGGGCGTGGATACTCAGCCAGGGGCTGGCGAAAATCAACCCCGAGCAGCAGCACCCACGCGAAGTTGATTACGCTTCGTTCCAGGCGGAGGCGAAGTTGAATCACCTCGGCATCTGGGTGCAGCCCGATACCGTGGCCGTTCAGGAAGAAGAGGTGGCGCCGGTTGAGTGATCAGATTTTCATATTGTCCCAAGGCGATGAATGCTTCGAAAATCAGAACAGGTGAATCCCGATCCCGCCGCCGACTCTCCAGATCTTCTCTTTCTGTGTATCCGGGTTTATTGGATCGCCGACCTTGTATTCCAGCGTTCCATATTCCCCGTAGGCGAATAGGCCGATGCGGTGGCCGCGGTAGCCCAAACCAAACGTAAATCCCTTGTGAGTGGCGGGTTTCGTGCCTTCGAGGTCTTCGGGGACGGCGACGCTCTCGAGGAAATACCCCACCTGGATCGCACCCAGCTGCAGCCCGAGACGGAACGCCTCGCCGTTGTCGAGACCGGTGCTGTCAAGCTCTGTTCCCTCAATTCCGAACTGGATTTTGCTTAATTGGCGGGACTGGTATTCCCCGATCAATTCGACCATCCTGTCCGAGCTCGTCAGCGAAAAACTAGCTCCGTAAGTGTCCGGCATCGAAAGAACACTGTTCGAGGGATATTGTGTGTACCCTGAGTTGATATCCTTTTGGGACACTTCACCAAACGTCATTTCATACCCGGGACGCAGCATGAGCCCGATTTTAAAGTGATCGTTCGGTCTCAGCACGGCGCTCAGGGTGACGACCTGGAAGGATGGGGTGTAGGAGGTTTCCGTCCCGATTTCGCCCGTCGGATCTGTCAGGGTGTTCTTTACCGTGATTGAGCCTCCCGTCGCGGTGCCCATCGAGAGTCCGGCGTACAGCATGTCGAACAGATCCGCCGCCACCGCCGGCCCGGCGACCTGAATCAATCCGTCATAGGTGTCTTTCATGGTCGTGGTTCCGAAATCACCAGTGCTCGTTAACTCATAATCCCAGCCCGGGCGGTGCATTGTCCAGATCCCGGCTCCCACGGCAATGCTGATCGGAAAATGGTGGATACGGAGCGGCATCGAGGCGACGGCGTATTCGGGCTTGAGGCTCCCCGTGTATTTTTCCGTGATGTCAGAACCGGTTCCAGTATCTTCGTGAGGAATCGAGCCGAATAGCGTGGCCAAGCCCGCCTCGACGTTGAGGTCGTGTGTGTCCGCCATCCACGCAGGATTCGAGAACATCGCGGAACCGTCCTGGGCACCAAACATCTCCGTATGGCCCATCGCGGAAGCGCGCACGCTGTTAACAACCGGTTCCGCTATCTGCCAGTCCGCTGGAATCATTTGTGCGAACGCTCCAGCAGTCAACATCAGCAGAACGATAATCAGCAAGGTACCTTTCATGATCTCCCCCGATTTCATGGTATTACGAAAGGTAGAACATAGACATTCCCGCGGCAATCCTATCGACTGGCGGATTGCCAATTTTCCCGGCACTCGCCCCGGAGCTGCTTTCCGGCTCCGAACACAAGCCGCTTGCGAAGGCCGGGCAGTTTCCCGATCTTGCCGCAACTCCATTTAGGGCGTTGTGCCCGAAGGACGGTCCGAAACGCTTCGCTGGGAGGTCACAAGGAATGACACGGTTCGCGACGGCTTTGCTTCTGGTTGGAGCGCTGCTGGCGTTGCCGCTGGGAGTGATGGCCGATGATTCGACGCACCATGAGGACAACGCCTCTGCACAGCACGTGGCGGTGGCCGAGTCCGATTCCGGCCAGATCGGGGAGGCGCAGCCTTCCGCGGAAATGACGCAGGCACCGGTGGAAGGATCCGAGCACGGCGAAGAGGGCGAGAGCATCGGACAGGAGCTGCCCATCTGGTCGGCGCTGCCGTTTATCGGAATCCTGCTGTCAATTGCGCTTTTTCCCCTGCTCGCGCCCGCTTTCTGGCACCATCATTTTCCCAAGGTTTCCGCGTTCTGGGCCATTCTGTTTGCCGTTCCCTTCCTGATCGCCTATCGGGGGGGTGCACTCCATGAAATCCTGCACATCTACCTGGTGGACTACATCCCCTTCATCATCCTGCTGCTAGGGCTGTTCACCGCGTCAGGCGGAATCATGTTGCGAGGCAGCCTCGTTGGGACGCCAAGGGTTAACCTGTTGATGCTCCTGATTGGGACGGTTCTCGCCAGTTGGATGGGGACGACGGGGGCGGCGATGGTGATGATCCGGCCGCTGTTGAGGGCGAACAGGGAGCGGAAAAATGTAATGCACACCGTCATTTTCTTCATCTTTCTCGTCGCCAACATCGGTGGATCCCTGACTCCGCTCGGTGACCCCCCGCTGTTCCTCGGCTTCCTTCACGGCGTGCCGTTCTTCTGGACGTTCCACATTTTCCCGGAATTCGCGACAGCGGCGGGCATCCTGCTGATACTTTATTTCATAATTGACAGTATCTTATACAGGCGAGAGAAGGGGGACATGCCGGAGCCGGTGGACAGCGAAAAGGTTCCGCTGTCGTTGGTTGGCGCGCACAACTTCTTGTTTCTTCTGGGTATAATCGCCGGAGTCCTGTTCAGCGGTTCAGTGCGGTTGGCGATCGTAAACGTGCTCGGCGTTCACCTTCCCCTGCAGAACATCATTCGCGACCTCTGGATCCTGCTCATGGTCTTCCTCTCGGTTCGCACGACGAAGACGGAAATCCGTAAGGAAAATGGATTTACCTGGTTCCCGATCCTGGAGGTCGCCTACCTTTTCGCCGGCATTTTCATGACGATCATCCCGGCACTGGCGATGCTCCGCGCGGGGGAGGGCGGGCATCTCGCCGCGGTGGTCGATTTTGTCCGCGAACCGTTCCATTATTTCTGGGTCACCGGTTCGCTCTCGTCGTTCCTCGACAACGCACCGACCTATTTGACGTTTTACAACCTCGCGCAAGGGCGATACGGGATCAACGACCACATGGTCAACATGATACTCACCGGACAAGCGTCCCCGGCGTTTCTCGCTTCGTTCGTCTGGGATCTCAAGGCGATCAGCGCGGGCGCCGTCTTCTTCGGATCGATGACCTATATTGGGAATGCGCCCAACTTCATGGTGCGGTCGATCGCGGAAGAAAACCACATCAAGATGCCCAGTTTCTTCGGGTACATGATCTGGTCGCTTGGCATCCTGGTCCCCGTTTTCGCACTGATTACGCTGATTTTCTTCATCTGAGCAATTCCGGCAGGAGGAGGAGGCGATGTTTTCACATATTCTGTTCCCTACGGATCTTTCGGAGATGTCGCGCGGCGCCTTTGCCGAAGCCGTGGAGCTCGCGCGCAAATTCGGCGGGAAGATCACCCTGCTGAACGTGCATGAGGAGTTCATGACCGACGCGGAGATGCAGTATCTGCGCGTCAGCCCGGACCATTACAAGGAGATCATGCGCGAAAAGGCGGTCAAAAGCCGTGACCGTATGGAAGAGCTGGTGGATGATGCCAAAGCTCGGGAAATCTGCGAGGTCATTCTCCGTGAAGGTTCGCCCCGCAAGGAGATTCTAAACACGGCGACGGACATCGGCGCAACCTGCATCGTGATGGCATCCAACGGCCGCAGCGACCTGAAACAGGCGCTGATCGGTTCGGTGGCGGAACACATCGTCCGGCACGCGGAACTCCCTGTATTAGTTATAAAATTCGCCTGAGTCACGTCTCCGAGCGGCCACCCCGGGACTTGCTTGACACCGATACCGATGCCGCCTATATTCTCCGGCGCTTTTTCAACAGGATTGTGAAAAAACAATCCTTTGAAAAGGTCGCTGGGCGTAGGGGGCTGTAGCTCAGTTGGGAGAGCGCCTGAATGGCATTCAGGAGGTCAGCGGTTCGATCCCGCTCAGCTCCACCAACCCCGGGATGGGGTGGCAACCTTGCCTCGGGGGAAGGTTTTTGACAAGCGCCACGGTAGAGGGGATATCGCCGGTAGTGCGGGCAGGATCGGCTTCGTTTTAGCCGTCAGAAAGGTGGATTTTGGGACGGTGCCTCGAGATCTTCCGGCGTGAAATCTTGCGTTTCACCCCCTCAGCGTCTACCTTTTTCCGCCGGCTGAAGAGCCGCTGAAAGCGAGAGTAGCTCAGTTGGTAGAGCTCCACGTTGCCAACGTGGTTGTCGCGGGTTCGAGTCCCGTCTCTCGCTCCGCAACCCGCCCGCCGAGCCTCAGTTGGCGATCGGCAGACGGGTCTTTTTCCGGTCGCACCGTACCGGAAAGCACAACCGCCACAGCGCGGTCCGGGCGGCGTAGCCAAGTGGCTAAGGCGAAGGTCTGCAAAACCTTTATTCGCCGGTTCGAATCCGGCCGCCGCCTCCACGGGAATGGCCTCGAAGGACCCCGGAGGGACGGACGGACAGCAGAAGGCTTCGTGACTCAGCAGCGCCGTTTCCACAGAGCGCCGGGGTGGTGGAATAGGTAGACACAGCGGACTTAAAATCCGCTGGAGCGTAGCTCCGTGCCGGTTCGAGTCCGGCCCTCGGCACCCTTCAGGCCCGTTGGCTACGGCACGGACAAGTGTGTTACCTTTGGGCGCTTAGCTCAGTTGGTTAGAGCGCTGTCTTGACATGGCAGAGGTCACTGGTTCGACTCCAGTAGCGCCCACCCGGCCAGCGGCCGGACGTCGTGTTGGTAGAAATTACAGGGAGGTCCACTCATCGCGTACGGAAAAGTCCCCGATCGCAGGACACCACAAACGCCGGAGTACAATGTCAACGAACTCATCCGGGTTCCCGAGGTCCGGCTGATTGACGAAAACGGCGAGCAGGTTGGAATCGTTCCCACCCCGGATGCCCTGCGTCGTGCGGAGGAAGCCGAGTTGGATCTCGTCGAGGTTGCGCCCTTGGCGAAACCTCCTGTCTGCCGGATCATGGATTACGGCAAATTCCGCTACGAGCAGCAAAAGAGGGAAAAGAGCAGCCGTAAACGGGGACATCAGACACAGATCAAGAAGATCCGTGTCAGTCCCAAGATTGAAGAACACGATTTTCAAACCAAGCTGAGGTTCGCCCGCGCCTTTCTCGAAGATGGGGACAAGGTGAAGGTGACGCTGATGTTCAAGGGCAGGATGATCACTCACAAGGAGCTGGGGCGGGAGGTGATGGACCGTCTCGTCACCGAGCTCGAGGACATCGCGAAGCTGGAGGGTGAGATCCAGATGGAAGGCCATCGCAATATGGTGATGACCTTGATGAGGAAGTAGGTCGCGCATTTCCGCGCGGCACTTTAGCAGAACGGAAAAGCCATGCCGAAGACAAAGACGAAGCGCTCCGCTGCGAAACGGTTCGAGTTGACCGGAACGGGCAAGATTCGGCGCCGCCGCAGCTTCAAGAGCCATATGCTGACGAAGAAGTCGCGCGACCGCAAGCGCGAGCTCGCCAAAGCGGCGCTCGTGGACAAGGTGGATGCTGCTCGCGTCCGCAAGATGATTTCGGCGTAAGGAGAACAGCATGCCACGCGCAACGAACAATCCGGCGTCGAAAGCGCGCCGAAAGAAAATCCTGCACCGCGCCAAAGGTTTCTTCGGACGCGGGAAAAACACGATCCGTGCCGCGACGCGCCTCACCGAGCGCGCTGAGCGATTCGCCACGGACCACCGCCGCCTCTTCCGCCGCGATATCCGCTCCCTGTGGATCATGCGGATCAACGCCGCGGTACGCCAGCACGGGCTTAGCTACAGCAAGTTTATGGCTCTCGCGAAAGAGAAGGGGCTCGACATGGACCGCAAAGCGCTAGCGCACTTAGCGTTCCACGATCCGGACGCCTTCGAGCAGGTGGTCAAGCAGGTGCAGGCCTGAGTCCTTCGTTTTAACCGAAACGATCAATTCCGTCCCGAAATATCGGGACGGAATTTTTATTTATGGTGGATGTAGCCCGGATTCTTGAATCCGAGGTTGGGTGCCCCGGGTGGCTCGCCCACCCGGGTTTCATGATGGATCAGCAAGGCACCGACTCATGGATCCTTTACTTCGTTCAGGATGACTGCTTGTTGTCATTGCTCGACTTGATCGGACGTTCCATGTGTCATTCCCGCGAAGGCGGGAACCGAAGCTCGGCGTAGCCAATCGATACTGATGTTTTTCTCTTTACACTGGATTGCCCGGTCAAGCCAGGCAATGACAAAATGAAGTGTGGCCCGGGTTGTCCGCCAACTGGCGGATTACCCGGGTTCCGGACAGCCAAAGAACAAACAAATAAACCCTGTTGGACTAGCCAACAGGGCCAATGAGGAGACAGATGTAGTCCGGATTCTTGAATCCGGGAATACGTTTTTCAACCTGTGGTTTCCCGGAATCCAGATTCCGGGCTACGTATATCATTCTCCCGTCGTCTCACCGCCTGCTTCCGCCTTCACCTCTTCCGGAACGGTGTAAGTGAGCGACTGGCTGTCGCCGCCGGTCAAGGCCCAACTCCAGCCCTTGTCAGCGAG
>CAZIDZ010000057.1:0-13404 GCA_964538455.1 uncultured bacterium
CCCCCGCCAGGTATCATATGGCACAGTCACAGTGCGCATCGACTGACATTGTGGAAGAGAAATGAAGCATGTCAGCCGACTTCAATTAGCACTGCATGAAGCGGCCGATCATGCTGAACACAACTTGGGACACTGAGTGGGAAAAATCAATGCGAGAATGAATAGAACAGATCGGAAATTTCTCATATCACTATTTCGATTTCCTGCGCAACCCCCTGCCTTGAGTCCGCATTCTTCACCTCAGGATAGACTGCAAACTACGCTCACCTCTGCGCTTTCACGAGAAGCAGACACGCTCCTTTTTTGCGCTCAGAAATCTTTGCCCGCGTCTGTTCCCGTTGGCGTGAAAGCTCAGGCGAATTGGGTCATTCTCTCCTGCATCGCCCGGTTGGCGCCCTCCAGGTCGATCGAGTAGCAGTACATGTTGTGATAGCGTCCGTAGCTGTCCCTGGCATGGTCGACAAGCGTGGCTTCGAGTTTGAATCCGAGCCGTTTGACGAGCTTGATGCCCTCGAGGTGCTCCTCTGTCAGTTTGGCGTAGATTTTCTCGAGGCTAAGCGCCACGGCCAAAGGAACTATCTCCTCAAACAGTTGGACTGCGATTCCGTAGCGCCGGTACTCCGGCAATGTGACCCAGACGACTTCGCCGGTGTGACGGATCCAGGTGGTCGCACCCAAGTACAGGCTCAGGGAACCAATAATCGTTTCATCATGAATCCACGCGCCGAGCCGGTACGTCGTTCCATCTTCGATCTGGCGCTGAATCCTCTTCGCGTAGTTGGGATCGGAGACATTGTGAGGAAGCTTGGCTTTTCCCGCTTCGTCAAGCTTGAGAAGCATCGCCATGTGTATTGGGATTCGTTCGATTGTCAACGGTTGAATGGTAATTTCAAAGTCATCCCTGCACTTCACCTGCCTCGGGTACCGCTCTTGAATGAATGCATCGATCATATTTTCTCCCCCCCTCGTTATTGGAGTCCAATCTTCTCCAACAGTTTTTCCGGTTTCACCTTGTGGTAGTTCAATCCGACGTCCTCGGGCGTAAGCCCCTGCGCCAGACCGAGCAGCTGGAAGTAGTACACCGGTGCCAGCAACTCCTGCTCCTCCCCCTTTTCCCGATATTTTCGGGCGAGGATGATTTGGCCGAGATCGAACGAAGAGAAGCAGGATGGACAGATCATCCCCATGCAATCAGCTTCCATTTCCCGTACGGAATCGAGCACGCACTTCGTCATATCCTCTTTCAGTTCTGCATCGCGACACGCCTTCCCGCAACAGAGATACCATTCCGAATGCCGGCAGGTGGCGCCTCCGATGGCACGGACCAGCATGTCCATCACATGCGGATCGTCCGGGTCGTCCACCTTCATGAACTCGCTGGGCTTCAGCAGATGGCAGCCATAATGGATCGCGACCATCACATCCTTCAGCGGACGTTTGACGGTTTCCCTGATCTTTTTCTCGCCGATGTCGTCGCGCAACACCGTAACGATGTGACGGACTTTGGACGTACCCTTGTACGTTTTACCGATCCTGGCCAATCGCTTGTTGACACGTGCTTTCAACTCCTCGTTCTCGGCAAGCATGAACACCGCTTCCGCCAGCGTTCCGGTGCACCCAGAGCAGATGGTGAAAATGTCGAGACCCGCCTCTTCAGCGATGCAGAGGTTGCGCGCAGCGATCGTCAGCCAGCCCACGTTATCCACGGCTTTGTAATGGATCGGATCGGGGCAGCATGTGAATCCGTCCAGATCGACGATCTCGATCCCGAGTTGCGGCAACGTTCTGCGAATCGCCGCTTCCATATACGGATATTTCGCCGGGATCATGCACCCCGGAAAGAACGCGAGTCTCATCCTCCACGATCCTCTTTTACGCTCTCCGGTTCATCTTCCCTGAGAATAATCTCGAGCTCAGACACGTCCAGATCTTCAAGCGGCGCCAGGCCGAGCTCCTTGCGCATCCGCTGAGTGGCCTGGGTGACCGGGACGCTTCTGCCCGTTTCACGCACCCTTTGGGCGATTTTGACGATCTCGTCATCCTCGCCGCACTCCCGAGCCGAGAGATTTTTCAGAGCGACTATCACTTCCACAGGCCGAACGTCCTGGGGGCATCGCTGATAGCAGTTGTAACAGTTTGAACAGAGCCAGATGATGGAGTCGGGGCCGATCAGCTCATCCACATCACCCATCAGCGCCCGCATCATGATTGTCCGCGGGTTGAAGCCCTTGTGGAAGCGGGCAGACGGACAGTCCCCGACGCATGCACCGCACTGGTAGCAGAAACTGACGTGATCCGCTCCCAGCATCTCCTCCAGTTGTTTGCGTCGGCTGAAATCGATCTTGATCACTGAATCGTTCATGCCGGTGCATGCTCCGCAACTTTCTTCTTCGCCGGTTTCATCAAGCGGATGCTGTTACTCCTGCACTCCGGCAACGGACATTGCCACTCCACCGGTTCCGCATTAGGATTGTGCGCGCCTTTCCACGTATGACCGCAGCTCAGGCAGCGGAACCAGGCACGTCCGGCGGGAGCCTCCTCCTCCTCGAAAACAGCCGGCGGACGTGGAGAGGTCAACCGGTCCATCGCCGCTTTCTTCTCCTCGCCCTTCATCTTGTTCGCTTTCAGCACTTCAATTGTGTAGGCGACCTCCTCTTTCGTGACATCCTTGCGCAAGCCGTCCAGATGACGCATCACCTTGGCGAATTTCTGGCCTTCGGCGGCGCTGATCCATTCGAGTTGCAACCGCTCCGGCCGGATGCCCAGGCGCTCCATTTTCTGCCACAGCCGCTGCACACGCTTCACCGTCGCCCGGTTGGCATTGATGTAATGGCAATCCGCGAAGTGACAACCTGAGACGAGCACCATCGGCGCGCCCTGCAGGAACGCGTGCTCGACGAAATCCTCCGACACTCGTGCACTGCACATCGTGCGGATGAGGCGGGCGTGCACGGGATACTGCAGGCGTGAGATGCCCGCGAAGTCTCCGCCGGCGTAGCTGCACCAGTTGCAGGCGAAGGTGACCAGTTTATCCATCGGATGGTCTTCGAGGATGGCGTCCACCTGGGCGATAATCTGCTGGTCGGTGAAGTGACGCATCGTGATCGCGCCGAAATTGCATTCCGCGCTGCACGCACCGCACCCCGCACAGGCCGCTTCTACGATCTCCGGAAATTGGCCTTTTTCCCACTTAATCGCGTTGTAGGGACAGACCTTTGCGCACACGCCGCATTTCGGGCAGAGCGCTTGATCCAGCCGAGAGGTGACGGCCTCGATCTGCACTTTTCCGGCGTTCAACAGGATTTGAGCGCGCGCGGCGGCCGCACTCGCCTGGGTGACGCTGTCCTTGATGTCCTTCGGCGATTCCACGCAACCGGCGAAATACACGCCCTTCGTCGGCGCATCCACCGGCTTCAATTTCGGGTGCGCCTCCATCATGAACCCGTCGGAGGTCTTCGACAGGGTGAGCAACTTGCGGATGTTCGGCGAATCGTCCCGCGGCTTCACTCCAACCGACAGGACCACCATGTCCAGATCGTATTCCTCGACTCTTCGGGTCATTGTGTTTTCAACGACGATCCGGAGATTCCCCGTCTTCGGATCCTCGATGATCTCGCCGGGTATTCCGCGGATGTAACGGACTCCCTCCTCTCTGGACCGGATGTACATATCCTCGAAGCTCTTTCCGAAGGCCCGGATGTCCATGTAGAAGACGTAGTTCTCGGTGTCCGGATAGTGGTCGCGCAGGAGCAGCGTGTCCTTGATCGTGTTCATGCAGCAGATGTTCGAACAGTACTCGCTGCCGTACCGTTTCGAACGCGAGCCGACACATTGGATAAACCCGATCCGTTTTGGCCTTGTCTGATCGCCCGGCCGGATAAAATGCCCTTCCGTCGGACCACCGGCGCAGATGAGACGCTCGAATTCCATGCTGGTGATCACGTTCTGATAGCGTCCATAACCGTACTCGATGATTTCCGTGGGATCGTACACGTCCATTCCCGTGGCGACAATGATCGCGCCGACCTGGACATCGACGAGCTCATCCTGCATGTCGAAATCGATGGCGTCCTTGTCGCAGGCGTCGATGCACTTTCCGCAGGCAATCGGGTTGGTGCCGAGGCAGGTTTCCATGTCGACCAGGTATGCGGAGGGAACCGCTTGGGCAAATTCCATGTAAATCGCCTTCCTCGATGAGAATCCCTGCTGGTATTCGTCCGGCGTTGTCGACGGACAGACCTTCTCACAGTCACCACAGGCGTTGCAGAGGTCCTGATCGACATAGCGAGCCTTTTTCCGGACAGTTACGTTGAAATTGCCAACGTATCCGGAGACGCTCTCCACCTCGCTGTAGGTCATCAGTTCGATGTTGGGATGCCGACCGGCATCCATGGCCTTGGGCCCGAGTATTCAAATACTACAGTCCATGGTGGGATAGGTCTTATCCAGTGCGGCCATGATTCCCCCGATGGACGGCCGTTTTTCCACGAGCACCACTTTGTGCCCGCCGTCCGCGAGGTCCATCGCCGCCTGAATACCCGCCACACCGCCACCGATGACCAGCGCCTTCCGCGTAACCGGGACCGTCATCTCCTGCTGGGGCTCGAGCAAGCACGCGCGGTACACTGCACTCTTCACCAAGTCCTTCGCCTTCTCCGTGGCGCCTTCACGGTCTCCCGTGTGGACCCAGCTGCAATGCTCGCGCAGGTTTGCCATCTCCATCAGGTAGGGATTCAATCCCACGTCCCAGACACAACCGCGGAAAGTCGGCTCGTGCATCCGGGGTGAACAGGAAGCAACGACGACACGATCCAGTTTCTCCTCCCGGACCGCGCGCTTGATCTCGTTCTGCCCCGGATCCGCACAGGTGTACTTGTTGCGGATGACACAGGCGACATTCGGCAACGTCTTGGCGTAGTCCGCAACGGCCTGTGTGTCCACCGAACCGGCGATATTCAATCCGCAATCGCAGACGAACACGCCAATCCGGCATCCGTCTTTCGTCATGGCAACCTCCGTGTCAACACCTCCCTCGGATTCGCACAACCTGTCTCATTGGTGATTTATGCCAAACGGGATGCCAGGTATTCCCAGGAATCCCGGATTTGCAGCTTTGGCTTCTTCTCCTCTGCTCCGTCCTGAAGCGCACAGTTCAAATGGATGAAACACTTGGGGCAGGCGGTGAGCAGTGTCCCGGCTCCTGTCTCCGCCGCTTCCTCGAGCCGCTGCCGTTGCATCTGGCGCGTCCCCGCATCGCACCCGACCCACGCCGCAACCCCGCAGCAAACGGATCGCTCACGGTTGTTGCGCATTTCCTCAAGCTTCAAGCTGGGCACTCTGCCAATAGCCTTTCGCGGCGGTTCGTACACCTGGGAGTAGCGGCCCAGACGGCACGGGTCCTGATAACTCACAATCCGCTTGTCCGCTTTGAATGAAACGTTTTCCAGCTCACTCTCGAGCACCTGAGAGATATGCAGCAACTCGACATCCAGCGTTTCACCCACTTCGGCGTAGTCGTCGCGCAATGTGACCAGGCATTCCGGACAGGTGAATACCACGCGCTTCGCTCCGGACGTTCGAATCTGTTCGGCCACCTGGTGTGCGACCTTGATGAAGTTTTCACGATCACCGCGCAGGAGAAGGTCGTGTCCGCAGCACCGTTCGTTTTCGAGTAGCGCCGGTTCGATACCGATCTTGTTCATCAACTTGACCGCGCCGCGCAGCGATCCGATCAATTCCTTTGAATAGTCCTCCCCGAAGTAGGCGGCGAAGAATGGCGAACACCCGGTGAAGAAAAGCGTTTCGCCCACGTTTTTCTGCACCTTCAGTTTGCCCGTCACCCACCCCAGCCGATCCTGCTTCAACTTTTCATTCAGCATCAGGTTCTGAATCTGTTCAAAGACCCCGCCGTGCGTGCATGTCTGCGCGGGCATCCGATCGCTGTAGACGATGCGCAACGCCCGGTTGAGGGCTGAGTAGGACACAGCGGTCGGGCATACCTCCTCGCACCGTTTGCAGGTGAGGCACATCCAGACAGATTCATCCGGAATGTGCGACCTGGAATTTCCGGCGATCGTGTGGGAGATCGTCCACCTCGGCGAAAACCCATGGGAGCGGGAGATGGGGCAAACGGCCGTGCAGCGACCGCACTCCAGGCAGGCGTATACGCGATAGTCTTTCAGGTTGATCTCCTGTTCCGCCACCGTGCTCACCGTCCGCCTCCGTTGGATTTGCCCAGACGACAGGGTCCCAGTTTTCTCACCTGGTCCACGAAACCGTTGATCACCTCCGCAAACCGGGGTCCCTCTGCCGCGGAGATCCATTCCAGCGCAATTCGTCCCGGTTCGATCCCGAGCAACTGTGTCAATGCCTTCAGTTTTTCATACTGTTCGACGGCCCGGTAATTGCCGAACATGTAATGGCAGTCTCCAAAATGGCAGCCCGACACCATCACGCCATCCGCACCCTCCGAGAACGCCTTGAGCACGAACGACGGGTGAACGCGCCCGGAACACATTACCCGGAGCAGTCGGACGTTGGGAGAATACTGGATCCGGCTTACCCCGGCCGTGTCCGCACCGGCGTAGGAACACCAGTTGCAGGCGAAAACAAGCACCCTCGGCTCGAAGACCCCTCCGGAATCCTTCACCGGCTTCTTCGTGGCCGCAGCCTTCCGCCCTTTTGTCTTAGGCGTCCTGTTTTGCTTCAACACCTCGGACATGAAAATCCTCAAAGAGTGCCGTGATCATCGAACCGATCTGGTCGTCGGTGAAATGCCGGGCTTTGATCGCGCTCGTCGGACACCAGACAGCGCAGGTTCCGCACCCCTTGCACAATGCGCCGTTGATGCGGGCGAAATCCCGCCCGTTTTCATCCGTTATCAACTGCGGCGCACGGTACTCGCAGATGTCCACACATGTCCCGCACGCCCGGCACCGCGACTCATCCACTTCACAGACTACGGGTTCCAGCGCGAGACTGTCTTTCCCCAGCAGTTCCGCCACTTTTTCCGCGGCCGCGTGCGCCTGTGTCAAAGAATCGGTTATGTCCTTCGGTCCCTGCACCGTACCGCAGAGCATGACTCCGTCGATGCAGGTTTCCACCGGACCGAGTTCCGGGTGGCGCTCCATCAGGAAGCCATCCGCGCCGCGCGGCACTTTCAACAACTGGCGCAACGGTTCGGATTTTTCCTTCTCGTCCACCATCCCGGTCGCCAGCACAACCAGATCCACTGGAATCTCAAGATCCCGGTCGATCAGGGTTTCGTGCATCGTCACCCGGTCGACGCGCTGGTTTCCCTCCAGCACCGGCAGGGACTCGGGGTCGTAGCGAAGAAACAGGGTTCCCTGTTTCCGCACCTCACGGTACAGCTCCTCCTCGGACTGCCCCACCATCCTCATGTCGCGGTAGAGCACAGCGACGTCGATGCCCCGCTTTCGTAGCTCGGAGGCCTGTTTCACCGTGGCGGGGCAGCAATAGCGAGAGCACCCTTCGTACCCTCCTCCCTCGCGTCGCGAGCCCACGCACTGCACGAAGGCTACCTGCCGGACTTCTTTCATCACCCCTGAGGGATCGTCGCCTTTAAGGATCCTTTCGAGCTCCAGCGATGTGATCACGTTATCCGCTTCCCCGTACCGCCACCGCTCGCCGGGGCGGTGCAGACTGGCGCCGGTCGCAATGACGATCGCCCCGACCTCCAGATCCGGCAGTATCTCCCCGCTGGCACGATCTTCAAGCTGGACGGTGAAATTGCCGACATAACCGCTGACATGCTTGACTTGAGAATTGAGTAGAACGCCGACCTTGGATTGCTCCAGTTCGCTGATGAGTTTTGCTGCAGGATTGCCCCCATTGTTCATCGCCGGGAACGTGGCGTGAAACTCCTTCACTCTCCCGCCAAGCTCACCCTCCGCTTCGATCAGGGTGACGTCGATGCCCATCGCATCAAGGTCGAGAGCGGCGCGCATACCGGCGATTCCTCCGCCCACGACGAGGGCGCGACGAGTCACCGGCACGCCGGTCACCTCGAGTGGCTGCAGTCTGGCTGCTCGCGCGACAGCCATGCGGACCAGATCGATCGCTTTCCCGTTGGCCTTATCCCGCTCACGGGAGTGGACCCAGGAGCATTGATCGCGGATATTTGCCATCTCGAAGAGGTAGGGATTCAGTCCCGCCCGCTGCACCGCCTGGCGGAATACAGGTTCATGAGTGCGTGGAGTGCAGGCCGCAACGACAACCCGGTTCAAGTTGTACTCAGCAATTTTTTCGGCGATGGACTGTTGGCCTGCATCCGCACAGGCGAAAAGCTCGGAACCGGCGTACACAACGTTGGGAAGCCTTTCGATTTCGCCCACAAGTTCCGGCACCCTGATCAAGCGGGCGATGTTCGCTCCACAATGACAGACGAAGACGCCGATGCGCGGCTCTCCGCTGGCGTCGATGGGTTCTACAGCCGATTCTTCATCGATCGATTCCGTCTGCTCGAATCCCTGTACGTAGCGTGTGGCCAAGGCAGCCGTTGCGGACGCCTGCGCGACGCATTCCGGGATCACGTGCGGTCCGCCCGCGCTTCCGCAGAGAAATACGCCGGGGCGGTTTGTCTCCACCGGACGGTCGGGACTCGCCGCAGAGAAAAAACCAATCGCATTTGTCTCGATGCGAAGCGCCTTCGCCAGCTCGTTCGTCTCCGGACGGGGTATGCCGGCACATGAAAGCACGACAAGGTCGCTTCGAATGCGAAGTTGTTTCTGGTCTTCGGTGTCTTCGACGAAGATCAGGACATCGTCGTTCTCCACTTCCATCAGCTTGCTTGGGCGTCCGCGGACGAAATGGATGTAGTCCTCCTGTTTCGCCCTGTCGACGAAGCTGTCGAATCCCTTGCCGAATGCACGAATATCCGTGTAGAGGATGGTGCAGGACTCCACCTCAGGCTGGTGCTGAGCGATCAGCAGCGCATCCTTGACCGCGTTCATGCAACAGTACCGTGAGCAGTTGGGGCGCCCCCCCTCGCCGCGCGCACCAACACACTGAACGAACACGAGGTTTTTCGGCTCCGCGCGATCCGATGGCCGAATGATGCGACCTTCGGTGGGACCGGAAGCGTTCAGCAACCGCTCGAATTCCAGGCTGGTCATCACATTCTGCCAGACGCCGTACCCGTAACTTTTCATTACATGCGGATGGAACTCGTCGAAGCCCGTCGCCACGATCACCGAGCCCACCTCCAGCTCGCGCTGGGTGGGCTGCATGTCATGTTCGATCGCCTTCATCTTGCAGACGTTCCGGCAGCGTTCGCAGACAAAATGGGTAGCGGTGTTCAAACAGGTATCGAAATCGATCACATAGGAGGAGGGTACTGCCTGCGGGTAGGGACGGTAGATGGCCTTGCGCGACGCCAGCCCCAGGTCCCACTCGTTGCGGGTGGTCTGCGGGCAGGCACGCGCGCAATCCCCGCACCCCGTACAGAGATCCGCCTTCACATACCTCGGCTTGATCCGGACGGTTGCCCTGAAATGACCCGCTTCACCATCCAGGCGGGTCACCTCACCCAGGGTAATCAGCTCGATATTTGGATGCCGACCGGCATCCATGGCCTTCGGCCCGAGAATTCAAATCGAGCAGTCCATCGTGGGAAAGGTCTTATCGAGCTGCGCCATCCGACCGCCAATCGCGGGATTCTTCTCCACCAGGTAGACCTGGTAGCCACGGTTGGCGATGTCGAGGGATGCTTGGATGCCGGCGATTCCGCCGCCAATGACCAGCACTCCCTTTTCCATCTTCCGTACTCTGTTTATGCCTTATCAGCTGTGCGCCGCTTCCTCCTTCTTTTTCTTCGGTTTCGAAACAGTTGGCTGCTTGGGTACTTCATATTGAAGCCCGAACTCCAGGGCTTTCTTGTTCAGTTCCTCCGTACCCTTTGGTGCAGCCTTCAGCACAGATTTTTCCATCGCTTCCGGGGTGGCAATTTTCGTGCTGCGGATCAGAAAGCCGAGCATGATGACGTTCGCCACAATCCTGCGGTCGAAGACCTTCTCCGCGCTCTGGGTTGCGGGAATCGGGAGATAGGTGATGCCGGGAATCGATTTCTCGAACTTGACAAGGTCCTGATCGTAGATAAGAACCCCGCCTTCCTGCATCTGGTCGCAGTACTTGTCGAATCCCTCCTGCGACATGGCGAGTAGAATGTCCTGCTTCTTCACGAATGGATAGAGTACCGGCCGATCGGAGATCACGACCTGTGAGCTGCATGCACTTCCGCGAGCTTCCGGACCGTAGGACTGAGTGAACACAGCATGTTGATTATCGTAAATCGAGATCGCCTGGCCGAGGGTGTAGCCCGCCATGATGATGCCCTGTCCGCCAAACCCGGTTAAACGAATCCGCTTTTCCATGGTCCCCCCTAGGCTACGGCTTCCTCTTCCGCTTCACCACGCACCATCTGCAGGTAGGTCGGCTTGTTGATGTCGACGAACTTTCCGCAGATGATCTTCTCCTGGAATTGCAGATCGAGATCGTCGAGGTTCGCCCCGTGCCGGATCTCGCAGTGATCGTGATAGAAATTCATCAATTCGGTTCCCGTGCCCAGCCGGTTCTTGCGAGCGTAGAGCGTTGCACACGGCGCGATGATCTCCACGAAACTGAAACCGGGTTTCTCGATCGCCTCCTGCATCGCCCGCGTCAACCGTTTGATATGGAGCACGGTCCAGCGCGCCACGTAGACGGCTCCCAGCGCGGCGACCAGCTTGGGGATGTTCGCCGGGAATTCATGGCTGCCATACGGTGAAGTCGTCGTCCTCGCGTTCAGCGGAGTCGTCGGAGCCAGTTGCCCGCCGGTCATTCCGTAGATAAAGTTGTTGACGCAGAAGACGGTGATGTCGAAATTGCGGCGGGCGGTGTGCAGAAGATGATTGCCGCCAATCGCCACAAGATCTCCGTCGCCCGAAAAGACGATCACCTTCATCTTGGGTTTCGCGGTGTGAAGCCCTACGGCAAAGGGTAAAGCGCGGCCGTGCGTCGTGTGGAATGAGTCAAGCTTCACGTAGCCCGCGACACGGCCCGTACACCCGATTCCCGAGACCACGGCGATATCCTCTTCCGGGATCTCCGACTCCTCGATCGCGTTGATGAAGCAGCTCACCGCTGTGCCAATGCCGCAGGTTGGACACCAGATGTGCGGCAGACGATCCGTCCGCAACAACCGGTCCTTGGGATGCGCTGTTGTTTGCTGAATCACTGTCATGGCAGAATCTCCTCCACCACAGACAACACCTCTTCCGGCATATGAACCCGGCCGCCCGGATTGGGCGCGAGTAGAACCTCGCAGCGCCCCCCCGCCACCCGCTCCGTTTCGCGTACCATCTGGCCCATGTTGATTTCCACAACGACGATGCCCTTGACCTGAGCGGCGAGCTCCCGCACACGTTTTTCAGGGAAAGGCCAGGCTGTAATCAGACGGAAGAATCCGACTTTCTTGCCCTGTTCACGAGCCAGCAGCATCGCCCACTCCGCAATCCGGGAACTGATCCCGTACGAGAGGATGATCAGTTCGGCGTCCTCGGTGTTTTTCTCCTCGTAGCGGACGATTTTATCCACGTTCAGACGAATTTTGTCCACAAGCCGTTTGACCAGTGGATGGTGCGTCTCGGGAGTGACATCCGGATACCCGCGCTCATCATGGGTCAGCCCTGTGACGTGAATCCGGTAGCCGTCTCCGGCGATCGCCATCGAGGGTACCAGTCCATTGTTGACCGAGTAGGAGCGAAAATCCTTCAGCCCCTTTTTCGCGCGTTTTCGCTCGACGTAATGAATTTTTTCGGGAGGCGGGATTTCCACACGCTCGTACATGTGGCCAACCACCTCATCTGTCATCAGCAGCACGGGGGTCCGGTACTCTTCGGAGAGGTTGAACGCATCGATCGTGAAATCGAAGCACTCCTGCGGCGAACTGGGACACAGGGCGATGATCTCATAATCGCCGTGCGATCCCCACCGCGCCTGCATCATATCCTGCTGCCCGACGAGAGTCGGCAGGCCGGTAGAGGGACCTCCCCGCTGCACGTTGCAGACAACACAGGGAGTCTCCATCATCACGCCGAGGCCCAGGTTTTCCATCATCAGACTGAAACCCGGACCCGAGGTGGCCGTCATCGATTTCACACCGCCCCAGGATGACCCCAGAATGGCCCCCATCGACCCCAACTCATCTTCCATCTGCACATAGAGTCCATCCTCGGTCTCAGGAAACCGTTCAGCGATTCGCTCCGCCACCTCGGTCGCGGGGGTAATCGGATACCCCGCAAAGAAACGGCACCCCGCCGTGATCGCACCCTCGGCCACCGCCGTGTCGCCACTCATGAAAAAAGTCCCCGAAAGGACTCCTTTAGTATTGATGTTCATGACGCAGCCCCACTGGTTTGCGTCTGTGACAAACCCTTATCGTTTTCGACCTCTTCGGAAAAGATGGCGAATTCCGGGCAGATGTTCGCACACAGGTTGCAGTTTACACATTCGCCTTCTTTTACAATTTCAGGATAATGATATCCTTTCTTGTTGAAACCCTCAGACATAGTAAGAACACCCTTGGGACAGTAGTCGAGGCAGAAACTGCACCCCTTACATCGCTCCGTAATGATCCGGACCGTCCCTTTAGGGTGTTCGAGCTTGGTTTCGTCGAGTGGAGTTCGCCAGAGTTTCATCTGCTAACTCCTTGTTATCAAGAGAATTTTTAACTCAATCGCGCTCCTCGTTATCCTGTTGGCAGCAGAAGCTCAGGCAAACATCTCGTCGTAGTCCAACCCAATCAGATTCCCGTCAAGTAGAGAATGCATGCAACAGGAACGGGGCTTGGGTGAAGTGGAGTTCCTTTCAAAGTTGACCGTTATCTCGCATCTGGAAAAAATTGCTTTTCTAATAACAATTTACAGGAAGCTACAAACATTCAGCAAATGCCACAAGAACAGTCTCCTTAGCGAACTAACGGAAAACATGCTCCCTGAGCAGAGCTTGCTAATCACAGCTTTCAGAAGCATGGAATAGGAAGGTGAACAACAGAAAACGTGACGGGTGAACCACGGTCGCACCTTTTCATTCACGACCCGGTTCGATTGTCGTCCCGGATCCGTCATAAAGGAGAATGAATCCGTACTAGAATAAGAAATCAAGGATTCGGGATTAATCCCATATCCTTGTATTCGTTGCCGTGGGAGAAGGACTTGATCCCCGACACAAGGATGATGTGGCTTCAAACACTCGAGATTCATTAAAAACAACCATCGTCTTCCATCCATTCATTCCTCTCACGGCTTTCACAAAAATCCCAAATTCCAATTTCTGATTGTTGTAGGAGGTCTTAGCAATGATAATATTCACATTGTCGTTCCCCCCTCTACCTTCGCATTGGGAGAA
>CAZIDZ010000058.1:0-13358 GCA_964538455.1 uncultured bacterium
GTGCCCCTGTTTGCTCGCAAACAGGGTTTATCCTAATACATTTCCTTGTTATGGCTGGTCATGACCGGAGCAATGGTGACAGTTACTTCTAAATCCAACGGCTTGGTAACGGTCACCATTGCTCGTCATTCTCTCTGTCGTCATCCCCCGGCTTGACCGGGGGATCCATGTTGATGTTTGAGTTGTAACTCTGAATTTGGATTGCCTGCAACCGACAAGCGAGGTTGCTTCGTCCGCCGGCTGGCGGACTCGCAATGACAGGAACCCTGGATTGCCCGGTCGAGCCGGGCAATGACAAAATAACTGGTCCTATATCTTTAACGGAAACCCGACCCTAAAGGGATCGGGCCACTGGCCGGCCAAGTGAGCCGAGAGACTGTTCATTTATTTATTCTCAGTGCCTAGCAACTTATTCCGTTTTCTGAATTGGCACTGTTTGAAACATCGTGAAATCACGAACTTGCTCGTTTGTTTTGTCGCGCTTAACTCATTGATTCTTCGGATGTATTGCTCGCGGTGCCCGGTTCCAGGGGAGCCCTTCCTTTATCTCGCTATTCCAATTGGGTATCTTTGGCGCAGGCTGGAAAGCACTTTCACAGACCAGGGAGGTTCGCGGCGGATTCGGCTGCCTTGCGGCTAATCTAACTAATCCCCGCCAGCGAGGTACGCCTTCCCGCGATGGAACGCGCTGACGATTCCACGCCTGACCGAAAGCAGCACATTTATCTGCCGGAGGCCGCCGGGTTTCCGGCAGTGTCGTCTTACAGGAACGCCGGGTGCGATTGCGCGCCCGCAAACGGAAGGAGCAGTCCATGTCTGCCTTCGTTGACGAGATCATGGCGATGGTCAAAGCCAAGAATCCTGCCGAGCCGGAGTTCCATCAGGCCGTGCAGGAGGTCGTCGAGTCACTGGAGCTGGTCATCGAAAAGCATCCCGAGTACCGCAGCGCCAAGATCATTGAGCGGATCGTCGAGCCCGAACGAGTGATCCTCTTCCGGGTTCCCTGGCTGGACGACCAGGGCGAGGTGCAGGTCAACCGCGGATACCGCATTGAAATGAACAGCGCGATCGGCCCCTACAAGGGCGGTCTCCGTTTTCACCCCTCCGTCAACCTTGGAATCCTCAAGTTCCTCGCGTTCGAGCAGGTGTTCAAGAACAGCCTGACCACGCTCCCGATGGGCGGCGGCAAGGGCGGGTCGGACTTCGACCCGAAGGGCAAAAGCGACAACGAGGTGATGCGCTTCTGCCAGTCGTTCATGACCGAATTGAGCCGCCACATCGGCCAGTTCACCGATGTGCCCGCGGGCGACATCGGCGTCGGCGGACGCGAGATCGGCTACCTCTTCGGCCAGTACAAGAGGATTCGCAACGAGTTCACCGGCGTGCTCACCGGCAAGGGACTCAACTGGGGCGGCAGCCTCATCCGCCCGGAAGCCACCGGGTACGGTGCGGTCTATTTCGCGCAGGAGATGCTCTCGACGCGCGATGAGACCCTCGAAGGCAAGACCTGCCTCGTTTCGGGTTCCGGCAACGTCGCCCAGTACACCGTCGAAAAACTGACCCAGCTCGGCGCCAAGGCGGTGACCCTCTCGGATTCCAACGGCTACATCTACGATGAGGAGGGGATCACGCCCGAGAAGCTCGCCTACGTGATGGAGCTGAAGAACGTCAAGCGCGGACGGATCAAAGAGTACGCGGAGAAATTCAAGAGCGCCGTGTACACCCCGGCGGATGCCGGCAAGGACTTCAATCCACTCTGGGATCACAAGGCCGACTGCGCGTTCCCGAGTGCGACCCAGAACGAGATCAACGCCAAGGACGCCGAGAACCTGGTAAGCAACGGCGTCTATGTCGTCTCCGAGGGCGCAAACATGCCGACGGTTCCTGAGGGAGTCGAAGTTTTCCTCAAGCACAAGATCCTGTACGGTCCGGGCAAGGCGGCGAACGCCGGCGGTGTCGCCACCAGCGGCCTCGAGATGAGCCAGAACAGCCTGCGGTTGAGCTGGACGCGCGAGGAGGTGGACACACGTCTCCACGGCATCATGAAGGCGATCCACAAAGCGTCCTACGAAGCGGCCGAGAAGTACGGCACTCCGGGCAACTACGTCAACGGCGCGAACATCGCCGGTTTCATCAAAGTTGCCAACGCGATGATGGATCAGGGCGTGGTCTGACACCCGATTAGGTGTGTTTGCCGCGTCAAAGCTTCGCGACGCGGCCAGCGAAGTCGCTGGAACCTTGGGCCTGTGCAAGGCTGCGCGCACCGGTAATAGAAAGACAGGTTGGTAACGATAATGAAAAGGGCGGAACCGCGAGGTTCCGCCCTTTTCTATGTCATTACCCGGCTTGACCGGGTAATCCAGCCTCTCGGTCATTGCGAGGCCCTGTCTTATTAAGGCCGAAGCAATCTCGCTGCATGTTTTGGGCAACGGAACAGAGTGAAACCCGGGACTGAAGTCCCGGGCCACCCGGCAAAACCCTGGCAATGACACCCTTGGCTGAAAGCAATCCGGGCAATGGAACAGAATGAAACCTGGTCCCGAACGGTCGGGACCGGGCCACCCGACGAAAACGAGGGCAGGATCGTTCGATCCTGCCCTTTTTCGTAGGATTAGGCGCACCACCTGTGGAGTGAAAGTCAAGACGGTCGCGGCATTTCCCCTTCAACTGTCTTACTTTTCAAAATGCAGGTGGGTGGTATTCCCTGAACCGAACGGACGCCCCTCATGGACGAGAAGGAACGCGAGCGCAGTCTGAACGAGCCGGTCAACCGTTTCACCGGTTTCCAGCAGTTGATGCGCCACAGGGTCAACGAAATCCTGCTGGTTTCCAGCCTCTATGACTCCTACATCCTCGCCGAGGACGGGCAGATCCAGGAGCTGCTGCTCAGCGAATACATGGAGTTGAACCTCCATCACTCACCGGGAATGACCCGCGTTCCGAAGGCGTCCGAGGCGCTCTGGCTCGTTGAGCACGACCCCCGTTTCAACATGATCCTTACCACCTCGAACATCGGCGACATGAAAGTCACCGAGTTCGCCATGCGACTCCGCGAAAAGGGCGTTCGCGCGCCGGTGGTGCTGCTGACGTACGACAATCGCGAGCTGGAGGAACTGATCCGCCGGAGCGAAGTTGAAGCGTTCGACCACGTTTTCATCTGGCAGGGAGATTTCCGCATCCTGCTCGCGATCATCAAGCTGATCGAAGACTCGATGAACGCCGAGCACGACACGAAAGTGATGGGCGTGCAGACGATCCTGCTCGTCGAGGACAACATCCGTTTTTACTCATCGTACCTGCCGATGATCTACACCGAGTTGGTTCGCCAGTCCCAAAGCCTGATTGACGAGGGGATGAACATCGCGCATCAGATCATGCGGATGCGCGCACGCCCCAAGATCCTGCTCGCGACGAAGTTCGAAACCGCATGGGATCTCTACGTCAAGTACGAGAAACACATGCTTGGCGTGATCACCGACATCGAGTACGAGCGGGAGGGAGAAAAAGATCCGAGAGCCGGTGCGGAACTTGTGAAACGAATCCGCAAACGCCGGGAAGACATTCCGATTCTGCTCCAGTCGTTCCAGCCCGAAACGGCGATGATTGCGGAAGAGGTGGGAGTGCCGTTCGTGCGCAAGGACAGCCCGACCCTGCTCGGCGAACTGCGCAGTTTCATGCTCGACAATTTCGGTTTCGGAGATTTCATCTTCAAGAATCACCTGGGTCTCGTTCTTGACCGGGCGCACGATCTCAAATCCCTGGAGGAGAAACTGCACACCGTGCCGGACGAATCGATCCTGTATCACGCGGAGCGCGACCACTTCAGCAACTGGCTCAAGGCGCGGACCGAATTTGCCGTGGCCGAAAGACTGAAACCGCGGAAGGTATCGGACTTCGCCTCCGTGGATGCCCTGCGCCAGAATCTGATCGATTCCATCCGCGAGTTCCGCCATCAACAGCGCCAGGGCATCATCGCGGATTTCAAGATCGCGGATTTCGATCCAATGAGCAGTTTTGCGAGGATTGGCGGCGGTTCGCTGGGTGGCAAGGCGCGCGGCCTGGCGTTCCTCGCGAATTTGATCAACACCAACGAGTTGACCGATCGCTGGAAGGGCGTCCATATCGCGACACCCGCCTCGGCGGTGCTCTCCACGGACATCTTCGATGAGTTCCTCGACGACAACGATCTCCGTGAATACGCGCTGCAGGAGGAGGACGATAAAAAAATCCGGGAGCGGTTTCTCGCGAGCAATTTCCCGATGCACGCGTGGGTGAAGCTCGCCGAACTGATGCAGGTGATGACCTATCCGCTTGCGGTGCGCAGTAGCGGCCTGCTCGAGGACAGTCATTACCAGCCGTTCGCCGGGATCTACGATACTTACATGCTCCCGAACAACCATCCCAGCGCCGAACAACGCCTCGAAGAGCTGATCCGGGCGATCAAACTGATCTACGCGTCCACCTTCTCGCAGCGCGCGAGGAGCTACATCCGATCGACACCCTACCGTCTCGAAGAGGAGAAGATGGCGGTGATCGTCCAGCGCCTCGTCGGGGTGAATCACCACGGTCGTTTTTACCCGGACATTTCCGGCGTCGGCCGTTCCCACAATTATTACCCGACAGCCCCCGCGACATCGGCTGACGGGATCGCGAACGTGGCGCTCGGGCTCGGGCTGTATGTCGTCGAGGGGCGTGAGGGAGTGAGGTTCTGCCCGAAATACCCGCGCCACACGTCGCAGTTTGCGACGGTCGAGGACTGGCTGAATTACTCGCAGAAGGAATTTTACGCTCTCGACATGCCGCAACCTGGGGTCGAAACGGATGTGGCAGGCGGAATTCCGTTGGTCCGGCACGATCTGAAGACCGCGGAGGAGGACCAGACCCTGAATCTCGTCGGTTCGGTGTACAGCCATGAGAACGGAGCGATCTCCGACGGCCTCGGCCGGGACGGCGCCCGGCTGGTTTCCTTCGCGCCGATGCTGAAACACCGCATGTTTCCGCTCTCGGACATCCTGAAAACCCTGCTGGAACACGGCGAGCGGGGGATGAGTCAGCCGGTGGAGCTTGAGTTTGCGGCGAGTATAACCGTGCCCCGTGGAGAAAAACAGGAATTCTATCTGCTCCAGATGCGCCCGCTGGTGGTCACACGCGAAGTGGAGGAGATGAAGATCCACGAGGTCGAACCTTCCCATTTGATCTGTCGCAGCAACACGGTGCTCGGAGTCGGCCGGATTGAAGATATTCGCGATGTGGTCACGGTGACTCCCAAAGCATTCGATCGGTCCGTCACCCGCACAATAGCGCAGGAGGTCGCAAAACTGAACGCGAAGCTGCTCGCCGAGGGCAGACCCTACCTGCTGATTGGCATCGGTCGCTGGGGAAGCGCCGATCCCTGGCTGGGTATTCCCGTGGAATGGGAGCAGATCAACGGCGCGCGGGTGATCATCGAGGCAGGCTTCAACACCTTTAAAGTTCTCCCTTCCCAGGGTGCGCACTTCTTCCACAACATTACGAGCCTCAGCATCGGGTATTTTACGGTGAACCCGGACGCCGGACAGGGCAGCCTCGATTGGGATTTCCTCGCCGCGCAGAAGCCCGCGAAAAAAATGAAGCATGTGCACCACCTTCGATTCAAGGAGCCGCTCGTCGTGATGATGAACGGCCACAAGAACCAGGGGATCATCTTCAAACCTGGAATGGCGGAGAAGAGAATCGACACGTTTGTCGAGCCCAGCCTGGTCAACAATTGAAAAGGGCACCTGTCACTCTTCTTGGAGCTCGGATCCATCACAAAACCGACGGCGATAGAACCTGGCATGCCCCCACTTCCCATCGTAGAGCGCCTGGCCGCTGCCAGAGAACGGCTGCCGGACTTGAAAAAACGGCTGGCTGCCTGTCGTCTCTGTCCGCGCGAGTGTGAATCCAGACGGCTGAAATACGAGTTCGGCGACTGTGGGCTCGGGCCGGAGCTGCGGGTGATGTCATCTCATCTACACCCCGGCGAGGAGCCGCCGATTAGCGGAAACCGCGGCTCCGGCACGGTATTCTTCAGCGGCTGCAACCTCGCCTGCCTATTCTGCCAGAACTATGACATCAGCCACGAACAGCATGGGCAGGTGACAACGCCCGGGGAGCTGGCCGGTCGCATGCTCCAGCTACAGGAACTCGGCGCCCACAACATCAACCTGGTTACGCCGACCCCTCAGATCGCACGAATCGTAGAGGCCCTCGCCGACGCGTGGGAGAACGGACTGACAATCCCGATCGTGTACAACTGCGGCGGCTACGAATCTGTTGAAACACTCCGCCTGCTCGACGGATTGATCGACGTCTACATGCCCGATCTGAAATACGGCCGTGATGAGCTAGGCGTAGTGTCCGGCGTCGAGGATTACACCACACGCGCAACCGCGGCGTTGAAGGAGATGTGGCGGCAGGTCGGCCCGCTCGTCCTTGACGGGGAAGGGATCGCCCGGAAGGGGTTGCTCGTGCGCCACCTCGTGCTCCCGAATGGAAAAGCCGGCACCGGCGAGGTTCTTCGCTGGCTGGCGGCTGAGCTGGCCCCGGAGGTGTTCATCAGCCTGATGAGCCAGTACCATCCGATGTACCGGGCGGATGAGGTCGAGGGGTTGAACCGGCGGCTGACCAGCGAAGAGTACGGAGAAGCGGTGGCGCTGATGGAACAGCTCGGGCTTGAGAATGGATGGGTCCAACAGAATCCGGGGGGATAGGGCTCAGATTATTCAGGCAGTTTAGGCACAAGCTGCTTCTCAAGCTGACCGGAATCCTTCGAAATCAGCCTGCGAAATTCAGTATCGTCCTGGGCGGAATGACGGCCTCCTTATGGATCACGAGGATGCCGTCGCGCAAGCTCCAATTCTCTCCCTGCGTGTCATCCCGGTCGCCACCGATCAGCGTACACCCGTCTCCGATGCGTGCGTTCTTGTCCACGATTGCGCGGTGGATCGTGCAGTTCTTTCCAATTCCCAGGTCCAGGCTCCCCTCGGGCCGGCTTGCATCGGACAAGCTCGGGCTATCGTAATAGTCAGCCCCCATCAGGACGCTCTCTTCGATGCGTGCGCCCTCTCGAACAACGCTGCGAATGCCCACGACGCTGTGAATGACAGTCGCGCCCTCGAGGATGCAGCCCTCTCCGATCAGCGCGCGCTCGATGGAGGCGCTGTTGATTTTGGAGGGCGGAAGGAAGCGAGGACGGGTGAAAATGGGGCGGATTTCATCGTAAAATGAGAACTTCGGCACGGGGTCGGTAAAACCGAGGTTCGCCTCGAAGAACGACCGTATCGTGCCGATGTCTTCCCAGTAATCGTTGAACCGGTACCCATACACTGCCAGCCCGCGCTCGACGGCCAGCGGAAGGATCTGCTTGCCAAAATCCTCCGCGTCAGCGTGTTCCATCAGCAATTCCTGCATCGCCTGGCGGTTGAACACGTATACGCCCATGTTCGCCACAAACAGCCCCTTGCGCTCAGGCTCGCCACGGTGGCGGAAGTACTCGGGTGGAATCTCAAGCTTGTCGATTACTTTCGGGTCGCCGGGCTTCTCCACGAAGCGCCGAATGCGTCCCGCATCGTCGAGCTCCATCACCCCGAGTTCCGGGACTTTTTCGCGGGGAACTTCAAGTGCAGCGATGGTGACCTCGGCGCCCCGCTCACGATGCTCCCGGATCATCTTCGCGTAATCCATGCGGTAGATGTGGTCGCCGGAGAGGATCATGTACTCGTTGAACCGAAACCGCTTGGTGTGGCGGAGGGTTTTTCGCACGGCGTCGGCGGTTCCCTGGTACCAGTCGCTCTCCTCGGAATCCGTCTGTTCCGCGGAAAGGATGTTCACAAAGCCCCTCCGGTAGGGATCGAAACGGTAGGTTTGGGCGACGTGGCGGTTCAGGCTCTGCGCGAGAAACTGGGTGAGCACAAATATCCGGTTGACACCCGCGTTGAGGCAGTTCGAAATGGGAATGTCGATCAGCCGGTACTTTCCCGCCAGCGAGACCGCGGGTTTGCTGCGTTCTTTGGTCAGGGGGTAAAGGCGGGTTCCGCGGCCGCCGCCGAGAATGAGTGCGAGGACGTTATGCATCTTCCCTTCCCCCGGTTGTCACTGATCCGAACAGCTTTCGTCCAGCGTGATTGGATGCCCCGGTCTATCCGGACTCACCCGTCGCTGTTGCCCAGCAGGGAATGGGCTACGCTTTTTCCATTGCCAGCCGCAACTCCTCGAGAATCTTCACCGTCGAAGAGGTGCCGATGCGCGTTGCCCCCGCCTCGACCATCGTGCGAAGCGTGTTCAGTGTCCGGATGCCACCCGACGCCTTCACCGCGCCTCCCATCCTCCGTGCGACTTGAGCCATCAGTTGCACGCTTCGAACCGTCGCGCCGTTCGTCGAAAATCCTGTGGATGATTTGACAAAATCGGCCCCCGAAGAAAAAGCTGTTTCCGCCGCACGGACGATTTCCTGGTCGGTCAGCTCACTCGTTTCTAGAATCACTTTCAACAGGATGGGGCCGATCGCCGCTTTCACCGTGCTGATCGCGCCGCCGACAATCTCCCAGTCCCCCATTTTAGCGCGGCCGAGCGGGATCACCATGTCGATTTCGTTTGCCCCTTCGCGGACGGCTCGATCGGCCTCGAAGGCGATGGATTGGGGACGGTGGGCGCCGGAGGGAAAGCCGACCACCGAGCAGACGTTGACCTTCGACCCCTTGAGCACCTCGGCGACATCGCTGACCCAGACGGGGTGAACGCAGACGGAAGCTACGTTGTATTTCAGCCCCTGCTCTGCGACCTGGAGGATTTCGCGGCGCACCGCGGAAGGGCGGAGGATGGTGTGATCGATGATTCCTGCGACCTCGATGGGCCTCTCCGGCCACCAGGGACTCCGCAGGGTCATGCGACCCTCACGGCGGTCCCGGCTGCTGTCACCATCAGCATCCCTTCACGAATCACCTCGTAGTCGAGATCGACCCCGACGACGGCGTTTGCCCCCTTTCCGGCGGCTTCCTGTTCCATCTCGTGGATGGCAATCTCGCGGGCATCCCGCAGCTTCGATTCGTACGCTCCGCTGCGGCCGCCGATGATGTCGGTGATGCTCGCAAAGATGTCGCGAAACACGTTGGCTCCCATGATAGCCTCACCTGCGACAACCCCGAGGTATTGCTGAATGGTTTTGCCTTCCACGGTGGGTGTGGTGGTTACGGTCACTTTTTCGATTCTCCTTTGAGCGTATCCGAGGCCCGGTCAGCCAGTTTCTGCGCGGTATCCCGGTCGTGCGCCTCGGCGTAGATGCGGACGATGGGCTCGGTGTTCGATGGGCGGACGTGTGCCCACCCCTCCTCGAGATCTACGCGGACACCATCGCGGCTGTCGATTTTCGCGCTTTTGCCGAATGCGGATTTCAATGCTCTTGCCAACATTGCCTTGGATACTCGTCCGGGAAGAGGTGCACGCCGTTTAACCATCACATATTGGGGCAAGCGGCTGACCAGGACACTCAGCGGTTCTCCGGATTCGGCCAGCAGCGTCAGCACCAGCGCAGTGGCTACCATGGCGTCGCGGTTGGCGTGCACCGAAGAGAGCATTACGCCCCCGTTGCCCTCGCCGCCGATCAGCGCGCCCACTTCACGCATTTTTTCCGCAACATGCGCTTCTCCGACGGGTGTCCGGTAACACTCGACCCCGTACTGTTTGCAGAGATCCTCCACCGTCCGGCTCGTCGACAGGTTGATGACAACCGGTCCCAGCTCGTGCTCCAGCACGTGGCGGACCGCTAGCGCCAGCGTCAGCTCCTCGCCAACCGGCTGCCCCTGCTCGTTGATGATCGCGAGACGGTCGCCGTCGGGATCGAGGGCGAGGCCGATGTCCATCCCCTCGTTGCCGACCAGGTCGCTCAAATCCGTGAGATTCTGTGGGAGAGGCTCCGCCTCCCGGGAAAACTCACCCGTGAGGTCGCCGTTGATCTTGCTGACGTCGCACCCCAGCTCGTGCAGCAGGTTGGGCATAATCAGGTTGCCCACGGAGTTGATGCAGTCCACGGCAACGCGAAACTGCCGGCGACGGATGTTGCCAACGTCGACGAACCTGTTTTCGAGTATGCGCTGAATGTGGAAGTCGACGCCCCCGCCTTCCTGCGCCGTGATCTTGCCGAGGTGATGGCTGTCCACGTAGTCGAAGGTCCCGCTGTGGAACAGCTTGTTAAGCGCCGCACCTTCCTTCTCATCGAGAAAGTTCCCTTCGCTGTCGAGAAACTTCATCGCGTTCCAGCCGGTCGGATTGTGGCTGGCGGTGATGCAGACGCCCCCCACCGCTTCCAGGTGGGTGACCATCATCTCCACCGTAGGAGTCGTCGCGAGGCCGAGGTCGACCACCTCGCATCCTGTCGCCACGAGACCTGAGAAGAGAGCGGAGCGAACCATGTGACGGGAAGGCCGGGTGTCGCCGCCCACGACCACACGCCCACCTTTGATATAGGAGCCGAACGCAGCGCCGTAGCGGGCGACGAGATCAGGTGACAGGCCGTCTCCAACAACGCCGCGGATACCTGAGATTCCCGTCATCAAAGTCGGCATGCTTCCTCGCGTGTTCGGGGTGGAAGACTCAAACTTTCAATATAGCCCGCGTGCCGGGTCCACAACAACGTGACCGGCCAATCCCTTTTCCGGAAAGGGGATTCTGCGGGACAGGCGGAATTTCAGGCAGCCCTGGAAAGCATCGCCCGGACGATACGACGGTGAAAAGGCAGGATGACTCGATGGTACAGCCTTCCTCGCCAAGTATTTAAAAATACAGCCGTTACAAGGTGAATATCGGTTTCAGTGCGCTCGCCGGGAAGGCGGAGAAGAAGCAGAACCACCCTCAGGTGGCGGTCGTCCGCTTCCACCGACCACCAGCGGTCTTCCGCGCATTTCCATACCGTACCAATGAAAATCCGTTCGCCCGGTTGGAAGGGTATTTCATCGGGCGAACCGTGCCAAGTCGGGGGAATGCCGACGATCCGGATGCCGAAAAGCGGTGCAAGGAACGTTCGAAGGACATAGAGCCCTTTCAGCCACCACGGTTGCCAGGAAATCATCGCAGCCAGCGCTGATCGCAAGGGGCGTGTTGTGGTGCCGGAGTGGATATCGACATGGTCCGCCGCCGCGATGCAGGAATCGATCTCAGGGTCGATGCGTGGGATGCTCATTCTTCGACCTTTGTATTACCTGCCGAGGTCGTCCGGACTGAAGGCGTTGGGGAAGTGTTGAATCACAGGGTGCGGCTCAAGGGCAACCGCGCAGGCGTCGAAGCGGAGGTTGGGAACCGGGTCTTCCCACTCGTCGAGCAACACCTTCGCCAACCGGACGAGTTGCCGGCGCTTCGAAATCGGAAAGCGATCGGAAGCGTCCATCCCGTGCATTTCGCGCACCGTACGCACTTCCACGATCACCAGTTCATCCCCGTCCCACATCAGCAGGTCGATCTCCCCGGCTTTCCTCCGCAGATTCCGCTGCGCCAGTCTGAATCCCTTGCGTTTCAGGTACTTTTCCGCGAGGCGTTCGCCCTTCCTGCCGAGTCGAATGCGTTCGTCGCTCACCGTTTCCGCCCTTTCAGCTCGCCGATCGACTTCCGAGCGCCGCGGACCTCGATGGTGAAGGTGTTGCGATGGATGGGGCAGCCGCCGTGCCTCATTAGCGCGCGGCGATGCTGCAGGGTGGGGTATCCCTTGTGACGGGCGAAACCGTACACAGGCCACAACGAATCCTGCTCTGTCATAAACCGGTCACGCGCGACCTTGGCGAGGATCGACGCCGCCCCGATCGAGAAGGATAGCGAGTCCCCCTTGACCAGGTTGATGTGTTTTCCAACGCCCAGTTCGGGGATCCTGCCGTCCACCAGCAGCACAGGCCGGGAACTCCCGACCTTCTCCTGCACCTGTTTTGCCGCGCGGGCCATCGCCTCCCGCGTCGCTTCGAGGATATTGATCTCGTCGATACGCTCGGGGGAACTCTGTTCGACGGCGAACGCCAGCGCACGCTCCCGAATCAGTTCATCGAGCTGCTCGCGGTGGGTTCGAGAGATCGCCTTGGAATCTCCGACGCCCTCGATCCGCACGGATGCCTCGAAGCAGACCGCCGCCGCCATGACAGGGCCGGCGAGTGGACCCCGTCCGGCTTCGTCGATGCCGATCACAATCGCCCCCTGGTCCCAGAGTTCGAGCTCGGGACCGAACGGCGCGCCGGGTTCTACGGATCGTGCGGGAATTCGCTGCAAGCCCGGCAAAGATTCAGGATCTTCTGCACGCTTTTTCGGCATCGTTTTCCGCAGGTTGGTGAGCGCGAACAAGATGCCCGATCAGGACAGTCTTGCGCAACGCCCTGAAAGTTGAAATGCGGACGGGACGGGGTCGCCCGCGGCTCTCTCGTTGCCTATATTGCCAAAAGGAAGTTGCAAGCTAAGAGATTCAAAGGAGATAGGAGGGACAATGCGCGATACTCGCGATCCTGAAATACAAAAAGCTGCGTCACTCGTCGCAAAGAAAATCGGGCAGGAGCCGACTCTGACGTTGATCCTCGGTAGCGGGCTGGGGTCGTTCGCGGAGGAGGTCAAGGACTCGGTGGTGATCCCGACGAGCGACGTTCCGGGGTATCCGCCCTCGACGGTAGCGGGGCACGCGGGCAAGCTCGTATCCGGCACGATCGACGGCGTCAAGGTGCTCATCGTCCAGGGGCGCATCCATTTCTACGAGGGCTACCAGATGGCGCAGGTGGCCATTCCGGTGCGCCTCGCGGCGGCATTGGGCACGAAAGGTCTTGTGGTCACCAACGCCGCGGGCGGAATCGGGGATCATCTCGAACCGGGCGACCTGATGGTAATCACCGATCACGTCAACCTGATGGGGACGAATCCGCTGATCGCCCAGGGTTGGGGATTCGACCGTTTTCCGGACATGAGCCGCGACTACGACCCCGAGATGCGCAAGGTGCTGCACAAGGTCGCGCTTGAACAGAACATCAAGCTGAAGGACGGCGTGCTCGGCGGTTGGACCGGGCCATCTTACGAGACTGCCGCCGAGGTTCAGCTCCTGAAACTCGCCGGTGTTTCCGCGGGCTGCATGAGCACCATCCCCGAGGTGATCGCCGCCGCACGTCTCAAGGTCCGCACCTGCGGGATTTCCTGCATCACCAACAAGGCCACCGGTATTTCTCCGACGCCGTTGACACACGAGGAGGTGCAGGAGACCGCCGCCCGTGTCGAATCCACGTTCCGCACGCTGCTCAGGGCTTCGGTGCCGGAACTCGCGGCGGAGGTTGAAGCGAATACGGGGTGGTAGTATGCAATTAATAAGGGGACACTTTACTTTTAATTTC
>CAZIDZ010000059.1:0-13213 GCA_964538455.1 uncultured bacterium
AAGCCGACGCGTCGCCTTTTTGCGGGACTGCTCCTGATCGAACTGATCGCAATGGTGGTGTTTATTGCGCTCGCAGGCGATATCCGTGTATTTCCCGGCTCCGATCCGTCACGGCTTCTGTATGCCCGTCTCGGCTTTATCTTTGCCGCGTTCGTCGCGGTAACCCTGATGCCGCTGGTCGTTCTGCTGCGGATGGAATCCGGCACTCGCTGGGATGCCAGCGCGTGGATGGGACTGGCGTTCCTGACAGCCTACATGGCAATAAATACAACGGTTTACACTACGCAGGTCGTTGCTGTGCCGCGTCTGTTTCACAATCACCCCGAACTTGCGCAGGCACTCTGGTTCGGAGATCCGGGAAGGCTCGGCTTCAGCATTGATTTGTTCGGCTATACGATGTATGGTTTCGGCGCAATGATGCTGGGACTTCCACTCACACGCGACGATAGCCGGAGACGGATCAACGGTTTCCTGCTCCTGCTCAGCGGTCTGCTCAGCGTCATGTGCTACTTTACCTACGCGCTTGGATTTGATTCGGCTGCATCCGTGTTGACAGCGATTTCGGGGGCGTTGCTTTTGCCCCTTGCCTTGAATGCGATGAGGGCTTGAATGGCCGGGACCCGCTGGAAGATCGTATCCGTCCGCAAGATGCCCCCGGAATACCGGGGAACGCCGCGTCCGGCGATTGCAGTAGCGGGGCGGTCCAACGTGGGCAAGTCCTCGTTAATCAACGCTTTGCTTGGACGGAAAGCCGTCGCCACCTCAAAGCAGCCGGGGCGGACGCGCAACGTACAGCGGCTCCTGATCAACGACCACTGGGACCTTGTGGACCTGCCGGGGTACGGTTTCGCGAAGGTGGACGAGGGGGTTCGCGTCCGCTGGCGCGATCTGGTCACCGACTTTCTCAGCGATCACGGCAATCTCCGCTGTGTGCTCGTGCTTGTTGATGTCCGCCGCGGGCTCGGTGATCTGGACCGGGAGATGATCCAGTGGTGCGCCGACGAGGGGGTGCGTGCGTCGGTGATCCTGACGAAAGCGGACAAACTCGGCCGGGGGCAACTCTCCCGGACAATCAGAGAAGTCGGCGGCCAGGTCGGAGATAAAGTGCCGGTTTTTCCCGTCAGCGCGACAAAACACGACGGCTTGGAGTTTCTCCAGGACGCTATCGCCGAGTGGGTGACTGAAGATGCGTTCCGATCAGCAACGTGATTTCGTCGATGCTGTCCCCTGAAAACAATCATCTTCCTGCAGCGAGCCCAACCGCTTGATCCTCTCGCTCCACGGGATCACCTTTCAGCGATTCGTCCGAGAGGAGGCGTCCTATGTTCACCCGAGTGACTGCGTTGCTCCTCATCGCAGCCCTTACCCTGAAAGCTGAACCTGCCATGGCACAACAGCTCGAAACCAGCGATCCGGTAGCCGATCCGGAGGCGATTGTGGCCACCGGGAACGCCCGGTTCACGGTGCTTACTCCAGCGATGATCCGCATGGAGTGGTCGCCGACGGCCACCTTCGAAGATCGCGCCAGTTTGACCTTCATCAACCGCCGTCTGCCCATCCCGCAGTTTTCGTTGAGGCATTTCCAGGGCTGGCTGATTCTCGAGACCAGCGACCTTGAGCTGCGCTACCGTGAGAGCGGGGGAAAATTCGCTCCGGAGAACTTGGCGGTCCGCGTCAAAACCCTCGACAGCCTCGGCATCTGGCGTCCCGAAATGCCGGACACCCTGAACCTCGGCGGAACGGTACGCACCCTCGATTCGGTGAACGGCCAGACTTCCCTCGATCCGGGCCTGGTCAGCCGTGACGGTTGGGTGGTGGTGGACGACAGCCGCATACCGCTGTTCGCTTCGGACAGTCTGCATTGGGCGACGCAGCGCCCGGACACCCTCGCGCTGGATTGGGTATTTATGGGATATGGACATGATTACGCCCGTGCTTTGAAGGATTACGTGAAGGTCGCAGGGAGAATTCCTCTGCCGCCGAAATTCGCGTTCGGTGCGTGGTGGAGTCGCTACTGGGCCTACACCGGCGAGGAACTGAAGGAGCTTGTAGACGGGTACGACGAGCACGGAGTTCCTCTCGATGTGCTCGTGGTGGATATGGACTGGCACCTCGACGGCTGGACGGGGTACACCTGGAACCCGAAGTATTTCCCGGACCCTGAGGGCTTTCTCCATTGGATGCACGATCGCGGTTTGAAAGTGACCCTGAACCTGCATCCGCACGCCGGAGTGCAGCCTCATGAAGCCGCCTACCCGGCGTTCGCCAAGGCAATGGGAATCGATCCGGCGTCCCGGCAGGCGATCCCCTTCGACATTTCCAATCCGAGATACATGCGCAACTATTTCGATCTGCTCCACCGGCCGCTGGAGCGCCAAGGTGTCGACTTCTGGTGGATCGACTGGCAGCAGGGGGAAATGTCCGGGATACGGGGACTCGATCCGCTGTTCTGGCTGAACCAACTCCATTGGGAGGACATGGCGCACGATCCCGAGCGGCCGGGAATCCGCCCATTGCTGTTCAGCCGCTGGGGCGGTCTCGGCAGCCACCGCTACCAGATCGGCTTTTCCGGGGACACCCGCAGCACCTGGGCGACCCTGAAGTTCCAGCCGGAATTCACGGCCACAGCGGCCAACGTCGCCTATCCTTACTGGAGCCACGACATCGGCGGCCACCTCCCCGGTCCGGTCGATCCCGAACTCTACGCGAGATGGATCCAGTACGCGGCGTTCAACCCGATTCTGCGAACTCACGCGACGAAAAACCCAAAGGCGGAGCGGCGGATCTGGGCCTTCGACGACGAGATCTTCCACAGCGCGCTCAAGTTCTTCCGCCTCCGTTACCGCCTGCTGCCCTATATCTACACGTCCGCGCGCGCCGCCTACGACGACGCAACTCCGCTGGTAATGCCGCTTTACTGGCAATGGCCCGATTCCGCCGAAGCCTACCGGCACGACGACGAGTACCTCTTCGGCAGCCAACTGCTCGTTGCGCCGATCTCCGGGCCACGCGATCCGGCCAGCCGCACCGCGGTACGGGATATCTGGTTCCCGCCAGGCCGCTGGACGCACTTCTTCACTGGAAAAACCTATGAGGGACCGATGAACGCGCGGGTCTCGAGCACTCTGAACGATCTCCCCGTCTTCGCAAGGGACGGAGCGGTGGTGCCGATGAAGGAGTTTCACGAACGGAGTTCGGCGCCGCTCGATCCGCTCGTGATCCGGGTGTTTCCCGGCGAATCCGGCGAATTCGAGTTGTACGAGGACGACGGCGCGACGCAGGGCTATCTGAAGGGGGAATCGGCCCGCACTCCGATCACAATGCGGACCGTGGACAACGTCTGCACGGTCGCTGTAGGTCCCGCGGAGGGCGAGTATGCGGGAATGCTGGAGAAGCGCTCAATCCGCGTCGAACTCGTACAGAACTGGCCCGCTCAAAAGGTCACGTTTAAGGGCAGAGAGATTCACCGCGCAGCGTCGGAAGCGGACGCAGGAGACAGCGCGGCCTGGTTCTACCGGCCGGAGAGCTTCTGCGACGTGATCCAGTCGCCCTCTCGGTCCGTGCGCGATGTGGCCAAGATACAAGTCGCGCTCTCGAACGCCGACACGAAAGCCCTGCGTGCGGGTTTGCTCGGGCGGTACACGATGCTGCAGGATCTGGCGGGCCGCATCGGGGATGCCGCACCGGCCAGACTCTCGCAGGTTCTCGAAACGTGGAAGGCGTACGGGATCACGGGCGGAGATGACCCGTCCGGCCTCATCCGGGCCGTGACCGAGGGGTGGGACGACATTCTCGGCGCGATTAATGCATCCGATGCACCAGAAGCCGTTCGTCGCGAGGCGACGCTGCGGATGCTCGGGCTCAGCGTGGCCGTCTCCCTCGACGCGACCGAACAGGGGCGCTACCGGGCGACTGTGCTCGTTGATGCGCTCGAGCCGCTCAAGGACTTGGGCGTCCGGGCGACGTTCACCGACCCGGGCGGTTGGAAGGCGGTCGCGCGCGATCAGTCGGGCGACCTGAACTCCGGGCAGCCGTGGAAACTCAGCGTCACCTACGAGCCGCCCGATCCCGTGATCCCGGGACCGTTCCTCGCCTCGGTCACGCTCACCACGCCTCACGGGGAAATCGCCGTTCCCTGGTCCACGGAGGTGCTGCCGTCGATCCCCATCTGGCACGTGCTCGGACCGTTCCCGATCCACGAGTGGAAAACGGCGCTCGACGAGAAGCTGAAGCCCGAGAAGTATTTGAAAAAGCCGAGGTTGAACAAAACCTACCGGGGCATCGATCGTAAACGGATCAACTGGACGCTGGTCGAGCGGAAGGCGGCGCCAGGGGTCGATCCCGACGAGGAATTTCTCGTGGATCTGCAAAAGCAGTTCGGCGGCGGGATCAGGAACGCGGTCGCCTATGCCGTCGCCTATGTCGAGTCCCCGAGGGAGATGGACGCCCGGTTCGACTTTGGCACGGATGACGGCTACGTGGTCTGGCTGAACGGGCAGGAATTGGCGCGCCGCCAGGTGGGACAGCCCTACACGCCGAAGGAGGACAGTGTGCCGCTGCGCCTGAAAGAGGGAACCAACGTCCTGATGCTCAAAATCAGTCAGCGGGCTGGTGGGTGGCTCTTCGCCGGGCACCTGCTGACACCTGAGGGAGACCCGTTGCGTGACGTGCGGGTTGTGCCGCAGCCGTAGTGTTGCCGATCGGTAGCCCGGAATCTTGATTCCGGGAAGGTTCGTATCTGATGCGAGCAATCCCGGATTCAAGATTCCGGGCTACGCTGTATGTTCCGCGTTAGTCTACCGCCGGCGGGCTCGGCACAAGCGCTTCCAGGTGAAACTTGCCGACCTCGACCAGAGCGGGTGTCGTCCCGATCAGGTCGCCGTCGTAATTGATCGGGGAGGGGGGGTCAGCTTCGATCAGCACCCGCCTTCCCCGGTGCATCGTCACCTCCGGCAGCTCGATGTGTTTGCCCTTGTAAACGAGGGGGAAAATGGTCATCAGGCGGAGTGCGCTGATGTCCTCCGCCAGGACGACATCGAGGATGCCGTCGTCGATCTCGGCGCCTGGGGCCATTTTCATCCCTCCGCCGAAATCCTGCCCGTTGCACACCGTACACAGCGTGTAGCGCCCCTCGAAAACTTCGTTGTCAACCGTCACCTTCATCGGGATCGGTTTGAAGCGGAGAACGGCCCGGTAGACATTCCAGAAATAGCATAGCGTGCCCGGGAGTTTGCAGGTCCCGTCGGTGGAGAGCTCCACGACGGCGGAGTCGAACCCCACACCGGCGTTGTTGCCGAAATAGCGTCCGTTGACCGTTGGAATGTCCATCGTGCGGACGCGCGGTTTGGCGAAGCCCCGGATGATGTCCTCGAGATTTCCCTGGTAGCCGAGGTTTCGGGCGATGTCGTTTCCGCGCCCCCCGGGGATCACTCCGAGCTTTACGCCCTTCCCGGTGATCGCCTGGATCACGTCCTTCACCGTGCCGTCCCCGCCCATGGCGATCACAGCGTCGAATCCGTTTTCCCCGGCATTTGCAGCGTACTGGATCGTTTCCTTCTGTCCGTGCGGGATTTGAATGGTCACGTCGTGCTGAGTCAGGCCGAACCACCGTTCGATCTTCCGTAACCGGCGGAAAACACGCCCGCCCCCCGATCGGGGGTTGGCAAGAACCAGCATTTTTAACGAATCCACGGCACCCTCCTCTCGACTACTAATGAAGGAGCGCGGCGATCAAGGGCAGCAGGATAATGAAAATGCCCATCAAACTTTCGCCGGCGATCAGCCCGGAAGCCATCGGTACGGTGAAGGTCGACTCGGCCTTCGGATTCCGCCTGCTGACCACGTACTGCGCAACACCACCGATGAACATCGACATGGCGTACCAGAAGTGGAAGGTAAAGGCCAAACCCAGCCCGAGCGGCGAGGGCACCCAGACGCGCGCTTTCTTCGGCAGGTAACGGGGCAGCAGCACGAGAACGATTCCCACAACACCGCCGATCACGAGCGCAATGCGCGCCGTCGGATGCAGGGATTCGAGCCCGGCCGCGAGCAGGCGTGCAACTCCCGCCCAGACCTGCGCCGCAGGAGCCGGCCACTGATCCGTGCCCAAAGCGCTCGCGTTCGGAACCAGCAGGTAGAAACTGGGAACCGTTATCGCCGTACCGATGAAAATCCCGATGAACTGGGCGAGAAATTGCTTTCGCGGATTGCCGCCGAGAATGTATCCGCTTTTCAGATCGATCAGCAGCGCGGAGGAGGAGTCGGCGACGCCCGCGGTGATGTTGGCCGCCATCAGGTTGATCGTCGTCTTTCCCGGTGCGATCGCGCCGTAGGCAAGCTGCATCACCTTGCCCATCGCTCCGATCGGGCTCGTGTCCGTTTCGCCGGTCGTCCGGCAGGCGACGAGGGCGAGGAAAAAGGAGAGGATGATCGCGAGCAGACTCTGCCAGAGCGGCATTCCGAAGGTGATCTTGGCCATCCACATCACCCCGATGCCTCCCGCGACCAGCCCCGTCATCAGCCACGAAGAAGGCACTTCCACGCGCTTCACCCACTGCTCCAGTTCGTCGCCCGTATCCCCCTCAAGCCGCCGTTTCTTGAACAGGTCGGCCACGCCGCTCAATGCTCGGACGATGGATTTCCATTGGAAGACAAAGGCTAAAAGGCCACTTGTCACCATGCAGGCCGCTCCGCCCCAGAGCGACCAGGAGACCATCGAGCGGAAGGTGAGCGCTTCGATTACGCCTATTCTGTGCATCCAGGGAACGAGGATCACCCAGTTGATGATTGCGCCGAGCATCACCGACGCGGCGACCCGTAGGCCCATCAGCATGCCTCCGCCGACCAGCAGCAGGCTGCCCTCCATGCCGACCGTGTAGTTCAGCGCCTTGTGACCGAAGACCGGGTAGGCCTCGCGGATCAGGTGGAAGGGCTTCCACGGCGCGCCGATCTCGGACAGGGTCGTAAATCCGTCCCGCAAAATTGAGATCATCGCCCCGATCCCACCGCCGAGGAACAGGTTGCGCGCCGATTTGGCCGCCGCCTCCATGTCCAGCGCGCCCTCAACATCCGCCGTGTCCGCCGTGTCCTCCTCTTCTCCGGGAACGACGTCTGCGATCGGTTTCCCGAGTGCGGGCTTATGTTCGTAATCCTGGTGAAGGCTGCGGAGTGTCATCCCGGCAGCGATCCCGGAGGGGAACCGAAGCCGCTCAATGTTGATCATCTGCCGCTTCATCGGGATCGCCATGGTGACACCGAGGATCGCGAGGAAAAAAATCCAGAGTGTGAGGTGGCCGTACGAGATTTGAGTGTTGTTGACGATCAGGAACGCCGCGACGGCGCTGACCAGGGTACCTCCTGTGGAGTAGCCCGCCGAGCTTGCCACCGACTGCATCGCGTTGTTCTCGAGCACGGTCATGTCCGTTTTCGCGAGCTTGACTTTCCGGACCCCTTTCCAGATCGCCCAGCTGAGTACGCAGGCCGTGATCGCGACACCGAACCCCCAGCCTGTTTTCAGCCCGATGTACAGGTTGGTGAGGCTCATCACCGCGCCGAGCAAGCCTCCCATCACAGCGCTACGCAGTGTCAACTGCGGGAGCTCGCCGCGGTAGTGTTTGCGGTACCAGGTTAGTTCACTGAGATCGGTGTTCACAGTCTGAGAGGCGGGCATTGTTTTTGTCCTTGTACGAGTGGAGTTGTTGTGAAATCGACAATAGGCCGAATATAGACCCGCGGTTTCTGGAAGAACAATCTTCCAACGCCGGTTGCCGAAGGAAAAACGGGGAGCGCCGGGAAAACCGTAATTCCATGAAAACAGGCGAGTCGTGGTCGGGAATGAGAGATCGGGCCAGTGTCCTTGCCCGCCGGGAGTGATGCGCGTATTTTGCACCCCATCCCCGGCACGACAGGACTGATCCCGCCCCGCCGTGCCTGTTTCACACGTTCTTGAATGTTTCACGCGACCGGGAAAGCCATACGATGACTGCTGCCAGCAAAAAGCGAATCCTCTCCGGCATGCGCCCCACAGGGCGTCTGCACCTGGGCAACTACGTCGGCGCGCTGGAAAACTGGGTGCGGATGCAGGGCGAGTACGACAATTTCCACCTCGTCGCCGATTGGCATGTTCTGACCACGGACTACGAGCACGCGCACGAGGTTTACCCCAACACCATCGAAATGGTCAAGGACTGGCTCGCCGCGGGGATCGACCCGAAAAAAAGCCCGATGTTCCGCCAGAGCCAGGTCAAGGAACACGCCGAACTGCACCTTGTCTTATCGATGCTGGTCACGACTGCTCGCCTTCAGCGCAATCCGACCTTGAAGGACCAGGTCCGCGACCTGGAGGAGAGGCTGCGCGCCCGGGAGCTCGCGGGTGAGGAGCTTGCCGAGAACGCGGCTTCGGAGATGAGTCTGATCTCATACGGACACCTCGGTTACCCGGTGCTGCAGGCGGCGGATATCCTGCTCTACAAGGGAAACGCCGTACCGGTGGGGGAGGATCAGCTCCCGCACATCGAAATCACGCGCGAGATCGCCAGGCGGTTCAACAAGAGTTTCGGCGAGGTCTTTCCAATTCCGGAAGGGATCGTGAGCAAGGAGACGAAATTCAGCCGTCTGCCGGGACCGGACGGGCGGCGCATGTCTAAAAGCACGGGCAACACGATATTCCTCGCGGACAGCGAGGAGGCCACCGCCAAGGCGATCATGAGCGCCATCACCGATCCGCAGAAGGTTCGCAGGAACGATCCGGGGCGTCCGGAAATCTGCAACGTGTTCACCTATCACCAGAAATTCAATCCGGACGAGGTGCCGCAGATCGAAGCGGATTGCCGTAGCGGAGCGCTCGGCTGCGTCGCCTGCAAGAAAAACTGCGCGGCTAAGTTGAACGAGTATTTTCGCGATCATCGGGAAAAACGTTCCCGGATCAGTGACAATGACGTACTGGACGCACTCCGTTCCGGTGAGGAACGTGCGCGAGCCGTTGCAGCTGAAACGATGAAAGAGGTCCATGAAGCGATGAAAGTCGGGTGAAAACTGGTGAAACAGGATAGGCAGGATAGACAGGATATCTACCGAAACGAAAGGTAGTTTTGAAGGTTTGTCTTTTATGTCTTTTGTCAGTTTGCTAATCCTGGCTATCCTGTAAATCCTGTTTAAGCTGTTGTTTAAGAAAGCGATATGAGCGATCAGGACGACATACAGCAAGAGGACGGCGATTTCCCCGAAGAAGATGGGGTGGAACCGGCGCAGCTTGTGATGGAACAGGATGAGAATGGATTTCGCCCGGACTCCCTGTTTCAGGTCCACGTGCCCGTCTATGAGGGGCCGATGGATCTGCTGCTCTACGTCGTCCGGCAGCGCTCAATCGACCTGATTGAACTTCCCGTCGGCAAGGTTGCTCAGGACTTTCTCGATTACGTCCGCTCGAATCCCGCGCTCGACCTCGACAGCGCGGGGGAGGTGCTGCTCGTCGCGGCGATTCTCGTCCGGATGAAAATCCGTGCGCTGCTTCCGCGAGAAGAGGAGGATGAACTCGAAGATCTTGACGCGATTGTGGCTCGGGACGAGGAGCTTGAAGAGGCATACCGGGAGATCGTCGCTGCCGCGCGTCAACTGGCCCGCAGCGAGGAGGTCCAACGGGATTATTTCCCAAGGGGGAACGCCGCGGCGCTTGTTGAAGTCGATCCCACGCAGCAGTTACTGAAGAATGTGACCCTGATCACCCTCGCCGAAGCCTTCCGTGAGCTGCAAAGCCGTGTGGATACGACTCCCGTTCACCAGCTTGCGATGTTCACGCTCTCGGTCGAGGAGATGTCGGCGGTGCTGCTTGGCCGTCTCCGCCGCAGGGAGCGTCTTGGATTCGCGGACATCGCCGAGCGGTTGAATGAACGTCTCGAGGTCATTGTCGCGTTCCTCGCCATCCTCGAGTTGATTCGCTACCGCCGCATCCGCATCATCCAGGAGGAGCCCTTCGGGGAGATATGGGTGCTCCGGGGTCTTCGCTTCGATGTGGAAACAGATGCCGAGATGCGTGATGAGGATACGCCGGAGGACCGGGTCCGCCATGAACGGATCGATGCGGAATCGCGTGCTGAAATGGAGGCGTTCGAAGCCGAACAGCGCGCAAAGCAGGAGGTTCGCGAGGCTCGGCGCGCAGCGCGTGAGGCGGAAAAGGCGGCACAGTCAATCGAAGAGGAACACAATGCCGGTGGGGAGCGGGGCGAGGAAGAAGACACTACGCTCGGTTCAGACTCCCCTGAGAATGAAGAGCATCTTTCCGACGATCCCGATGGGGGTGATACGAACGCAGTCAACGATACAGCTAACCGTGTAGATGATCGATGAGTAAAAAACATCAAGACAGCGCTGCGGATGAAATACGCGGCTCGGCGGTCGATGAGGAAGCCGGGCAGGTCAAGTCTGTGGGAAAGACGCAGAATCCAGCCGGAACCGAGGCGGAAAACCCGGGCGATAGCGATATGGAACAGGGCGTCGTGATCGAAAACGAACTCAACGAAGCCGAGACCGAGGAGCGCGGCGATTTTGTCGAGCTGCCTGAACCCGAGCAGGACTTCGAAGAGCTCGATCTCGAGTCCCTGCTTCCGATGCTCGAGGCGCTGCTGTTCGCCGCTGAGGACCCGGTCAATGCGAAGGAAGTGCATGACTCGATTCCCGCGCTGGTATCGAAGAACGTGCCGTTGCTGATCCAGGCTTTGGACGATTGGTACGGGGAGCACGGCCGCGGTTTGACCGTGCAACGTGTCGCCGGTGGCTGGCGTCTAGCGACCCGGCCCGAATTCGCGGATGTGATCCGGCGCCACCTCCGGGGAAAGATGAAAGGGCGGCTCTCACGCGCCAGCCTCGAGACCATCTCGATCATCGCCTACCGCCAGCCGGTCAGCCGGCCGGAAGTGGACCAGATGCGCGGTGTGGACAGCAGCCCGGTGATCCGCAACCTGCTCGAACGGGAATTGGTCCGTGTGGTGGGGCGGGCCGAGGCGCCGGGCCGGCCGATCCTCTACGCGACCACGGAGAAATTCCTCGAGTACTTCGGGCTCGAGGACCTCGCCAGCCTTCCACGGCCGGAAGAGATTTTGGGCGAACTTGAGCAGGCCGAGGCCGGCACTACGAACAACCTGCGCAGCGGACCCTTCGAGGGCGCCGGAGCGGGTGTCGAGGAGGAGACTTACCGGACGGATCCGCGGGTCCACGGCGAGACGGCGGCTCAGGAAGAACCGGAGGAGGAGGAGGCTCCGATGAGGTTCGCAGAGCCTGAACCGGACGAAAACGGAGAGCCGCAGCCGGAAAAGAAACCACCTAAAAATCGCGAAAAAGACGATCAGGATTAAGATATACAGCAGTTTAAGACGCCCCTAGAGGTTGTATCGGCGTCTTTATTTATCGTTATCTTTGTCACAACTCGCCGCGGTCCTTCGCGGATGCCGGATATCACGAACCCAAACCTGAGGCTGGCATGGATCTGAATGGGAAGGTGGTGATGGTGCTCGGCGGTTTCGGTCTCGTGGGCATGGCCGTCTGCCGGAAAGTCGCGGAGGAGGGTGCAAAAACTGTAGTGGTTACCTCCTTGAAGGAGGACGAGGCAGTTTCCGCCTGCACGCTCCTGAAAAAGGAATTTGATGGCGTTCAATTCACGCCAGACTGGGGGGACCTTTTCGTACGCACGGACTTCAAGGACATTCCCCGGAAAGAACTGCTCAAGGACACCAGCCGCCGCAAGACCTTCATTCGTGACATCCTCGATCCCCTGACTCCGGAAGTTGCCGGGAGGATCACACTGTACAGTCAGATCACCGACCACAAACCCGATATCGTGATTGATTGCGTGAACACCGCCACCGGCATCGCCTACCAGGATCTCTACGAGCAGAGCGAACTGGTGTTGGACAAGCTCGGCCGGTCGAAGGGGAAGCCGGTGGATAACGAGCTGGAGACGATCGTCGAGGACCTGATCGCCAGCCTCAACGCCCCTCAACTCGTTCGGCACATCCAGGTGCTGCATTACGCCCTGATCGACGGCGGCGTTCGCGGCTACCTCAAAGTGGGCACAACCGGAACGGGCGGCATGGGGCTGAACATCCCCTATACCCACAGTGAGGACCGCCCCAGCCGTGTGCTGCTGACGAAAAACGCGATGGGCGGTGCACAGACGCTGATGCTGTTACTGATGGCGCGAACGCCGTTGCAGAACGACGACGGCAGTGTGCGCGAGATCTTCGTCAAGGAGGTGAAGCCCGCTGCCGCGATCGCCTGGAAAGGGGTCAAAGCCGGCGAGATTCGGAAGAAGGGGCAGAATTTCCCGCGCTACGACCTGCCGCTGGACAAAGCGGTTTCATTGGACAGGACGCTGAACACCGACCCGGAAGAGGGGCCGTGGGAGCTGAAGAACGACACCCTGCGCTCGGTTTTCATCGACACCGGCGAGAACGGAATCTTCTCCGAGGGCGAGTTCACCGCGATCACCGAAGTCGGGCAGATGGAATTCGTCACCCCCGAGGAGATCGCGCAACATGTCGTCTGGGAGATCATGGGCGGGTCGTCCGGGCACGACGTGATAGGCGCGCTCGACGGCGCGGTGATGGAACCGAGCTACCGGGCGGGTGTGCTGCGGCAGGTGGCGATGAACAAGCTGCGCCAGATGATGAAGCGCTCTCAGGCCGAGGGGATGGATCTGGACGAGTCGGTGGCGTTTGAGCTGCTCGGGCCTCCGCGCCTGACGAAACTGCTGCACGAAGCGAACCTGCTCCGCCACGCCTTTATGTCGATGCGCAAGGCGGTCGAAGCGGCGCCGGAAGAAATGGGCAAGGCGGCGGTCGAAGTGCTCGAAAAGAACCCGAAACTGCGCAGCGCGATCCTCAGTGTGGGAATACCGATTCTGCTGCCGGATGGGAAAACGATGCTTCGCGGTCCGAAGCTGCTGATTCCGCACCACCCGGTGCAGAAGGAGTTCGAAATTACCCCGGAAGCGCTCGATTCGTGGTGCGACAAGGGGTGGGTGGATCTGCGCCCCTCGCACATGAAGGAGTGGGACAATTGGTTCACCGCCCTCGTCCAGCAGAAGGACCGGCGCAGCGCCGAAGACACCAGCAGCCGCTACGATTTCGACGAGGATTACTTCGACCCGGATCAGGAGATCAACCCGGGCAAAATGGCGGCGTGGATTTTCATCAACGTCGACAAGGGCAAGCGGACGAAG
>CAZIDZ010000060.1:0-11716 GCA_964538455.1 uncultured bacterium
TATCGCGGAGGGGGAAGATGAACATCTGGAAGGGAGTCGTACTGCTGGGCGTGCTGATCCTGTCAGTGACCGCGGGGACATTGGCGGCGCTCTCGATTTGCCGGTACCGCAAGGTGCAGCTCGCCGAACGCAGCGAGGGGGACGCTGTCAAGATTCCGGCCTCTCCGATCCAGCGGCGGGCGCTGCTGAGCCTGCTGGTCACCCTCGCCGCGATCATCGCCGTGGCGATCCTCTACCTCCGTCACGGCGTCGCCGCGATGTCCGAGGTGGACTCGCTGCGCCACCTGTTCACCCTGATCGTGATCGCGGCGCTGCTGATTGACGGCGCGCTGGTGATTCCGCTCGGTTCGCTGCGCGTGACGAAACGGCTGATCGCCGACGAACGCGACCGCCGGATCCTCCGCGGAGCACCGGCGTTCCAGGGAGCAACGCTGCTCGTGCTCAGCGCCATTTGGTCGATCGCGCTCACCGAAGGCTACTGGGCGCGGCACGCGATCCCGGTTGAATACGCAAACCTGATCTTCTGGACGAATGCGCTCTTCTACTTCCTGAGCTGGTCGGCCGGGGTGCTCTACGGGTACTGGAGGATGAACGTCTATGGCGAGTGACCGTGTCACCAACGTCATCCGGCGGCTCCGTTTCGAACACGGCGAAATGACTCAGCAGCAACTCGCGAACCGTGTCGGCTGTTCGCGCCAGACGATCATCGCGCTGGAAGCGGGCAAGTACCAGCCGTCGATCCAGCTCGCGTTCAAGATCTCACGCGTTTTCGGGCTGCCGATCGAGCAGGTTTTTTTCTACGAAGAACAATAGCCGGCACGCGCCTGATTGTACATCCGCTTCAGCATTCCGCGAAAAGAGCCGATAGAGATTGCAGGAGGAGTGTGCCCGGGAGACAGACGCAGCATGCGAGTGTCACGATGAAGCCTGAACCCGTACATATGAAGAATTACTTGCTCACGACCGCCCCTCCGCGCAACCCGGTGGACGCACGGCACGACATGGTTGGCGCGAAGGACATCCCACGTCATGAGCGCGCCGAGGAGTCTATCCGCGAGTACTTCCGCCAGTTCCTGCAAAGGTTCAACAAGACATTCAACGTCGATCGGAAAGCCTGATCTCTCCAGCTGCGCTCCGGATGCCCTGCCCTCCCCCGCAGCGGCGACCCCGCAAACGCCCCAACCAACCCTTCTCGGACAGCCAATCCCCGGTGATTTTGCAAACAGCGAATTCGCCAAACGAGGCGATCCGGCCCCGCTCTATACCCGTTTGTGATACCGCTCACAGAGAGTCCACCCCGGCCTGACTACGCTTACTTCCAGCTACCCGCACGGCTGTTTTCAGGGGGGTATCGCGCCAGTAGAAACATCCAACTTTTTCCGATGGGAGTTCTTATGAGGAAATTCTATCTACCCCTCGCGATCGTCGCGATCCTCACGGTTGGCATGATCGCCGGCTGCGGATCTGACAACGGGACCAACGCGACGGAAGGCAATGGCACCGGCTCCGGAACGATGAGCGTGCTTCTTTCCGACAGCCCGTTCCCGTTCAGCATCCTGGCCTCGGCGAATGTGAAAGTGACGAAAGTCACCGGCCGGCGGGAATCTGATTCGGACACGAGTTTCGTCACGTTGTACGACGGACCGGATACGACGATCAACCTGCTCGACCTGCAGAACGGTGTGACCGCGACCCTCGCGGAAACCCAGGTCCCGGCCGGAAGCTACAATCAGTTCCGTTTCTTCGTGGATTCCGCTTCGGTCACTTTGACAGACGGTAGCGAATACGCGCTGAAGGTGCCGAGCGGTTCCAGCAGCGGATTGAAGCTGATGGTGGACCCGGCGGTCGTCGTTGTCGAGGACAGCACCAACAATCCCGCGCTCGGCGGGATTCTGCTGATCGACGTGGACGTTTCCCAATCCTTCGTGCTTCAGGGAAATCCCGAAACTCCCGCAGGAATCCACGGATTCAACTTCAAACCCGTGCTCCGCGGGGTTAACCTGAACAGCACCGGAAGCATCGTCGGGATGGTTTCGGACACAGGGGATGTGGCGCTGGCGGATGCCCAAATTTGGGCTGAAACCGACACCGTGGTCGCCAACACCTCAACCGATGAGAGCGGTGCGTACACGCTGCTCGGACTGTTGCCGACCGGCTACGACCTCTACGCGACTAAGGATGGCTATGACACTTCCTCGGTGGCGGGTGTGCAGGTTGGGACAGGCGTCGAGACCCCTGTGAATTTCACGCTGACGCCGCTGAACTGAACAGACCACTTCCGCCCGGAAACGGGCACCTCTCCACTTGACCCGGAGGAATTTCCCTCCGGGCTTTTTTCGCGTCACAAGCAATCGCGGACCTGTACGTTGACCGTGTTACCGAGTGTCTCTCGGGAGTGAATACCCTTCCTCCCCGATCCAGGCCTCCTCCCCTACCTTTGTGTTGCATGTGAAAGGACGGGACTGATGCAGTCCAAGTACCCGCTCGACGAAAGATTCATCGCTGGTCTCCGCGAAGCCCTCGGCAACGGGCTTCCCGGGCGAGGTGCGCAATTTGACATGGCTCCCAGCGGACGGCTTGCCGAACAGCCAAACGAGCTGACTCCCGCCGGTGTGCTCATCGCTCTCTTCCCGCGCGTCGGAGCCTGGCATTTTCCGCTGATCCATCGGGTTGACGACGGATTCCCGCACGGCGGACAGATAAGCCTCCCAGGCGGACGACTCGAGCCGGGCGAATCGGTGGAACAGGGAGCGATCCGTGAAGCGAACGAGGAAGTGGGGCTTTCGCCGGAGAGCCTTGACGTCCTCGGTGCGCTGACTCCCCTGCCGATTCCCGTCAGCGGCTATACCGCGACGGCCGTCGTCGCTACGGTGAGTGAAACGCCTCGCTTCACGATCCAGCCAAGCGAGGTGCAGGCTGTGCTCCTGCCGAGTCTGGACGAGCTCGTCAGCCCCGCGAACCAGCGAAGCGAGATGCGCACCTTCAACCGGCAGGAAAGAGCAATACCCTACTTCATGCTTGAAGGACACAAGGTGTGGGGTGCGACCGCGATGATCCTCGCGGAATTCAAGGACCTGCTGCAGAAACTTCCCTTCTGATCCTCAGTTTCTTGCCCTACGCGATGCCTGTTTCGCATTATTCGCACTGCGCCGTTTTTCTTGCCATCATTGATGAAATGTGGGGTAATTGCTCTTCCGACGCTGGTTCAATCAATGCCGGGCGGCTTCTTTCGCGAGCGTAGCACCCAGCAGCTCCGCGCGGATCTTGATCCCCTTGAGCGTCCCCGATTCCATCACCCAGGAGGCTACACCAAAGAGATTGCCTAGAATTCTTCTCTCGTCCCTAGAAAAGAATGTCTCCCGGGTTACCAGCCTGGATGTTCCGGGATGCGGACCCGGATGTACGGTCAGCGCCCAGACGAAGCACCAATCCACGCCCGTCTCGGGCAGGGATAACTCTCCGGAAACAGGATCCGCCGAGACGAGGACAAGCGCGCTGTCAGGGATCAACTCGACCACCTTCATCAGGCCTTCCGATTCCGGTGCCAGGTATACGAGATCGCCCACTTTCCGATTCTGCCATTCGGGGACAATCTTCCACGCGTTACGGATCTTCAGTCGAAAGATGTCTTCGAACGCGGTGTGAGTGTAGAAGCCACCCCGACGCTGACCGATCTGCACAATCCAGGGCCAAATCTTTTCTCGAGGTGCGTTGATTGTAATGGCGCGTGTGGTGCGTGCGGTCGGCTCTTCGATCAACGAGTCACCCGGCAGGGGCATGCCGATTTCCGCTTGTGTGGAACCCCATGTATCTCGCCACTCTCCGAAACCGACAATGAAAATCACAGCGAGGATCAACCAACCTGTTGTAATCAGCAGGAACACCCGTCCCGGTGTCATTCCGATTTCTCCTCGGATGGTTTCCAAAGAATTGACGTGATCAGCAGCAGGGCGGCCACTGCGGCGACGGTCCACGTCCGGCCGGTGCTCAAGCGCGCGGCAAGTAGGATGTAGAAAGCGAGACAGACGGCGTTCGCGGCGATCGACTTCCACGTGATGAACCAGTCGCGCTTGTTCGCCCGAATCCGGAAAAAGTTTAGCAGGCCGAGCAACATCCCCATGAAATTGGTGCCTATGAACCACAGCGCCGGCGCCGAGAGGCCGTTAAACAACCGGCCGATCATCACGATGTTCAGCACCGCGACAAATATGATCAATGCGCTGAACAAGCCGTATGCTCTAGTCATCATCCTCTCCTCCGATCAGCAGTTGTATAATAGAAACGTCTGGGAATCAGGTCGGCTCCACTTCCTTCCGGTATCCGCCGCCCGGCCGGTAGAGAAACGAGAACGCCATCTGTCCGGTACAGAGTGTCACTGCGATCCACGCCTGAACCTCGCCCAACAGCAACGCTCCCAACAGGAAAAACGCCAGCGCGACGACGTTGGATGCGATCACCATCACTGTCTTCATCCCGTCTGGAGAGCCGTCGCGAATGTAGGCGATGTTGAGCAGTCCGAGAAAAACGCCCATCAGCCCGGTTCCCGCGAACCACATGGCTGGTACGCTCAGCGAAGCATAGATCCTCGGGGTCAGGACAATGTGAACGGCGAAAAGCAGGATGAATAACAGCACGACTGTCAGGTATACTGTTTTCATGTCTCCCTCACCGTTGAGTGAATTCCTGCGGCTGACCTTCGGGTTTCGCAGGCGCATCTCTTCCGGAATTTTGGCTGCGTCGTCCTTTTCCCCTGATCCGGTCCAGCGGCTCCATGACAAAGTAGGGGCGCCGTTCCGACTTTGCCCGGTTTATGCCACTGCGATATCGCTTTTCCGCTTCAAAGACGGGAGTCCTGTTTTCGTGGTGGCACATGACCCGTCACGCCCTTATTTTCCGTGCGACTACCGGGCCGCTGCGCCCTATCATTGTGCAACCGGAAAACAAACATGAGCGGCACACTTCGAGTCCGTTTCGCCCCCAGTCCCACGGGAAACCTGCACATCGGCGGTGCGCGAACCGCGATCTTCAACTACCTGCTCGCAAAAAAGCACGGCGGCACCTTTTTGCTGCGCATCGAGGACACCGACCGCGAGCGATCCAAACCTGAGTACGAGCGGGAGATCATCGATTCGATGGCCTGGTTGGGGCTTCACGCGGACGAAAAACCGCTCCACCAGTCCACGCGGCTGGACGCTCACCGGACCGCTGTCCGTACGATGCTCGAAAACGGCTCCGCGTTCCGCTGTTTCCTCACGGTGGAACAGGCGAAGGAGTTGAAAGAGAAAGCGATGCAGGCCGGAGAGGAGAATGCCTTTCGCAGCCCGGACCGGGATCTGGACCCTGCGCAATCCCAGCGCCGGGCTGACGCCGGAGAGTCCTTCGCGATCCGTCTCAAGGTGCCAGAGGGAGAAACGCGGTATCCGGACGGTGTCCACGGCGAAGTGGTGACTCCTAATTTCTCGGTGGACGATTTCATTCTGCAACGCACCGATGGGACGCCGACCTACATGATGGCGGTTGTCGCGGACGACCACGAGATGGGTGTGACCTACGTGTTGCGCGGGGACGACCATATCACCAACACTCCGAAGCAGATCATGATCTACAATGCATTAAACTGGAACCCGCCGCAATTTGCCCACGTCCCGCTGATCCTCGGTCCCGATAAAAAGCGGCTTTCCAAGCGTCACGGAGCCACGGCGATCAGCGAGTACCGGAAGCGCGGGTACCTGCCCGAGGCGGTGGTCAGCTTCCTCGCGATGCTCGGCTGGAACCCGAAGGACGAACGGGAGAACCTGACACTCGAGGAGTTGATCGACGCGTTTGACCTGTCCGGGATCAACCCAAAGTCCGCGGTGTTCGACGAACAGAAGCTCGAATGGGTGAACGGGGAGTTCTTGTCGCGGAAGCCGGACGGCGAGATTCAGTCTTTGCTGCAAGCTGAGTTCGACCGGCGTGTGGCCGGCGGCAGTCTGCCGGAGTCATCGCGCCCGATGCTCCCGGTTGCCATCTCCATGCTTAAGAGCCGAGCGCGATTCCCGGAAGACATCCTCAATTACGGATTTTATTTCTTCAGTGACCCGACAACGCTTGTCGACGTCAAGGCCGCGAAGAAACGGCTGAAGGATCCTCAGACCCCCGAGCTGCTCGAGGAGCTTGCCGCGCGTTTCGAAAAGCTCGAGGCTCCGTCCACGGAATCGATTGAAAACATGCTTCGTGGACTCGCAGAGGAGAAAGCGATCAACCCCGGTCTCCTGATCCACTCCACACGGCTCGCGGTATCTGGTCAGGGAGTGGGACCGAGTCTGTTCGAGTTGCTCGCCGCTCTGGGACTGGAGACTGTTGTGCGAAGAATGCGCTGGCTTGCCGGATTCCTTCGTGAAAAGGGCACGCCGCCAAAGCTGGAGGACTGAACGATGCCTCTCGATCCACGACTGCTCGAAATCCTCGTCTGCCCGGTCAGCCACGCGCCTCTCGTTGAGGATGGGGACACCCTCGTCAGCACGGATCCGGCCACCCGACGCCGGTACCGTATCGATGACGGTATCCCGGTGATGCTGATCGACGAGAGTGAGGAGTTGGACGAGGCGGACTGGCGCGAAATCATGAAACGCCACGGAAAGACGTAGAGGGATTATATTGGCTTCACAATTGACATTTTGTGGGGTGCGAAGGATTCTCGCGCGCCATCTCCCCGTCTTGATGTTTCTGCTTGTGGCGTTTCCTTCGCGGGCACAGCAGCTCCCCGAATTCGACGGTCAGTCCGCGTTCACTTTCCTCTACCGGCAGGTTGCCCTCGGTCCGCGTGTCGCCGAATCGGATGCCCACGCTCAGGCCGTGGCGATGTACAGAGACTGGTTCGAAAGGGCCGGCGCGCAGGTTCACCTGCAGACGTTTCCGGCAACAATTCATACGCAGCCATCCCTCGCATCACCCACCCGGCAGGTCAAGGGCGAGAATGTCATCGCCCGTTTCGGTGAGGGCGCGCCGGAACTCCTGCTCTGCGCTCACTACGACTCGCGCCCCTGGGCAGACGAGGACCCGGACTCCGCCAATCGGGCCATTCCAGTGCCCGGGGCAAACGACGGCGCTTCCGGTGTCGCGGTTCTGCTCGAGCTGGCCCGTCTCTTCTCCGAAAATCCTGCCCCGGTAACTGTAGAGATTGTTCTTTTCGACCTGGAGGACGCGGGAATCGGCGGGAGCGACGCGAGCTGGGCGTTGGGAAGCCAGTACTACGCTCTCAACTATTCGGGTCCCGCACCCCGCGGCGGGGTCCTGCTCGATATGATCGGCGACTCCGACCTGCACATTCAGAAGGAGTACTTCAGCGTCTCCTACGCCTCAAAGTGGACGGACATGATCTTCGAGCTGGCGGCGGAAACGGACGCATGGGCCTTCGACCCGAGCCTCGGGCAGGCGGTGTATGACGATCACGTTCCGTTGCTCAAGGCGGGAATTCCAATGGTGGATCTGATTGACTTTGATTATCCCTATTGGCACACGCTGCAGGATGTCCCCGCCGCCTGCAGTCCCGAATCGCTCGAGCAGATAGGGCGGGTGCTGGTTCACCTCATCTATAGTTCCGCGCTGCGCTGAAAGCGCTTACAGCGCGGCCCGGGAAGAGTCTTTTTCCTTTTTCCCGTAAAAAGCAGCGCCCGGTCCCCGCAGCTGACGGGAAACCGGGCGTGATTACGCGATCGCGTCTCTGAAATACTTGCGCATCATCCCCCGAAAACGAGACCCACACGAATGAACAGTTGGTTCATGTCCAGGTCGGGCCCGTTCCCGGAAAGGTCGTTGGTCGCGAACTGCCAGCGGGCGGACTGTAGCGTATCAAGGTGGTAGCCGACTGTCGCGCTGAACGCCATCCAATCCAGCAGGTGGACACGGGTGGTCACGTATGGGTCGGCAAAGGCAAAATTCTGTAAAATCTCCGTCGAAATGTTTTCGCTGGCTACAGACTCTCCCACATACTGATTCGCCAGATCATTCCAGGTGAATGCTCCGCTATCCTGATGGAGCGTCAGTGTGGCACTTCCCCAGCCGAGTACGGAACCGATGCCGAAATTCACCGGGCCGATCATCCACGGCGAGTATTCAATCACAAAGCCGCCCCCGCCGATGTCGAGCTGGACGCGCCGGTTGTACCGTTCGCTGGTCGTCGGGTCGGTGTACACCCCCGTAGCCTTGGTCATATATCCATAGCCGAGCCCGCCGATGCGCCAGCCGCCCCCGATATGCGCCATTCCCCAGCCGCCAAAACCAACCATGTTGTCCTTCATCCCGCTGACTCCCATCTGGTCGGCCAGATTCGATAGCGCGTTCGACGTGTACAGCTGACCACCGAAGAAAAACCCGCCAAAACCGTTGAATCCTGCGTAACTACGCCGTGTCCGCCAGGTTTTCCACTCGTAGTCCTCCTGGCTTTTCCGCGCCAGTGCCATCGTGGGAACAAGCGTGGCGGTGATAATCGCCAGCACAACCACCCGTTTCCATGCCTTCATCGTACGCTCCTTCTTCACTCTCTGCACTAATCCAGAAATTATCGCGAACAGCATCAACCGTGACTCAATGCACGGGTATTGTAAACAGGGCGATGATCACCAGCCAGGTGAACACGGCGAGAACCGTCACCATCAGCCGCTGAAGTTGGAATGATCGCATCATGGTTGCCTCCTTTCACGCGACACTTCGCCCGCCGCGCGAACAGGAAAGTTGCAACGCCTGTGCCAACTCTCCACGCACGAAGCAACTTACAAAAAATCAAACAGTAAAATTCTGCGTTTCAAAATCCGATCACGCACCTCACGCCAACATACCAGGTTTTCCATCACATCTGTGAAAGAAAGCCCACAGAGTCCCTGTCGGCTGCGGAGTAGACCACGGCCGCCTGGTTAGGAAATCACCTGCCGGCCTTCACCTCACCGGGCGCTCTCCTCAGAAAGACGCGCGTCCCGCCAAGCATGAAGCCGAGCCGCTCCGCGTTGCGCGCCGTAGCTCCCCCGAGTGGACTCCCGAGAAACCCATATCGGTGTCCACGATCCCGAGCCCATTCCAGCCGCGCCAGGATCAACGCACGTTGCACGCCCTTGCGGCGAAACTGCGGCGCCGTGCAGGCGCCTCGGAGCGACGCGAGGTCACCCTCCCCGTGAACGAAAGCCGTCCCGGCGATTTGCCCTTCCGCGAGAGCGACAAATGAGTGGATCTCCGGATTCATCGCGAAAGCCCGCCCGATCCTCAGCTCCTCCTCCCGGGGATCCCGTTCGAGGTTCAGGTGGCAGCGCGCCGCCGCCGCGAGCATCTCGCCCTCCCCCATATCTTCTTGCCCGACAATCTCGATGCCGCCCGGCGGCAGGGGCAAAGTTGAGATTTCGTCGAGGTCGTAAAGGTAGGCGAGATGGATTTCGCCGATCGTCCACCCCTCGTCGAGGGCAAACGCCGCCAGGGAACCGTTCACCGCAGGGTTGAGCAGGATCTGGGCGTCGTCAAGTTCCCGCAACCGGCTCAATACTCCGGCGACCATCTCCGTCCCCAGTTCCTCAGGTGTCGCGTTCCCCTGCAGGCCACGGAACGGTCCGCTCGGGCCGTTGTCATGCAGTATCCACGCGGAATCGCCGACAGCTTCAACAACCGGCTCGGTCCCGTGGAGCGACGCGAGGTCCCGGACAAACCGGGCGTTCGTCTTCGCCTCCATGATTTCGAGTTGCCGCAGCAGCTCGCGTAAATGCCGCAGTTCGTGTATCATCTCTTATGCTCCGTTCCACGAAAAAACCCGCCGGAGGCGGGTTGTTCATTCACGGATAAACAGCTCACGGGTGCACATCCCGTCAGATCTTCTGTCCTTGTGCGCGCAATTCACGCACCACCGCGCCGATCCCCTTCTTGTCGATGGTCTTCATCGCGTTCGCGGAGACACGGAGTTTCACCCACCGTCCCTCCTCGGGGATGTAAAAACGCTTGGTCTGCAGATTCGGCAGCCAGCGACGCTTGGTGAGGTTATGGGCGTGGCTGATGTTGTGGCCGGTCCGTGGACCTTTGCCCGTCACCTGACAACGGCGTGCCATGATTCACTCCAAAATGCTCGTTTCGTTTCAACAGCCCGTAAATATAGACGGGAGCGGCGCAACCTCCAAACTCGCACGCGTCTCCCGGGAGACGTGGGGAGACGGCTGGTTTTTCGCACGTCAACGTTGCCTGCAAACCATCCACCGTGCTGACGACCGATGCCACGACCGGCACTGGCCGCCTGTTTTCACGACGAGATTGATTTCTGTCCGAGGGTGCGATATTTTCAATATGTATGAACAACGTCAATCTAAGGGAGAATAACGGAATGAAACGCCTGATTCCTTTCGCCGTGCTGCTGACGGCATCCCTCTTTTTCTTTGTTGCCTGCGAGAACACCAATGACTCCACCTCCGGTGAGGAAACACCGGACCTCGTCGGAGCCTGGAAATTCATCCCGCCGGGAAACCGTCCTTCCGATCTTAAATACACGGTGCTCAAGGAAAACGGTGTGTATTACAACCTTTACGAAAATGACATCAACTTCCACAGGCGCTATTCCGGGTATTACCAGTTGGCGGGAGACGTTCTTGAGATGAGCGGGGTCGTGTTCGGATACGAGGTTAAGAATCAAGGCAACGATCTCTATCTCTTTTCCGAACCGGGTGACACCACGTTCTACCAGCGATCGCCGGACGAGACGGTTGGGGATACGTGGGTGACGAATATGAGAATCATCCGCAGAGTCCCGCTGCCCTATTCGTTCATTTACTGGTACAACACCATCACCGCCGACGATTCCAACGTGTACATCCTGTACTACGTCAGCGGTGAAATCGGCTCCCACATCCTGAAGGTGACCACGGACGGCGATTCCGTCACCACTTTCTCGGGCACGCAAATCGGCTACGCCGCCGGGTACGGGGACGGTTCCCTCTGGACCTGCCATGACGGCTACGTTCTCGAACTGGACCCGGTTACGGGCGATTCCCTCTCGCGGGTCGATCTTGTGGGGATGGAGGGGCCGCTCAATCCCCTTACCTACGATAATGGAACTGTGTGGGGTTTCGTGAATTTCGGCAGAGCACCCCTGCTCCAGTTCGACCTGGCAACGGGCGATACGCTTCGACAGGTGCAGCTCCGGGGATTCGACGATCTGACCACGGTGGATGGCAAGCTGTATGGCAGCCTCGGAGGATCGATCACACTGATCGATACGGACTCTTCAAAAGTCCGGGAAACGCTGGACATACCGAATGAATCCATTCAGGGATTGGCGTACGACGGCTCCCGGTATTACGGCCTCGCCTACAACTACAAGTACGATCCCGCGTTGCAATTGCTGGTAATGGAGCCTGACGGAGAATAACCCGAAGTGCGGCCCGACTGTTGCGTGCACCTAAGTACACGAACTATTGCCTGTGGCACCGTGGATTTAGGATCGGATTTCACTTTTCGTCATCGCCCGGCTTGACCGGGGAATCCGCGGTGTTGTGAGACTTGGGCATCCCACTGGGAAGTGTGGCCCGGGTGGCTTGACCACCCGGGTTTCTCGTGAACACAAATAAACCCTGTTGGACAAGTCAACAGGGCCAATTATTGTTCCGTCAGTTCCTTAGCGCCGCGGAGATCTGAAGGAAATCCTGTTCCGAAATTGTGGCTCGTTTGCAAGAGATCTACAATCCTCCGGGCGGGTGGCCCGGGTGGCTTG
>CAZIDZ010000060.1:11816-12905 GCA_964538455.1 uncultured bacterium
TTGTCCACCTGCGCCTTGTCCGCCAGCAGGCTTCGCGCTTTGTCCACATACTTGCTGCCCGCCGTGGCGAACTCCGGCTTGCCGCCGCCGCCGCCACCCGCCTTTTGCGCGACATGGCCCACCAGCTTGCCCGCCTGGACGCCCGCTTTGACCATCCCCGCCGTCACCACGCAGACAAACATGAAGGTCTCGTCGATCGGCGCGCCCACGAGGCCGATCCCCTCTTTCCCGGCCTTTTTCAGCTCCGCGGCGATCTTGTCGCCGGCGGCCTGGAGCGCGTCACGGTCCGTGGCGATGTCGTACACACCGCTGACCAGCAGCCCTTTTGCTTTCCCGGCTTTGATCTCGCGGCCCCAATCGGCGAGGAAATCCACTGCTCCCTCGAGGGCGGCCTGTTTCAGCCGCTCGATCTCCTTGTGCAGCCGCTTCTGCTCCTCGAGCAGCTTCTCCAGCTTCTCCGACGGCGTTGAACCCCGGCTGGCAACCAGGTCGGTGATCTTTTCCAGTTCACGGCGCTCCTCGACCACCTTCTCCCACGCCGCCTCTCCGGCGGTGCAGGTCATTCGGCGCACCCCTGCGGAAACACCGGTTTCCGACTCGATGCGGAACAGGCCGATCTCGCCCGTGCGCGAAACATGCGTTCCCCCGCACAGCTCCATCGAGACCTTGTCCTCGAGGCTGTTGCCGATCAGGATCGCACGGACCACCTCGCCGTACTTCTCCCCGAACAGCGCCATCGCCCCGGCCTTCTTCGCCTCGTCCAGCTTCATCGGCTTGGCGACCACCGGCCAGTCCTCGCGGATGCGGGCGTTCACCCAGTCCTCCGCCTCGGCGATTTGCTCCGGCGTCACCTTCTCCACGTGGGTGAAGTCGAAGGTCATCTTCTCCGGGCTGACCAGCGAGCCCGCCTGGGTTACGTGGTTCCCGAGGATCGACCGCAGCGCCGCTTGCAGCAGGTGTGTGGTGGTGTGGTGGGGCAGGATCCGTCTGCGCCGCGTGGCGTTCACCTCCGCTGTGACCTTCTCCGGCCATTTCTCTCCACCCGGCCCCAGCAGCGCCTCACAGTAGTGAACGCGGCGGTCCCCCTCC
>CAZIDZ010000061.1:0-1676 GCA_964538455.1 uncultured bacterium
CGTTTTGCCTGATCCATTAAAGCCAAAAAGGAAATTTATCTTTGAAAGCCCATCCATTAATTCCGGGACCCTCCCGTAAGTTGCTCTTTCTGCGATCTTTATAGATTCTATCATGACTTACCTCTTTTTGAGCTATGTGACTTCCGCGTAGTACAGTTGTTCGAGTATACTAGCCATTGCTCTATTATCCTGTTGATCATCGGAAATTCTCTTGAATAGAACAGCCCAAGAAAAAAATTCGTCTAAGAATATATACACATATTAATTAGTTTCAAGAATCCGAGAGTATCTTCTTTAGATAGTCTATTTGATCCGGAGGCAACATGGCCAGCTCGTTCACCGCGAAAGAGTGGTCTGCCATCTTCGCGACTCTCGACAAGCACGACGCCGCTCTCGGATTCCCGAAACGGCACCGCAAGTCCGTCGTCCTCGGCACGTTCAACATCCGCAAAATCGGCAAGGTCGCGGGCAAGAGCGCGGGATCGTGGGAGATGCTGCGGCGGATCGTCTCGCGGTTCGACCTGATCGCGATCCAGGAGGTGCAGGACGACCTCGGCGGCATCCGTCACCTGAAATCGCTGCTCGGCCCCAGCTACGGCCTCGTCGTCTCCGACACCACCGGCACCTACCCCGGTGAGTCGGGCAACACCGAACGGCTCGCCTTCCTGTTCAACTGGCGGCGGGTGAAACGGACCGAGATCGCCTCGGACATCACCTACGACCGCAGCCACGTACTCAACGGCCTATTCGACCACCGCGCCGATTTCCGGAAAGCGTTCGATCAGCACGCCGCCTGGCTCAAGGCGCACCCGAAGAAGACGCGGGCGGTGCCGTCGCCCCATTTCGTCACCTTCATCCGCCAGCCGCTGGTCGCCTCCTTCGAGGTCGGCGGCGGCAAGAACAGCGAGCCCTACCGTTTCCTCGCGGTCGCCGCGCACCTGCTCTACGGCACCAGCGTCAAGGAGCGGACGGATGAGTTCTACGCGCTCGTGTCGTGGCTGGTCAACCGTGCGAAACAGGCGAAACGGATGTACACCCCGAACATCCTGCTGCTCGGCGACATGAACCTCGACTTCGACGACCCGGCCAGCGACCGTCCACGGATCGAGGCCTTCCTCAAGTCGCTGAACAAAGCGGAGGTGCGCGGCAGCACCCAGGCGAAGTTCAACTTCCCCTTCCTCGACGAGCACCCGACCCGCGGCCTTTTCCGCACCAACGCGCGGATGAACCAGACCTTCGACCAGATCGCGGTGATCTACACGGACAGGCGATTGCCTGATCATAAGCAGAACGCATCCGCCGGGAAAAACGGCAAGGACGGTTACGATTACGGGATGGTGAATTTCGTCGAGCTGTTCGCGCGGGCGCTGCACGGCAAGGGGTACGCGGAGTTGACGAAAACGGAGCAGAAGGCGCTGCTGAAGAAGTTCGAGTTCGACCTGACCGACCACATGCCGATCTGGATCCGGTTGCCGAAGCCTTAGGACAACCTTTGGAACAGGATACACAGGATGGGCAGGATGTGAAGAGAAAGGGCGGGTGTGGAACGGCTGTCTGGATCCCCCGATCAAGCCGGGGGATGACATTGTGAAACCCGGGTAATGCCGTCAGGACGGCACCACCCGGGCCACCCAACGTGTCATTGCCCGGCTTGACCGGGCAATCCATCGCACGCG
>CAZIDZ010000061.1:1776-12883 GCA_964538455.1 uncultured bacterium
CCCGGGCCACCCAACGTGTCATTGCCCGGCTTGACCGGGCAATCCATCGCACGCGCAGGACGGCAGTCTGAACCCCCCGATCAAGTCGGCGGATGACAACTGGAAACCCACCCTGACAGTTCGGGATCGAGCCACCCTATATTGTCTCATCGGTCACGCAGAATTCACTCTGCAGCACTCAAGGGGGGAACGATGTACAAGACAGGCGAGAAGCCGGGGAAAGGCCGGTACCAGTGCACGCAGTGTGGCGAGATCATCACACTTGACAGCGACCGCGACGCATTGCCGCCCTGCCCCGTCTGCGCAAATACGACGTTCAATAAGCTGGACTGACAGTTATTTACACGGAGTTGTACTCCGTCGAGCCCACGCTGGCAGCTTTTACGGCGCCGTCGAAAACGTCACCAGCGAATAAGAACCGCCGAACAGCTCTCCACTCAACGTGTAGAAATTCGTCCCGTCCCAGGCGAGGCCGTTGAAGGACGGGAGCGTTTGCAGCAGCGCAAGCAGCTCGTCCCAGGGCATGCTGTAGGTCTCGACGATCAGACCTGTCTCTGGATCGACCTCGACGATGGAATACATATAGAATGCCATCAGTTTTCCGTCGGCCGCGGTCAGACCTTCGACGTATTGAAATGGAAATTCATCAGTGATCTCGCCGCTCGTGGCATCCACCCGGAGCAGGACATCACGGAAGTTGTCCGTCGTCCAGAACGCGTCCGCCAGGCGCGCGATGAAAGTGCTGGTAAAACTGAGTGTATCGCTGCCCAGAATCGGCAGCGTGCTGAGGGCTTGCCCGTTCTCAGGACTGACCCCTGAAAACTGGTACGCGGGGATGATGTTGCTGAGATCTTCGTTGATCGTCCACAGCAGGTCGCCGGAGTATTCCAGCCCGCTGCTCCTGGGCATCGCCACCGAACCGAGCGAATCCCCGTTCGTGTCTGTTTTCATCGCTTCCATGTCCTGACTATCCCCGTGGAGAATCCACAGGTTTGTGCCATCGGAGGTGATATCCGGGAAATAGCCGAGGTCGTAGGGCAATTCGACGGATGAGGTGATGGAGAGGGGTCTCACCCAGTCGTTCGGGTCGGGAGCGTTGTCGTCACGGTGGAACGCGATTGGTTGGCCCGTCATCGTAAGCGTCAACGCGTTCCCGCCATTCGACAGTTCGTATTGAAATGCCAGGGTATCAAGCATGAGGGTGGCGCCGCTGATGGTGTATGCGCCGCTTGTGAGGGTGTGCCAGTTCATCTCATCGGACCCGAGGGCATAGTACTCGTTCGCGTCCGTGAAGATCAGGTAATCCATCAGGTATTCGGAGCTGCTGTCGGGCGCCCAGGAGCCGACGATAGAAGCGCCGTTGTTGGTGCCGCTTGGCCCGGTGCTGTTTTTGCTGCAACCGGTCAACGTCACGAACGGCAGGCTGAAAAGAAGGAACAGCACGGCAGTTTTGCGCATCATATTCCCTCCTACGGTAACAGCCCCCTCCGCCGGACCCATCCTTGAGATGCCACGCCGGCGACTACGCTATTGCTGTGATGTTGCTGTTTGTTAAAGAGCAATCATTTTGTCCCCCAACGTACATCTGGGGGGAAATCCAGTCAAGCAAATCATTGAGTGGCGATATCGGGGATTACAAATGGAAGCTGAAGGTGAGCCCGAGCAGGACGATGAACTCGTTGAAGTCGATGAATGCCGCGCCGTCCTTGTCCTTCCTTGAATAAAGGTATTTTCCGACCCCGTAGAAACCGATTTTCCGGTACGCGCGGACGTTGATCCCGGCCTCAAGGTCCACCAGGAGCGCTCGTTCGAGATGGTCGGGATCCAGTTCGCTCGCCGGAACGCCGAGGCTGCCGACGCCGCCCCCCGCGAAAACGTTGACGCGTTTGTTGCCAAATGGATAGGTCATGTAGAGCAGGTTGACCTCGGTCATGCTCGCGATCTCGTAAAGGTGCGTCGGATTGGCGCTGTTGGTGTAGTATTCGGCGGAGATCGAGAGCGCCAGCGGGAGCGCTCGCGGTTTCACATCCAGGGTGAGTTGCCCGCCGCCGAGCTTGCCGATATCGGAACGGTTGTCGGTGAAGCCGCCCTGGCCCCAGCGGAATCGGCAGTACACGGCCTTTTCCTCTTTGGCGTCGCCCACGTGCTCCCCCGCAAAGGCGGCTTCCAGCGGTGTGAAAAGAAGCGCGCAAAGCACAGTCAATCCGGTAAGTGAGCCCAGCCGCGGCATCGGTCATCCCTCGTTGGCGTTCCGGACAGCCAGCGACCTCAATATACCACCCTCGCAGCGGAGAGGATTAAATAGCCTGCGTCGCCCAAGGGCAGTTTTCGGCGGGGTATATTCACCGTCTGAGTGCAACGCGGAGGCGACGATGAGAGAGGGTTTGGCCAACGAGACGTTGAAGAGGATTTACGCGAGCGTTGCCGGGCATTACGATTTCCAGCATGGGCTGATCACCGCGAAATCCGATCAGCGCGGCAGGAAGATGGTCGTCGATCTTGCGGTCAAGCCGGGGGATCGCGTGCTGGACTGCGGGGCGGGAACGGGTTCGACGGGGGTGATGGCGCTGCGGAAGGCCGGACGCGACGGGCACGTGACATTTTTCGATCTCAGCGAACAGATGCTCGCCGTCGCACGCGAGAAAGTCGCCCGGACGGGGATCCAGGGCAACGCGGACTTCCAGACCGGCGACATGACCAAGCTGCCCTTTGACGACAACAGCTTCGACGTTGTGCTCTCGACCTACAGCATGTGCCCGTTGTACGACCCGGCAAAAGGGGCGCTCGAGCTTTACCGCGTGGCGAAACCGGGCGGGCGGGTCGGCATTGCGCACTCCACGGACCCGGAGAATCCGCTGCTGAAGGTGCTGGCGGACGGGGTCGAATCGGTCGCCTGGCGTCTCCAGTGGCTCTCGATGGGCTGCCGGTCGGTGGAGGTCTTTCCGGCGCTGGTGAACGCGGGTGGAAAGGTGCTGTTCAAAAAGCACATCGGTGTGCCCCTGTGGCCGTTCCTCGTTCTTGTTATCGAGAAGCCTGGTCCTTGAGTACACGTCGCTTGTTATCTTGCGCACACGAAATTCGGAAACGGTAGAGACTGAAAATGGCAATCAGCGGCAGCGAACGGTTCTATCTCGCGCTCAGATCGATCATGCGTTCGTGGTTGGCGCTTTACGAAGCCTTCCGTACGTTCGCCGGGGGGAAGTCGAAAAGGCATGAGTGGCCGAGCCGCCGGACTCAACTGTACGTGGCGGGATACCCCAGGAGCGGCAATACATACACCTCCTTCTGGATTCAGAAGACGGCCCCCGAGCTTCGCGTCTCCTCCCACTTTCACATGGTTGCCACGCTGCGCAAGGCGCTGAAATTGAACACAAACGTGCTCTGGGTGATCCGTGAACCACGTCAGGCGATCGCCTCCTATGCCATTTACAGGCGCGGCCATACCCCTGCCAGAAGACGGAGAAGCACCGAGTTCTACGCTGAGATGGCCCTTTGCGATTATCTCGATTACTTCCGCTTCGCGCTGCAGCACATCGATCGAATGTTTGTCGTCGAATTCGAGATGACGGTGAATCGGCCGGAACAGGTGCTGGCGATGATCCAATCCCATTTCTCGCTCTTGCAGGACGTTGACGAGGAGATGGTGGCGAAGGCCTGCGAGGAACGCCTTCAGTTCATGCGAACGGACGACCGTGACGTGAGCATCCGCAGCGGACCCAGCGAGGAGAAGGAAAAACTGAAGGATGGGATTCGTGAGTACCTTTTCGCACACCCGGGCTTCAAGGCTGCCGAGGAGTACTATCAAACCGCACTCGCCAGGGCTCGCGCCACCGAGGAAGCGTTTGTCTCCTGACGCATCGACCCCTAAAGGACGATCACACCGACCCATAGTGGAACAAACCCCAGCGTTGCGGCCTAATCCTGCTCTCGCCCAAGCACCGATGATTAAGCGCCGCGGATTTCCCGCGCCCGCGGAAGTTCAATGTCCTATCTTGTAGGTGACGGATGCCGTGAGGCCGTTCGTCCCATCGTGCCCGCAGTTCTGCAATCGCTGCCCTTTTCCCGAATGTCCCTGCGCGGCATCCCGCCACCGCTTTGACCGTTACAATGCCCCCGTGACCTGTTGCGAATCGAAGCGGTTCAGGGTGAACTACCAATAGGGAGGGGAGATCCATGGAGACACACACCACGACACACCCGAAATGGGTAACCTGGCGTGACAAGCTCGAGGTGCAGATTCGCCCCCTGAATCCCGACGAGGTGGATCGCCTTGTCGCCTGGCTTCGTTCGCTGGACGAGAGGGAACTGGCGAAATTGCCCTGCGATGTTGCCGATGCGGACTACCCGGGACGTCTTCACGAAGAACTCAGGGATCGGAGCGTCCACCGGATGGTCGCCTGGAAGGACGGGAATGAGATCGTCGGTTCCATCGCGCTGTATCCCGGTGCCCTGCGTTGGCTGCGGCACACCGGGCGGCTTGTGGTCGTAACCGATCCCAAGGTCCGCCGCACCGGGATCGCGGTCGTGCTGCTCGAGGAGATGATCCGCTTGGCGGGAGATTTGAAAATCATGAAGTTGTACGCCGAATTGACAGGGATGCACAAAGAGGCCCGCCGTCTGGCGAGGAATATCGGAATGAGGCGCGAGGCGACGCTGCGCAAACATGTGATCGACAGCGAGGGGCGATTGCACGATCTGCACATCTACTCGATGGAACTGGAAAAGGCGCGGGACATCATCGCCGAGCTGCTCCCCCACTACGTCCGCATCGACAACTGGATCTGACCCATTTCGAAGCTGTGGCATTCCCGAGCAGGCGGGGCAGCGGCCACAGACCTGCTTTCCCGGGCCGTTGCGCCTCTGCTCTGTCGCGAGACCTTTCCCCGGAAACCCCGGGAACTTCAAAAACGGCTGAACGTGTTCACAGCGAACGATCGCCCGGGAAGGGTCAGGGGCGGAAGGTCGAGTCCAGTGATCCTGCCCGGATACCCGTTTCAGGTGCAGGAATCGTTCGAACTTGAGGGAGGTAACCATGAATCGGACACTCGCGATCCTCATTGCCGTGGCAATGCTTGCACCGGCAACGTTCGCCGAAGACCAGCATCAGAATCCCAATCCCGCGAATCAACCCGAACAACAGCAGGGTACGATGATAGGAACGGGCATGATGATGCAAGGTGTTCAACCGGTTACAATTGACACGCCGGTGAATCCGGCGCCGGCGGCACCTCCGAGTGTGAATGGGCTGGAAATCGACGCGACGACACCGCTGGAAGGCCTGTTCGACCTCGGACTTACAGCTAAGCAGATCGAGAAAGAAATCGATATCCGTGCCGAGCTGTGGAAACAGCAGCTTCCGCTGGTGCAGAAACTGATGAAAGACAAGGAAGATCTTGCGGTGCTCCAGCGGTCGACGCCGCAGGACTATAACCGGGTCAAAGAGATCAGATTTGACATCGTCGGGGTTGAGACCGATCTGAATAAGCTCAACGACACGGCGGTCGCAAACGCGATGAAACTGCTCACGGATGACCAGAAGGTAGCCCTTGGGGACCGTTCGCTCCCGCTGTTCATGAAGACGGGTCTGCCCGCGATGTACGGCGGGCACGCTCACTGGGGAATGCAGGCGGGGATGATGCACGGCGCCAAGGCTGGCGTGCAGAGCGATCCGAAAAACACCGGGGCGAAATAACCACGATTCACCGACTCTGTTTCTGTCCCTGTTCAGCCCGGCGCTCTCCGCCGGGCTTTGTTGTTGGGGCTGTTATTGGAGAGACGGCGTTTCCCGCCTCTCGAAGGAACGACGATAGGATTTTCGCGCTCTGCAGCAAAACTGTTCCCTCGATCTTGTCGGGGGTGTCCGCGGGGGTGTGGTATTCCGGGAAATCGCCGGTTGTCAGGAACACGGACGGGATACCCGCGCGGTAGAGAATCACCTGATCGCTTCTATAGAAATAGAATCCCCCTGTATTCGGAGACAGCCAGGAGATGGTGACGCCGACCATGTTCTCGGTGGCACGCGTAAACGCAGCCTTCAGATCGTCCGTGCCGAACACCGCGAACCCGATCGGCGTTGCCGGTGTTCTCCCCACTTCGTCAAGGTTGATTTCGGCGATCACGCGCTCAAGCGGCACGGTGGGGTGCAGAATCCAGTAGCTGCTCCCGAGGAAGGATGCCTCTTCGCCGGTGGGGAAGAGGAAGAGTACGCTGCGCTTCACCGGTTTTGCGGCGAGCGCCTCGGCCACTTCGAGCAGCGCGGAAACCCCGCTGGCGTTGTCGTTCGCACCGTGATAGACGAGCAGTCCATGAGCCCCCAGATGATCGAGGTGGGCCGTAGCCGTAATTACTTCCCCGGCGAGATCCGGATCGGAGCCGGGAACCAGCCCGAGGACATTCGCGGAAGAGACAGGCACTGCGGGGGCGTCAACCGTGACCGAAGCCTCGATCCCCGGGATCGTTCCGCCACGGCGCAGTCCCGTTTCGGAGTCCGGTGCCGCTCTACGCGAGAGCAGGTCGGAAAGGGAATCGGCGTTCACCAGGAAGACAGCCGGATGGGGGGTCGGATTGTCATCGAAGCCGGTCAGGTCCCTTGCGACCACGGGGAGCAGCGACCGTGTCGCCGAGAGGAACTTCCACAGCCGGTCTCTTTCGGGATGGACCGGAATCAGCACGACGGCGGCGCTCTTCAGGTTTTCAAGACGAATCCGCAGCCGCGTGGTCGGGTTGCGGTACAGCTTGTCCAGCGAGTCCGGCAGGCCGTTTCGCCAGGAGGCGGGAGTTGAGAGGTCGAGCAGCAGGATTTTCCCCGGTACGTCCACCATGGCGAGTTCGTCCTTTCCCGGGCCGCCGCGAATGCCGTGGCCCGCATCCATCAGCAGGCCGGCGACGGTGAAAGGCGCGAGGCGTGAACCGGGGTGCACCAGCAGCAGGCCGCCGCCCGTGGACAGGCGCAGAGTGTCGAAAAGAGTTGTCAGGGTCAGTTGGGCGCTCCCTTTTTCGCCCAGGCAAAGCAGAGGAACCGGCTGGAAATAGGAGGGTTCGCCCAAGGTGTCACGGGATCCCGGGAGCACGCCCGCGAGCTTCAGCTGGTGGGCAACATAGGCGGCGGCGCTGTCAAAACCGGCGCTGCCCGCCGCGCGTCCGGCCATTTTGTCCGAGGCAAGAACGTTTACGTGGGCGATCAGTTCACTGCGTGTGATCCTCGGATTCTCACTTCTGGGAGTCCGGCAACCGAAGAGGAGGGAAACGAGAAGAAGCACCAATCCTGTGGTTCGCGTGCTCATGGACGCTCCGGGTGGCCGCATTGTGTCGGCAGGGCGTCCGGCTCACCCCCAACGTAACTCGAATCAGCGCGCGGTGCCAACTGTGGCTGCGTCGCCCCGGAGGACACCCGCGAGAGGCGGTTTTCTACGATATCTTTTTCCCGTTGTACGTTTCGGCGATACTGTTCGCGAGGAGTAAGGTGATGAGTCTCGAACCGGTGATACGTCAATTCGATGTGCGGGACAGCGAAGCGGTGATCGAGCTTTGGAAAGAATGCGGACTGATCGTTCCCTGGAACCATCCGCAGCGGGATATCGAACGGAAGCTGAAGGAGCAGCCTGAGGGTTTTCTTGTCGCCGAAGTTGAAGGGCGGATCGTCGCATCGGTGATGGCTGGCTACGACGGCCACCGCGGCTGGGTAAACTACCTCGCCGTCGATCCGGGGTGGCAGAGGAGGGGGTACGGCCGGATGATGATGGACGCGGTCGAGGCGTACCTTTTCGATCGGGGCGCGCCGAAGGTCCAGTTGCAGATCCGCGAGTCCAACGCGGAGGTGATCGCCTTTTACGAGGCCATCGGTTACAAAAATGATCACGTTGTCAGCTTCGGGAAACGGCTGGAGGAAGATCCAAAATGGAAACAATTATAACCACAAACAGAAATCACAATTATAGAACTCTTCCGATGCGGAGCCATCTAGGATGACCCCGCACCGGAAGATTGGCCCTTCTATTTGACATAAGTAATCTTTCGAACAAATGCTTCCCCGAGAGTGGCACAGCGAACGAAATAAACGCCTGATGGAATATTATCCGCATTCCAAGTCAGAGTATGGTGCCCTGCATGAAGTTCTCCACTGGCAAGGGTTGCAACAATACGACCGACGCTATTATAGACTTGAACAGAAACTGAAGCCACCTCGGGGAGGTTAAAAGCGATAGTCGCGCTTGAATTAAAGGGATTAGGATAGACGGATGTTAATGCAAACTCTTCTGGAAGAATCTTGATTTCCAGTTCTTTTTGTCCCGGCTGTGAGTCGATTCCGCCATCGTACCAGACTAGATGCGGTCCATCCCACGCCCCATGCTGATAGTCAACCGCGTCGACTGCTTGAACGTAATATTTGATCCTCAGGGATCCCCCAATAGTTACGTTCACGTCCGTCCAACTGGTCGAGGTTGTTGTATAATAATATGTTGTCCATTGGCCGGATAGTCCCTGCGCCCTCTTCTTTATTCTGTAATAGGCGATTGGCAAGGCGTGAGCGGGTGCGATCCAATTCAAGCGTGGATGATGTTGCGCGGTTTCCGTTAATTCCACGTCACGAACCGGCATGGCTACCGCGTTGAAAGCGTTGATCCGTCCAAATCCGTACCACGGATCGTATCCCGCGGGCCCAAGATCATCTGAGGATAATTGGAGGGTATTTCTCACTTGAGCAGCAGTTGCATCAGGGAAACGGGACCGTATTAGAGCCGCGACACCTGCCGCATGTGCGGCGGATAAGGAAGTACCAGACCAATAATCGTAGGTAGAATATCCATGATAAAAGAGAAAATCGTCGTTTTCAGGGACGCATGTGATAATCCCTTCTTCTCTATCGCCGATACCACCTCCAGGAGCGACGACGGATAGCTGTGTGCCGTAATTCGAATAGGCGGATACCCACTGATCGTTCATGTCGGTTGCACCGACAGAAAGTACATTGCTCTCCGAAGGGGCAAATGCAGCGGGATAATAAATGTGATTGATTCCGTAATCTCCAGAGGCTGCTACTATGATTGCATTTGCAGGTGATGAAGCAGCGTATTGTACAGCGGCTCGCAAACCTGCAGGTTCAACTGCGAACCCGGTTGCGCAAAGAATAATATTTGCGTCATAGTCAGCAGCGTTTTCAATCTCTTCTATTACAATATCTGGGTAAACCCAGGCGACTCCTTGATCCCATTCTATATCCTCATCTCTATAAACTTTATAGATTAATATTTTTGAGTATTGTACTACACCAGCCATTTTTCCATAGTCGCCTCCGTAACCCCAGTTTGCAGTCACTATGCCTGTAACCATTGTCCCGTGACCGACCAAATCATTGAAGTCGCTGTTGTCACCTTTCTTAAAGGGGGCTTCACAAAGCTCGTATCGGTTGCCATTCAGATCTGGATGTGACAGACTACCGTATTCAATTGGAATTCCGGAATCGAGTATGGCTATTCTCACGTTCGATGAACCTGTTGTGTAGGCCCACGCGGCTTCTATATGGATATCGGCTCCTGAAATTCCACCCGGAGGATCCTGCCCAGTATTCTTCAATGGCCATTGTTTACCGGAGGTGTAGAAATAATCTACTGGCGTAGTTAGCGGTACGCCCGCTACCACGGGCGAAGCGGCAATAATTCCTTCCATCTCCATAGCCTCTGTGACAGCTTTATCCAAATCAGTTCCTGTTGGCATCCGGAGGACCATCGTATTAGTCCTCCCTAATTTTTTTATAACTTCAGCATTTTTCGCTTGAGCATATTCTCTCGCTACAGATTCGGATCCCGGGGCGTACTCAATCATTAGATCGTATCCGCGTACCCTTATGGACTTTCCTTTCCATATCATTGATCGGTTTACAGTGGATTGTCCGACGACTTCAGATGTGAAAAAGAAAGTGATCAAGAAAAGAAGAAACAGAATTGCAGCAATGCGAACGCTACTTAAACGTTTTTCCGGATTCATAGAAACCTCCACAAAGTTATCAAGTGAACACATACTCCTTAGTTAGTTAATCTGAGAATGCTGTATGTATTGTCTGTAAGACCTTCCTTAATCATGTTTTAATACCTATCTACTATACATTCATTGTTTTCCGATGTATTTACGACAAATATGTATTCCCCTCGCATCACCAGGTGCGTAACGCCTATCCAGCTTCTGTCAGTCCATTGCGTCCATTCCTTTGTATCCATATCCATAAGGAAAAGCTTGTCTTCTCCGGTTGGGAACTGAATGAACGCGAGGATATTATTTTTGTAAAGGACGAATTCCTCGATTTCGACATCCTCGGGTAGGCCTTCCCCAATCGCCGAAAAAGTCTCACCCCCATCGAATGTCTCGTACATTGAATCGTTGTTGTTCGTGAGAATCCACTGACTTTCATCGTCCATGAACTGGATGTTTCCCAATCTCGTTCCAAATGAGTACAATTGATTCCATGTGGTTCCATTATCGTATGAGTGGAAGAAATAACCAGATGTAGTGCCAACTATATTCTTCGGATCATATGGATTACGTTTAATGAAGTTGAAATTATTGAGAAAGTAAGTTGAATCCAGGGACCAGTTCTTCCCTCCATCGAAGGAGCGCCAATTGCGCCCACTAAGTGAACCAGGCAAGTATGTCGAAAACAGAATAATATCTGAGGGATCTTTAGGATGGGAAAACACGAGGTAGAATGATTCAAAAGGGTAAAGCGCTGGCAGTGTATGTGTAATTGTTGACCAGGTGAGCCCCGCATCAAAGGATTGCACCGGGAGCATGGATCTGTACTTTGTGCCTGTGGTGGCGTAAACCCGGGGAGGATCTCCATCAACATAGGAAGGTCCGATGAAGTCCATGCCATCGTATAGCTCCGTCCACGTTGCTCCCCAGTCCGTGGAACGGTAAAGCCCACCGATACAGCTATCGAGGAACACCTGGGTTCCCGTGAACAGCAGTGTGCCCGGGTGCGAAGGAACTTCGATCAAGCTCGTTGGCCAGGTATGTGTATTCAGAACTGTCTTCCATTCGTGATGGATTTCAGGTGGTTCGTCGGAAGGCCCTGTGGGTTTCTCGCAAGAGACGGCCATGATGGCGAGCAGGA
>CAZIDZ010000062.1:0-12258 GCA_964538455.1 uncultured bacterium
ATTCCGCCGGCGCCGCGCGGAATCCCGCAGATCGAAGTCAGCTTCGACATCGACGCGAACGGAATCCTTTCGGTAAGCGCGAAAGACAAGGCGACAGGCAAGGAACAGTCGATCAAAATCGAAGCGTCCTCGGGCCTCTCCAAGAATGATGTGGAAAAGATGAAGGAGGAGGCGAAGAAACACGCAGACGAGGACAAGAAACGCCGCGAAGAGGTCGACACCCGCAACGAAGCCGACGCCCGTGCGCACCAGTCGCGCAAACAACTCGAGGAGCTGAAGGAGCAGATCGGGGAAGAGGATCGGAAAGCGATCGAGGAGAAGATCGAGAAGGTCGAACAGGCGCTGAAAAGCGGCACGCTTGACGAAATCAAGGCCGCCAACGAAGATCTGACCAAGACCTGGTCCGATGTCTCGACGCGGCTTTATCAGAAGGCGGGTGCACAGGCTGGATCGGAAGGCGCTACAGGCGATGCGGGCGAAAAGAAGGATGAGCCCGATGTGGAGACGGCCGACTACGAGGTTGTCGACGAGGACGATGACAAGAAGTAAGTCTCTCGCCGTGGCGAATATCCGTCAGGTCTCTGCTTTGCTAACGGCCTGACGGAACTTAAAAGAAGTAATCCCGTCCTGAACTGAAAAAGAAAGCCTGCTGTTCAGAAAAACAGCAGGCTTTTTGGATATCGTAGCCAGAATACGAAAAGGCGGAGACCGCGTGCGTGTTTACGAATCTAGCCGCTCCGCGAGCACCTTTTCCGCGATTCTCCTGCCGTAATCGACGCAAGCCACCAGGTCGTCCGATCCAGGGACGTAGTTGACCTGCAGCGGATCTTCGACCAGCTCGACGCCCATCGCGGCGAGCTCTTCGGCCAGCTTCTTCTGCACCGCGGGACTCCAGCCGAAGGAACCGAACGCCGCGCCCGGAATGGGCGGTTTCGACGGGCGCAGCCCCTTCACATAGGTGAGCACATCCGCGACGGTGGGGAAGATGCCGGCGTTGAGCGCGGGGGTGCCGACGACGAACGCCGACGCCTCCAGCAATTCGGTCGCGACATCGCTGCGGTGGGATTTGCTCATCGGCATCACCTTCACCGACAAGCCCGCATCGCCCAAGCCTTCCGCGATCGCGCGCGCCATTTTCGCCGTGGATCCCCACATCGTGTCGAACAGGATGACCGCTTTGTTCTCGCGGGTGCTGCCGGACGCCCAACCGTCATACCAACCGAGCACGGTTTCCAAGTCCTTGCGCCAGAGAGGGCCGTGATCGGGGGCGAGGGTGGCGATGGGCAGGCCGGAACCGCGCAGCTTCTTGATTACGCTTAGCACCGCTTTCGACGTCGGCCAGAGGATGTTCGCGTAGTACTTGGCCGTCTCGAAGCGAATCCGCGCGGGGTCGAGCTCGTCCGCCCAACGTTCCGTGGAGGCGACATGCATGCCGAATGCGTCGTTGCTGAACAGGACGCCGCCGTCGAGATCGTAATGGGTGAACATGCTATCCGGCCAATGCACCATCGTGGACAGCATGAAGGTGAGCGTCGCCTTGCCGATGGAAAGCTGCTGCCCCTCTGCAACGGGAAGCACCTCAAAACCGGGTTTCAAATGCCGTTTCAGGGCCTCGACGCCCTTTGGCGACGCGTACACCGCCTCCGGATGCACCTCGTTGTAGGTCGAGAGCAGCGCGCCGCTATGGTCCATCTCCGAATGGTTCGAAACGATAATGTCGATTTCCCCCGGATCGATAACGGAACGGATTCGGCTCATCATTTCGTCGTAGTAGGGCGCCTTGACGGTGTCGATCAACACGTTTTTCTCGTCGAGGACGAGGAAAGCGTTGTAGGTGGAGCCCTGCGGAGTTGCATATCCGTGAAAATCCGCCAGCTCCCAGTCGATCACGCCAACCCAGTAGACGTTTTCGTTGACTTTCTTAGCTTGGAATTCCGCTTTCATGGCTTTGGTTGACCTTGCAAGTTTCGGGTTTCGCGACGTTGTAAGCGTGCGTAAGATACGAAAGGGACCAGGAGGCGCGTTGCCTCGAGGTCAATCGACCCCGAGAGCGTTCACTGCTCAGGCAATCATCTTTCCGGATCGCGGGCTTCCGACGCGTGCCGGCGCCACAGTATCTTCTCACGGTGGAATCCTCGATGGAATACTTTAAGAGGAGTGCGTAACCATGCCTGACGAAAAGGAATACCCGATTACCGCAAAGATGTGCATGACGAAGGACGTGGGCACCCACGGGAACCTCTTCGGGGGGATCATGATGGGCTGGATGGACGAGTCCGCAGCGATTTTCGCCCGCAAGTACACGGGCGAGAATCATGTGGTCACGGTCCGGTTCAGCGAGATCATTTTCAAATTGCCGGTGAAAGTGGGCCAGATAATTCAGTTTTTCGCCTGCAATCCGAGGCTCGGCAACACCAGCATTACGATGGATATTCTGGGGAAAGTGGACGAGACAATTGTGGTGCGAACGACCTGCACGTTCGTTGCGCTCGACGAAAAGGGGAGGCCAAAACCGGTGAAAAAGTCCCGGGGATTCAATTGAGGGTGGAATTGTCACTCTACGCATGAAGGAATGGACTGCTCGATCAAGTATACAACGAAATTCGAAAAAACGAAAATAAACGCAACAAAGCCAACACAAAATGAGAAGTAAAAGGCGTGGACCGGATTTGAGGAAGAATTATTAAATATTTATTAAATGGTAATATAGTGGTGTTGCTCAAACGAGCAGTCGGTTACCTTGCCGTGGCAAATAACTCCAATATGCAAAGAAGCATATATAAAACCGTTATGTGTTCGCGTCGAGTGCGCTGAGGTTGGGCGGTTGAGGGACGGATCAGAAGCGCTCCTGCGCTGGCGCGGCGATTAGAAGAACCTCCACACGATGTAGACGACCCCCAGGGCAGTACCGACGACGATCCCCAGCCAACTGAGGACGAGCATCGCCCGGCCCGGCCGCGCGTCGCCCGGCATATCGCGGGAGGTGACGACCCGCAGGTTCAAGTAGCCGAGGATCGGGGCCGTGAGGAACGAGAGCGTAGTCGCCACGTCCACCATGAACGTCAGCCCGCCCTTAAGGACCGTCAGCAGCAGGATCGCGCCCGCCATGACGATCAGCATCCATCCCCAGTAGAGCCCGCTGTGCTTTTCGTCGGGGAACTGTTTCGGCAGGATGATGGTGGTCAGCCGGCGGAGCACGCGCGGAAAAGCGTCCGCGCAGGTGAGAGTGGTGCTGAACATGGTGGTAAACGCCGCGACCAGGATGATCGGGCGGGACCAGGTACCCAAGGTCCGGGTGTAGAGGCTGATAAACTGGGCGGCGAAACCGGGCCCGGAAGGCGAAAACTTCTCACCGGTCCCATACATCACCAGCGCGCCCAGCAGGAGGAAGAACAGGGCAATTACCGCGGTGCCGATATAGCCGATGTTGAAATCCAGCAGCGCCTCGCGCACGGTGGGATGGTGGGAGGTCTGCTTTGCTCTCTCCAGGGTCCAAAGCGAATGCCAGACGGAAATGTCGATGGCGGAGGGCATCCAGCCGATCAACGCGACGAGGAAGCTGACGCCAGTAATCGTCCAGAGGCGGGGCGGAACGAACGCCGCCGCGTGCCGCTCCGGACGTCCGAGGGCGACCAGCACGGCCGCGACCGAGGAGATGGTGAGAATGACGATAATCGCCTTGATCAGACTGTCGAGCGCCGGATACTTGCCGATGAACAAGACCAGCGCTGAGAAGGCGAGGATCAGCACCGCATATTGCAAAGGGGTGAGCGCCGGACTGACCAGTTGGGTGGCGATGGAAGCGGTGACGATGGTGACGGCCGCCATGATCGTGAACGTGGTTCCGATCGAGACGAACGCGTAGAGGGCGATGGGGATTTTACCGAGCCGCCGGTAGCCCTCGAGCAGACTTTCCCCGGTGGCGGCGGCGTAGCGGGGTCCATACTCGAAAAACGGGTATTTGAACAGGTTTGCGAACAAAATCGCCCAGATCAGAGCGTATCCGTACACCGCGCCCGCCCGTGTAGACTGCACGAGGTGGGAAACACCAATCGCCGCCGCGGCCCAAAGCAGGCCCGGTCCGATGCTTTTCCAGTTAATCGACCTGTTCATCGCAACTCTCCCGTTGGCCCGTGTATTTCGGGGAAGGTAGAAGCCGTGCGGGACAGCGACAAGCTCCGCGTGGCCTGAAGACAAGACGCCAAAACCAGCGGAGACGCCAGTAAGCGGGCTCAGATCGGACGCCGATCCACCGGAGCGTTTCGCCGGGACCCGTCGCGACGTACATTGCCAGCAATCGTCAACATCAAAAGCAGCGAGAGGGGGACGATGAAAATTCCATACAAGACAGTCGCGTTCGGCACCGATACGATGCGTGTTCCGGACATCGGTGCGATACTGCGGCGAAGCGGATTCTGGTTAATTGCGCTGGTGATCCTGCTCTGGCTGGCAACCGGGATTCACGTCATCGGTCCGGACGAGGTCGGCATCATTCGCACCTTCGGCAAGTACACTCGGATCGAAAAATCCGGGCTCAATTACCGGTTGCCGTGGCCGATCGAGCGGGTGGACCGCCCGCGGATCACCGAGATCAAGCGCTTCGAAATCGGTTTTCGGATGAACCGTCAAACCGGGAAGTACATCGACAAGCCGGAAGAGTCGCTGATGCTCACCGGGAGCCTGAACATTGTGGATATGGACCTGATCGTGCAGTACAAGATCAAGGACCCGGTGCGCTACCTTTTCCGGGTTCGCGATGTCCCGACGACGGTACGGCTCGCGACCGAAGCGGTGATCCGCCAGGTTGTCGGACAGCACACGATCGACGAGGCGCTGACCACCGGGAAGGGATTGATCCAGACGGAGTCGATGAAGATGCTGCAGGAGATCCTCGACAGCTACGAATGCGGTGTGACGGTGACGCAGGTGCAGCTCCAGGACGTGCTGCCGCCGGATGAGGTTGCGGAGGCCTTCCGTGAGGTGGCGTCGGCGAAGGAGGACAAGTCCCGTCTGATCAACGAGGCGCAGGGTTACGCCAACGAGAACGTGCCGAAGGCGCGCGGCAAGGCGGCGCAAATGATACTCGAGGCGGAAGCGGACTCGGCCCAACGTGTGAAACGCTCGCAGGGCGAAGCGGAGAATTTCATGGCGGTGATGAGGGCTTATAAACGAGCGCCGGAAGTGACACGAAAGCGGATGCTGCTTGAGACGATGGAACAGGTGCTTCCGGGACTGCAGAAATACATCGTCCAGACCGACAAGGGCAGCGACCTCGTCAACGTGATCGGTTCATCCCTGCTGAAAACCGAGGAGCAGCCCAAGGCGAAAACGGAAGGAGGTTCCAAATGAGAGCGGTGCGAATCTTCTTCGTAGCGGTCGTCGTGTTCTTGGTCCTGGCGAGTCTGATCACGTTCAAGGTGGACGAGACAAAGCAAGCGCTGGTGCTCGAATTCGGGAAGCCGCTTAAGGTCATCGAACAGTCGGGCCTGCATTTCAAGCTGCCGCCGCCGTTCCGGACGATCGAGATATTCGAACGGCGCCTGTTGATCTACGACAGCCCGCCGAACATCGTCGTCACCCAGGACAAGAAGAACCTCGTCGTGGATGCGTTCGCGCGGTGGCGGATTGTCAATCCACTGCTCTTTCGCCAGACCGTTCGCACAGAACCGGGCGCCCAGGCTCGTCTCGACGATATCATCTACTCCGACCTGCTGCGGGAGCTGGGGCAGCACAATCTCGACGACATCGTCTCTGCGAACCGCGAGATGATCATGGAGGCGGTGACCAAAGAGGCGAACGTAAAAGCCAAGGATTACGGCATCGAAGTGCTCGATGTGCGGATCAAGCGTACGGATCTCCCGCAAGAGAACGAGGACGCGATTTTCCGCAGGATGCAGGCGGAGCGCCACCGGATCGCCAATCTCTACCGCAGCGAGGGCGAGGAGGCGGCGCTGAAAATCCGTGCGCAAGCGGACAAAGAGGTGAAGGTGCTGCTCGCGGAGAGCTACCGGAAATCGCAGGTGATCCGTGGCATGGCGGAGGCAGAAGCGACCAAGATCTACGCCAAGGCGTTCAACCAGGACCCGGATTTCTACGAATTCAGCCGGACGCTCGAGATGTACCGCAAAGCGCTGAATGAGCGGACGACGATCGTGCTGCCGCCGAATTCGGTTTTGTTCAAGTATTTGAAATAGGGGACGGATTCGGCAGCCGGGCGCAGCGGCGGATGATATGGATCCCCCGGTCAAGCCGGGGGATGACAAGAGGAGCCGGGGCTGATAAGAAGAGCCGGGGATGACAAATAGCGCTTGGGGACGATACAAGAGACTGTCGCGGAAAGCGATGCATAAGCCATGATATAACTGCCTCGCTCCCGGCGTTATCATTGATCGACTCGACATCGAGGAGAGCGTTTGTGCGTGAGCGTGGGACCGTTCCGCAGGATGCTGTACGGCGCGCCTGCATCCATTATACACCCGTCACTCCAGGAGAAACGACTTCGCCGTGAGCCGAGCCGCGTGGAAGCCTCTTTTGATCACCGGTCTTCTGGCCGCATCCGCAGCCAGCGCCCAGGAGGCCGATTCGCTGGGAATGCGCTACCACCAGGAATTGAACACTCGCTCGCTGGGGTTCACGGGGAGCTGGCTGCGAAGCTCCTCGGCCTGGATCGTCGCTGCGCGCGGCCGCACGGAAATCACGGAGCGTGCGCTTCCACAGTACGAACCGCAATGGAAAACGGATCTCGGTTTCGATTTCAGCGCGGAGCAGTCGCTGGCGGCGGGATGGAAGGCGCTGCTTGAGTCCGAGGGACAGGACTATCACGACCGGGAGGCATCGCTGCGGATCAACCTCGGGTCGGGAGGTCCCATCCCGATCACCGACGTGATCCCGCAACCGCCGCTGCGCTCGGTGACAGGACAGAACAGCCGCATCTCCCGAGCGTCGGTGCGCGGAGGTGTGAGCTGGGATGCCGATCCAGCATGGGAGTTCTCGCTGCTCGGCGGGGGCTCGATGGACCGTCAACTGGAAGGCGCGGGCGAGGGATTTTCCGGGCGCGCCGAGGCGGATTGGATCGACCCCGCCAACCGCGCCAGCCGAATCCAGGGACTGGGCTGGATAGACACTTACGGGAACCGGCGTCAACAGGAGACGCTGGCGCGAGCGGCGACGGTGCGCACCTTCGGCGACGCGGAGGACCGTCTGAGCGCGAGCTGGCAGAATCGCCGTTACGATCTGTTCCTCGGCGCGGACAACAACGTCGTACAGCGTGTCAGCGAAGAAACGCATGTCGACAACCGTCTGGTCACGCCGCTGAATCCCGGGAGCTGGGGTGTGTACACACTCGGGTACCGGCGCAGCACCGTGGACTACCGTGGCGGCGGCCCAGGGCGCAGCTACGAACTCGACCTGATCAACCAGCTTGCTCTCCAGGGACAGCGGGGCCCCTACAACGGCAGCGTGTCCTACGGCTACAACGTCGAAGACCGGAAGTACTCCGGCGACCTGATCCTCGGGCGGCGGCAGGTGCTGGCGCTGAACGCGGGATGGGGCGGAACCCGGCAGGACAGCCTGCGGCTCTCCGCGACGACTCAAAAACTGACCTTCGATTCTCCCGACACCCTGGAAACGTCCGACCACGACCGGCTGATTCACCGCATCGTGGTCCGCAGCATCGTTCCCTTCGCGGAGGACACGAGGCTGATCGTGGAAGGCCTGGTAGTGCTAGACCATCTCGTCTATCTCAATGCGGACCGCTCCAGCGAGAACCGCTGGAACCGTGTTTTTCGGATCATGCCGATCGTGGAATGGCTGCCGGCTCCGGGGTGGCGGAACCGCGCCTCCTTCGAGATTCTCGCCAATTACACGGCGTACGATTTCGAAGATGTGGCGAGCGGGGAGGTGCGGAGCAATGTGCTGAGACGGTGGTCCGCGGCGGACACGCTGCGGGCTCCGGTCGGCAGCCTGCTTTCGGTAGAAACGACAGTGCGGTACGATCTTGAGGACCGCGGCCGGCTGCGGTGGGCGCAATTTCAGCAGGAGCTTTCGGACGATCTGCACGCGACATACCTTTCCGCGGCGATTGAACGCAGCATGCTGAACAGGGTTTTGCTGAAGCTGGGCTATCGTGTACAGCGCAGGTACGAAGACCGCTACCTGGCGAATCAGTCAGGGGGGACGCAAACTGTGCGCTCGCGTACCTACTTTGTCTACGGACCGTTTCTGAGAATCCAGAGCGGGTGGAGATCGCCGCTGCGGTTGAGCGTCGACACGACGCTGCAACGGGTGGAGGATTCAGCAGGGAGCGGACCGGCGCGGCTTGACCGGGTCGACCTGACACTCGTGTATCTCTGGTAGGAGAACGCAGGGGATGAAAGCTACGCTCCAGGTATTGCCGACGCTCGCCCTGGCACTCCTGATGCTCCCCGCCGCGCACGCATCGCAGAGTCCGATGCCCCCATTGACCCTGATCGCGCCGCCCGCGCGGATCGACACGATCATTGTCACCGGCAACCGGACGACTCAGCGGTTTGTGATCCTGAACGAAATCGATCTTCACCCCGGTTCGATCGCCAACGAGGAGGCGCTGAGCGACGACCAGGACCGTCTGGAGTCGATCGCACTGTTCAGCCACGCCCGGCTGCTGCTCGGCAGGCTGGAGAACGGAAAAACGGCGTTGTGGATCGACGTGACGGAACTGTGGTACATCTGGCCGGGGATCTATCTTGCGGTCGATGAGCAGGACCCGACACGAATCGCCTACGGACTGATTCTCTCGCACGAAAACTTCCGGGGACGCAGAGAACGGCTGTCGATCAACGGGAGGACGGGGTACACCCACGGATTCGAGTTTGCCTGGGCGATACCCTACCTGATGAATGAATCGGCGGCCTGGTCATTGTTGATCGACGCCGGAGACGTCACCGAAGACGAGCCGCGCTACCTTCGCGACCGGACCAACATCATGGCCCGCGACCGGTACCTGAGCCTTTCCTTCGGCCACCGCTTCGACCTGCAAAATTCGCTCTACGTGAAGTCACGCATCAGCCAACGGGAATTCACCCCGTTCAACGGGCGCACGACAATCGCCTCAGACCTCTCGGGGTCCTCTGGCGCGACAACCAGCCTGCAGCTGCAGTCCGGCGTGAAACGTGACACCCGCACCTACCGACCATGGGCGTCCAGCGGGTACGTCGCAAAATTCAGCCTCGCGACCTCCTTCGACGTCAGCCGGCCAAACATCGCTTACGTGCAGCCCTTCCTCGCGCTGGGCGGAATCGTCTCCCCGGCGGACCGGATCCACCTCGCCGGACGCACGGAACTCACCTCCTTCGCAGGCAACCCTCCGCTGTACCGGCAATTCATTCTCAACCGTGACAACGGCGTTCGCACGGCGATGGCAGCCTCCTACGAGGGGACCTGGCGCGCCATCGGCTCGCTGGAACTGCGCGGCGACCTGGTCCCGATCCGTTACATCACGCTGCCCAGTTTCGACTTCGCGAGAAATTACACCCGCAACCTCAAATTCGGGATCTCCGCGACCCTCTTCGTCGATGGGGGAAGGGTGGGCGGGGCGAGGGCCGCGGCATCCAACCTCCCCAATCTGCAGGCGACGGACGGGTGGGAGGTTTCCTACGGCGCCGGACTGATCTTTCACGTTCCCTACAGGGACGTGCTGCGCCTCGAAGCCGCGCGCAGCGGACGGTTTCCCTCGGACGGTGTACTCGTGCGCTTCCGGGTCGGGCCGCTGTTTTAGTGCTGGGACGGGACTACTTTCTTCATCGGTAAGATACTTGACTAGCATCCTTACATTTCTTATATTCCTTACGAATGCAAGGAGGTAAGGATGTACGAAATTAAGGTGACAAGCAAAGGTCAGGTAACGATTCCAAAAGCCGTGCGGGATCAACTGAACCTGAAGCGCGGTGATCGGGTCGTCCTGGAAAAAGCAGAAGACGGAGCCTGGAAAATCGTTCGGTTGGATTCTCCCAGCAAGCTCTTTGGCATGGTTAACAGTCCGGCGAGGCGACCGGCGACATTAGCCGAAATGCAGCGGTCCATCGAGAAAGGAGCACACACAGGTGAAGGCTCTTGATACCAATGTCCTGATACGAGCGATAGCAAATGACGATCCCTCTGAGTCCCCTAAGGCACAGAAGTTGTTGAACGAGCCCGATCAATTCTTTATCAGCGATATTGTGTTTTGCGAGGTCGTGTGGGTACTACGTGGTAAGACTTACCGGCAATCCCGCGTCCAAGTTGCCAATGTCCTGAACCAGATCCTCAACACAGATAGTTTCGTGTTCAAAGACAAAGATTTATTAAGGTCTGCCTTGAAAGCGTACGCCAGCGGCGAAGCCGATTTTGCCGATCACTTCATCGCAGCAGATGCTCGCCAGGCGGGATGCGCTTCGGGTTTGACCTATGATCACACGCTTTCGCACGATGACCCGTTTTTCAATTCGCTGCCATAACCCCGCGCCAAACGCATAACGGGGCGGAGTAAGGGGCAAGCGTAATGCTTTATCGCCCGCCTACCATGTGACAGACGCAGGAGCAACGAGAAACATACCCTGAACAACTCGCTACTCTCTTGACGTCTGTTGCGAAATACTCTATCTTTAACTGAACATTTGTTCAGGCAGAGCGACCGTAGACCGCGGCTCGGCGAAGCACTCTCTGGTCCAGAATCGGATCATAAAGGTCTGTTATACCGAGGTTTACCTTGAGATACGAGGACATCGGAGACCGGATCGAAATGATCGCACTGTTTCGCGACGGGCGCATCCGGCCCCTCAAATTCCGCTGGCGAAACCGTGTCCACAAAGTCGAGCGAGTGAACGGCGAATGGGCGACCGACCTGGGACAGACGCGGCTGTACCATTACTCGGTGATGACCAGCGGTCCGGACGTGTACGAACTGACCTACAACAGCGATTCCCGCGGCTGGGTGCTCTCGCGGGTCTGTCTTGTCGGCTAATGGTCGGAGGCTGAAATGATGCGGGCGTCGGTGCGCGAGCGGCTGCGCGACGACCTTCCGGAACGGCGGAAGCCCTCGCGGAGAAACGAAGCTGCATCGGAATACGTGATCGTCCACGTGGACATGGACGCGTTTTTTGCCGCCATCGAGGAGCGTGACAACCCGTCGCTGCGCGGCAAGCCGGTGATCATCGGCGGCCCCAAAGGAAGCCGGGGAGTTGTGACGACGGCGAATTACGAGGCGAGGAAATACGGAGTGCACGCTGGGATGTCGCTTACGGAGGCGGGCTGGCGGTGCCCGGATGGGATCTATGTACGGATGAAGGGCGGCAAATACACGGCGGCGTCGGTACTGCTGATGCAGACGCTGCGGCAGTTCAGCCCGCTGGTGGAACCGTACAGCATCGACGAGGCGTTCCTCGACGGCACAGGCTGCGCGGACCGGTATGGAGGCCCGGAAGCATACGGTCTCCGGATCAAGCAGGCGATCCGGGAACACCTGAACCTGACGGCCTCCGTGGGGATCGCGCCCTCGAGGATAGTGGCGAAAATCGCGTCGGGGCTGGACAAACCGGACGGACTCACCGTGATCGCGCCGGAACGTGTCGCGGAGACGCTGGCACCGCTTTCGATCCGGGAGGTTCCGGGGATCGGCCGGGTGAGCGAAAAAAACCTGACAACGCTGAATGTGCACACCGTGCGCGACCTCGTCGAGTGCCCCGAATCGCTTCTGGCACACGCGCTGGGCTCGCACGGGCGCGATCTACGGGCGATGCTGCTGGGCAAGCCCGGGAGAGATGTGATCGCCCTGGAAGAGCGTGCCGATGACAAATCCATGGGGCACGAACACACCTTCAGCGAGGATGTGACAGAACCGGCCGTGCTGCACCGGCTGCTGCTTTACCTGTGCGACCGCGCGACACGAAGAATGCGAAAAGAATGTTACGTGGGGCGAGTGGTCACGCTGAAACTGCGGCTGCACGATTTCCGCACCTTCGACCACCAGCGAAAGCTGGATTCATGGACCGACGACCCGCTGGTCATTTTTCAAGTTGCCCGGGAGCTGCTCGCGGAGATCTGGCGCACGGGAGATCAACCGGTCCGTCTGCTTGGAGTGTCCGTGTCGGGACTGCTTCGTCCAGGCGATCCTTTGGGAGTACAGACAGATCTGTTCGACGCTCGCAGGGCGGAGACTCGCACCCGAATCCTGGGAGCGATGGACCATCTCCGGGATATGTACGGGGAGAAGATCGTCGAAATCGCAGGAGGGCTGCATCACGC
>CAZIDZ010000063.1:0-11938 GCA_964538455.1 uncultured bacterium
TTCAACGCCTGGTTGAGGTCGTCCATGATATCTCGGGAATCCTCGATGCCCACGGAGAGGCGGATCAGGTTGTCGAGGATGCCCGCTTCTTTTCGGGCTTCCGGCTCGTAGGTGCTGTGCGTCGTTGAAGCCGGGTGGCAGATCAGGGTGTCGCAATCGCCGAGGGAAACCGCGACCTTGGCAAGATCCACGGCGTCCATCAGCTTTTTGCCTTCCTCGAAGCCGCCCTTGATCTCGAAGGCGATCATTCCACCAAACGCGCTCATCTGCTTTTTAGCGAGTTCGTGCCCCGGGTGGCTCGCCAGACCGGGGTAATGGACCTGAGTAACCTTCGGATGGAACGAGAGGAATTGGGCGATCCGCATTGCGTTCTCGGAATGTTTCGCCATGCGGAGCGGGAGTGTTTTCAACCCGCGCAGGAGCAGCCATGCCGACAAGGGGGTCATCGTCGCACCCGTGTCGATATAGACATCAGACATCATGCGCTTTTTAAATTCATTGCTGCAGACGACACATCCCGCGACGACATCTCCGTGTCCGCTGATGTACTTCGTCGCGGAATGCACCACTACGTCCACACCGTACTCGAATGGACGCTGCAGGATCGGTGTGGCGAAGGTGTTGTCCATGATCACGGTCAACCCGTACTTGTGACCGAGTTCAGACAGTTCCCTGATGTTGAGAACGGTGAGTGTCGGATTGGCGGGTGTTTCAAAAAAGAGTGCGCGGCAGTTTGTCGCTTTCTTGATCGCGTCTTCGACCTTGTTCATGTCGGTGGCGTCCACTTCATGAGCAGTGACGCCAAAACGCGGCATTACATGTGAGCTCAGGGCGTGAGTGCCGCCGTACACGGTTTCACTGGAAACGAAGCTATCCCCCGCCCTGCACACCGTCATCAGGGACGTGAAGGAGGCGGCCATTCCCGATGCGAGGCCCAGTGCCGTATCCCCGCCCTCGAGGCAGGCGATCTCGCGCTCGAACGCTTCGACGGTCGGGTTGCTGATGCGGCTGTAAATGTATCCTTCAGCCACCCCGGCAAATAAATCCGCACCGTGCTGGCTGTCCCGGAATTGATAGGTGGACGTCTGGTAAATGGGCAGGCTGATGGCACCTGTGGTCGGATCCGCCCCACCGAAGCCGTGAATCGCCTTGGTCGCGATGCCCCAATGATCCTTGACATGGCCCTTGTTCCCGCCCTTCTCTGAGTCCGCCATACCCTCCTCCGATGTACCGGCCTAAGCCGGCACGTTTCACGTTGACTTCGAATTCAGCTCCACGAGTACGCCGCCGGTGGATTTGGGATGCAGAAAACCGACGCGCGTCGCCCCCGCTCCGCTCCGGCTGTGCTCGTCTATCAACTGAATCGATTTGGCCGCCAGTTCTTTCAAGGATTCATCCACATCGTCCACATCGAAGCAGATGTGGTGCATCCCCGGCCCACTCTTTTCAAGGAATTTTGCTATCGGGGAATCCTCGCTGGTGGGTTCGAGCAACTCGATGTGGACCCCGGCGACGTCGAACATGGCGACGCGCACTTTCTGCTCGGCGACCAGCTCGGTCCCGCGGTAGTCGAGTCCGAATGCGTCGCGGTAGAGCGGGATGCTCTGATCGAGGCTGCGAACCGCGATACCGATATGCGAGATCTTTTTCATCATCGTAACACTCGCTAACATGCGTTCTGTCGAGTTACAGCATCAATCCAAAATGCTCACGGATTTCCTGAAGCGCTTTTTCGGCGACTTCATCGGCGCCGTTGCCCCGGCCCGTGGTATCGATGATCCGAATCGTGCTGATATTCGTAGCACGGTCTGCCCAGCCCTCATACGCCCGGTTCAGTTCCGCGAGATAATCGCGGGCGATCCCCTTCTCCATTTCACGGCCACGGGAGGTGATACGCTGCATCAGTTCATCCACGTCCGCGCGAAGGTAGAGGATCATGTCCGGGGCCCGCAGGTAGCTGACCATTCCGTGAAACAGATCGTGGTAGGTCTCGAAATCCTGCGGCGACATGAACCCCTGGCGATGGAGCGTCCTGGCGAAAATCTCAACGTCCTCATAGATCGTCCGGTCCTGGATGCAGGAGACGCGTGATTGGCTGATTTCGCGCTGGGACTCAAAGCGTTTGGCGAGGAAGTAGATCTGCAGGTGGAAACTCCACTGGTGCATATCCTTGTAGAAGGGATCGAGGTAGGGGTTATCAATTACCGGTTCAAAATAGGCCTTCCATCCAAGAGCTTCGGCGATCTTCATCGTAATTGTGGTTTTGCCGACGCCGATGTTTCCCGCAATCGCAACGTAATGGTTCATGATCTTCCCCGTAATCCTGCTTAATATAGGCTCGGCCTCTGTGGATGACGAGGCACCCGGCGAGCCTCGACAAGGTCGCGTGACTTGCGCAGAGTCTTGCATGTCAACAACTTAGAAAGTATCCCGGTTGCTCTGCGGGCGGCGTAAATGCGATGCACGGGCACCCCGTTTCCAGCTCGACGAACGCCGCGCCGCCGCTCACCGCTGACGGAGGGAGGGTACTTTTGGCCCCTCGCTACGACGCTGAAAAAGACCGGCTCAACCTTTCCCCGATGGACCTTTTTCCACCGGCCCATCGCGGCATCGGAGCGGCCTGGGGTTTCGAAGACCGCGCAACAGCGGGGCGGGACATCCACCGACTGTACGCCGAACGGCGAGCCGGCGAACACGAGGACTTTCGTCCGGAAGAACCATTGCATGCGACGCTCACCGTGGATGGCGCGGAGATCGAACTGAACGCCCGCATCGACGGCAGCTGGAGAGACGGCGGTGTCATAGTCATCGAGGAAGTGAAGAGCACACACCCGCGAGTCGACCTTCCGCGCTCGCAGCATCTCAACCAGTTGGACTGCTACCTCTGGATGCACACCCTCGCGGGCGGACGCGAGGTTCGAGGGCGGCTCACCTATTTCCTGCCGGACGGCACGGAATTCAGTTTCGACCGGGAACGTTCCGGAGAGGTGGAGCATCATTTCGTCCAACGGATTCGCACCCTGCTCCGCTGGCATCGCGCGGAATCCAAGCGCCTCCGCCAACGTGCCGCTCTCGCCGAAGACCTTCGCTGGCCCTTCCCGGAGTATCGCGAAGGGCAGGAGGAATTGGAAGCCCAGGCGGAGGCAACGGTGCGCGAGGGCAGGCTACTGCTCTGCGAAGCGCCTACGGGTATGGGTAAGACGGCGTCCCTGCTGCTCGGCGCGCTGCGAACCTGTGCGAGGACGGGGTCGCGGCTTCTGTACGCCACTTCGCGCACTTCGCAGCAGTCGGACCGGCTGGAGCTGCTGCGCTCCTTCGGCCCGCCGGAGGTCCTCGGGAGGGTGCTGCTGCTGGGGTCCCAGGAGCGTCTCGGGATGGATCATTCCCACCCGGCGGAACCGTGGCCGTTCGACCGGTACGATCCACCGGAGTGGTTCGATCCGCTGTGGAGTGGGGACGGCATGCTCACCCCGGAGCAGGTGACGGCCGCCGCCGGGGAAAACGCCGTGGACCCCCGTTCCCTGCAACGCGAACTCGCCTTCTACGCGGACGTTCTCATCGGGGATTTGAACCTGCTGGCGCTTCCGGGATCGGCGTACCACCCCACCCGATTCGAAAAGCCATTCCGCAGGGTTGCGCTGCTCGTGGACGAGGCGCATGGGCTGCCGGACCGGCTGCGCGACCGGGTGGCGTCCAACCTGCAATTGAAGCAGCTCAATCGCCTCGGGAAAAAGTTCGAGGGCTCGACGTCTCCCGAACTGCAACCGGCCGCGACCGCGTTGATCGAGCTGCATCGGGCACTCAACGAACGGATGCGCCCTGAGGAGATCGATCTGGATCTCCCGCGACGCGAACGGATTGAGATCGAAGCCGAGGGCTGGGGTCCTCTGATCGAGAATGCGAGCTTTGCGTTGAGCGCGCTGGAGCCGAACGGCGATGAACCGGAGAGGGAATTGCGGATCGAACTGGACAAGCTGCTGAGGTTTGGCGGCCTCGACGCTTTCACCTTCTGGATCGATCGCAGTTCGAAGTCGCTGAGAAGCGAACTGATCGACACGGGGGATTTGTTCTCGGAGAGTTGGAAACGGCTGCAGAGCGCGCTCTTCTTTTCAGCGACGCTACCCCCTTCTCCGCTCTTCGTTCGCGACCTGGGACTCCCTGCCGAGCGCACCAGCCTTTGCATCCTGCCGGACGTCGATGACCGCGCCAACCGTCTGGTGCTCCGTTTCGCCGGACTCTCGACGACGTTTCGACGGCGGGACGAGCATCTCGAGACGCTGACGGACCTGCTCGCCGAACTCCCCAAGCGAACGCAAGGACGCTGGGCTGTGTTCTTTCCCTCGACAACGTACCTGCGCAACGCGGAGAGCGCGCTCGCGGGCAAAGGGATCACGCTTGCAGTGCTTCGTAAAGGAGTCCCGGTGCGCCTGCTCGAACGAATCTTGGCGGGCGCCCCCGGAGCGGCTTTGCTGATGGCGGTGATGGGCGGCTCCATCGCGGAAGGCGTCGAACTGCCCGCGGGAGACTATCACGGCTGCATCATCGTCTCACCCGGCACTCCCCCGCCCTCCGCGCGCATGGAGCTTTTACTGGAACGGTTCGAGGACGACCAGGAGGCGCGTTTCCAGGCGCTTCATCTACCGGGCATCATCCGTGCGCGCCAGGCCGCCGGCCGTCTTTTCCGCGCGCCGGACCAACGCGGAATGCTGATTCTCGTCGGGCGGCGGTATGCGGACGAAGGACTGCTCACGCTGCTGCCGGACGCGTGGGCGTCCGGCCCGGTGGTACAGAGCATCCCGGAAGTGCTTGACGCAATTGACCGTTGGTGGTGAATTTCGGCAACTGTGGAGTACTACTTCCTTGTAAGCGGGTTACATCGTTGGGAGTGGCATCGCCATCACCTATCTTGTCGGAGCGGAGGCATGCTCACCCTCTCCGCCAACGAGTTGTTAAAAGGAGCGCAGGGATGCCAGCGAAAACCAGCGATAAGAACACGGATCCGGGCGTCGAGGAGCAGGCGCCGCTCGATTCGTCCGATCCCACCGAACCCGATCCGAGCAAGAAAGTGAAGGACGCGGTCAACAGGGTCGCCAAAGGATTTTCCTTCGGTGCCGAAAGTGTATCGACGGTCGTTAAACGGGCTCTTCAGGCGCGAGAACATGTGCTGATGGTCCGTGTCAACGATGAAACCCTCGCCCGCATTTCCGATTTGAAAGATGCCGGACTTTTCCGCAGCCGCAGTGAGGCGGCCGCCTATCTGATCGCGGAGGGCATCGTCGCCAAGCAGGATCTTTTCGATCGGATCCAGACGAAGATCAAGAAGATTCAGCAGATCAAGGACGAGCTCCGCGCGCTCGCGGACAACGCCGGCGGCTTACCGCTTCCAGATGATGCTCCTTCCGGGGACGACGACTGAGAGAGCGACGATGACGCCTTCCCGTTCCTGTGATTCCAGCCGCCCGGCGCGAAGCTCACACTCTCCAAACGTTTCGACCGCCGGGGGTGGACGTTGCGCGGATTGACAACCAGCCGCGCCTCCGGCCGGGAAGTCCTCTCCTGGTGCCTTTACGATTTTGCCAACTCCGCATTCGCCACAACCATCCTGGCGGTGATCTTCAACCGCTATTACGCGGGAGTCATCGCCCGTGGCGCGGAGGGCGTCCCGGTCACGCTGTTCGGGGCAACCCACCACGTCCACGGCGCGGCGATGTTCAACTTCATCGTTACGATCTCGATGCTGATCGTGGCGCTGACCGCTCCGATCCTCGGCGCCTGGGCCGATTCGCGCCGCGCGAAGAAGAAGTTCCTGAGCGTGTACATCCTGATCGGTGTCGTCTCCACCGCGATGCTCGCCTCCGCGGGTCCCGGCCAATGGATCTGGGGAGGGATCTGGTTCATCCTCGCGAACATCGCTTTTGCAGGCGGCAACGTTTTCTACAATGCGTTCCTGCGCGACATCGCCAGCCCGGACGAGATGGGCCGGGTTTCTGGTTGGGGTTGGGGAACCGGGTACCTTGGCGGCGGTTTGCTGCTGCTGTTCAACCTGCTGATGCTGCAGAAGCCCCAATGGCTGGGATTCCCGACAGGAACGTTGAACGTCCACCACACGTTTCTCACGGTTTCGTTCTGGTGGGCGCTTTTTTCCATTCCACTGCTTGTCAACCTGCACGAACACGGCGAACCGCTCGAAAAACTCAATCTCTCCGAGCAGGTTCGACAGACGTTCCGCAGGCTGGGGAGCAGTTTTCACCAGATTCGAAACTACCGGCAGCTTTGGCGTTTTCTGATCGCCTACCTCTTCTTCAACGACGGCATCGAGACCGTGATCCTGATGGCTGCGATTTTCGGCGACCAGGTGCTGGGCATGAGCCAAAGCCTGTTGATCGGCTATTTCCTGCTGATCCAATTCACGGCGTTCCTCGGCTCGCTTCTGTTCGGACGGATTTCGTCACTGCTCGGCAACAAGTCCTCGCTGATGGTCACGCTGGTGATCTGGTGCGGCGTCGTGCTCGCGGCGTATTTCATCGGCTGGTCGGGCCATCCAATCGAGGAATACTTCGTTCTTGGAGTCGTCGCGGGGATGGTGATGGGAGCCAGCCAGTCGCTGGCGAGAGCGCTGCAGGGAACGTTTACGCCGGTAGGCCATGAAGCGGAATTCTTCGGCTTCTTTGCCGTTTCCGGGAGGTTCGCGAGTATTCTGGGACCGCTGACCTACGGCGCGGTAGTCGCGATTACGGGATCCCTGCGGCAGGCGATCCTCTCGCTCGTCGTCTTTTTCCTGCTGGGGATCGGCCTGCTGGCGTGGGTGGATGAGCGGGAAGGGAGGCGCTCCGCGACGCTCGAAAACGACTCCCGGCGGCCCCAAACAGGGCTGGAATAAGACCCTATTGTTTGGGATCACAAGATTTGCATTCGTTGTTTTCCCGAAAGCCCTTTTCTATATTGCACACGATCGGGATACAAACCGTGGTGCAACCGGCCAGACACCGTTCATGAGGGAAAGCCTCCATGAGTTCAAAGGGCCGCATTCTTATCGTCGATGATGAACCGGACATCAGCGATTTTCTATCAGCGTTCTTCCAGCTCAAGGGGTATGAGCCGCAGGTGGCGAACAGTGGCCCGGAAGCCCTTGAAAAACTGGACTCGTTCAACCCTCACGTGATCCTGCTGGACGTGCGGATGCCGCAGATGGACGGGATCGAAACACTGTCGAAGATCCGTGAAAGGGATTCGGAAGTCGGCGTGATCATGGTCACCGCTGTGCACGAAGTGAATATCGGACGGGAGGCGCTGAAACTGGGGGCAGCGGATTTTGTCACCAAACCGATCGATCTGGAGTACCTGGAAACGACTGTCATGGTCAAGCTGATCAGCCTGATGTCGTAATCCCGGCGTACTGGCCGATTGCGGCCACCCCGGGGGAACAACTTTCCTGGAGCACCTGTTCATGATCATTCCACTTTACATTCCGGGCCATTGGGAACTGATTCTTGTCGTTCTCGTCATTATCGTGCTCTTTGGCGGGAAGAAGATCCCGGAGATGATGCGCGGCATCGGGAGCGGCATCAAGGAGTTCAAGAAGGGCATCCGTGAAGGCGATGAGGAGCAGAAAGAAGAGAAGAAGCCTACGGAGGAAGACACTCCGGACAAAGAGGAGAAGAGTTGATCGCCTTCAACGTGTGAGTGAAACGACTTGCGCCCCATAATTGGGGCGCTTTTTTCATCGGGGGATTTCGCCGATTTCAAAAGTGACAGTTACTTTTGAAAATGGAACGCACCGAGTTTTCAAAAGTAACTGTCACTTTTGAAATTAAAAGAAATCCTCCGATCCCGGAATGAAATCCTCTTTCAAGAACGGATTGGTGCGTTTTTCGCGCCCGACCGTGGTCACCGGGCCGTGTCCAGGATACAGCGTCGTCTCATCCGGAAGGCTGAGCAATTGTTCGCGGATGGACGCGAGCAGCAAATCACCGTCGCCACCGGGAAAATCCCAGCGCCCGATCCCGCCCGCAAACAGGGTGTCGCCCGCGAAAACGCCGAGACTCCGCTCGATGAAAACGATGTGGCCGGAGGTGTGCCCGGGAACGCTGCGGACCTCGAGCCGGATCGGACCGAAATTCAGCTCTTCCCCACCTTCGACTAATTGATCGGGCGTTCCGACATCCAGCTGTTGCCCCATGAACAGGGACAGGTTCAACTCGGGGCTGGTGAGCATCGGTGCGTCGAGGGGATGACAGACCACGAGCGCGTTCGGCCACTGCGACCGCAATTTTCCGACCGCGCCGATGTGATCGGCGTGCCCGTGAGTGAGCAGGATCGCCTCGACGCGGAGATTTCGTTTCGCGACCAACTCAAGGAACCGCTCGGGCTCCGCGCCCGGATCAACAACAACGGCCACAGCCTTGTGCTCAAGGATGTAGCCGTTGGTTTCAAGCGGTCCGACCGTCAGTGTGTGCACCGTCATTCGATATGCCTCGAGGAAGCCCGATCAATAGAAGAACTGACGGAGAAATTCGTCCGGGCGCACGGAGCTGCCGGTGGCATTCCGCATCAGTTCGTTGAATTCCCACTGGGCGCCTTCCCGGAAAATCTTCTCCTTGAGCCATTTCCCGATATCCCGATTTTTCGCCCAGACCACAGGTTCCTTCAGCTTGAGATCACGGACCATCGCGGCATGAAGCATGCTCGCCTGCCACTCGCCGAGCAGGTAATTCTGGTAATAGACCGGGGCATCCACAAGGTGCGATTTAACCGCCCAGTCCTTCTTGTCCTCCCTCCCCTTGGGGCGGCGGAGCAGCTGGAAACGTTCCACCAGATCCCACCAGCGTTGCTGCTGGTCCTGGTCCGGATCACGGTAAAGCCCGCGCTCGAAATGGATCATCACCAGATTCCAGCGCCCGAACACCGCCATCTGCATCCGCTGCTCTTCCTGCAGCGGCCGCTCCAGGTCGCGGATCTGCGGACCGGTGAGGTTGAACATCTCAACCATCCATTCCAGCTCGCGGACGAGGCGGTTGAAGAACATCGCGATGCCTTCGGTGGTCGAAATGTGAGCCGGCCTGCGGAGCGCGTGCGGGAGTTTCTTGTCGAGAAACAGCTCGTACACCGCGTGGCCGAATTCATGCAGGGCGACGCCGGCCCAGTAGGTGTTTTCCTGAAGGTTCAGCGATACGCGGACATCGCCGGATCGGTCGATGTGGGTGCAAAACGCTCCGGCGGCTTTGTTCTTGCGCTCGTAATAGTCGCCCTTTTGCTGAATCCGTGCGATCGAGAGGCTGATCCCACCGAAAAAGCTGCGAACCCAATCCAGCGTGTTTCGTCCCTGGTAGATCGGATCGAGGTCCGCGCCGAACACCGGGGGAACCTCCTGGAAAAAGGGATCGGCGTAATGCCAGGGCTCAAGGTCGATGGCGTCCACCCCCCATTTGTCGGCGAGCAGACGGTCCATCCGGGCTTTCATCCTGCGAAACGCGTCCTCGCTGCGAGCGGCGAAAGTGCCGAGCTGGCCGAACAGCCGCGCTTCGTCCACCTCTTGCAGTTCGAGCATCATCCGGTAGTAGTCGGGAAATCCCCGGCCGCGGGCGGCGAGGTTCCGTGCCCGGACGAGCTCGCGCATCCCATCGGCGATCTCCAGCCCGATTTCCTTGCTCGCCTCCCACGCCTCACGACGTTCATCCAGATCCGTACTCGTGCGAAGAATCTGGGCGACGCGGTTCGCCGTGACCTGCTTTCCGCCTACTGTCGGGCGAAAATTGCTCCTTTTCGCCTCGAGTTTCTTCTCCCGCTTCGCGATATCGGCGACGACTTTCTTTTCAAGCAGGAAGGGGGCCATTTCGAGGCGCATCATTGTCGCCCAACGGCGCAACAACAGGTCCTGAATGCCAGGATCGGCGAGGCGTTGGTTGAGTTCCTCGAAAAGCTTGGGATTGTTCAGCGCGTGGCGGTACTTGATGACCGCATCCTGAGCGGATTTGAAGTTTTTCGCAGTCCCTGAGAGGGCGGCGCGCCATTGCGTCAGTTCCACCTGATTACGCAACGGGGCCAAGGCCGAATCAGCAGCTGTAAGTGTCGCTTTTAAAGTCTTTTCCGCAACCTTATTTCCCGTCAACCGGACTCCTCCTTGGCGAGCACACCCAGCTGCCCGCACGATCGACCCGGCACTTTATGTGCCCTCGCGTTCAGAACTTGCAAAGGTACGATTTTTTCTTACTTTATGCAATCCTGCGAAGTCATCTCGCGGGGCAGGATTGCAGGGGACGGCACGACCCGGTGGCGTTTTTCGGACGGCGACGCTATCTTCATGGTATGGCGCAAATTGAAGTCTATTACGCGCAGCCGGAGCACATCGACACCGAGTCACAACGTGCCCGCCTAGTCGATCAGGAGGCGCACCATCTCTTCCGTGTGCGGCGATCCCGACCCGGCGAGCAGGTGATGCTGATCGACGGCCTGGGAACCGGCTGGAAGGCCCGTGTCCTCTTTCTCGACCGGAACGAAGCGCTGCTCGAGCTGGAGGAGCGGATGGAGGATTGGCGGGAGCCACCGGTGCATGTCACACTCGGGCTCGGCGTGCTGAAATCAGACCATTTTGAGACGGCCGTCGATCTCTGTGTTCAGGCCGGAGTGCGCGAAATCATCCCCCTTTTCAGCCGCTACACGGTCGCCAAATGGGCCGAATACCGCGCTGCACGGTGCGAGAGAATCGCGCTCGCGGCAGCAAAACAATGCGGCCGCGGGCTCGTCCCTCCCCTGCGCAGCGCACAACCCTACGACACATGGTGCATCCAAGAGAAGGCAAGCGACCTGAAACTGGTGCTCGACGCGGACGGCGAACCCTTCCCCTGCCCTCCCAAAGGCAAGAATATCGCGATCGCGATCGGACCCGAAGGCGGGTTTGCGAGTGAGGAGGTCGAGCTGTTCGCTGAGCACGGGTTTCGCCGGGTGCGCCTTGGCGCACGCCGGTTGCGATCGGAAACGGCGGCTGTGCTGGCTGTGGCGCAAGCGGTCACCGCTAACGAATAGGCGGGATACACGAAACGGAATTCCCGGAACCGCAGGACGATGTTGCGGCGCGGTTGCACGGTCCCGGGAATTCGCACTGAAAAATACAGGACGGTTACCCTTAAGCAACGGACGAGACAATGGCGGATTCGAAGCATTACCAAGTGTTGATACTCGGCAGCGGCCCCGCGGGCTACACGGCGGCGATCTACGCGGCACGCGCGAACCTGAAGGTAATGGTGCTCGAGGGATTGGCAGCAGGCGGGCAATTGATGATCACCACGGACGTCGAGAATTATCCCGGGTTTTCAGAGGGAGTGACCGGCCCCGAGCTGATGGACGAATTCAAGAAACAGGCGGAGCGATTCGGCGCGGAGATGCGTGCCGTGGACGCGACCAAGGTTGATCTGACGAACGGGTCGCCGTTCACCGTCTGGACGGACGAAGCGGAGTACACCACCGACGCGCTGATCATCGCCACCGGGGCTTCCGCGAAATGGCTGCATCTGGAGAGCGAGCAGGCACTGATGGGGTCCGGAGTTTCCGCGTGCGCAACCTGCGACGGATTCTTCTTCACGGGCAAGGAAGTCGCTGTTGTCGGCGGCGGCGACACAGCGATGGAGGAGGCGACCTTCCTCACCCGTTTCGCCACCCGCGTGCACGTCATTCATCGGCGCGATGAGCTGCGGGCGAGCAAGATCATGCAGGAGCGCGCGCTGAAAAACGAAAAAATCACGGTCCACTGGAACAAAACGGTCACCGAAGTGCTGGGCTCGCGGGAAGAGGGTGTTACCGGCGTGAAACTCAACGATACCGTCACCGGCGAACAGAGCGAACTGGCCGTGCAGGGCTTCTTCCTCGCGATCGGGCACAAGCCGAACACCGAAATCTTCGCCGGTCAGCTCGAGATGGACGAAACCGGCTACCTGATCGCCGA
>CAZIDZ010000064.1:0-6513 GCA_964538455.1 uncultured bacterium
TTTACGCCTAGGGGATATGCTAAAAAACGCCGTTCCGAACGATCGGAACGGCGTCTCCTTCACCCACATTTCCAACACATTATTTCGCGCCAAGTACCTCGACCTCGAAAACCAGCGTCGCGTTCGGCGCGATCACATTCCCCGCGCCGCGCGAACCGTAGGCGAGATCCGGTGGCAGCACAAGCACCCGTGTCTCCCCGACCTTCATCGCGGAAACCCCCAGGTCCCACCCGCGGATTACACGTCCCGCCCCGGTGATGAACTGGAAGGGCTGTCCGCGGTCCTTGCTACTGTCGAACTTGCGCCCGTCCATCAGCCAGCCTGTGTAATGCACCGTGGCGGTCTTACCGTTGCCGATCGGTTCTCCCGTGCCCTCCTTGAGCACCGCGTATCTCATTCCCTCCGGGCCATCCACGAGATTCAACGTATTCAGGTCGGGCATGTCGGTTTTCATCACGTGCGTCTCCTGTTCGGTGGCAGGCGCCTCGGATGCAGCCGCCTTTTCCGTCTTCGCCTTGTTTTTCCCGCCGCAACCGGCGGCCAGCAACGCTGCCAAAAGCGTCGCGATCAATACGTTCCGCATGGTTCCTCCGTTCAGAATATCAAGTCAGCGTTCTCCATGAACCAGGAAGTTTTTTGTCTGCGCCGCCGCAGCGCCCGGGCGAACCCGCTGCGTTCGCTCAGTCCGCCTCCGGTTTCCCCGCGAGCTGCAGCAATGGTATATCCTTCAACTCCTGCCAGGGCAGATCGCCCGCGAGCAGCACAAGGTCTCCGCCGCCAGCGCCCGTGGGTTTTGTACGGCCCCCGTGCTCCAACGCCCACCGCTCCAGCTCTTCGTGAACGTCCGACCGCCAGGGAAGGCTCGCCGCTCGGGCGCATTCCTCCATCCGGGCGACGAACAGGTCGAGCGCCTCAAAAAGTTCAGTCTCTGGTGCGCGAAACCAGAGCGGCGCGAGCGCGTCCGCCGCGTCCACAAGCCGCGCGAGCGGACCGTCCGAGAGGGGATCGTTCCCCAGCCAACCCTCGAAAATGTCCACCAGCGCGCGGGTGTCCGCGGAGATTCCGGTCCACGCCAGCGCCAGGGCGGGCGCCCCCGGCAGCGGCTCGATCGGCTCGCTCTCGACGCCGGACGGCGTGACTCGAAAGGTGATCGGCCCGCCCATCGCGCACGCCCAGACATCCGCCCCGCTGCCTCTGCCCTGCTGCGCGCGGCGGTGCGCCTCCATCGCATGGACAGCCACCGCCTCCCGCCGCTCGGTCCAGTCGAATCCCGCCCGCTCGTACCTCAGCGCGATCACGCCCACCGCTTCGGCCGCCGAGGAGCCGAGCCCCAGCTTCCGCGAATTCCCCTCGCTGTCCTCCGCGCGGAATTCCGCCCCGTCGACCGCTACCGAGGCGAGCGGGCGGCCGGTTTCATGCTCGGCAGTCTCGTCAATCTGAAGGCCGAGCGCCTCGCGGATCACCGGCGAGGGTTCGCCGGAAAATTCGCCTTCGCGGACCGTCAACCGACGCTCCACGGTCGCCAGCGCCGCTGTTCCCCCGTGAAGCACCGCGTACTCCCCCGAGAGCATCACCTTACCTGGAATTCGCACCAGCGGAGCGGTCATCCCAGCACCTCCGCGCCCCCGGCGGGCAGACAGGGCAGCGCTTCCACCACACCGGGCACGCCCGAGGCGCGTTCCGCGACCGTTTCCAGCTCGGCGCGCTCTGTCAGGAAAGCGACGTGCGGGCCGGCGTCCACCGTCGCCCACACCCCGAGGCCGTCGCGGCGCCAGGACCGCACTTCACGGAGCAGCGTCAGGCTGGTTTCCGTCCAGTAGAGCAGCGCGGGACGTGTCGCCAGCATCACCGCGTGCATCGCGTACATGTTCGCTTCCGCTACGCTCCCCGCTGTTTCGAGGTCGCCGCGCAGGCAGGCCTCACGGATGCGCTGGAAATCCTCCCCGCAGGTCTCGATCCACGCGGAGTAGAGCGGGCTGGTCTCGCGGCTAAGATGCATCCCCTCGCTCGATCCGGTCTCCTTCGCCGGCGCGTCCACCGCCGCCACCACCATCCCCCAGGGAATCTTCCCGGGCGGCAGCACCTCTACGGCTGCGGGATCGTCCCCGGCGGGCAGTTCGGCGAGTCCTCCGGGCACGCTTCTCGCCGCGGATGCACTCCCACGACGCGCGAGGCGGCTGATCCGGTCCCGGTCGAGCGAATCTTCCGCGAGCTCCGCCAGCGCCGTCGCCAGCGCCGCGAACCCGCTGGAACTTGAGGCCAGTCCCGACGCTGTGGGAAAGTGGTTGACCGAATCTACCTCGAAGCAGCCGCGGAGCAGCCCGGCGCCGCGCCACAGCTCCAGGTAGCCGCCCAGCCGTGCTGCATCCCGTTCGTTCGCGGGCGAGCCGTTCAGCCGAAAGCTGTCGGTCGCCGCGTCGCTCCGGCGCACAAACGTCTCCGTGAACAGCCGGTCAAGGGCGAGAGAGAGCGAGGGGGCCGCGGGAACGTTCTCGCCTGTTTCCCGCTTCCCCCAGTACTTGGACAGGGCAATATTGGCGTGCGCCCGTGCGCGGACTTCGTCCGCCATGCTCAGGCCCTCACAGTGAAGGGATAGACCCGGGCAAAGGCGCTCTCGAGTTGGTTCACCAGGTCCGCCTGCTCTTCGGGCTGCACCAGCGCGATCACCGCGCCGCCACCGCCGCTGCCGGTGAGTTTGGCCCCGAGCACGCCGAGGTCGAGCAGGTATTCCACCGCCTCGTCGAGCGTCGGCGTCGAAACTCCCAGCCGCGAAAGCAGCTGATGGTTGCGGAACATCAACCGGCCGACCTCCGCGGAGTCGCCCGTCCCCAGCGAAATCGCCGCGTCGGTCGTGATCTCACCGATCTCCGCGAGCAGCGCGTTGACTCGCTTCGGGTTCAGATCGCGGCTCGCCTGCACGCGCCGCACCATGTCGATCGTCCGCGCGCCGGGTTCCACGATCGCGACGATCCCCGTCATCGGCTGGTTGAGATGAATCGGCACGATCTCCCGCGGCGGGCCTTTGCGGAACCAGAGTACCCCGTCGCTGATCACCGTCGCCGCGTCCATCCCGCTCGGCGTTCCGTGGAAAATCTTCTCCAGCGACTGCACGTGGTCGAAAAGGTCGCCGGTCATCGACGGTATGCTGCTCCCGTCCTTGAAACGGCGTAGCGCCGTGCACAACGCAGTGCTGAACGCCGCCGAGCTGCCGAGACCCATGCCCGGAACCAGCTCCGACTCGATCTGCACCGCAATCGGCTCGCGCTGGATCCCGTAAATCTCCAGCGCCTCATCGACCGCACGGCTGAACAGGCGAATATCCTGGTCCGTCTCGGGGACGTTGAACGCCTGCCGGAAATTGGGGCTGAGGAACCGCGGACCGTCCGGGTCACGCTTGATCTGCACCGTCATCCCGATGTCGATCGCCGCGGTGATCCCCGGGTAGTTGTACACCGTGGCGTGCTCGCCGAACAGGATCACCTTGCCCGGGGCGAATGCCTCGGCGACCACCTCGCCCGGCACTTCACGCGTCCGCTGCTGGCTCTCTCTCATCGTACGGAAGATCTCCTCCGCCACGGCCACTTTCACCTCCCCGCGGCGGATCATCTCGCTGGCGACATCCTCAACTTTCTCGGGCGGTACCCCGACGCTGATCGCAACGCTGCGCGCGTGAAGCGCCATGTGGCCTTTCTGAATGCCCACCGTGGACAGCGCCAGGCAGGCGGCGAAATTCTGCGCCAACCCGACCGCCGCGAACAATCCGGCGAGCTCCTGCGCCGAACGCGCACCGGCGATCTCACGCAGCAGGCGAACGCCCGGATGGCTGTTCACCGCGCCACCGACGGAACCCACCTGCATCGGAAGCTCGATCGATCCCCGCAGGGTCTCCCCCTCGATCCAGTAGTTCGTCAGGCTCCGGTACTGCCCGTCACGGCTGGCGTAGGCGTGGCCCCCCGCTTCGATCGCGCGCCAGTCCTGCCCCAACGCCAGCGCGGCGGCGCAGATTCCGTTGAATATGCCCTTGTTGTGCGTCGTTGCACGGTAGGGGTCGGCCCAGGCGAAACGGCCCGCTTCCACCATCCGCTTCGCCACCTCGGCTCCGCCCATCTCTTCGGTCGCGAGCTGCTCGAACGGCAGGCTGAAATCGGCACGGGCTACCCGACGGTCCGCGAGGTTCGAAAGGATGCGCAGGTTTACACGGCCGCCGGTGAGACGCTCAACCACCGGGCCCGCCGCTTCGCAGGCGTAATTGATCATGTTCGCGCCCATCGCCTCGCGCACGTCGATGATCAGGTGCACCACCAGCATCGGCCCCACGTCCGGACCGCCGTCGAGGATGCGCGTCTCCACGTCGCGAACCCCGCCTCCACGCTTCACCATCCGCGGGTTGGCGAGGTTGGCCTGCTCGATGATCTCGCCCTTCCCGGCAATCACCGCCCGCGACGCTTCCTCCGGATCGGCGAGATCGAGCACCTGGATCTGCCCGATCATCAGCGGCTCATCAACTTCCGTGCGGAACCCTCCGCCGGTGCGGATCATCAACGCCGCTTTTGACGCCGCCGCAATGATTGACGCCTCCTCGATCGCCATCGGAACCAGGTATTCGCGCCCGTCGACGAGGAAATTCAGCGCGATCCCCAGCGGCATGCCGTGCACGCCGATCGCGTTCTCAACCATGTTCACAGCGTGCTCGATCCGCAGCGCCTTGCCTTCGCGAAGCTGCGAAATCTCGTACTCGCTGAACCCGAAGGTCCGCGCGAGATACGCCAGCCTCCGCTCCACCGGCAGCCGGTAGAATCCGGGAATCCGGGAGCTGACCTGGGACGGCGTCTGTTGTCGAGTTGGCGTTTGCTTCTCCGCTGCAGGCTGGGACACCTTCCACTCCCGCCTGCCGAGCTTGCTGTTCACAGATTTTCCCCTTCCATCCAGCCAAAGGAGGCCAGCCACGACGCCAGCCGCCCGTCTATGATCCGTGGCGCGGTCCGCAGTTGCCGCGGCTTCGTGCAGCCCGTCAGCACCAGCGCGGCCGTCAATTCACGGATGACATCCCGCACGAACTGCTCCGCCGCCTGCTCCTCCCCTTGAAGGAACGGCAGCAGCGCGGAGCGCGCAAAACCGACAAGGTCCGCGCCGAGCGCCAGCGAGCGCGCGGCGTCAAGGCCGTCTTCGATGCCTCCGGACGCGATGATCACTGCCTCGTCCTTGAACGTGCGGCGGGCCGTAATCACGCTGAACGCCGTCGGCACACCCCAGTCCGCGAGCACTTCCCCCGTGCGCCTCAGCTCTTCGTTGCTCTTGCGCTGGCTCTCGACTTTCGTCCACGAGGTGCCGCCCGCGCCGGATACATCTATGTAAGGTACCCCAATGCTATGCAATTTCTCCAGCGCCTTCGGAGATAAGCCCGCCCCGGTCTCCTTCACGAGGACACGCCCGTCGAGCTCGTCCAGCACACGTTTCAGCGCGTCCAGAATCCCCGCAAAATCGCGGTTTCCTTCCACCTGCACCAGTTCCTGGGCGATGTTCAGGTGCACGCAGAGTCCGTCGCCGTCGATCGCCTTCACCAATTCCGCAGCCTTGCCCGGCGCCACCTCCAGCAATTGAACCGCGCCGAGGTTGCCGAGCAGCACCCCCTCCGCCCCGATCTGCTCGCGGACCGCGAAATCCGCGACCGTCTCGGGGTGGCGCAGCATCACACGCTGGCTGCCCACCGCAAAGGCGATCCCCGTCCGCCCTGAAACCGAAGCCAACCCCCGGTTCAGCTCCCCGGCCTTCTCCGCTCCGCCGGTCATGCTCGTGATCATCAGCGGCGCGGACAGCGTTTTGCCGAAAAAGGGCGTCGTCAGGTCCACATCGGCGACATTCACCTCCGGAACGGCGTCGTGAAGCAGGTGCACATCCTCAAGCAGGGTGGAACCGCGGTGTACGACATCCCCGTGGGCTACAATCTGCAGGTGCTCGCTCTTCCGCTGAGTGATCCCGAAATCCGCCACTCTTACCCCATAGCCTCTTTAAATATCAACAACTTCGCTCTTACATCCGAGCAGGAAACCTACGCTCGCGGACAGCGGGCGCGCAACGGTGAATTTACGTTCGGGAGACGCCGGCGTACATCGGAACTGTCCCCAAGACGTTGAATTTTGGAGGGACTGTCCCGATGTACGCCAGGAACGTTTCCCTTCTGTCATTGCGAGCGAAGCGAAGCAATCTCGCCGTCGCCTCCGTTACGTCCGTACACTCCTCAATCGGAAAAAGCCAGATAGTTCATGTAGCCCGTCGGGTGGCCCGGGACTTCAGTCCCGGGTTTCATATCATGTAGCCCGGAATCTTGATTCCGGGACTATCGAACCGTTATCTCAGCTCGTCAGCGCCTGTCCCCGGCCGGGTGGCCCGGCCAGCTCGTTTGCCCGCCGTCGATCGTTTTTTGACCACGTAAGGCGAGATGGCCGGGTTTCTAATTTGTCATTGCCCGGCTTGACCGGGCAATCCAGCACAGGGTGTCATTGCGAGCGAAGC
>CAZIDZ010000064.1:6613-10308 GCA_964538455.1 uncultured bacterium
TGGGGGTCTTTGTCGGTCAAACTGTCTGGGACCAATCGCCTTCATCGTTGTGGCAGGTCGTTAGCGCTTATCCCGGTCCGTCGGGACAGCGGAGACTTGCCACTCTTATTCGCAAATCGGGATTGTCCCCAAGACGTTGCATTTTGGTGGGACTGTCCCGATTTGCCCCCTCTCCATCACGTTATTCCCCCACAAAAAAACGGCCGGGTTATCCCAGCCGCATCGTTCACGCTCTTTTGCCCCCAAATTCTCCCGGCCTCACCCCGCAGAGAGGGAGCCGCACCGTCGCACCCTCCTTACCGGAAAAGCGCCTTCAAACCGCCCCACGTCTGCTGAATCCCGGACATCGTGATATAGACGGTGCGCACCGGAGAGTATTCGCTTCGATCCCGCTGCAGCACGGCCTTCACCCTGTAGGTGAACGTTTTCGCCGTCTGTTTGAAGACGTAGGGGTCAGTGTACTCGTAGCTGCGCGCCGCTCGTGCCGGAATCATCTGCGAGTTCAACGCCACGAAATCGACCCCGTCCGTGGACCGCTCGACGATGAACCCGAGACATCCGGTTTCATCCGCCGTGGTCCACTGTACGACAACCTGGCCGCCGCTTTCGCGAACGTTCATGTCGCTGAAAACGGTTCCCGCAAAGGCGACCGCAACGAGCAGCCCCGCGATCGACGCGGAGAGCACACTGATTCTCGTGATTCGCTTCATCGACTGCTAAAATAACCGATCCCTCCGCCGCGGAGCAACTCTGCCTCCGCTCAATGCAAAAGAAGTCCTGTCAAACCGAGGCTCGGGGCGAAAACCGCCTTGTCCCCGCTGGACCTCCGTATTACATTCAACGGCCTGACGCCGGGGGGCGGGCTCCCGGTCCCATTCAGAAGCGAAGTGAAGACGATGGCACGCGAACAGAAACGCCTGACACGCAAGGACTTGAAAGAAGATCCCCTGATGACCGCGATGGCGCAGACCCAGGCCTGGTTCGATCAGCACGGGACAAAACTGATTGTCGGCGTCATCATCGTCGCCGTGGCCGTCTTTGGCACGATTTTCTATGGTAAAATGCGCGCATCAGCCGAGCAGGAGGCCGCCTCCGCCCTGATGGATGTCGGTATGAAAGCCCAAAATCAGGAAACTCAAGCTCTTATGACCCCGCTCGAGGATGTCGCTAAAACGTACAAGGGCACCCAGGCCGGTGCGGACGCCGTGTTTGCCCTCGCCCAGCTCGCTATGCAGCAGGACGATTGGGACACCGCCCTGAAACAGTTCCAGCGCTTCGACAAAGAGTACGGCAACACCTTCGTGTCCGGATCGGCGGCGCTCATGGGGCAGGCAACCGCGCTTGAAAACCTCGGCAGAAATAAAGAAGCCGCAGTGCTTTACGACCAGGTCGCCGCGCGCAAGGACGCCAGCTACGCCCGGGAATTCGCGCTGCTCGACGCCGCGCGCTGCTGGCTGAAGGTCGGAGACACCACTGCCGCTCGCGACCGCTGCGATCAGGTGGTCGGCATGGATCTGGTCTCCGAAGAGGCCAAAACGCGTGCAAAACTGGATCTTGCAGCGCTCGACGCCGCACGCTGAGGGCGAGTTACCGCTTGACGCAACCGGAGCGCGGGAGTATATTCTGCCGACTTTAAGGAGTGGGCCTGAGCCCACTCTTTGTTTTGAGGGGGATTCCTCACCGTGTTGACGCCCGAAGCCATCGGGGACTCCTTCCGCGAACTCCTCTCCGGCACGGACTTCGAACTGATCGGTGTTCAGCTGCAGCCGCTGCCGGGGCGGTTGAAGTTCGCCGTGGTCCTCGATCACCGTACGCGCGGGATCACGATCGCCGAGATTGAACAGTGGTCGCGGCGGTTTGAGGACGAGTTGGACAGGAACGGGGAGGTCCCGAGACAGTACGCCTTGGATGTCTCGTCGCCCGGGCTGACGCATCCGCTCACGGAGACGTGGGAATTCGCCAAGAACGTCGGCCGCGAGTTGAACCTGGAGCTGCATCCCGACGATCAGCATCCAAAGGGAGAGTCGTACAAGGCCAAGCTGGAGGCCGCATCGGACGAGACGTTGACCTTTGAGGGTGGACACACGATCCGGCGCGCTCAAATTCGAATCGCGAAAGTTGCACTGCCCTGGTAGGCAGTCCGGGAGACATGATGAATCAGGCCGTAGTTGACGCCATCTCGTCGATCATCCGCGAGAAAAACATCGACCGCGAGACCTTTGCCGAAATCATCGAGCAGGTCTTTCTCAAGGCCATCGAAAAGCGGTACGGCACCGCGGACAACTTCTCCGTGATCTTCAACATGGAAAAGGGCGACATCGAGATCTACGCCGAAAAAAACATCGTCGCCGACGGCGAGCTGGAGGACGAATCGCTGGAGATCGAACTCTCACGCGCACGCGCCACCGATCCCGACCTCGAGGTCGGTGATGAGTTCGTCGAGGTGATCGACTACAACAGCTTCGGCCGCCGCCTTATCCTCTCCGCGAAGCAGAACCTGATCCAGAAGATCAAGGAGATCGAGAAGAAAAACCTGTACGAAGAGTTCAACCGCCGCAAGGGAGAAATCATCATCGGCGACGTCCACCAGATCAACAAGTATGAACTGCGCATCAACGTGGACAAGACCGAAGTGGTAATGCCGGCGAACGAACAGATTTACAATGAACGCTATCGCCGCGGACAGTCGATCAAGGCGATCATCGTTGATGTCCGCGAAACCAACCGCGAACCGGAAATCGTCGTCTCCCGCAAGAACGAACAGTTCGTGCGGCACCTCTTCGAACTCGAGGTCCCCGAAATCTTCGACGGCATCGTCGAGATCAAGAACATCGCGCGCGAGGCGGGCGACCGGACCAAGATCGCGGTGGTCAGCAACGACCGCCGTGTCGACCCGGTAGGCGCCTGCGTCGGCATGAAAGGCGTCCGCATCCAGGCCATCGTCCGCGAGTTGAACAACGAGAAAATCGACATCATCCACTGGACCAACGACCGCGAGCTGATGGTCCGCCGATCCCTCGCGCCGGTGATCCCGATCGAAATCGCTTTCCACGATCCCGACCCGAAAGTCACCGTCGTCGTGCCCGACGACCAGATGTCGATGGCGATCGGACGGCGCGGCCAGAACATCCGGCTGGCGAGTGCGATCACCGGCCTCGATATCAAGCCTGTCAAGGAAAGTGAGTATTATATTGAGGAGCTTGCTCTTTCCGATGTTTCCGAGTTGACCCCGAATCAACTTGAAAAGCTGGCGGCTGCGGGATACACTACGGCCGAGCAGGTTCTCGACGCTGGTGCCGACGCGCTGCTGCAGATCGACGGGTTCGGACAGAAGACCGTGACGACGATCCTCACCGTGCTCGGAAGCTACTTCGAGGAGGAGGAGGATGCGGCCGCGGCCGCGGAACCGGTTTCAACGGTCCCCCTCGAACCCGCGGTCCGGAAGGACGAGGATTCGGACGAGGAGGAGAAGGAAAGCCCCGAGATCATCGAGGTCGTGCCGGTTGAGATCCCTGATTTCCCGGCTTCGGAAACGGACGGAGGCGGCGAGGCGGCCGAAACCGCTGAATCCGCCCCCTCCGAAAACGAGAGCTCTGATCTCCCGGCCCTGGAAAAGGACGGCGAGGCGGCCGAAGCCGCTGAATCCGCCCCCGCCGAGAACGAGAGCTCTGATCTCCCGGATCCGGAAAAGGACG
>CAZIDZ010000065.1:0-2928 GCA_964538455.1 uncultured bacterium
CGGTGAAGATCGACTACCGTTACGTGCTCAACGGCGAGAGCATGGACCTGGGCGAGCCGGAGTTAAACTGAACGTTCTCACACCGGGCGGCGTGTTTGCACCGGGTTTTGGGCGGCTAAGGCCCGTATCAGCGGTTTCCGAATCGGAATCCAAGGCTCAAGGAGGCGGCGCAGGCGGGCAGCCGGTCCCCTGTTGGCATGCGACGACATGCTGAATCTTCTTAGTTTGAGCGAGAACCGAAAGTGCCGTCCAACGGGGGAAAATGGATGAGGCGATTCGGGTGCTTGCTTACCGCTGTGTTTCTGTTCCTGCCTGCTATTAGAACTGATGCTGAGGATGCGAACGTTCGCGGTTCGATTGGCGGAGTCATACTCGACCGCGCGACACGGCAACCGGTGGGGCTCGCCAACGTGATTGTTGTTGGCACAACGCGCGGCGCGGCGGCCGACCTCGAGGGCCGATTCCAGATCATCAACCTCCCGCCCGGAACTTTCACTCTGCAGGCCAGCGCGCTCGGCTACGAAACGATGCTGCTCCCCGAAGTGGCCGTGCTTCCCTCCCGTACAAGCCAGGTTGAATTCGCCCTGGAACCGTCCGCGCTCCACGGGGAGGAGGTTGTCTATTCGGTGACGGGGCGAGTTGCGGTGAGCACTGATTTGCCCACGTCCACCCGAACCCTTCGCTACGAGGAGATCCGCCGGGCGCCGGGATCAGTGGAGGATGTGCAGCGGATGGTGCAGTCGCTGCCGGGAGTGGTGAACCAGAACGACCAGACCAACGAGATCGTCGTTCGCGGCGGGAGCCCGTGGGAAAACCTGACGATCATGGACGGGCTCGAGGTGGACAACACGAACCACTTCGCCTTCGAGGAGGGGAACGGGGGTCCTCTGAACGCGCTGAACACCGAGTTTCTCCGCGATGTCACCTTTGCGTCCGGTGGCTTCTCCGCGCGCTACGGCGACCGTCTCTCGAGCGTACTCGTGCTCGACCTTCGCGAGGGCGACCGCCAGCAGTACGGCGGCGCGTTCGACCTGAACATGGCGGGGGCGGGAGGGTTCGCCGAGGGGCCGACGCCGGGGAAGCAGGGGAGCTTTCTCGTTTCCGCCCACAAGAGCTATCTGGACCTGATGCACAGCGCGGTGGGCCTGACCGCGATTCCCCACTACTGGAACGCGCAGGCGAAACTGGTGCAGGACCTGTCGCCGCAGCACCAATTGACGGTAAATGCCCTCTACACGGACGATTACATCAACATCGAGGCGGCGGAGGAGGACGCTTTCAGCAAGGGGGCGGAGTCAGTCGATTTTTCCGGCCGCAGGATCATCGCGGGAGGGCGGCTGCGCAGCCTCTGGGCATGGGGGTACAGCGATGTAATCCTGGGTGAGACGGTCACCTGGGACCACGCGAAGTTGTGGCAGGCGGACATGGTGAAGGGGCGCCTTGTGAAGGAGCACTCGGCGGACTCGGACAGGCGAATCACGCAGCCGCAGCTGCACCTTCAACTGAACGGACGAGGACCGGGGCGCGGGGAGTGGTCAACGGGAATCAGCCTGAAGCCGATAGCGTTCAAACAGAATCTCTGGGTGCTGGGTGATTCGCTGTGGATGGACGATGGGGTGCTGGACAGAGACCTTCTGGGCCGTCCCATTCTTGATGGCGAGCCGGACCTTTACATCTACGATAACCAGGTGGCGAAGGCGGACGACGGCGGGCTGGGTTACGCCGGGTACGGGCAGCTTACTGTGTGGGCGGCACGAACGCTGTCGCTAACCGGCGGACTGCGTGCGGACGGGCTGGAGGTGAGCCACCGTGCGACGCTTGACCCGCGGCTTTCGCTGGCGTGGTTTTTCCATCCGGCGTGGACGCTGAGTCTCGCGGGAGGAGTGTACCACCAGTTCCCCAGTGTCTACGTGCTGTTCAGCGGGCCGGACCGCGGGCGCAACAGCCAACTGCCGCCAGCGAGGGCGCTGCAAGGGGTCGCCGGACTCAGTTTCGAACCGACCCACGAAGTGCGTCTCAGCGCCGAAGCCTATGTCAAAGACTACAAAGACCTGCTAATCAGCGAGCAGGCGTACGTCCGCGAGACCACCGGCGACCAAACGTTCCAGAGCAGCGCCTACCTGCCGTGGAGGAAAAAGCAAGCGTGGGGGATCGAGCTGTTCGCGCAGCGGCGGCTGACCGGTTCGTGGTATGGCACCGCGAGCTACTCCTACGGACGCGGCGAGGCGTCAGACCCCGCCTTCGGCGATTACCCCGCGGATTACGACATTCGCCACGCGGCGACGCTTGTGTTCGGCGTGCGGACGAGCCTGATCCGGCAGTCGTGGTGGCTTAACGCGCTCTCGCGTCCGTGGGGGTGGTGGCTGCGGGTGCTGCCGCTGAACGGGGACGAGCTGACGCTTTCGACGCGGCTGCGCTATATCACGGGGCGTCCGTACACGGAAAACCGTTGGTACGCGGAAGGGATTCCCTCTCCGGAACCGATCTACCAGGGGCACTGGGAATCGTTCGGGATGAACGGGGAGCGGTACCCGGATTATATCCGCTGGGATGTGCGAGTGGACAACAAACACTATTTCCGGACGCGTTCGCTGGTGTTCTACCTCGAAGTTCAGAATGTGCTGGACAGGGGGAATGTGGCGCAGTACGTGTACGCGGACCACGGTGATATCAACACCGTGTACCAGTTCCGGCTCTTTTTCGTCGGGGGGGTGCGGTACGAGCTCTGAAGGAGGAACCCGATCCCGAACCATCGGGATCGGGCCACAAGCTGTCCACAGGTTGAAATCCGGCCTTCCCGCCGTGGCAGGTCTTCACTTCGTTCGCGACCTGCCACAACACCCAAGTGAGACCCGGGTGGACAAGCCACCCGGGCCACCCGGGCCACCCTCGGGTTCGGAGACCCCGGCCTACATCTGATGAGCGACA
>CAZIDZ010000065.1:3028-10265 GCA_964538455.1 uncultured bacterium
GCCACCCGGGCCACCCTCGGGTTCGGAGACCCCGGCCTACATCTGATGAGCGACACGAAGTGTAAATTCTTACCTATCCGATTGAATTTATAAGTGATAGAAACCTTTGGCGGATACGTCAAACCGCCTCTTCGAGAGACAACACGACTTTTCACCCCAGACATCGTTCGAGGCCCTCAGAGATGAGACGCTTGCGGCGATATATAGGCACGATATATATTGTGACGAGATACACAGACCACTGGAGAGATCGTGAAACAGTCAAAAACCCTCTACGCCTTGTTGGGATGGCTGAAAAGCGAGTCATTCACCGGGTACGACCTGAAAAAGCGTTGCGAAGAGTACCTGGGGGATTTCTGGTACGGGAGTTTCGGGCAAATCTACCCGTTGCTGCACCAGATGGAACGTGAGGGGCTGGTGACGATGCGCGAGGAGGCGGGGGAGGAGGGGCGGCCCGCGCGGAAGGTGTACTCGATCACGACGGCCGGGCGTGAACGTTTCGAACAGTGGATGCGGGAGGACCCGGAACCCGACCTGTTTCGCAGCGAGCTGATGCTCCGCCTGTTTTTCGGCCGTTCCGCCCCGCGTGAGATGCTGGTGCGTCAGGTGGAAGCGGTCAGGCAGGACGCCGCGCTCACTCTCGCCGCCCTCGAGCGGTTTCTCAACGACACCCCCGAGTGGGCGCAGAACAACCCCAACGCACCCTTTCAGCGAATTCTACTGGATCGCGGTTTCACGGTGAACCAGGGCTATGTCGAATGGTGCGACCGGACGCTGGCAATCCTGCGTTCGCTCGACTACGGCACGGAGACAACCACGCAAGAGAAAGACAACCATGCGTAGAAGGCGACACATGATTGCAACGATTGGCATCGCGGCAGCCTTAATCACCGTGATGGCTGCCCGGGCGTTCGCGCAGGCGGAGCGGCCCTCCGCTGTGCAAAGTCCCCGTTGCATCATCGAAGGCAAGGTGCTCGACAAGGCGACGCGCCAGCCGATCGGCGCGGCGAACGTAATCGTCGTCGGGCTCCCGCGCGGAGCGGCGACAGACCTCGAAGGGCATTTCCTGATCAGCCATCTCCCCCCAGGCACGATCAGCCTCACGGCGAGCGCGTTGGGGTACGAACCGCTGACGCTGCGTGAGATCGCGGTCAGTCCCGGGCGCCCGGGAAACGTGGAATTCCTGCTACAACCGACGGTGCTGGAGGGGGAGGCGGTGACGGTGACGGCGGACATCGAGGAGGTAGCGCCGACCGAGATGCCAACCTCCTCGCGCACGCTTCGCTACGAGGAGGTGCGCCGCGCTCCGGGCGGGCTGGAGGATATCCAGCGGATGGTGCAGGCGTTGCCGGGCGTGGTCAACAGCAACGATTCGGACAACGAGATCGTGGTGCGCGGCGGCAGCCCCCGCGAAAACCTGACGGTGATCGACGGGATCGAGGTGAACAACACGAACCATCTCACCTTCGGCGACGAGGGGCAGGGCGGCGGCGGTCCGATCAACGCGTTGAACACGCAATTCCTCGAAGATGTGACGTTCGCCTCGGGCGGATTCTCCGCGCGGTACGGCGACCGGATGTCGAGCGTGCTCGACCTGAACCTTCGCGAGGGCAGCCGTGACCGGATCGGTGGCTCCGCCGACCTGAACATGGCGGGGGCAGGGGGGCATATCGAGGCGCCGCTGCCGGGCAAGCGCGGGAGTTTGCTGTGGACCGCCCGTCACAGCTACCTGCAGCTGCTGCCGGAGGGGACGGTGCCGACCGGAAAACCGCCGGTCTACTGGAACAGCCAGGCGAAACTGACCTACGACCTCTCCGCGCGCCACCATCTCACGGTGAACGCGTTGTACGCCGAGGATGGGCAGACTTTCCGGCCGAAAGACCTGAAGCGGACGGAGGGCGAAGAGACATTTTCAGCGGGGATCGACGGTCTCGATTTCAACACGGAAAAACACTTCTTCGGCGCCCGCCTGAGGAGCCTCTGGGGAGCCGCCTACACGGACCTGATTGTCGCCCGGACGGAGCAGTACGCGCACTGGGAGCAGTACGCGCAGCAGCCCGACCGCAGCCTCCGCCACATCATTTCGAACCATCGCACGGACTCCGACTACCAATTTCACCTGTTGGCCACAGGGCGCGTCCGTGCTCGCGATGAGTGGGGCGCGGGGGTGAGTTTGAAGCCGGTCCGCTACCGGCAGCGGCTGTGGGCGGAGGGCGATTCGCTGCTCTACAACGACGACGCACTTGGCGTCGACCCGGGCACCGCCCCCGACACTTTTTTCTACACGGACACGCGGATCGACGCGGACAAGCGAGGGCTGAAGCAGGGCGCGTACGTGCAGTACACCTGGCGTCCCGGCCGAGGCCTGTCGCTGACGTCCGGAGTGCGCCAGGACGCGCTGGATGTGTCCCACGAGAATCTGTTCTCGCCGCGCATCTCCGCGATCTGGGATTTCAAGCCGCGCTGGTCGGTCTCGGCCGCGTGGGGGGTGTACGCCCAGTCACAGAACCTTGGCGACTACTTCGATCCTACGGCGAACGGCGCGAACGAGAGGCTCCCGCACAGCCGGGCGGTGCAATATGTGACGGGGCTGCATTTCACCCCGAAGCCTTCGCTACGGGTCAGCCTCGAGGGGTATTACAAGGACTACGACCGGCTGCTGGTGTCGAAGCAGGATGTGGTTCGCCAGCAGACCGGCGACCTGACATACGAGAGCGCCGTGCTGCTTCCCGAGCGGACGAAGAAGGCGTGGGGCGTCGAGTTTTTCCTCCACCAGAAACTGACCGGGCGCTGGTACGGGATGCTCTCGTACAGTTACGGGCGTGCGGAGGCGACCGATCCGGCGTTCGGCAGCTACCCTGACGACTACGACATGCCGCAGGTGTTCACGGGGCTGGTGGGCTACCGCACGAGCCTGCTGAGGTTCGCATCCTGGCGCAGGCTGCTGGCAACGCCGGTGCTCGGGTGGGCGTTGTACGCGCTGCCGATCAACGGGGACGAGCTGATCCTTTCGACCCGTTACCGGTATGTCTCGGGGCGTCCCTACACGCGGCAGGTGTGGTACGCCGAGGGGGCAAATTCGCCGGAACCGCTTTACCAGGGCCACTGGGAGAGCGAGGGGCACAACAACGAGCGGTTCCCCGATTACACGCGCTGGGACCTTCGCCTCGACAGCAAGTACTGGTACGGGGCGAGCGCGCTGGTGTTGTACATCACCGTGCAAAACGTGCTCGACGAGCGGAATGTGGCTGATTATTTCTACTCGAGGGACGGACATCGGAAAATCATCGAGCAGTTCAGGCAGAGTTGGATTGTGGGAATCCGCTACGAGTTCTGAGGAGGGACAGGATTTCACCAGCGAGCAAACACCCGGCCGATCGGCCGGGTGTTTGTCGTTCGTTCCGCAGCTATTAACCGCGGGTTTGCATCAGATTCTGTCAATCCGTCCGGAGACCCGATTATTCCGGTGCAGCCGCGGCCGCAGGCGCAGCCTCTTCCTCACGGTAGTACCAGGCGCCGAGATAGGTGCCCAGCAACAGTTCCACCAGGTCCCAGATGAGTACGATGATTACGGTGCCGAACGAATACATGGACATGAAAGCCGCTCCGAGCATCGGGTAGAGGACAGCCGCGAGCCAGACAGCAAGTCCGGCGCACAGCGCTGTGGTGGCACCTGGTTTGTAACGGGGACGGATGGCCGCGTAGAGCCAGACGGCGAAGATCCCCAGCAAGAAGACCAGAATGATCATCAGGATCGTTCCCCAAGTACCCATCATTGCGGGGAACGAATGCTGCGTCGCCCAGTCCTTCCAGGAGTTGTTGAGCACAACACCCCAGAGCAACCACTCTCCGATGTTGAACACCAGGCCGGCAATCAAACCACCCACAATAAAACGACCTGTGTTAATCTTGCCCATGACGCCTCCCTCTTTTGGTTGACAAAAGCTCAACCTTTAAACGGGATTCGAAATGAATTTGGTGAGCTGTGCGGGAAATGTAGGGAACACGAAGCAAATGGTCCAGAATTCAAGAGAGATTTTCGAAAATCTTATTGGCGAAATATCTCCGTTGGCCGGCTGGGCGAAACTCTTCAGTCGGTTTTGAGAGGCTGGGGCCGGAGGTTGCGGGGATCGGGGCGGACGCCCTCTGGGAACGCCGCCAGCATTCCGAACCGCCAGCCGTCGCCGGCGAGCGGGAGCAGACGATAGCCGCACTCGAGCATCCGTTGCAGCCAGAGGTCAGCGGCCTGGCGATCCGCGAATTGATGGCCGACGCTGAAACTCGGGTGGGAGGGGAACAGGCGGGTGAACTGCTCGGGATCGTCCGCGAGACCCGCGTACCAGACCATGCCGTTGAGCTGCATTCCCGCGCCCCCGATTGCTTATTTATTTGCAGCAATACTAAGAGGATAAGCGAGAGTTTTCAAGAGAGGGCTCCAGTTTTCGGACGGAATCGCCGATCCCCGCGCGGGGAGAGGATTTCGAGAGGACGGGGGCGGTCTCTCCGGCGGCAGGTGCGGCGGAATGGCTGTGACGGCGGGCCGCAGAGCGATGGCTACATTGATGCGACCGGCCGGATGGGGAAACGATGAAGAGGAGGAACACCCGATGACGATTGGCATTCTAGGCGGGGGACGGATGGGCCGGCGGTTGGCCGCCGGATGGGCAAAGGCGGGGCACACGGTGTTCATCGGCTCACGGGACGGGGAGAAAGGCGCGCAGATCGCGGCGGAGATCGGCGGGGGCGTCCGGGGTGGAACCCTCGAAGAAGCCAAGACGAACAGCGAAGCTCTTGTTTTGGCGACACCTGGCTCTGTGGTTGAAAACGTGGTTGCATCGCTGAAACCGTGGGAAAACCGGATCCTGATCGACATTACCAATCCCCTCGCGGGACGGATTCCCGAGGGTCTGATCACGCGCTCTACGGCGGAGGCGGTGGCCGAGGCGGCGGGCGACGCGCGGGTGGTCAAGGCGTTCAATATGATCTTCGCGCATATATTTGATAATCCAGAGTTTCCGAAGGGAAAGGCGGCCTCGTTCGTCTGCGGGGACGATGACGAAGCGCGGAAGCTGGTGTGCGATCTGTCCGCCGATCTTGGGTTCGAACCTGTGAACGCCGGCCCCCTCGCCCACGCCCGGATGCTCGAACCGCTGGCGCTCCTGATCATAAAAATGGCGGGAATCCACGGCAATGACATTGCCTATGGCTGGCTGAGCCGGGACAAATAGGGGCGGGGACGATGCGGCGGCGCTCAGATGTACTTTGAAGCCTCGCGCAAGGTAAGTCCGGCCATCCGGCCGTGTTGTTTTTCGACGAAACCGCGCACCGCCGCGGGGTCGGTTTTCGAATAGTCGCGCAGCGCCCAGCCGATCGCCTTTCGAATCCAAAAGCTTGTTTCTTCGAGACATCGCTCGCAGAAAGAAAAGAGGAGGCGCGTGTCCGTTTTAGCTTTGAAGGCCAGTTGGGAGAGAATCGCCGCGCGGCGGACCCAAAGGTTTTCGTCCTCGATCCAACGCTTCAGCACCGCAGTCATCTCCTTCGGATACCTCGCGAGCAGATCGCCGCAGAGCCATTTCGCCAGATGATCCACGTGATCCCACCAGGCGCCCGAGAGGATCATTTCACGGAGAAAAGCGACATCGCTCATGTCAAGAAACTTCGAGTACTTCTTAAGGGTTTCCTGGGCGGCGTACCGCTCCTCGCGGAATGCCACGTTGTCCCAGAGATCGTGCGCGACGGCGCGCAGCTCGTCCGCCGAGCGCACCGGATGCTGTTTCCAGCACTCGCGGAGGATTTCGCGCTGGCCCTTCGCGTCCACTCCGCGGTAGGGCATCTCGGATTTCATGTAGGCCTGAGCGCCTTTGCCGCGCTCCGGGTCGCCGTGGCGGGCGAGCTGGGCGCGGATGCAGTCGCCGAGGGGGGTGCGGCTGGCTGAGGGACTGCTCATGGAAACCCCCGAAAAATGGTTCGTCGTTTTGGGCGAATATAGATATCGGCTAGCGAAAACCCTAAGAGAAACCCGGTTGTCACGCCTCCGCAGGACTACCGAGGACAGGCGTGCCGTCGGGCTACCTGACGGAAACCCGACCCCGAAGGGATTGGGCCACGCAGCTGCGCCTGTCGTACGACTATGCAATCAAAATGGATTGGCTGCGCCGAGCTACGCTGCGCTTCGGTTCCCGCCTTCGCAGGAATGACAATTACGGAAACCCGATCCAGACGGTTCGGGATCGGGCCACGCAGCCGGTCCAAACACTTGACATAGGTGTGTCAGTCGGATATGAAACCCGGGACTGAAGTCCCGGGCCACCCTCGTTTGGGGCGAATATAGATATCGGCTAGCGAAAACCCTAAGAGAAACCCGGCCATCGAGCTGGCCGGGCCACCCGATCGGGTGAATTAGGACAATCAGAGACAGTCCCCAGAAAGCTTTTTAGGGACTGTCCCTGATTGTCCTCGGATAGGATTTCAAAAGAATCTGCTGCTTCTGAAATCTGCAAAGTTCACTTCGTGGGAAGGGTCATCGCCCAGGGGAGCGGGGTCACCTCGTCGGCGGCGTTTTCGAGCTCGATGTCGGAGACCGCATCCTCCGCCCAGATCAACGCGCCGGTGGGGCAGTATTTGGCGCAGGCCGGGTCGCCGCCGCAGACGTCGCACTTGACGATTTCCACGTTCGGTTCGTCAAAATGGATGTTGCCGAAGGGGCAGGCGATGGTGCAGGCGCGGCACAGGATGCAGCGGTCGTTTACCTCGATCGCGCCGGTCAGCGGGTTTCGTTCGAGCGCATCGGTAGGGCACACTTTCTGGCAGGCGGCGTCCTCGCACTGCAGGCAGAGGACGACCGACTTGATGTCGTGCTTCAGCGTGTACGCCCGCACCCGTGTCAGCGCCGGTTTGCGCGGATCGGTGGTGTGGACGAAGGAGCACGCGACCTCACAGTTCTTGCAGTCGGTGCAGCGGTACGGTGTGACGAACAGTCTCTTGGCCATGATGCGCCTCTATCCTTGTACGGCTCGCTCGTTTCGTTTCTAACTGCCATTCGTTCCCGACGGGTGGCCCGGGATCCTCGATCAAGTCGAGGACAGGCTGTCAGTTCCGGGTTTCACCTCAAACTCAAAGATCCTTCACTTCGTTCAGGATGACTTCCTCCCGGATTCCGCCGGCAGGCGGACAAGTCAAGAATCCGGGCTACGCTCTTCCGGGGTAATGCCGCTTCGCGTCACAACCCCGGCCACCC
>CAZIDZ010000066.1:0-1462 GCA_964538455.1 uncultured bacterium
GAGAACCACTTGTTCGGCAGCTCGGGGGCCAGGTAGTTCGCGAAGGCCGACGGGACACCCTCGACGTCATCGACAACGGTCAACAGCGACAGCATCTCCGGCTTGAGGAAACGCTGCGCAACCATTCCATCAAACAACTCGAGCAGCCTGTCCCAATAGCCGTCCGGGTTGACCAGCACGATCGGCTTCGCGTGCCTTTTCAACCCCTTCAGCGCCATCTGTTCGACCAGCTCCTCGAGGGTGCCGATGGAACCGGGCAGCGCGACAAAGGCGTCGCTACGCAGGCCGATGATCGACTTTCGCTCCGCCATCGTTTTCGTGACGATCATCTCGTCGCAGACGTCATGCGCGATGCCCCGTTTGACGAGGAACTCCGGGACAACGCCGGTGACCCTCGCTCCCGCCTGCCTGGCCGCTTTGCCCAACGCGTCCATCAGCCCCACGGACGCGCCACCGAAAACGAGGCTCCAGCCGTGCTCACCGATGATCTGTCCGAGCCTCGCCGCCCGCTCGAACTGCTCGGGGGCGACGGCGTTGGAAGAAGAACAGAAGACGGCTAGGGTATGGACCGTGGTTTCCATTTCACTTCCCGTCCGGAGTGTCGAGCATCACGCGTGCGAAAGCGGCGGCGGTTTCGCGTTTCCGTGTCGCGTCGCTCCTGGTGAAATAGCTGGGATCGAGACCCGATTTCTTCGAGAAGTGGTCGATCATCTCCTGTGTGGTCACGCCTGTTTTTGTCACCGGGTCGAGCACGAGGTCGAATTTCCTGCCCCAGATTTCGCGCATGTTTCCCTGTTCGACGAAGTCGATGGCGTCGGTGGGGCAGGTGAGGGCGCAGGCGAGGCAGCCGATGCAGGCGTCCGGATCGGGCACGTCCACGTACTTGTCCGGTCCGCGCGAGAGGGTCGCGATCGCATTCGCTCCGATCGCCTCGCAGACACGAACGCAGATGCCGCAGAGGATGCAGTTGTCGGCGTCCTCGCGCTTGGTGTAGCTGGTGTCATGGATGCCGTACTCCGCGGCGAGCTGGCGGATGACGTCACTGTTCGGCACGCGGGCGAGCTGCAGGTCGAGCACGACCTTGCGGTTCTCCATCACCTCGGGGCTCGCGGTCTCAACGATCAGCCCCTCCTCGACGGGGAAGAGGCAGGAGGTGACGAGCTGCTTCCAGTTCGAATCCCAGCCGTGCTTGCGGATCTCGACGACGCAGAGGCGGCACGCGCCGAAGGGTTCGAGCCCGGGGTGGTAACAGAGGCTGGGGATCTCGATGCCGTGCTGGCGCGCCGCCTCGAGGATTGTCTGTCCCTCGGGGGCGTCAATGGAACGGCCGTCGATGGTTACGCGCACCGTGTTTGTTTTCGCCTGCTCGCTCATGCCTGCACCCTGGTGTATCGTTCAGCCGGCGTCAAATCCGGCTCATCTTTCTGTTCTCCCCGGCTGGCGGGGCAGCCGGGCCACCCGT
>CAZIDZ010000066.1:1562-5697 GCA_964538455.1 uncultured bacterium
TTCCCGGATTCAAGAATCCGGGCTACGGCAACAACAGCTCAACATGGATTCCCGCCTGCGCGGGAATGACTAAATCGCTTTCAGCCCCCGGTACACGGTGGTCCCGGGCTACATCCACTGCGAGATTGCTTCGTCACTTCGTTCCTCGCAATGATACTCTCTACTTTTCGCTCCCGGACAAGCATGTCCGGGCTACGCACATGCAACCGGTTTTTCATCCCTGTGAAACCCGGGACTGAAGTCCCGGGCCACCCCGTCAGGCTACGCATTTCGATTCGATTCACGCTCGGCGTCAACTCGTCTCGCTCTTCGGTTCGAGGGTTCCCTGGTGGTAGACCATCCACCAGGAATCGCCCCGTTTTTTCCACACCGAACTGTGCCGCGAGGATGCCTTCACCTGGTCCTGAATGTATCTCAGGATGCGGAAGGTTGTCAGGACGACATCCTCAGCGAGCACGGTGGCCTCGAACTCCGTCATCACGAGCTCTCGCACAGACTCCGACGTCATCGTGTCGATGATCGCCTGGCGGCTGAAGAGGCGGCCCGAGCTGCCAACCTCGCAAAAATCATCCGCGAGAACTTTCTCCAGTTCCTCCCGGGAATGACGAACTTCACGGAGCAGCAGCCGCTGCTCATGGTTGCGAATCGTCTCAAGATCACTTCTGTCTGCGCTCATACCCAACCCACTGCGAAAGAACATCTTGTTCCGGCTCTTCAAAGCACGCGTCCGAACGGTCGCCAGCTTCGGTGGTTCCCACGCGCCAACCGGCCTTTCGATCCCGGCGGGTACGGGTTCACGCCACCGGATGCGGCTGCGTCCGGCTGACTACTATTCCCCCCGATTTGATGTCCACGGCATCGAACTTGCAGACGCTGTCGCAGATCCCACAGGAGATGCAGGCGTCCTGGTCGATGACATGCAGTTTCTGTTTTTCACCGGTGATCGCCTCGACCGGGCAGTGACGCAGGCAGACCAGGCAGCCTGTGCACTTGTCGTTGATCTCGTAGGTGATCAGATCCCTGCAGACTCCCGCCGGGCACATCTTGTCGACGATGTGCGCCTCATACTCGTCGCGGAAATACTTGATCGTGCTTGTCACCGGGTAGGGAGCGGATTTGCCGAGCGCGCAGAGGCTGGCGACCTCCATCGTGTGGCAGAGCCGGTCGATCTTGTCCAGGTCGGCCATCTCGCCCTCGCCGCGGGTGATCTTGCTGAGCAGGTCATACACCTGGCGCAGCCCCTCCCGGCAGGGGACGCATTTTCCGCAGGACTCGCCGATGAGGAATTTGATGAAATACTTGGCGACGTCCACCATGCAGGTGCGGTCGTCCATGACGATCATCCCGCCGGAACCCATCATCGCGCCCGCCTTCGAGAGCGAATCGAAATCCACCGGGAGGTCGAGTTGGTCCGCGGGGAGGCAGCCGCCGGAGGGTCCGCCGGTCTGTACGGCCTTGAACGGCCGGTCGAACTGGATGCCGCCGCCGATGTCGAAGATGATCTCGCGCAGGGTGCGGCCCATCGGCACCTCGATGAGGCCGGTGTTCTTCACCTTGCCGACCAGCGAGAACGCCTTGGTGCCCTTGCTGTTCGCGGTGCCCATCGAGGCGAAGTAGTCCGCACCGCGCGAGAGGATCAGCGGCACGCAGGTGAAGGACTCGACGTTGTTGAGCACGGTCGGCTCGTCATACAGCCCCCGCTCGACGGAGCGGACATACTTGGCGCGGGGTTCGCCGACCTTGCCCTCGAGGGAACGCATCAGCGCGCTCGACTCGCCGCAGACAAAGGCCCCGCCGCCGCGGCTGATTTTCAGGTTGAAGGTCATGCCGGTGCCGAGGATGTTCTGGCCGAGCAGGCCCGCTGCGGTGAGAGTGTCGATTGCCGCCTGCAGGTGTTTGACGGCGAGCGGGTACTCGTGGCGGACGTAGATGAAACCGTCGGTCGCGCCGAGAGCGTACGCGCCGATCAGCATTCCCTCGATGACGCTGAAGGGATCGCCCTCCATGATCGCACGGTCCATGAACGCGCCGGGGTCGCCCTCATCGCCGTTGCAGATCAGCCAGACACGGTCCGTTCCCTGGTTCTGCTTCGCCCGGATCGCGCTCTTCCACTTTCGCCCGGTGGGGAATCCTGCGCCGCCGCGTCCGCGGAGACCGGAGTTCTCAACCTCGTCCACGACCTGCCCGGGCTCCATCGAGAGCGCCTTGAGGAAGCCTTTGATGCCGCCGTGCGCCAACCAGTCCTCGAAACTGAGGGGGTCGACGACGCCGGTGTTGCGCAGCGCGATGCGGGTTTGCAGAGCGTAGAAGGGAATGTCGCTGTATTTCGTCGCCACCTCGCCGCCCTTGCGGTCATCGAGCTTGTAGAGCAGCGACGGAATGATCTCGCCGCCGAGCAGGGTCGACTCGACGATCTGTTTCGCGTGCTTCGGTTGCACGTGGACGTAAAAAGTTTCCTCCGGCTCGAGAGTGACGACCGGGCCGGCTTCGCACATCCCGTGGCAGCCGGTGCATTTTTCGGTCAGGGTGACGCCAAGCTCGAGGCCCGCTTTTTTCAGTTCGGCTTTGTGGGCGTCAATCTCGCTGACGAGCTCCTGGTGAATGGCTTTCGCACCGCGGGCGAGGCAGCCGGGCCCGCAGCAGACGCGGATCTCCTGTTTGCTCGCCACGCCGATTTTCGCCGCTGACTGCGAATAGCCGCGCAGGGCCTCGACCGAGTCGAAGCGCTTCATTTCGCCAGCCATCAGGAGCGCTCCTTTTTCAGCATCGCCGAGAGCGCGCCCGGCGTCATGTTCGCGTAATAGTTCTCTCCGACGACCACCGCGGGAGCCATCGCGCAGGCGCCGACGCAGTTGACGGTTTCCAGCGAAAAGTGGCCGTCCTCGGTGACGCCGTGGCCGACGCCGATTTTCAGGTCGCGCTCGAGTTCCTCGACGAGCATCCCCGCTCCGCGAACGTGGCAGGCGGTGCCGAGGCAGACTTTGATCAACTTTTTCCCGCGCGGCTCGAGGGAAAAGGCCTTGTAGAAAGTGGCGACCCCCCGGACTTTCGCCACCGGCAACTCGAGCTCCTGCGCGACGATGGTCAGCGCTTCGGGGGGCAGCCAGTTGAGCACGTCCTGGATCTCCTGCAGGATCATGATCAGGCTCGGTTCGCCCTTGGGGTAGTGAGAGACGACCTCGCGCACGGCCCGCTCGATCGAATCGTCCCCGGCTTTTACTTTCCGGGAAGTCCCGCCGGATTTTGCCGCAGAGAGTGCGCTCTTTTCGGGAGTTTCCATTGCGCCGCGACCGTTCCCTTTTTTCGGGGTCATGACACGGCCTCCAGGGCTTTGCGCGCAATCTCGGCGCCCTGTTTGACGCAGGCGATGTTGGCTTCGACGTACTGCTGCTTGCGGGCGAACTCGACGGGGATGTGCTCGAGCACGGTGTCGAGTTTGACGATGCCGGTCGCCTCGACGTACGCACCGAGGACGACCATGTTCGCGCCCTTGTTGTTGCCGAGCTTGATTGCGGTGTCGTTTGCCGGGACGAGGATCTCGATGACGTCCTTGCGCTGGACGCGGTCGGGGATGAGCGAGGAGTTGACGAGGATGATCCCGCCCTCGCGGACGGTCGGCTCGAATTTCTCGAGGCTGGGACGGTTCATCGCGACGAGGTCCATGGGTGTGTTGACGACCGGACTGCCGATCGGCAGGTCGGCGATGACGACGGTGCAGTAGGCGGTGCCGCCGCGCATCTCGGGGCCGTAGGAGGGTACCCAGGCCACCTCCTTGCCCTCGGCGAGGGCGGCGTCGGCGAGGAACTTGCCTGCCGATAGGATGCCCTGCCCGCCGAATCCGGCGAATTTCACTTCACGCTGCATGAGACGTCCTCGTGCTTTTTAAAACAGGATGCGCAGGGTTTCATGTCACCCGGCATCACTGGTGATTTTCTTTCGTCCCGGACAAGCATGTCCGAGCTACGCTTGCCGGGTTCGGAGACCCCCGATCGAGTCGGGTGCAGGCTCCCGGCCTACGACTTCAATAACGAGATTGCTTCGTCATGCCAAACGGACGGCATTCCTCGCAATGACTAACCAAATTGGATTCCCGCCTTCCCCGCTTTCGCGGGGACAAGCCGCGGGAATGACACAT
>CAZIDZ010000066.1:5797-9862 GCA_964538455.1 uncultured bacterium
CGATCCTCGTCGTCCGGGGTTTTCAGCTCGCCGAGGGGGTAGTAGGGGATCATCTTCTCCGCCAGCCATTTGGTCGCCTCGACCGGGGTCATCCCCCAGTTGGTCGGGCAGGTGGAGAGGATTTCGACGAGGCTGAAGCAGCGGTTCTGCTCCTGGTACTGGAACGCCTTCCGGACATATTTCTTGGTGCGAATCGTCCACTGGGGGCTGTGCACGCTGCCGCGGGCGATGTAGGCCGGAGTGCGCAGCGTGGTCAGCAGCTCGCGGATGCGGATCGGCCAGCCGGCGGTCTCAACGTCGCGGCCCATCGGACTCGTGGTCGTGACCTGGCCGGGCAGCGTCGTCGGCGCCATCTGGCCGCCGGTCATCCCGTAGATCGCGTTGTTGATGAAGATGACGGTGATCTTTTCGCCGCGGTTTGCGGCGTGGAGGATCTCGTTAGTGCCGATCGAGGCGAGGTCGCCATCCCCCTGGTAAGTGAACACCGTCAGCTCGGGGCTGATCCGTTTCATCCCCGTGGCGAACGCCGGCGCGCGGCCGTGAGCGGCCTCGAGGAAGTCGCAGTTGAAGTAGTTGTAGGCGAGCACCGAACAGCCGACCGGGGCGACCCCGACGGCCTTTTCGCGCAGGCCCAGCTCATCCAGCGTCTCGGCGACCAGCCGGTGCGCGACGCCGTGCGTGCAGCCGGGGCAGTAATGCGTAATCGCATCGGTCATCGCCTCGGGACGGCAGAAAATGGTTGTTGTCGCCATGCTTGCCTCGTTGACAGCTCACTCGCCGGCCTATTTCACCAGCTTCTTCACCTCTTCCACCACCTCCTCGGGGCTGGGTACGATGCCGCCCTGCCGCCCGAAGAAGTGGACCGGTTTCGCCTCACGGGTGAACTTCTTTACGTCCTCGACCATCTGCCCGTTGTTCATCTCGACGGAGAGCAGATGGGTGACATTCTTGCTGTCCGCCGCCTCGCGCAACGCCTCTGCGGGGAAGGGGTAGAGGGTGATCGGGCGGAACAGCGCCGTGTGGATTCCCTGCTCGGCGAGTTGGTCGACGGCGGTTTTACAGACACGCGCCGCGGTGCCGAAGGCGGTGATCAGCACTACCGCCTTGTCCAGGTCGCCGAAGATCTCCCGGCGCGCCTCGACCTGCATCTTCTCGTACTTTTCGGCGAGGTGCCTGTTATGCTCCTCGTTGTCCGCGGGGTTGAGATAAAGCGTTTTGACCACATGCGGCGCGCGCCCCTTCGCCCCGGTCGCCGCCCAGCTCGAGTGGTCGGCGGGCTTGCCGGTCTTGACCGCGTCGAAATCCACCGGCTCCATCATCTGGCCGATCAACCCGTCCGCGAAGATCATCACCGGGTTGCGGTATTTGTCCGCCAGGTCGAAAGCGGTCATCATGTATTCGACGGTCTCCTGGACGGTCGAGGGGGCGAGCACGAGCAGGTGGAAGTCGCCGTGCCCGCTGGCGTGTGCTGCCTGGAAATAGTCGCCCTGGGAGGGGAGAATCCCGCCGAGTCCGGGGCCCGCGCGGCAGACGTTGATGAACACGCAGGGGAGTTCGGCGCAGGTGATGTAGCTGAGCGCTTCGCTCATCAGGCTGATGCCCGGGCTGGAGGAGGAGGTGAAGACACGTTTCCCGGAGGAGGCCGCGCCGAAGATCATGTTCGACGCGCCGAGCTCCGATTCCGCCTGGAGAAAAACACCGTCCACCTCCGGCATCCGGCGGGCGAGGTATTCGGCGAGCTCGGTCTGAGGGGTGATCGGGTAGGCGAAGTAGTGGCGCGCTCCCGCACGGATCGCCGCTTCGCCGATCGCCTCGTTGCCTTTCATCAGTTTCTTCGCCATCACACGCCTCGTTTATCCTCAAGACAACTCAAAGATCCTTCACTTCGTTCAGGATGACTGCTGCTGCAACAACGAGATCGCTTCGTCATGCCGACACGTCGGCATTGCACGCAATGAGATCTTTACCATGGATTCCCGCCTGCGCGGGAATGACAGCCTAAACCAATTGCTCATTCCTTAATAGGGGAAGTACTGGTACTGCACCGCGTTGACCGCGACCTCGATGGCCACGTCCGGACAGGTGATCGCGCAGAGCTGGCAACCGATGCACCTCGGCTGATCGATCACCTTGGCGAAGAAATAGCCCTTGGTGTTGATCGTGTCGGCCATCGCAATGATCTCCTGCGGACAGGCCTCGACACAAAGTTCACAACCTTTGCAGGTTTCCGGATCGATTGTGACCAGCGGCATGGTTTCTCCAAATCACTTGTGCGCCAACGCACCCGCAAACAGAGCAAACAGGATGCACAGGATAAACAAGATTGTGAACTGCGAAACCCCGATTACACTTCGGCGTCAGGTCTCCGCTATCCCGATCCCTCGGGAAATGCGCTAACTACCAGATGCAACAACGAACGGAAAACATCAAACAGGATGCACAGGATGTACAAGATCGTGAACTGCGAAACCCTGGCACCACTTTGGCATCAGGTCTCCGCTTCGCTAACGACCTGATGCAACGTAAAAACCTATCTTTTCTTTATCCTTTTACATTTTGTGATGTTATCCTGTCTATCTTCTTTTCATCTTGTCTATCCTGTTTGTTCTTTTAGCTTTCCGTAATCCTCGCGAAACCATCGCGTGAGTGTGTGGCCATCGACCCGGGAGCCGGCCCTCCCAGCCAGACGGGCAGCATGATCCGTTTCAACGGAAGCACCGGGGCGGGGATGCCTTTCAGACGCACAAGAGTCCCCGGTTCGGGGACGGTATCGAGCAGGGATTCGGCCATCGTCACAAAGAGGACCTTGATGCCGCGTTTGCGGGCGATTTTGTTGCAGAAATCCGCGCCGCGGACGATGATCCCGCGGTCGGTCTCCTCCATCATGTGCGTGTTGCCCGCGATGTGGGTAATCTTCATTCGGCTGGCCGTCTCGATCTCGTCCATGATCCTCATCGCGCCCTCGACGGTCTCGGTGAACGGGCGGCTCCGGTTGAGCACGAACGCCATCCGGTGGGGGCGAGCTTTGAGCACTGCGGCAAGGCCGGCGAGCACAGTGGACCCGACGTTGTCGCCGCCCACATCGAGGATCGTCGGACCCTCGGAATGTTCAATCGCGCCGCGGACTTCAGGCATCAGGATCGGCAGGTCAGCGTTGTGAAAATCGCCGCTGGGGGCGAGCACTCGAATGCCGAGTTGCTCCATCGGCTCACGGGCCTCACGGCAGCGGAAATAGGGATTGACCAGGTCGAGGTCGGCGATGGTGATCGGCGAGATTCCGGCGCGGGCGAGAGCGGTGGCTACGTTCACCGACACCTCCGTCTTTCCCGACCCGTAATTGCCGGTAAAGAGGGTGATGGCGGCGTCTCCGTCCAAAATGGGCCGCACCCTGGCGCTCACGTGCAGAGTCTCCCGTTCACTTACGGAGGGAACCGGACTCGCGATTCCCTGCCGCCCGATCACCGGCGGTCAGTGGCGCGCTGTCGCGCCGCCTCCGGTCGAACTCTCTCCCGTTCCGGCCGGCGAGGTCAACCGCGTAGATTTTCACAAGTCAACCGGCGGGACCGGGTGATGGAAAGTACACTCGACGTCCGCGTTGCGCAACCCGTTGCGGGGAGTTATATTTAGGAAAACCTAATGTTTGGGGTGGGAATTTTGTCACAAGCAGAGTCTGGTCCAGTAATTAATTAAAATTGTGGGAGTTCGACCCCCTCGATCGGTGGGCGGAGTGCCGGCGGAACCGGTTGTAAGGAGAGGTAAACCAATGGAAAACTTTCACAATCTCGGCCTGGGAAAGGGGATTTTCGACTGAATGATCCAATCCCTGCACTTTTTTGTGGACCGGGTCGCAATGACAAAACACAACAAACAGGATGCACAGGATGAACAGGATTGTGAACGGCAATACACTGACTACACCATATCGTCAGGTCTCCGCTTTCTCGACGGATCGGGACGGGTGCTAATGGCCTGACGCAGCGACAGAATCTTCGATGCTGACCGGCGCAAATCAGGGACAGTCCCGCCAAACCTCAACGTCTTGGGGACAGTCCCGATTTGCGCGGC
>CAZIDZ010000067.1:0-1726 GCA_964538455.1 uncultured bacterium
ATATAATAAAATCGCGAAATACTCACAATCCCCATAGCTAGCTACTATAAATTTAATTCATAAACCGTCTGCTCATCGTACTATTGCCACGCCTTCCATTTGAAACCCTCAGATCCTTGGTAAAAACGGACCCAAGGTCCGTTTCATCTCCATCTCCAGGGTTTTAGGCATTCAGGAGGGTACTCAGAACCTTTCGGATCTACCGAGATATCCTCTCTCTCCGAGTCCTCTCACATCGATCCAGCGTTGTACCTCACATTCGGCTTGCGGCTGGCGAGAGCCTCGTCGAGGCGGCGGACGGGGGTCGTCGTCGGGGAATTGTGCAGCGTGTCAGGTTCGGTTTCCGCTTCGTGGGCGATCTGCTTCATCACCTCGACGAAACGATCGAGGGTTTCCATCGTCTCGGTTTCCGTCGGCTCGATCATCATCGCCTCGTGAACGATCAGCGGGAAATAGACCGTCGGGGCGTGCATTCCGAAGTCGAGCAGCCGTTTCGCGATGTCCAGCGCACGGACGCCCTTCGCCGCCTGCTTGTCGGCACTGAACACCACCTCGTGCAGGCAACGGTCCGGATACGGCAGGTGATACTCCGGCTGCAGCTTGACCCGCAGGTAATTGGCGTTGAGGATCGCCGTTCGTGAGATTTCGGCGAGGCCGTCGCCGCCGTTCGCGAGGATATAGGCCAGCGCCCGCACCAGCACAAGGAAGTTGCCGTAGAAGCCGTGCATCTTGCCGATGCTCTTCGGTCGCGCCCAGTTCATCACGAATTCGTCGCTGACACGCTCCACGGTCGGCGTCGGGAGGAACGGTTCCAGTTCTTTGACGCAGCAGACCGGTCCGGCGCCGGGTCCTCCGCCGCCGTGGGGAGTGCTGAATGTTTTGTGCAGGTTGATGTGCATCACGTCGAAGCCGAGCGCCGCGGGCGTGGTGATCCCCATTAAAGCGTTGAGGTTCGCGCCGTCCATGTACATGTAGCCGCCCGCCGCGTGCACAATTTCCGCCACCTCGCGGATGTCGCTCTCGAAGATGCCGAGGGTGTTCGGGTTGGTGACCATCAGGCCGACGAGACGGTCATCCGCCACTTCGCGCACGGCGTCCGGGTCGAGGGTGCCGTCCTCGCGCGACCTGATCTCGACCACCTCGCAACCGGCGAAATGGATGGTCGCGGGGTTGGTGCCGTGCGAGGAATCGGGGATGATCACCCGGTTCCGATCGGTTTGCCCCTTGTCACGGTGCGCGGCGACCATCATCATCAAACCGGTAAGTTCTCCCGAAGCGCCCGCCGGAGGCTGCAGGGAAACGGCGTCGAACCCGGTGATCTTTTTCAACGATTCTCCAAGCTCGTACATCACCTCGAGTGCGCCCTGGGCCATCCTCATCGGCACAAAGGGGTGCAGGTCGGCGAAACAGGGGTCCGACGCCACAGCCTCGTTGACTTTCGGATTGTATTTCATCGTGCAAGAGCCGAGAGGGTAGAAATCCCGGTCCACGTGGTGGTTCATCGTGGAGAGGCGGACGAAATGGCGCATCGCCTCATTTTCGGACACTTCCGGCAGAGGTGCGTCGTTGTTGCGGGCGAGCTCACCCGTCAACGGATCGGCTTCGGGAACGTCCAACTTCGGCAGGCGAACACCGCGCCGTCCGGGTTGGGACAATTCATAAATCAGCTTTTCGGGCATTTCAGTCTACTCCGGGTTCCGATTCGATGATCGGGGAGCGGAATATA
>CAZIDZ010000067.1:1826-9187 GCA_964538455.1 uncultured bacterium
CGGAATATACGAAAGTTGATATCGGTGAAAAACCCAGCCTGAGGACGAGCCGGGCTACCCTGTCAGCGGTCACAGGTAATGACAGACAACAAAACCGGACCCAAAGGGTCCGGCTGAATGCGTCAAGACTGCCTGAAATGAAGCCCTAAAAACTGCCGACGCTCACGTTGTGGTTCCGTTCGCTGAGGCTCGAATCCGGCTGAATGTCATAAACATAGACGTGCCACTGGTCACTGGTGATCTTCGGCAGAGTCTCCGCTTCGCTTTTCAGGGAAATGAATTTCTGGTAATGCTGACTCAGCGGATTTCGACGGTCGCTGTTGACCACGACGAGCACGGCGTCAGCCGATTCGAACGGGACTTCTATCCAGTTCGAACGAACGATGATGTCACGCGCAGCCTGGTAGTTCCGAGGCGAAGGCGCGACGACAGCGACCTTTTGCACCGTCTTCTGTGCGAACAGCAGGCCGGCAGAGGCAAGGACGACGATCAGGGGAATGACGAAATGGCGCTTCATATGGGGCCTCCTTCGGTTGATTGGGCGTCCAGTAGTGCCCAAACTGAAACAAAAACGATCACATAGACAATTTACTCGCGTCCTTAAATTAATCACGATTCCGTTATCGACGAGCGCTGGTAAATCGATCCTACACTTTTTCCACTTCTTGTTTTTTGCTTTTGTTTCTCTCCTCCCCGCCGACCATCCCTCCCGGAGCCATCCAACGAGTACAAGATTCCTGACGCTTCCCGAACAACTTGTGTGTACTCTATCAGCAGAATCGTTTAGGATTCATGTAGATAAACGATCCGGGAGGGACCATGAAAGGACTCTTTTGGTACGTACTTATCGTAGTCGCCGTGTTGATTGTCGTATTCGCCCGCTTGAACCGCAAGCATGAAGGTCAGATAGTTGAGGCGAAGGGATTTCAGTTAGACAGCACGGGATTCAAGACGCCGGAATCGATCTTCTACGACGCCGGCGCGGACATCTACCTCGTCTCCAATATCAACGGCAGTCCGACCGATATCGACGACAACGGGTTTATCAGCCGCGTCAATCCAAACGGATCGATCGCCGAGCTGAAGTGGATCGATGGAGCGAATGAGAACGTCACCCTATCCGCTCCCAAGGGCATGGCGCTGGTCGGTGAGGTGCTCTATGTCGCCGACATCAACACCGTGCGCCTCTTTGACCGGGAGACCGGCGATTCGGTGGGGAGCGTGAAAATCCCCGGCAGCACTTTCCTCAACGACGTCGTCGCAGACGGCAACGGCGGCGTGTACGTCTCCGACAGCGGCATGAATCCAGATTTCTCTGCCTCGGGCACGGACGCGGTGTATCACATCAGCCCCGACGGAAGTGTGGAGACTGTCGCCAAGGGCAAGGAACTGATGGGACCGAATGGACTCGCGCTCGTGGAGGGACGTCTGCTCTGTGTCACTTTCGGCGGCAAGTCACTGTTGGAAATCGGGATGGACGGGACGGTGACGACGGTGACCGAACTTCCGGAAGGCTCGCTGGACGGGATTGAACGGGCCAATGACGGCCGTTTGCTGATCTCCAGCTGGGCGGCCAAGGCGGTCTACGCCGTCAGCGGAGACAGCACGGCTACCGTCCTGGTGCCCGACGTCGAATCCCCGGCTGACATCGGGTACGACGGGAAACGCAATATGGTGTTGATTCCGCTGTTCTCGCACGACGCGATTTCGACGGTGCCAGTCGGTCAATAGAACCGTCTTCGAATTGCAGCGAAGGGGATATCTAGCGAGGACTGTTCCCGACTAAAAAGGAGGGTGGCCCGGGTGGCTTGTCCACCCGGGTGTCAGAGGTAAACGATAACCCTGCGACATCTTACAGGCTACTCGGGCATCCAGACTTCCCAACAGGATGATTTGAATCGTTTCGTTTTCTGTGAGGCATGAAACCCGGGTGGACAAGCCACCCGGGCCACCCTATCGGGAATGACGGGTTTACATGATGGAACGCGCGTTTCCATCGAAACATGTTGGGGGGGGGTATGAGCAGACGAACAGTGACGGCGATGGCGTTGATCGTCCTCGCTGCTTTCATCAACCTGCCGGGAGCCGTTGCCCAGGAGGGTGGACAACCGGCGCCGCGCGATGGCCTGTTGATCCATATCAGTCACGGAGTCGAGGATGCGCACCGTGTGTTGATGCCGCTCTCGCTCGCGCTGAAAATGTCGGAAACGATGCCCGTCCGGTTGTTTTTCGACATCGATGGGGTCACACTGCTCAGTAAAGAATCCGAGAACCTGACCCATGAAGGCTTCGAGAAGGGATCCAGAGAGCTGATCGTAGCACTTCTCGCCAGTGAGAATGCAACTGTGCACATATGCCCGATGTGCATGAAAGCGGCGGGAATGACCAGCGAAGACCTGCTGGACGGGGTTGAGATCGCCAACCCGGAGACGTTTACGGGATTCACCACGGGACGAATCGTTACACTTGATTGGTAGCCGCGTTGCGGACCCAATAAGCTCGCAAGTAAACAGACGTTACGTCTTCCGCTCGAGACGAGCAGAAACCGCCCTCCGGTTGACTCCCCGGAGGTCCCCGTGTATATTCAGGGGCTTATGAAAGAACCGGCTCCTCCGGGGGCCGTTTTTTGCGGAACGCGGCGCCGTGGGTGGTGCCGCAACGACATTTTCAACGACCCGTCCCCTTGGCGGGCGAACCTTCGCTGACCTCATGCGACGATCAAAACTTTTTCGCACTATCCTGATTCTGGCGCTCGTCGTGCTGGCGTTGGTCTATCTCTACCCAACGTACCGCACGTTGACGCTGAACAAATCGGTCAAAGCGGACGTGGGAGAGCTGGCCTCTTTGACCGGTATGTCCCGAGCCAACCTGAAGCAGGACATTTTCCGGTTTGACGTGGATCTGAACCACGAGATCCGCTCCGACAGCAGTCTTGACAACGCGGCGCGAGACCAGGCGCTGGATGTTGTCAGGACACTCCGTGACGACATTTATCCCCAGGTTGCTAGCGCATCTGAAGGTGCAATCAAGCTCGGCCTGGACCTGCAGGGCGGCATGCACTTGGTGCTCGAAGTCAATCTCGTCGAGTTGATGCACGACATCGCGAAGAACAAGGACGCCACGTTCGACGAGATCATGGAGCAGGTGCGCAACCAGCTGGACTCGAATCCGGACGCCGATTTCGAGCAGGTTGTGATGAGCGCTTTTCATTCGCGGGATATCCCGATGGCGCGCTATTTCGGGGACCCGCGTCAATCCGACCGCGAAATCCTCCGCTCGCTGCGCAAACAGGCGGACGAAGCGGTCAGCCTCACCCTGACAACGCTGCGCAACCGAGTGGATGAATTCGGCGTCTCCGAACCAAGCATCACCAAGCAGGGTGCGCGGCGGATTGTTGTCGAGCTCCCGGGGATCCAGGATGCCGCCCGCGCCCGCCGCCTGATCGGCCGGACTGCGCTGCTCGAGTTCAAACTGCTCGCGCCGCAGGAGGTGACCGCCAAGGTTCTGCGCAACATCGACACCTACCTGGCGAAGAAGCTGAAGGAAGAGGGTGCGTTCAAGGAGCTGGAAACCTCCACTCCACTCACCCCCCGCGAGGAGTCCGAAGACACCACCACCAGCACGACGAAGCTGTTTGGTGAGGGTGCGGACCAGGATACCGCGGCGACGGCTGAAGGCCAGCAGCAGCTGAACGAAGAGCGCCCACTCAGTGGGTTGCTGAGCCTCTACCAGAGCGAAATCATCGTTCCTGCCGCCGACAGGACGACGGTCGAGCGTTTCCTCGGCCGCGAGGACGTAAAGGCGATCATCCCGCCCGAGTACGAGTTTGCCTGGAGCCACGAATCCTTCGTCGGGCAGGATGGCCGCACCTATTGGCGGCTGTACATGCTCAAATCACGCGCGGAACTGACAGGCAGCGCGCTGTCGGACGCTCAGGTTTCGATTGGTGGTGGATCCAACGTCGCCCAGGCCGGAGCGGCGATCGTGAACCTGACGATGAATCGTGACGGAGCACGCCGTTTCGCACGGATCACCGAGAGCAACGTCGGCCAGAAGCTGGCGATCGTGCTCGACGGCAAAGTGCACATGGCCCCGGTGATCAAGACGCGAATCCCGGACGGCCGGGCAATCATTGAAGGCTCCGAGACCGTGGAGGAGGCGAGCGACCTCGCCGTCGTACTCCGGGCGGGCTCCCTGCCCGCTCCGGTGGAGATCATCGAAGAGCGGACGGTAGGTCCGTCGCTCGGCGCGGATTCGATCCACGCGGGCACTTCGAGCGCGGCTATCGGTTTTGCGCTCGTGGTGCTGTTCATGATTTTCTACTACCGCGGCGCAGGGATCATTGCGGATCTCGCGCTGATGCTGAACGTCGTTTTCCTGATGGCGGTTCTGGCGGGCTTCGGTTTTACCCTTACACTCCCGGGAATCGCAGGCGTGATCCTGACGATCGGTATGGCTGTGGATGCCAACGTGCTGATCTACGAGCGCGTCCGTGAGGAACTGCGCGCCGGCAAAACCGCCTGGAACGCGATCAAGAACGGGTACGACCGGGCTTTTGTGACGATTCTCGACGCGAACGTGACGACCCTGATCGCCGGCGTCGTTCTCTACCAGTTCGGAACCGGACCGATCCGGGGATTCGCTTTGACGCTGATGATCGGCATCATTTCGAGCATGTTCACCGCGCTCGTCGTCAGCCGCGCAATCTTCGACTGGATTACGCACACCTGGACCATTAAAAAGTTGAGCATCTAAGCCATGCTGCAGATTTTCACGAACGCCAACTACGATTTTCAAGGCAAGCGCAAGATCGCGTTTACCGTCAGCGCCCTGGTGATTATCATCGGCCTCGTCGCCACGGTGCTGCAGGGAGGCCCGAGTCTCTCGATTGATTTCACGGGCGGTCTGCAGCTCGTGCTGAGGTTCGAGAAACCGGTGGCCGAGGGTCCGGTTCGCCAGACCGTGCGTCAACTCGGTTACCCCGACGCGGAAGTCAAGCAAGTCGTCGGAGGGGGGGAGCAGGATCTCCTCGTCCGCCTTCCGCTGCAGGAGGAGGGGGAGGATTTGCAGGCTCTGGAAGCGAAAATCCAGGAAGCCTTCACCAGCAATCCGATGACGATTCTTTCGGTGGAATCGGTGGGCCCGAAAATCGGGCATGAACTGCGCAATGCCGCGTTCCTCTCGATTCTCGCCTCGATGTTTTTCATCGTCATCTACATCACCTGGCGTTTCCAGTACCGCTACGCCATCGGTGCAATCGTCGCCCTGGCCCACGACGTGCTGATCGTCTTCGGCCTGTTCAGCATTCTTCACCTGCAGATCAGCCTGCCTGTGGTCGCCGCGTTCCTGACCATCGTCGGCTATTCGCTCAATGACACGATCGTGGTCTTCGACCGCATCCGTGAGAATGTCAAGAAGATGCGCTCGATAGATTTCACCGAGCAGGTGAACGTTTCGATCAACGAGACTCTTTCACGCACGATTCTGACCGCGGGTACAACCCTGATCGTTCTTGTGGTACTTTATTTCATGGGCGGTTCGGTGCTGCACGATTTCGCCTTCGCGATGCTGGCGGGGGTGATTGTCGGCACTTATTCGTCGATCTATGTGGCGAGCCCGATTCTCGTCGAATGGAACCTTCGCCGCCCGGAAAAACGGAGAAAGGGCTAGGCGGACCCACCCTGCACGATTTCCGCGCCCGGAGCTGCTGCGATGCCTCGGGCGCTTGTTTTGCGGTGCGGCTGCGGCACCTGAAGCCGTGGGAGAAACCCGGGAGGGCAACATGTCCGTGCGCGTAATCGTCGGCTGTCAATGGGGCGACGAGGGCAAGGGCAAGATTGTAGACCTGCTCAGCCAGGACGCCGATGTCGTGGCGCGTTACCAGGGCGGCCCCAACGCCGGTCACACCGTCGTCATCGACGGCGAGCGAACCATTCTCCACCAGATCCCGTCGGGCATCCTGCACCCTCTGCCGGTGTGCTGCCTGGGCAACGGCTGCGTGATCGATCCGCGTGTCCTCTTCGAAGAGATCAGCATGCTCGAGGACAAGAACGTGCAGGTTCAGGGCAGGCTGTTCATCAGCCAGAAAGCGCACCTGATCATGCCCTACCATCGTGCGATTGACGAGGCCGCGGAAGCCGCAGCGGGGACGCGAAAGATCGGCACCACCGGGCGCGGAATCGGACCGGCATACACCGACAAGTACGCCCGCAGCGGCGTGCGCATCGTCGATCTGCTCGACCGCCCGTCCCTCGAACAGAAACTAAGAGCCAACCTCGCCGACAAAAACCGGCTGCTGAAAGATTACTACAACAGAAGCGAACTCGACGTCAACCGCATTGTCGAAGAATACCTCGCGTTCGACGAGCATGTGGACCCGTACATAAGGGACGTTTCCGTGTACCTCAACGAGGCGATCGGGGAGCGAAAGAACGTGCTCCTCGAGGGCGCACAGGGCACGCTGCTCGACATCGATCACGGAACCTATCCCTTCGTCACCAGCAGCAATCCAACTGCAGGAGCGGCCGCCACCGGGGTAGGCCTCGGTCCGAGGGTGATCACCGAGGTGGTGGGCGTGCTGAAGGCGTACACCACCCGGGTCGGGAACGGTCCCTTCCCCACCGAGCTGGAGGAGCCTCTGCACAGTCAGTTCCGGGAATGGGGAGCGGAGTTCGGCGCGACGACCGGACGCGCGCGGCGGTGCGGGTGGCTCGACCTGGTGATCGCACGCTATGCCGCCCGCGTGAACAGCGTGGATGTCTGGGCGATCACGAAACTGGATGTGCTCTCGCACCTCGAAGAAATCCAGGTCTGCACGGGATACAAGATCGAAGGGGAAACCGTGGACGAATTCCCTTCGGAGCCCTGGCTGCTGGAGGAGATCGAACCCGTGTACGAACCGATTCCGGGGTGGAACGCGGATATTTCCGAAGTGCGCAACTACCGCCAACTCCCCTTCCAGTGCAGGAACTACCTGGATTTCATCGAGGAGCACACCGGTGTGGCGAACGGCTGGGTCAGCGTCGGGCCGGAACGGGATGCGGTGATTCAGTTGCGCTAGGATAAATGAGTACACCGAGAGCCCGAAGCGAGCCGGCAGGCGGGCATTTCGGTCTTGGATGTTTTAGGTTTGGGGTCGCGAGTTTTGAGCGGAGGTTGAGTGACAGTTTCCTGATTCCCGAGGAATGGGTTGAGGTTTAACATTGTCCCCGGGAGAAAAAGAAACAGACTTTCCGTTTCACCGGTTTATCAGGAATCAGGTAACTGTCACCGAGATTTTCAGCGATCGATGGTGTAGCTCAGGTGGTAGAGCAGGGGCCTTTTAAGCCCAAGGTCGTGGGTTCGAGTCCCACCACCATCAC
>CAZIDZ010000068.1:0-9019 GCA_964538455.1 uncultured bacterium
TCCATTTTCTTCAGGACTTCTTTGGATTACCCGGTCAAGCCGGGCAATGACAATAGAGGTGTCATTGCGAGGAATCCCGACGTGTCGGGATGACGAAGCAATCTCTCAGTCAACCATTGTCAGAAAAGGCGAGACTGCTTCGCTACGCTCGCAATGACAACGTTTACCGTATCCGCCGTGCGCCAAGGTAGCGTTTGCTGTAGTAGGGGCTGGAGAGCTTGTCGATCGTGACCCCGTCGGAGTTGCTAGCGTGGGTGAAGCGGCCGCCGCCGAGGTAGATGCCGACGTGCGACACCCCGGTGCCGTCGGTGTTGAAGAAGATGAGGTCGCCGCGCCGCAGTTGATTTCGCTCGATCGGACGGCCTCTTTTGTACTGTTCACGGGACGTACGGGGCAAGTTGATCCCGTACACCGTCGTGTACACCGCGCATACGTAGCCGCTGCAATCCACCCCTCGGTGTCCGTTCCCTCCCCAGGCGTAGGGAGTGCCCCACCAGAGATTGACCTGGCGATCCAGCGCGTCATTGCCTCCCGTGAGCACCGGCGTTTTCCGTGGCTTTGCCCGGGAACCCGCCGCGGCCTTCTTCGACGATTGCTGTTTCCGCTCCTCGCGCTTTTCCGCCTTGCCGCGTTCGCTGTTGTAGGTCGGATTCGGACGCAACCCTGCGCAGCCGCCGAACAGCAGCGCCGACGCCAACAGCAGTGTCGCGAGTCGAGCGGGACGGATCCGTTTTCTCGCCGGGTCAGCGGGCATCGAGCGCCTCGTGCAGCTGTTGGATCAGGTTCAAACGCAGCGATTGGTCGTCGAGACGGTTGTTGGGATCATGAACAAGAAACGCATCCACGATGCCATCGATCCTCCGTGAAACCCTCGCCGCGCGAACGTCGAGCCCCTCGCTGGAGAGCACGGAACAAAGCCGGTAGAGCAGCCCGATGGAATCCGGCCCGGAAACATCGACCATGTACCCTTCGAGATGGGGATTGATCGTTATGTCCGATTCGATCACCGCGGCGGGTGTCCGGTCAAGGCGGCGTGTGCGCCGGTGGCGGCCGAGCAGGGATTCCGTCGTCACCGACCCCGCTGCAATTCCTTTCCACAGGTTCGGGATCGCCTCAAGCCGCTCCTCCAGGGGAACACCTCCGGGTTGCGTGTCCTCGGCGCGAAAACGGTCGACAACGACGCCGTCGGAACGCGTAAAAATCCTGGCCTCACGAATCCCGATTCCCTGTGTCACCAGCAGCCCCGCGATATCCGCCAGCAGTCCGACGCGATCCCAGGTGATCAGCGTCAGAACAATGTATCCCTCGCGTTTCTCGATCAGCCAGCGGAAATCTTCGCCTTTGCGCAACTGTTCGACGGAGCGGACGTGTTCGGCGATTTCCTCGGCGGGGACGGCGCGGCGGTATTCCTCGCGCATCGAGGCGATAAAACCGTGTGCCCGGCTTTCATCCCCACCGAGCAGCGCCGCGACACGGCTGGCATCCTCAGCTACGCTCGCCGGACGAAGCTTGCGGCCCTGGGCGAACCATTCCCGTGTTTCCAGGTACAGTTCCGCTAGAAGATGGCTTTTCCAGGTCGTCCAGACGCGCTCGCTGACTGCCGACAGATCACAGATCGTGAGCAGGTACAGCGTCTCCAACGTCCTCGTGTCGCCGACTTCCTCAGCGAAATCCGCGAGCACGTTGGGGTCTTTCGCGTCCCGGCGAAAGGCGACCTGCTCCATGCGCAGGTGAAGACGGACGAGGCGCGAGACGTCCCCAGCCCATCCCTCGAGTCCAACCCGGGCGAGTCCTCGGCGTGCCATCTCCGCACCCACCTGAGAATGGTCCCCGGGGCGCCCTTTGGCGATGTCATGAAAAAGGATCGAGAGATAGACCAGGGGACGGTCCTTGAACGTTTTCCAGAGGCTCAATGGCAATTGCTCCGGCATGTCGCCGGGCAGGCTGTCCAACCGTTCGAGCGCGCGCAGAGTATGCTCGTCCACGGTGTAGGTGTGGTAATAGCTTCCCGTGCTCAGTCCCGCTACTTCACGCCACTCTGGCAGCCAGGCGCTCAGCGCGTCCAATTCATCAAGACGGCGCATTCGTGCGGCGAATCCGCCAGGCAGGTTCAGCCAGCGTTCGAGCGGTTCGGCCCATCTGCCGGGTGACGGCGGAGTTGAGCGCAACGGTTCGAGTTGGCGACGCAGGCGGTGACGGTCACGGCCCGAGAGCTGGGCTCCCCGGAGTTCCCCGACGTCGATCAATTCAAACAGCCGTACCGGTGACTCGGCCGCCGTGCGAACCACAGTCTCCTCTATCTCAAGGATTTTCCCGCGCGTCTGCATGCCCGGGAAATCGCGCACAAGTTTCACTTTGGTCCTGCGCCCCTGTTCGCTCATCAGCGCGCCAAATTCGTCGGCGAACCGCGCCATTTTCTCCAGCGCACGATACACTTCGCGCATCAATTGGAACATCACCGAGCGGTCTTCCCCGTGGAAATTCATCTTGCGGGCGACCGGTCCCTGCCGTGAGACAAAAAACGTATCGTCCATGCGGACTTCTTCGTCGCGGAGATGAGCACGTAGTGTGAGCAGCAGGCCGTAAGCGTCCGCAAGCTGGCGGGCTTCAAGCCGGTCCAACGCTCCACTCCGGCGAAGCTGGCCGATGAACCGCAGGATCGCGCTCCCGCAGTGTCGGGGAAGGGTCCAGTTTCCCTCGCGTACGGCGCGAGCCTGTTGAAGCCAAAAGACGTACTGCATGTCCCGAAGCCCGCCCGCCTGCGTCTTCAAATTGGGTTCGACGACCCGCACCACCTCTCCGTATTTCTCACGGCGGGCGAGAAACTCATTCCGTTTTGCGCGCAGAAAGCCCCGAAGAACTCGCGAGCTCATTCGTTCGTGCAGCACTTTCTCCAGGTTCTCGGCCAGCCGCTCATCGCCGCAAACGAGGCGCGATTCAAGCAACGCCGCGGCGCGATCCGGAACTTCGAGCAGGGAGCTGTCGAGGTCTTCGGTGTGTAGCAGGGTGTGTCCCGGCCTGAGTCCGGCGTCCCACATGCCCTGGACAAAAGCGCGGATATATTGCTCTTTCGGAAGGCTTCCATCGAGCAGCAGGATTACATCCAGATCGGAGCCAGGAGTGATGTCGCCGCGGCCGTACCCGCCGTTCGCCAGCACCAGCATGCCTTCGGGGACACCACCGAGGCGCTTCGCCAACTCGCGCACCTTGAGGTCGATCTCACGGCAGCGGCGAAGGCCATCACGCAGTCCCGGGTTGGCGGTCCGCGCGGCGGCCATGATCAACGTCCGGGAGCTTTAAGCAGGGCGACAATATGGTCGAGCTCGTCAAGTGAGCGGTATTTTAGGATCAGCTTGCCGCCGGGTCCTTTGTGCGAGATTTCCACGGGGATCGAGAGCGACGTCTCTAGGTCTTTTGCCACCTCACGAGCCGCGAGCTGATTGCGGCGTTCTTCCCGGCTGGCCGTCCGCTTCTTGCCGGCGGCGACACGCTGTCCGCGTCCAATACGCTCGATCTCGCGCACTGTCATGCCCCGGGTGACAATCCGGTGAGCGAGCGCCACCCGTTCGGCCTCGCCTTCCACCGCGAGTAACGCCCGTGCGTGCCCGGCGGAGAGTTTACCCTCGATGACAAGGTCGAGCACCGGTTTCGGAAGCGCGAGCAGACGCATCGTGTTCGCTACGGTCGCGCGGTCCTTGCCGACACGGTCCGCCACTTCCTGTTGCGTATAGCCGAGATCCTCGGAAAGCCTGCGGTATCCCTCCGCCAGTTCGATCGGGTTCAGGTCCTCGCGCTGCAGATTCTCGACGAGGCTGATTTCGAGGATCGCCCGGTCGTCCAGGCCTTCGATCACGCGGCAGGGAACCCGCAGCAGCTCGGCGGCTCGAGCGGCGCGCAGACGGCGCTCCCCGGCCACCACGATGTAACCCCCACCATCACGGGGGGTGACGATCAAGGGAACGAGTACACCCTGCGCCTTGACGGACTGGACCAGTTCAGCGAGCGCATCCGGATTGAAATGGGACCGGGGCTGGTTGGGCCGAACGTGAATCCTGCTCACTTCGATGTCGGTTGGCTTGATCTCGGCGCCCGTTTCGTCCATGCCCGTGGGAATCAGCGCACTCAGGCCTCTGCCCAGTCCACCCTTGGGCTTAGCGGTCATGATCGAGAATCTCCTCGGCCAGTGCCAGGTAGTTTTCCGCGCCCTTGGAGGTGATGTCGTACAGCATGATCGGCTTGCCGAAGCTGGGCGCTTCGGAGAGCCGCACATTCCGGTGGATGATCTCTTGGAAAACGCGCCCCTCAAAGTAGGTCCGGATCTCATCGGCCACCTGGCGCGAAAGGTTGAGCCGTGAATCGTACATCGTCAACAATCCACCCTCGATGGTGAGTTCCGGATTCAGGTGTTTCTGCACCAGACGGACGGTGTTAAGCAGCTGGCTTAGGCCTTCGAGGGCATAGTATTCGCATTGGATCGGGATCAGCACCGTATCCGCGCAGGTGAGTCCGTTCAGGGTCAGCAACCCCAGGCTTGGCGGGCTGTCGATCAGAATGTATTCATACTTCTCGAGCGCCCAGTCGCGCACATGCGCGCGCAACATACGCTCGCGGGATTCCATCCCGACGAGTTCGATCTCCGCCCCGACAAGCTTGATGTCCGACGGGAGGATCTCCAGATAGGGAAGCTCGGTCGGCATCACTGCTTCCTGAGGATCCGCAAGCCCGATCAGTACCTCGTACACCGTTGGCTTTCCCTGTTCGAGCTGTACTCCCATGCCGTTTGTCGCGTTCGCCTGGGGGTCCAGATCGATCAGCAGCGTCTTCTTTTCCGCCACCGCAAAGCCGCTGGAGAGGTTGATTGCGGTCGTGGTCTTTCCGACTCCACCCTTCTGGTTGGCGATCGAGATGATGCGTGCCATGATGTTCGCCTTTCGCCGTTGTCATGCGAGGGTGCGATTGGTTCTCGAAGCTCCCGCGCTGCGCCACCCTCCACTTCCCAACTTTGCCTCAATCGTGCGTGTGGATCGCCGGCCGATGACTCTGCCTCTCTATCCACACATGCACCTAAGTGTATATCCTGACGCTTTCGTAATATAACACTCCAATGAGCTCGGCGGTAGAGGGGGGCCGCCAGCGCGTTGCGTGAAACTCTCCCCGATTTCCGTGGAACGCAGCGCAGGGGCAGGAAAACGCTAGAAATAAGCCGAACTCTTGCTCAAGCAGTGATCACTGGAAACCGAAGGCATCCGGGCAGGGAAAGCAGACTGCGCCGCGAAGAGGGAACAGCGTTCCCGGGGCGGAATCCACGTATCGCCGAGACGGACGGTACCGGGATTCTGTCCCGGGAATTAGCAGGATCGAATCAGTAGTTCGCGGGTGAAGGCCCCGGTGACGGTACGCGGTTTCTCATCATTTGCAGCGCGTCACGCACCCAGCGCATCGAACAGTCGTTGTCGCAGGCCTCGATGTCGCCGAAAGTGGGGCAGTGGTTGTTGCATTTGTTCGTGCCGAAAAGACTCTCGTCAAAACGGGTGAGATCGTAGACATCCGCCAGTTTCTTGACACGGATGCCGATGCTCCCGCCGCACGTCGGGCAGTCATGCTGCAACACGATGATCCCGTCTTCGGGTTTTTCGGGAATCGCGTGGTAACCGGTAACGATGAGGTCCTTGTCCTCGAGAAAGTCGACGAAATCCGTCCATTCGGTTTTGCAATAAGGACAGGTTTTGAACGGCATAGTAACCTCCCGCGGAACGGGGTAGAACGTCTTTGCAGTAATGTACAATGAAAGCGGCGCGCTGTCAGGATATTAGAGTCTCCAAACTGCACTTTAAAGTGTAAGGAGTGCAGAATCCACCTTCGCCGGCCTCACGTCTGCCCGTACACCTGTGGCGGCGCCAACTGGTCCGGGAACTGCTCACGCAGCATTTGCCGCGCGAGGTAGCAAAGGTGACAGGCGTCCACGTATTCGCCTTTGAGCGGGAGCTCGTAGGTGCGCACGAGCGCTGCGGGCCCGCCACGGTGCAAAGGACCGGCGATCGGGTGGGACTCGGGATCGTACTCATCCAGGATCGCTCTCAGCGGGGCTTCGTTCAGGTTGCCGATCACAACTCCCTGGCAGGTGAACAGGTTGCCGTACGCGTCCAGGTGCACTCGCCCGAGATCGACAAAATCCTCGTCCGGGCACTCGTCGAAGCTTTCCCACGGATGCCGTGAAAGACTGTCGTCGAGCAGTTTTTCGGCGGCGCGCCCACGGAATCGTACTGCGCCCCCGAGGATCGGTTCCCCGGGAAGGTGTTCTACTTTCTTTTTCGGATCGAACTCGATGGTGAGCGTCTCAACGTTCATGTCGAGCTGTTTGGCCGCCGTGAACACGTGTCTCACCGGGTTGTCCGCGTCGCCGTCCGGGTTGTGGAAAACATCCTCGCTCAGCGAGAGAGACACGTTTGACTTCGCCAGCGGACGCAGCCATTCGACCGCATCTTCCACGCTGGTCCCGTAGTATCCGTTGGAGACAACAGAAACGTCCAGGCCGAGTTTTCGCGCGTGACGGACTCCGGCGAGCAGGATCGGGTAGAAGAGAAGCGGCTCTCCGCCTTCAAAGGCGATGCCTGTGATGGTGTCGATTTCCGCCGCTTGGGTGACCGCGTCGCACACCTGAGCCAGGGTCATCGTCCCGGAGGCCTCGGGCGAGGAGTGGACGAAACAGTGGTCGCATTCGTAGGTGCAGGTGTACGACAGCAGCAGATGCAGTTCGCTGACGCGCATGCTGAAAAGTACGCCTCAAAACCGCCTGGCGCGACTGATTGCAGAGCGTGCGGATATACGATATCCCACAACATCTGTCCCGGAGTGCTGCCCCTGCCTCTATTGAACAATCTGCACAAACGTGCTTTCAAAGGGTGCGAAGCCGTGTTTCCGCCTGTAGATTTCGTCCAGTCGTGGGGAAAGAGAAAAAGGGGAGGAGATGCGATGTTTACAACACAGGTGCATCTTTGGGCTGTGATCGTGGCGGTCGTCGCCTACGCTGTGATCGGTTGGCTATGGTACGGTCCGTTGTTCGGGAAGCGGTGGCTCGCTGCAATCGGTATGACAAAGGAGCAGTTGGGCAATCAATGGATGGCGATGGTCTACGGGATCATCGTTTCGTTGTTTAAGGCCTATTTCCTTGACCGTGTTGTCACTCTGACCGGTGTGACATCGATCTGGGGGGCGATGCTGTCAGCGTTCTGGGTCTGGTTCGGTTTCATCCTGACCTACGAACTGATCCAGATGATCTTCGAAAAACGGAAATCGGCGCTTGTGACCCTCAACCTTGGTTTCGAGCTTGTCTGGTTCCTGGTCGCGGGCGCGCTGATCGGGTGGGCTATTTGATCAAGGTCACCAGATCGATGAATCTGGAGTGCTTTTCTGAAAAAGAAAGCCCGGACAAACTTGTCCGGGCTTTTTGCAGCTATTTCGCGGCGTGGATTTTCTGATACACCGAAACCCAATAGAGCAGTCCACAGCCGAGGAAAAAGATCCCGAGACCGCCGAATAAACCGGCGAAAAAGATCCCGATTGGCACCAGGTTTCCCATGATTCTCCCCTCCGTTTGGTTTTTCCCTTTTCAGGTGTATCGATAGGGTGGCCCGGGTTGTGCCAATCCGTCGGCACTACCCGGGTTTCGTTTTCTTGTAGGCCGGGGTCGCCGAACCCGGCGTTTTAGCTTGAACGCCGCCCCAGCGCCAGAAAACGCAACCCGATGAGCACATCCCACACCTCGAGGAACAGCACCGAGAAGATCGAGATGTACACTCCCACCACCGGCACATAGAGCCCGAGTGCGATCACGTTCCCGGCCAGCATCAGCCATCCTGTCAGCCTGCTGTAAAGAGGGCTGCGCAGCAACGCCCACCCGGCGAGGGCTCCGCCGACCGCCCCGATGATGTAGTAGAAATGGAATGCCGTGCCCTGGTAGCTGGCGAGCGCGTACCGTCCCGCACCGATCAGCATCGCCCGCTCCGCTTCGCCTGTGGCGGTGGCGTATTCCTTGCTCAGTGCGAGCATCTGAAAGGCGGTGTTGGCCGCGAAAAACGTCGCAACGGCGAGCAGCGTCAGCGCCAGGGCGGGGAGCACGATCGAGGCGTCCCGTTTCCACATCGTTACGGCCATCGCGAAGAAAATGGGGACCATCGCGACCATGATCACCATCAGCAGCAGGTCCATGCTGAGCAGGCCGACAAACCGGTTGCTGTTGAACAGGTTGAACCATTCGACCACCGGTTTGCCGATCGGCGGCGGCCACAGGGCATAGGCGACAATGGCGAGCGGCATGAGCACCGCCGACACCAGCGCCGCCCACCCTCCGGCGAGGATCAGCCCCCTCCAGCGTGGATCGAATTCCGAACTGACCACGGATTGTGCCTGTCCGGCATCACTCATGGCATACTCCCCCTGTTTGGTAGGTTCACGGAAAGGTAGGCAAAGGAGGTTAGAAAAACGTGAGCTGATGTGTGGCCCGGGATGGCAATCCCGGGTTTCATATCAGTTTGTAGCCCGGTGATGCCTCACCGGGAAAGTACTGGGACAGTATACTCACAAAGCCAAAATCGCCTTTGTGAGTATACTGTCCCTTATTGTGCAGTTTGTAGCCCGGGACCACCGTGTCCCGGGGAACAGAATGAAACCCGGGAAATCCGCCAGCCGGCGGACATCCCGGGCCACACGAAAAGGAAAACCCGGACAGGCATGTCAGGGCTACGTTGCTCGTTTTTCATTTGTCATTGCCCGGCTTGGCCGGGCAATCCAGTTGGTAGCCCGGATTCTTGAATCCGGGGAAATGGGTATGGGAGTATTCATCCCCCGGAATCGAGATTCCGGGCTACACAGATTGTCCTCTGAGCGCTTTCCGCATCTGCTTGATCGCGCCGAGCGGCAGGCGGTTGGAAAAAGGTGACTGTCACCAAGGTGTTGAGGTTTGAAAGTGACTGTCACCTTTTTCATAATCGAGGGCAATTCTGGGACAGTCCCTCTCAAA
>CAZIDZ010000069.1:0-8709 GCA_964538455.1 uncultured bacterium
GCGTGTCATCGTGCATCAGCACCAGCATCGAGTCGGCCGTCTGCGCGACATCCATTTCGATCAGGCAGGAGGCGTAGCTGAGGACGTGTTCGAACGTTTCGATGCAGTTTTCCGGATATCCCGCCTCCGGTCCGCCCCGGTGTGCGCTGATCAGCGGCTCCCGTTTGGGAGTCCAGCGGAGGTAGAACTCCAGGCTCGCGGCGTCGGAAAGCCGCACCGTGTGCGTTTTCCCGACCGGAGGCGGTTGCGCCTCAGTCCGGGATACAATCAACAGCAATGCCAGGGAAAGGGTCAATGACAACACAGCGCTTCGTCTCAACAGCGGGTTCATGATGGCCTCGCGCATGGTTGAAAGTGAGCGTCCTTCCGGAAGCTCAGCTTAGAAGATCTCGTCGAAAAACCGTTTCATCTCATCCCAGGAACGACGGTCGGCCGTTTCGTTGTACGCCGCACCGCGGCTCGGATCGTTGCCCGCGGACGGATCGGTGAAGGCGTGAACCGCGCCGCCGTAAGCGACGAACTCCCAGTGTACTTCGGCATCCTGCATCTCTTTGCGAAAAGCCTCTACCTGCTCCCAGGTGACATTGGGGTCGTCGGCGCCGTGGCAGACGAGAACCTGTCCCCGAATGTTCTTTGCATCCTCCGGGTGCGGCGTCGAGAGCCCTCCGTGAAAGCTAACGGTGCCGAGCACGTTCGCCCCGCTTCTCGCGAGCTCGAGAGCGCATGTGCCTCCAAAGCAGTAGCCGATCACGGCGATCTTTTCCGGATCGACGGTCGGCTGCAAGCGCAGCTGTTCGAGCCCGGCGCGGGCACGCGCGCGCATCTTCGAACGATCCTGATACAAGGGACCGGCGAGCGCGGAAGCTTGTTGAGAGGTTGACGCGCGATTTCCCTGCCCGTACATGTCGAGGGCGAAGGCAACATAGCCCAGCTCGGCGAGTTTGCGGATCCGCATCTCCTCGTAGTCGCCGAGTCCTTTCCACTGATGGATGACGAGAATTCCGGGGCGGCGGGTCTTCACCGCATCATCGTAGGCGACCTTCCCTTCGAACGTCACCCCGTCCGCGGTGTACACGACAGTTTTCATTACGATCTCCCCGCAGGCAGTGTGAACCAGCATCACCATCAGCGCAAGTATCATCGCCTTTTTCATGGAACCCTCCCTGCTGTTGGGGCTCCCCACGGTGAAGCCAGAATGCAATGAAAAAGCGGCCCGATGCAAAGCATCGGACCGCAGGACGTTCTTCCCTCGGAGCCATCCGGTCAATCGGGCAGCCGGTAAAGTGTCAGCTTCGTCCTTGCCACCTGGGTCGCTTTAAGATATGGCTGCGGGCCGTTTACCGGGCTGACCGTCCGAATCGCCTTCAGTTTCGTCGGATCGAACCCGAGCCGTTTCACGAGGTCGTACCTCGTCGCCTTGTTCGGCGACTCCGGGATAATGGCGTACTTCACGCCACGCTGGCGGAGCAATTCCGGAATGCGGCCTTTGAGCATCGCCGAGGCCATTTGATGGTCCGTGATGCCGCGAAGATCCACGATCTGATGGCGGCTGCGGTAGGCGAGCACCCCAATGTCGAAAGCCGCCACAGGCTCCGTCCTGGGCACCCTTTCGAGGACGACGTAGGCCATTTTCAGCTGAACCTTGCGCAGATGATCGACGGCATCGGCGTGCCATCCTCCCCAGCGCCAGATCTGAGGCACCAGTCCCGCGAGCAGCAGTGCCGCCAAGGCGACCGAGACCACCTTCCGAAATCCACCTTCGGGAAGCAGGCCGAACAGGAAGTTCCAGCCGAGCAGAACGACGATCGGCATCAGCAACCAGAACGCCGCGAGGTAGCGGCTCATGTGTCCTTCATGCCCGATGACGATGCCGACAAAAAACGGGGTCAGCAGGAGATACATGCCCGTGGCGCGTCCTGTGGAGCGGTCGCCGACCATCAGGCGCACCCAGCCGACCACAAATAGGGCGAACACGACGATGGCCCAGATCCAGCCGACCGTTCCGCCGGGCCCGATAAAGGAATGCAGACGTTCGGCGAGAGATTTCAGGTAATGGAGGAAGGTGAACTCCGCGCCACTTTGCATCGTATAGAGCTGCGTGCCGAGTCCGTATAGCCAGCGCCGCCCGGTGAGTGCAGTGGGTGGCGTTCCGGCGAGCATCGAGATCACCGCGAGCCCGGCGAGGAAGACAACAAAGATCTGGATGAACCGTTCGGTGGGCTTTTCCATCGCCCGGTACCAGTTCTTAAACCGGTGTTTCCCGGTGACCGCGTTGTAGAGGTCGGCGAGCCACGCGGTGAAGGCGGCGAAGACAACTTCCGGCCGGATCAGGCTGCCCGCGACGAACGACGCCGTGGACCGCTTCGACCACCCCTGTCCGTGGAAGTAGAGGGCGAGGATGACGAAGGCGGCGATCAGCATCGCTTCCAGGCCCGTCAGCGCCATCGCCGCATCCTGTCCGAGGAATACGACAATTCCGGCGACGATCCACGCGCCGGTCGGTTTCAACATGGCGAAGGCGTATCGGACGGTGAAGGCTACCGCCAGTCCGAGCGAAACGACGGAGAGAAAAACTGCCCCGATGTCCGGGCGGACACCGATCCAGGTCAGCAGGGTCATGAACAGGGTCCACACCGGGCTGCTCGATCCACCGCCTTCCTGGCCGGGATTGAGGCCCAGGACCCCCGTATCCGCCAGGTTCATCGCCAGAACTGTGTGGATATAGCCCTCGTCCAGACTGAGCATAAAGCCGCCGCGAGCCTGGGACACGAAGTGAAAGCTGATCGCGAGTAAAACGGCGACAACCGCGGAGATGATCGCAGGCCCCCAGCCCCAGGGGTCGAACAGCCAGATCGGCTCCTTGGGCTCGGAAACTGTCTCAATACTATCTCCGAAATGAGGTTGCATCGCGCTGTCAAGCATGCGCTCCTCCTCCTTGGCTGATCGGAGCGAATCCCAATGAATTTATTGTGTGCCGTTGTGCCCTAAGATAAGCAGTTGTTTTTGGTTTTTGCGTCGGAAATACATGAAAAATCACACTTCCTGCTCGCCTCGTTGGGGAAAAGAGAAATGGAAATTGTCGCGCCGAAAACATTCCCGAAGTGTTGCCGATGGCGAAATAAAGAAAACCCGCGATACTTCGCGGGCTCTTTTGGGGTTTCAAGGCGGAAAAAGTCACCAAATGGTTTCGATCTTCGCTCCTTTGTAAAAATGGGAGAGGATCTTGTCGTACGACATGCCCTTCACAGCCATCACCCCGGCGGCGGTCTGGTCCATGCCGACGCCGTGTCCGAATCCCGCACCGAGCAGGACGATTTCTACCGGGTCGCCCATGTCTCCCATCACGAGTTCGACCGTGAAACAGGAGCTGTTCAACGCGCTTTCCGAGAGCACGCGGCGGATGTTCAATTCTCCGCGAACCTTGTGGTTCCTGTGGCTGCCGAGAATCTCCAGCTCCGTGATCCTCCCGGAAACACCGCGTTCGAGCGGCTGGATGTCGATCAGGGTGCCGATGTCGAAACCGAGTTTACGCTGGATAATGTCTTCCAGATCGCGGCGGGCGTACCGCACCTCCCAGCGAAAATACCGTGTGTTTCTGTCCAGGATGTCAATGCCGGTGTTCCGCGGATTCGACCAGGTATCGGGGTAGGACGTCACCCACTTCTGCACGTCAACATCCTTGGTAAGATCGTAACTGAACTTCTTCGCCGCCTTGGCGTCCATCACGGGAACACCGACGAGGTAGGATTCACCGGGCGGCATCCAGTTCTCCTTGCTCTCGGTGTGCCCCCCGCTGTTGCTGTGGAAATAGGCTTCGCAGACACGGTTGCCCACCTTCAGCACCTGGCCGGCGGTCTCCTCGACGGCTTTCGTCGTCGCTTCGTGCTCGCGCGTGACGCCGCTGAACACCTGGAAATGGACGGTCGCGGGGAAGTCGATCGGATCGTTCATCGGCCGGCTGGCGAGTTTGGCAACAGTATAGCTGCGCGCCGCCACCGCCTGGGCCTTGAGCGCTTCCAGCGGATACGAGTAGTGCATCTCGGAGGGGATGACCCCCTTCAGGTAATCGTCCAGCATCAGCTCGTTGATTACCATCAGGTTGCCGCCATTGTCGATACGAACCTCGATCACACCCCGGTAGACGCGGTCTTCGGCGTGCTCCCAGTGAAAACCCACTCCCACGCGCAGTCCGTAGATCGTGATTTCCGTAGTCGTATCCTCGGGAACGATGCGGAAACCGACGTCGAGGATCGCGGACTTGTCGTACTCCGCGTCGTACACCTCAACCTTGCCTTCGGGATCGCTGATCCGGTGGCGGAGGATGCGGGGGTGAAGGTCGTCCTGCCGCTCGGATATTCTTTCGAACAATGGGCGCGCTTGCTCTTCCTTCTCGAAGCCGCCGACGATCACCATCCAGCGCATTCCTTCGTGGATCACGTTGCCGCCGATCTCGACCTCGCGTCCTACAGGAAGAATCCTCGCCGGGTGGTCCTCCTCGCGCAACGATTCCACCAGAGCATCCGCCGCCTTTTCGGTGCCGCAAGTATCCACGAGGATGCTGTACACGAATTTAGCGGGGGTGCTACTCTCGACCTTGCATCGCCAGCGCAGATCCGTGTTCACTTTCTCGTAAATCGCTTTGCCGTTGATGTCGGTGAGTTTAAAAGGCCCCTTCACTCGAAAATCGACCTGACCGTAGCTGTCGAGAAGGCCGACCCTGACCAGCGGTTGTGCTCCTTTGACTACTCGGGAAGCGATGGGGGAAGCTGTGGAGGGCGAGGAAGTGCTCTCAATCGAGGGTGCCATCGTGCCTGTCTCCTTCAGAGGTGCAGCGCAACCAGCAAAAATCAAAGCAAAGGGAACGAGCCTTTTCAGGAATCGGGAGCTCATTTTTCCAAAGGCCCGTTCTGCAGCTTCTTCCGCGGGAGCTGTCCCCGAAACCGGTTTGCTCATACCCGGTCTTTCCGAACATGCAGCCAGCCCTGCCGGATCATTTCATTGTGCAGGAGGCGAACGGCCTCATCCGCTCTTGCGGTTTCGACGCAAATCCAGATTTCTGCGTCAGTGGAGATCAGGCCGTGAGTCTCGATGCCTTCAGCCTTGAGTGACGAGGTGATTGCTGCCTGCAATCCATCGACACGCCGTCCGGAGGTGACAACTGTAATTCCGGACAGCGGGGTGGACTTGCCGCGGACCCCTTCCTGCCATAAAATCCAACGTCCACGCTGTTCTACGACACGACGCAACCCATCACCAGGCGGCAGGGAACCACTGCCTTCGACGCGTGTGAGTCCGTCCCTCCTCGCGATACCGACGACATCACCGCAGTCAAACGGACGCTCGGTGATGATGGTGCCGATCAAATCCGTCGTACTGTTGCCAAGGGCTAAAGTAACGTGGTGATCCTGCGCTAGTCGAGCCGCCTCGCTCTGGAGCGCTTTGGCCCCGCCGCGGGCCATGCGAAGGGCGCTGTCATGGTCGAGCTGCTCGATGACTTCCGAGTCTGGAACGGTTTCCGGGTGAGCGGTGTAGATGCCATTGACGTCTTTCATCAGCTCACAGCGGTCAGCCTTTAGCGAAGCGGCGAGGGCGACCGCGGTCAAATCCGATCCGCCGCGACCCAGCGTTGTAATCTCCTTGTCGACGGAAACACCCTGGAATCCCGCCACAACGACCACGTACCCGTCTTCGAGTGCCTTCAGCAGCCGCGTGGGACGAACATCCACGATGCGCGCTTCCCCATGACGGGTGTCGGTGATGATCCCCACCTGACTCCCGGTGTAACTGACCGCGCTTACTCCCTCGGCTTCGAGCGCCATCGCCAGCAGCGAACAGGAGATTCGCTCGCCGACCGAGAGCAGCATGTCCATCTCGCGGCGAGGCGGATCGGGATTGAGTTTCCGGGCGAGTTCGATGAGGTCGTCGGTCGTCGCCGCCATCGCGGACACGACGATCACGAGTTCGTCGCCGTTTCGCCTCATTTCGGCGAGCGTCCCGGCGACACGCTTCAACTGCTCGGGCTCACGCAGGCTGCTGCCGCCGTATTTCCGGACGATGAGTGCCATTTCAGAGTCCGAGAACGTCTTTCATCGTGAATCCCCCGGAGGTCTTGCCGGAGAGGAAGCGGACGGCCGGAGCAACCCCGCGGGCGAACGCCATCCGGCTTTCCGCGCGGTGGATGATCTCGATCTGTTCCCCTTCCGCCGCGAAGAGGATGCGGTGTTCGCCTGTGATCTCTCCGGCGCGCAGGCTGACGACCTGTACTTTGCTGCCCTCCCGTTCGAGTCGTTCCGCGATTTTTTTCGCCGTCCCGGAAGGAGCATCCGCCTTGTGCTTGTGGTGAATGTCGACGAGGCCGATGTCGTACTCCCCGCCGAGGATGCGGCGAATGCGGGGAAGCTCCTCGAACAGAAGATTGACGCCCAGCGAGAGATTCGGGGCAACGATGTGGGCGCAGGTGAGGCGGTCCAGTCGCTGCGCCTGCTCTGCCGAAAACCCTGTCGCGCCGACCAGGATCGGACGTCCCAGCTCTTCCGCGCGCAGCGCGTGGCGGTAGGCGGCGTCCGCCAGCGATACATCCACCCAGACGTCGCTCTCGAACGTTTCGGCGCTGTCATCCGGGACAATCGGGACGCCCAGCAGCTCACGGCTTTCCTGCCCCGGTTTGTCGATCGCGTGCAGTACGTCGATGTCCGGCTCGCGCTCCAGCGCCGCCAGCACCGTGCTTCCCATCCGTCCCGCCGCACCAAACAGGGCAACCCGTATCATCCGCACCTCGATTCTGATCAATCCCCCGGACTCACAGCAATCCCAGCTTCTTCAGATCTTCATCGACGCGCCGCGCGGTCGCGTCGGTGACCGGTGCGAGGGGTTCGCGGACCTCTCCGCCCGGCAATCCCATTCGTTTCATCGCGTACTTCACCGGACCCGGGCTGCTCTCCATGAACAGGCTCCTGCAGAACGGGAGCAGTGTGTCATGGAGTTGCAGCGCTTCGTCGTTCTTGCCCGCTGCGTGTGACGCGTAAAGTTCGACGACCTTTTCCGGCGTAACGTTCGAGAGCACGGAAACGACTCCAACCCCCCCGACCTCGAGGATCGGCAGGTTCAATCCATCGTCGCCCGACAGCACCGCGACCGTACCGCCAAACCGGCGGGCGGCTTCCCAGATTTGCGCGAGGTTGCCCGATGCCTCCTTCAACGCGGCGACGGTCGAGATCTCCAGCAGCCGGGAAAAGGCATTGGGGGTGAGGTTCGAACCGGTGCGGCCGGGGACGTTGTACACCATAATCGGCAGCTCGGGCGCCGCCTCCGCTATCCGTCCAAAATGGCGGACGAGACCCGCCGGCGTCGGTTTGTTGTAGTAGGGGGTGATCACCAGGGCGCCGTCAGCGCCGAGCTGAGCGGCTTTCACCGTCCGGTCGATGGATTTCTGCGTATTGTTGGTCCCTGTGCCCGCGACCACCCATGCCTTGCCCTTGGCGAGACGGACGGTGATTTCAATGACTTTCGCCCACTCGTCAGCGTCCAGAGCCGGGGTTTCGCCCGTCGTTCCGCACGGGACGAGACCATGCACGCCGGCGCCCAACTGGCGCTTGACCAGCGTTTCCAGGCCCGTCTCGTCGAGCTTTCCATCGGCGTCAAATGGCGTGATGATAGCGGTGAATACACCTTTCCAGGGGACACGCCGCCCGGCCTTATCGCTCATCGTGTCTGTCCTCGTCATACGGTGGGGAGGGTCCAGTCCGCACGTTCTCGGTCGTGCGGACAGGCCAAGGATGAACGTAGATAACGGAGTGACCGGAAAAAAGACCCCCTGGAGCAGGGAGAGGCGGATTGTGACGAAAAGTGCCTGTGGAATTGTCGTCATTCCCGCGAAGGCGGGAACCGAAGCGAAGCGTAGCTCGGCGCGGCCAATCCATTTTTGTGCAAAAAGCGACCTCGGGACAATTTGGGAAGTTGTGCTCAAACAGTCTGGGAGCCGTGCGATTCCAGACGGTTTGAAAACAACATCCTCCCAAACCGTCTGGTGAGAGGATCGTCCCTCAATTGACGGTACACAATTAAACCCTGTTGGGCGAATCGACAGGGTCAATAATCAGTCGTTCTGAACGCAGTGAAGATTTTTTCGCAGTGGCGGAACGAAGGCAGGGTGGCCCGGCCAGCACGCCTTTCCGTCGAGCGTTTGCAGAGGCGGGTTGGCCGGGTTTCTCCTAAGAAGTAGTATATAGTCTTGTTCATCATCCTGGGACTGACGGAAAACAAGTAAACCCGTGAGACAAGCCAACAGGGCCAATACGTAGCATGAGACCCGGGTGGACAAGCCACCCGGGCCACCCGCCCGCCTCCGAAAGCTTTGAACGCTTCGCGTACCTGTTTCTCCTTTCCATTTCCTAAAATAGCCCTCCTCACTACTGGCTATTCTAGGGAAGCTCCTTCTGTAAAACTGTCTGGGATTCCCCAGCTGTTGTCATTCCCGCGCAGGCGGAAACTGAAGCGAAGCGTAGCTCGGCGCGGCCAATCCATTTTATGTGTGGAAAACGTTCGACACAAATAAACCCTGTTGGACGAGCCAACAGGGCCAATGAGATACGGCAGCGTGTAACCCGGGAATGCATTCCCGGGAGAGGCCGAGAACCTAAAATCAAATGTCGTAATACAGCTCAAACTCCCAGGGGTGCGGGCGCATGCGAACGGCGTCCGCTTCGTTGC
>CAZIDZ010000070.1:0-8602 GCA_964538455.1 uncultured bacterium
TTACGCGGGATGACAATCCAACACAACGGGAGCAAAACAGAACGCCTCCCGTGAAAACACGGGAGGCGCAAGTTGCGACGCCGTTGACGGCGTTCTACTCGAGGCGGAAGCGGATTACCTGCTGCATTCGTACCCGAACCGGTTTATCACGTTGATAGCCGGGGGTGAACCGCATCGCCTTGATCGCCTTGATCCCCGCCTCGCCGAACCCGAGGCCCGCGGGACGTTCCTGGATGACAGAAACCTGTTCGGGGATTCCGGATTCACCGACGACGAACTGGATGATCACATCCCCCTCGATCTGGGCCTTGCGCGCCATTTCGGGGTAGAGGTTGTTTCTCGAGAGGTAATCGTACAGCGCCTGGACGCCGCCCTTCATCTGCGGGGGTTCCTCGACGAGGAAGAACTCGACGATTTCATCCTCCACGCTCGGCGGGGGCGGGGGCGCCTCGACATTCCAGTCGATCTCGTCGATATCCTCAAATGCGAGATCCTCCTCAGCGTCCATCTCCGGGTCCTCGACCGGGATCGAGGGTCGCGCCGGAGGCGGCGGCCGTTTCACCTGCTGCGTAATCGGAATCTCTTCCGTCTGCAGCACGACTTCTTCCGCCTTGGTGAAGACCACCTTGTTCTCGAAGTTTTTCGAGAAGAGGAAGACGAGGGTAACCAGGGCAAGCGAAGCGATCAGCCCGTAGTCCACCAGCTTCGGATACAGCAGGCGATACTCCGCCTCAGGGTGTTTCCATGACAGCATGCGGAGACCCTCCTACTTGAAGCGAGTGGCGTAGTTGACTCGCAACGTGTACGCGTCGCGAAGTTTTTCCTGAATGTCCGTGACAAGGCCCATCTCGACATCCTTGTCGATCTTCATGCTGATGACGAGGCGCCTGTTCGTGGCGAACTTGTCCGCCATGATCGGTTCGATTTCGGGGACGGAGACGATCTTGTCGTCCACCGAGATGCGTCCGAGTTTGTCGGTCCAGATATAGGCGACATTCCTCTTGGTCTCAAGTTTCTCGGTGGTGCGGGCGGCGGGAGTGAGCACGGGCAGCCCGCGGAACTCCTTGAACACGGTCACCACCATGAAGAAAATGAGCAGCATGAAGATGATGTCGGGAAGTGACGCTGTGGGGATGTCACCGGTCGGCTTGCTTTTCTTGGCAAATTGCATCGAACGGCCTCCCCCTTACTTCGACGGTTCCGCGATCGAAATTTTCGTCGCTCCCGCGCGCTTGATCTCGTCCAGCACGGTGATATAATCGTTGTAGGACGTCGACCGTTCGGTCTTGATCGAGACGATCAGTTTCGGCTTGCCGTCCGCGTCCAGCCCGCGCGACTGAAGCTTTCCCTTGATGATGTCGCGGATCTGGTGGATCTCGGCCGGTTCATCGTCGATCAGGACCTGTCCCTGGGCGTTGATCAGCACGTTCGAGATGTTTTCCGGGTTGACCTTGAACTCGCCCCCGCGGTCGGGCAGGACCATCGGGATGCCCTTGTCCAGGTCAATCGTCGTGGTCACCAGGAAGAAGATCAGGAGCATGAAGACGATATCCGGCAGCGAGGCTGTCGGGATTTCGCCCTGCCCTCCGATCCGGCGTTTCAAGATAGCCATACCTGCTCCCTTCCTGGATTACTTCTTCGCCTTGTTCTCCTCGTAGGCGACGAGCGTGTCGATGAATTCGACCGAGGCTTCCTGCATTTCGGCAACGATCTTGTCGATGCGGGAGACGAAGAAGTTGTTGCAGAACTGGATGATCATCGCGACGATCAGTCCAAAGAGGGTGGTCAGCAGCGCCTTGGAGATGCCGGTGGCGACAATCGACGGTTGAATGTCGTTGGCCGCGGCGATGGCGTCAAACGCGTTGACCATGCCCTGCACGGTCCCGGTAAAGCCGAGCATCGGAGCCAAAGCAATCACCGTGGACAGCCACACAAGGTTTTTCTCCAGGAACGACAATTCGATCTGACCGGCGTTCATGATGTTCTTTTCGACCTGGTCAATGCCGCGCCCGAGGCGCTGCAGTCCCGCGTGAAACACCGATGCAACCGGCCCGCGTGTGTTCGCGCAAATCTCCATCGCCGCCTCAACGCCCTGATCGTGAAGCGCCTGGTTGACCTCGAGCACGAAACTCTGTGTGTTCACCGTCGCTTTCGTCAGACTGATCATCCGTTCGACCACGAATGTGAGACCGATGATGAAGACAAACAGGATCGGCCACATGAACTCGCCGCCTCTCAAAAACAGCTCAACCATCCTAGCCTCCGTGTGATGGCTGCAACGATTCGGGACCCCGGTGCGTTACCGAAGCCGCATTTGATCTCAGAAACAGAAAATACACCAAAAAAAGACCCGCTCTTCCGAGTCCCGCTATTTTACTTCTCTTGCGGGAACTCTGTCAACCATTCTCCCGGAGCGGCCGCGCGTTGGCAAGGCTGTCCGCCTCGGGCATCGCGACGACGGCCGAATCGACCAGCGGGTCCTGAGAAATCAGGATTTGCCAGAGATATTCGCGTCCGTTGTAAAGCCGCTGTCCGAGCTCACCCTTCACCTGATTGAGCAGATAGTCGCGATCCTCGCTCCACCCCGCGGAATCGTAGGGAATGCCTTGTTTTTCCGCGAAATCAATCAGCGCCTGCCGCTGCCGCGCGGACGGCTCCCACTCATCTCTGAAACGCGGGAAGGGCATCCAAGGTTTCCGGATCGTGTCGGCCATGGCGTTCGCAAAATCGATCAGCACCCTCTCGCGCACGAGCTTCGTGCCGTAGCGGCTGAGCGTGCCGGCCTCGATCCGTTTATCGGGCGTGATCCCGTGGCCGCCGTAGACCACCCGGCCGGTGCGGGTGAAGTACTTCTGCTCATCCCCCGAGTCCAGTCTCTTGGTTGAAATATGGTGCGGCGCAAGCTGCGAGACGTTTTCGGAATCGACGAGGGCATCGTTCATGCCGAGCGCCTCTTCGTAGTATTCGCCGATGCCCTCATCGTAGGGACGCTGCACGCAACGCCCGGAGGGCGTGTACCAGCGGCTGATGGTGATCCGCACCACCGATCCATCCCGGAGTTCGAAGGGGAGCTGGACGAGCCCCTTGCCGAAAGTGGATGAGCCGAGGATGAGGCCGCGATCGAGGTCCTGGATCGCACCGGCGACGATTTCGCTGGCGGAGGCGCTGCCGCGGTTGACGAGAACGACGAGCGGGAGCCGGGGGCGTGTTTCCTGATCGCTCGCCCAGAGGGTATCCGACGCACCGCGGGCGCGGCCGCGTGTCGTGAGAATGACATTTCCGCCCTTGATGAACTTGTCGGCGACTTCGCGCGCCATCGCCCGGTAGCCTCCGGAATTTCCGCGCAGGTCCAGGATCAGCCGCTTCATCCCCTGTTTTTCGAGATCCTCCAGCGCCGCTTCGAACTCATCCTCGGTCACCGCGGTGAACTGGCTGACCATGATGTAGCCCGTTTTCCCATCCTGCAGCATGAACGACGCCTGGATCGAATGGATCGGGATTTTTCCGCGGGTCAGTTTGAGATCGAAGGGATCGTCCTCACGTCCGGGCCGCTGCACTGTGATCGTCACCGTGGACCCCTCCGGGCCACGCAGCCGTTTGAACACCTGGTCGTTGGTGATCCCGATCGCGCTGACGCCGTCGATCTTTACGATCCTGTCGCCGGCCCGCAACCCCATCCGGTCGGCGGGAGTGCCGGGGATCGGGCTGACCACGGTCAGCAGATCGTCGCGGATCTCAAACTGGATTCCGATTCCGCTGAATTCGCCGTTGAACCGTTCCTGGACCCGCTCCTGTTCCTGCGGCGGGATGTAGACGGAATGCGGATCGAGCTCGCGCAACATGCCCTCGATGGCGCCCTCGATCATCAACGAATCGTCCGGGGCGTCCACGTAGGTGCGGTCGACGAGGCGGAGCACCTCCTCGAATTTGCGCAGCTCTGGCGGGTAGTGATCCTGATTGCCAACGCGGCGAATCCGGCTGCTGAAAACCACCCCGAGGAGAAAGACAATGGCGATCACACCGGCCGCGCGCACCCCGGTCCAAATCCGATGAGAGCGGTCCGTTTCAGGGGCGTCGTCGTTCATCGCTAATCCTGTTTCGAAGTTCGGCTCACATTTCAAGTATAAGAATTTTAGCGACAGCCAGTTCCGGTTGAAAACGAGCGGAGGAGTTTCCGGAAAACTCTACAGATTCCTGCCGAATCGGTGGGAGAATACGTACAGCCACTTGATCCTGCCAGTATTTCCCCGTTGCCCGGAAACTCAGCGCTCCCGTGGGTTACAGCGTCGCGATGATCTCCGCCGCACGGCGGACCATGTCCTCGCTGCAGCAGTACGCCCAACGGATGAAGCCGTCCTCCCCGTGCGCGTTGAAAAACCCTCCCGGGACCGTCCCCAGCTCATGCTTTTCCACGAGCAGCGCCGCCATCTGATCCCCGGATATCCCATTCTCCACCTTCGCGTGGAGGTAGAACGCGCCCTTCGGTTCGGCGCAGGAGAACGCCTTGGCCGCGCTGACCGCTTCGACGAGCAGGTCGCGGCGCCGACGGTAGCCCTCGCGGAAGGTCGCGGTGCAGTCCTGGGGACCGGTGAGCGCTACGGCACCGGCGAACTGGATGAAGGTGTTGATCCCGTTTGCGGAATAGAGCACCAGTTTCTTCAGCCGGGTGATGGTCGTGTCGTCGTTTGTGACGACGTACCCCAGCCGCCACCCGGTCATCGAATAGGATTTCGAGAAGGTGAACACGCTGGTGACCGGCGAGTGCAATTTGAGCTGCTGGTGAAGCGTGGCGGCCAACTTCGGCTTTGCGGAGGTGTAATAGATATCCTCGTAGGCCTCGTCCCCGATCAGGTGCACCCCCCGCTCAGCGCAAACGCGGACGATCTCCGCGAGCGTGTCGTCAGGGATTACAGCGCCGGTCGGATTGTGGGGATTGTTGAGGATGAAGGCCACGGGCTGGTGCGCTTCGATCGCCTTGGCGAGGGCCTTCGGATCGAGCGTGAACCCCTCGGTTTCATCGTACTCCATATCGACGAAGACGGGGACAGCGCCGGTGGCGATGACGACGTTCTTGGTCGCGCCCCAGTTCGGGTTGGCGAGCAGCACGCGCTCCCCCGGCGCCGCAACCGCCGAGACGGTTACGAAGAGGCCATGCATCCCCCCCTGCACCGCGATCACATGGTCAGTGTCGGTCGCCAGCCCGTTATGACCGGACATCTTCTCCACCACCGCCTGCTTGAACTCCGCGACCCCCGAGCTGGGGGCGTATCCGGTTTTACCCGCGAGCAGCGCCTCGATGGCGGCCTGCTTGATGTGGTCGGGGGTGTCGAAATCCGGCTGGCCCGACTCGAGGCGCATCGGATTGGGTTTGGTCAGCAACAGGTCACGGATCTCAACGATCTTGGAGAACCTGGTTCCATCAACGGGCAGGGCGGCACGGGCCATGGTGGTCCCTCCGGTTGGACGTTTCACTCGCTTCGACTTTCGGTATTGACGGGGGGCCTGGGATGGCTTCCAGCGGGGAAGCGGCATTTCTCCGGCAGGCCGGAACAACGTACGAATTTGGAGTGCCTCGCGGATCGGGCGGAGGCATTTCCGGTCACGTTTTTGGAGACAGCAGCCTGAAACCCGACCCTGAGCTGTCGGGATCGGGGCACGCGGCCTCGTGAAGCCTCATGAAAATCGCCTGCTCACATCGAAAGATTCTTCCCCAACGAATCGGGACAGGCACTTCGTTCAGAATGACTGCTTTTTGACATGAAACCCGGTCCCGACGGTTCGGGACCGGGCCACCCGACCGGTCAAGTACGCCACAGGCGTATAAGCCGGGGGATGGCAGAAGGGAGTGCAAGATGACTATATGAAACCCGGGAAATGAACCTACGATTCACATCCGGGGCCACCCGTCGACGGTTCGGGACTGGCCGGGCCACCCGACGCTTGGGCGTATTGAGAGAGATCAACTGCCCCCAGACAGTTTGACTGAAACACGCTCCCAAACTGCCTGAATGCTCAGAAGTGACGGTACCGTTCAAAAGCAATCAATCAAAGGACATAGTCACTTCTGAGTGTCCTGGCCGAGTTTGCGGTAGCGGTCGCCGGGGAGACGCTGAATGAAGCCGGCCATTTCAAGCTGCATCAGGGCGACTCCGAGGCGGCTGGCATCGACGTTTAACGCCTCCGCAACCTGGTCGGCGTGGCGCGGTTCCACACGATCCAGCGCTTTCCAAACGCGAAGTTCAAATTCGTCAAGATCTTCCGGATCCCCTACCAGCGGCAATCCGTACTGCCCCGTACCGACAGCGGGGAGTCCGAGCTGCGGCGCGAGGTCCTCGAGAATGTCCCCGGCGTGGCGGACGAGCGTGGCGCCCTGGCGGATCAGGTAGTTGCAGCCCTCATGGCTGCGGGAGAGCGGGTGCCCCGGCGTGGCAAAAACCGTCCTGTTCTCGTTCAGCGCCTCCGACGCGGTGATCAGCGCTCCGCTGCGTGCGGCGGCCTCGACGACGACTGTGGCCGCGGAAATGCCCGAGATGATCCTGTTGCGCATCGGGAAATTGCGGGACTCCGGACCGGCGCCGAGGAAAAGCTCGCTGATGACCGCACCGTGCCGCACGATTTCGTTATACATCTTCCGGTGCCGTCGCGGGTAAACGACATCCACTCCGCACCCGAGCACCGCAACCGTGTTTCCGCCTTCCTGCAGCGCGCCTCGATGAGCAGCGGCGTCGATTCCGTACGCGAGGCCGCTGACCACGTGCAACCCCGCCTGGGAAAGCCCCGCTCCAATCTGGTGGGCGACCTCGATGCCCGCTTCGGACGCCCTGCGGCTGCCAACCACCGCGACCGCGCGGCCGTCCTTGGGCAGGTTTTCACCGAGCAGGTACAACGCCGCAGGAGGGTTGTGGATCCTCCTCAGCAGCTGCGGGTAGTCCTCGTCCGCGGGCAGCAGAATCTTCGCCCCGAGCGCGGTGGCGCGTTCCAGCTCCCGCTCGCCGAAACCATCAGCCTCGGCGGACCTCAGCGTCTCCAAGCTCTCCCGCTTCACCTTCCCGACGCGTTCCAGGGTGTCGTTGTCCGCGTGCAGCGCCGCGGCGGCCGAGCCGAACGTGTCGATCAGCCGGCGCACGCTCGCCGCGCCGACGTCGGTCGCTTTCAGCAGAGTGAGGACGGCGGCTCGCTCCGCTCCGTCCGGGAGGGCGGCGGGAATTTCGGGAGAGTTTTGATCGGGCTTGCTCATCGGTGGCCTCCTCCCCTGTCGGGTCATTGGGGGCTGTCCCTGGTCTCTTTGCGGAAACGGTTGACCGGCTCCGGCTCACGGCTGCCACGAACCATCTCCGCCAGCCTGTTGACAAGTTCGCCGACGTTATCATTGGCCGCGGCGGAAATCGCTAGGTCCTCGAAGGAGAAGGATTCTCCGCCGAGGTCGGTTTTCGTGCGTACGACCAGGCGCGGACGGCTGGGCAGGTCGGCATTGTACCGTTCGAGTTCGGCGAGCAGGGTCTCCAAGGTGTCGCCCGGCGCCGAGTCCAGGGTGTCGATCAGGATGCAGAGCACGCGCGTCCGTTCGATGTGGCGGAGGAACTGGTGCCCCAGCCCCTTGCCCTCGGCGGCGCCCTCGATCAGGCCGGGGATGTCCGCCATGACGAAGGAATCCATTTCGCCCGCGCGGACGATGCCGAGATGAGGCGTGAGTGTGGTGAAGGGGTATTCGGCGATCTCGGGGCGCGCGGCGGAAACGACCGAGAGCAGGGTGGACTTGCCCGCGTTCGGCATCCCGACCAGGCCTACATCCGCGATCAGTTTCAATTCGAGGCGCAGTTCGAGCTCGCGGCCGGGTTTGCCCGGCGTCGCCTTGCGGGGGGCTCGCATCGTGGGTGTGGCGAAATGGGCGTTGCCCCTCCCTCCCGCGCCGCCTTTGGCGACGATCAGCTCCTGCCCGGATTCGGTGAGGTCGCCGAGCACCTTGCGCGAGGATTCCTCGAGGATGACGGTTCCCGGCGGAATCCGGATGACCACGTCTTTCCCGCTCTTCCCGGTTTTTTTCGCTCCGGAGCCGTGCCTGCCGTTGCCCGCGCGGATTTCCGGCGAATAGCGGAGGTCGAGCAGCGTGCCGAGCTGGGGATCGACGCGGAAGATCACCGACCCACCGCGGCCGCCGTCGCCGCCGTCCGGGCCGCCTTTGGGCACGAACGCCTCGCGGCGGAAACTGACCACGCCGTTGCCGCCGTCCCCGGCGCGGACACGAATGTGCACACGGTCCACAAACATGGCGGCAAGGTAGGTGCGGAGCGGGTTTCGGGCAAGTCCTGTGTCATTGCCAGCCATCCCGACGCTTCGGGATAGCGCGGCAATCTCCAATGCCTTTCATCTACACCGAACACTTCGGAGATCACCACGCGTTCCCGCTGACGCGGAAACGCTGGTGATGACAATAAAAGGATAACCCGCCAACGAGAAGAACCAGAGCAAACAAGCGGCAGGCAACCCCAAATTCTGAAACCCGATTCCGAACGGTCGGGATCGGGCCGGCCGTCCGGGCCACCCACCGTCCAAATGTCATCTCCGCGAAGGCGGGGATCCATTTTACATCTTGCGAATTAGA
>CAZIDZ010000071.1:0-2792 GCA_964538455.1 uncultured bacterium
CCGAGATCACGCGATCATAGATTTGTGAATCCGTAGCCCGGCCATGCTTGGCCGGGATTTTTTGCGCCCTTGACATTCTCACCCGGAAATTACGTCAACTGTCGAACAAACCATTTCCCGGCCAGGCATGGCCGGGCTACATTTCGGCATGGTTTATTATCGCCGCGTACACTCGGACAATCCTGACGATGTATTCTTTCTGACACTCGTTACGAGAGAGCGAATCCCCCATTTCCAAACGCGTGATGATTTTGCGAAACTCTGGAAATCAATGGTCAAACCTCTTGAAATGGCGGACGCGGAACTGATTGCATGGGTTTTCCTCCCAGACCACCTCCACCTGTTGCTGCGGCAAGGAAAGGCTTCATTTTCGCGCACCGTGCAACGAATCAAATCAAACGCAAACCGCGTTTTTCTGCCACAACGAGGGTCTCTCTGGCAACCGCGATTTTGGGAACATCGGATCAGGAATGTGGAGGACATGAACAAGCATATCGAGTATATTCATTACAATCCGGTCAAGCATGGTCATTGTAACCGGCCATTCGACTGGCCGTACAGCAGTTTTCGTGGATTGGTCGAACGTGGGATTTTCTCCGAAGATTGGTCCGACAGCACCGCCCACGACACCCTCCCCACCACCGGCGAGCCCGAATAGATGTTGTTTCACCATTTGTAGCCCGGATTCTCGACTTGTCCGACTACTGGCGGAATCCGCGGATTGGCTGATATTCACGATTTTGGTAGCCCGGACATGCTTGTCCGGGACAGTAGAATTGGGCACGGGGTGAGCACATCATAGAGGATTCCCGGGGAAGCATCCCCGGGCTACACTTGCTTGATTCTTCTAAAGGAGATTTCTATGAATGAACCTAAGTATGCCCTTACAAAGGTAATTCTTCCGCGGACAGGAGAAGTAAAGATTTACGCTTCAAAGAGAATTCGGACTGCCTTATCTATCCTACAGTCTACAAGCCTCTTCAAGGGCGTAAAAATTTTGCAACTTGTTGAAGCTGCATATCTTCAAGGTAAAAAAGACGGAGCAAGAGCAGTATTTAATAGACTTGAAGACGTAAAGAAGGAGATTCCGCATACTGATCCGGGTAGACCAAGAATCAGGAAAAGAAAATAGGATAGCTCCGGACCTAAACAGCTTAATTATTTGCACTTGTACCCGATTATAGCTGACGGGATTATTCTGTGAACGGTTCGTGACGCCCCTAAAAAGCTATATAATAAAAGTCCGAGTGTGCATGTATGGAATCATGGAAACATATTTCGGATTAACTTGTACGCAAAGCAAAAATAACGGGGAATCATCCCCGGGCTACGCTAGCTCTTAAATCCGGGATTTTATTCTGTGGGCCACTTCCTCTTTCAGGGATTGATACTCCAGGATTTACGCACAGAAAGGAGAATTACGTGACACCAAGTTTCATGAGTGAACATTCAATAGAATTTGGTCTAGTGTATCAGTTGACAGAAATTCTCAGTGATAAATGGAATGTGACGCCTCTCTATTTCTGGAGAACAAGAGAAGGGAATACTTGGGCTCAGAAATGCAGTCACAGCGAAGAAATAAGAACTCTTGCCGTATTCCCCAGAAGACCCAAAATTGAGTATGTAGACGAAGATACAATAGAATTAAAAGTCAACGAGTCTGTTCAAGAAGAAGCGGCAAGATTGGAATCGGCCGGAATTCCGACGTTTTATGGAGCGCCACTAATATCCAATTTACTTTCATATAATCTAATTTCTGAGTATATGTGGTTTTACGTGAAAAATTACCAAGTAGATTTTAATGACACAGTACTAAAAGTAAGTAAATCTTCAAGAAAAATTATGGATGGATACAACTTTAAATATATTGAGATAATTGATGAACACAAAATTAGAGAATTTGCAAATAAAAGCATACAAAAAACATTAACGGATATAATTAAGACCATTAAGCAAGTAATGGATGCTAGAAAGAATGCTAATCCTTTTCAACGATTTTTATTCTATGGAAATGTTTATAAACCGATATTCTTGTTGTTGCAAAGACACTCTTAGTAATAGGCGGGTGGCCCGGGATGGTGATCCCCGCTTTAGCGGGGACAGGTTCCCTGGTTTCATATCCACGCTGTGCTGCCATTATAGGTCTGCGGGCACCTCGTTTTATCTTTCGTCATGAAAAAACGCTATCAGGACACGTCGCACGCCCGTTATCTCACCTTCGGTTGTTATCGCCGCAAGCACCTCTTTTCCCATCCGGAACTCGCTGATCTGTTCATTCAGAAACTGGATCAGTGGCGCAAGGAGCATTCCCTCCATCTTTGGGCGTATGTCGTCATGCCCAACCACGTCCACCTGCTCATTCATGATCCTGGTATGGACCTTGGGAAGGCGCTGTCAGGACTGAAGCGCTCGTTTGCGCTTGATGCCATGGAGTGGATTCCAGTGAAGTACCCTGTCACCTACTCTGAATTGGAGGCCCTGGATCATGGCAAAACGGTTCACCGTTTCTGGCAGACAGGGGGAGGGTACGACAGGAATGTGTTCTCCGATGAGGTTGTGCGGAAGGCAATACAGTATATCCACAACAACCCTGTGAAGGCGGGATTGGTGCAATATGCTGAAGAGTATCGTTGGTCCAGCGCGCGGTTCTGGCTGAAAGGGATTCCTGAACCTATTGAGTTGGACATTCCAGAGTGGTGGACTTCATAATCAGCAAAAGGCATTTTCAAGGGATATGAGACCCGGGAACCTGTCCCCGCGAAAGCGGGGATTGCCATCCCGGGCCACACACC
>CAZIDZ010000071.1:2892-8218 GCA_964538455.1 uncultured bacterium
CCGGGCCACACACCACCTCCGGGCCACCCAGACGGGCTACACAGAAAAACTTAGGAGAGACCCGGACATTCCCGAAGGGTCGGGACTGTCCGGGCCACCCACCCATCCATGGATTGCCCGGTCAAGCCGGGCAATGACACTCGACGAGCTATAACAGAAATCCGATCCCGACCATTCGGGACCGGGTCACCCTACCGGCTGCGCTTACTGTGTGTTGTCGGCGTAGCGGAATTGGAGGATCGTGGCGGCGACGCCCGCGGCAAAGGTGAGCAGCACGACGACCACGCTTCCTGGCTCGAGCACCTCGACAGGCGGTCCGGCCAATCCGGCCAACATCGGCACAATCGACCAGGGGAACCACTTTCCCCACCCCGTCATCCCGAACACGTTTCCGAGCACCAGCATCAGGATCACGAAACCGATCGGCGGCAGGTAGCCCCGGCCGAGAGTCGCGATCCAGGTGACGACGGGCACGAGAAGGAACCCGATGAGCCCCGCGAACAGCACTCTGCTGCAGGAGGACACGGCGAGCGGAACGGTGAACCCGGGGATCCCCAGCAACGCGCCCACGAGCAGCCCCTCGGCGATCAGCAGCAGGGTGAGCAGGCTGAACCAGACGAAGATCACGACGAATTTCGCGGCGACAAACCAGTGCCGTGGAACCGGCAGGGAGAGCATGTTCTTCGCGGTTGTATCGGAAAACTCCCGCCCGAATACATACGTGGCGATGATCGCGAGCAACACCATCCCGCCGACAAAGGCCTCCTGATTCAGCATCGTGAAGTACGACGGCCAGTCGGCGGAGATGCCCGCGAACCGCGCCTTCTGGCCGAGCAGCCCAAGCTGCGCGGCGCGCTGCGGCTCTTTCACGATCCAGATGAACAGGGCGCCGGCGAGCGGCAGGATCGAAAACGCCAGCCATGAAATCCATGTGATCTTGCTGCGCCGAAGCTTGAGAAACTCGGTGGCGAGAACATGGCCGAACATGATCACTCCCCTCCCGTCAACCGGATGAAATGCGCCTCGAGGTCCTCGGCCTCGGGACACATCCGGGTCAGTTCGAGCCCCTCGGAGACGAGCAGCCGTGCGACCTCCGCCACCCGCTCGAGCCCGTCGTAGATGCGCAGATGGCCGTCCACCGTCTGCTCCACATTCCCGATGCCGAGGCGGTCTTTCAACAGGGCAACGGCTCGTTCGGGTTCGGACACGACCACGTCCACACAGGTCCGCGCCCGGGCGAGCAACTCGTCGTAGTCGAGTTCCTCGATCAGCCGCCCTTCGTGGACGATGCCGATGCGGTCCGCGAGATGCGCAACCTCCGCGAGGATGTGGCTGGACATGAAGATGGTGACGCCCTGCTCATCGGCGAGGGTGCGTAGCAATTTTCGCACTTCGATGATGCCGGAGGGATCGAGCGAGCTGGTCGGTTCGTCCAGCACAAGAACGTCGGGATGGTGCAGCAGCGCCCGCGCGAGGGACAGCCGCTGTTTGTTCCCCAGTGACAGTTTTCCGTAGGGACGGTGCGCATACTCGTCGAGACGGAGCAGGGTGATCGCCTCGGCCACCGCTTCGCGCGGCGACTGTGTCAACCTGCGCTGGATATCAAGGTTTTCGCGGACCGTGAGGTTCGGGTAGGCCGTCGCCGACTCGACGAGGCTGCCGACACGGGCGAACACCCTCTGCTCCCCGGGACGGATGGGCACACCGAGCACCGTAACCCCGCCCGAGGTCGGACGAACGAGCCCGAGTAACATGCGGATGGTAGTGGTCTTCCCGGCGCCGTTGCGGCCGAGAAAACCGTAGATCTCGCCGCGGCGGACATCGAGGTCGATGCCGTCGACCGCGTGAACGTCCCCGTAGTGCTTCACGAGATTCTGTGTCGAAATGACGGTTTCGTCTGTCATGGACGCTCCTGTGGACGAGCGGCCACGCCGGCCGGTTCATACCCGAGCGAACGCAGGGCATAGGCGAGCGCGGTATTGATCAAGCCGGTCAGATCGCGCCGATCGGTTATGGCCGTTTCGACTACACTCATTCCGCCGAGGATGTATCGCGCCGCCATGTTGGGATCCTCAGCTACAAACACGCCTTCATCGACTCCCTGCCGGATGATGTTTTCCACAATCGGCGCCAGACGCGGCATGACCCGTTCGGCCATGCGGTTATGAACCTCGCGGTTTTCCGGGCGATGGTAGATCTCGGCGAGCTCGCGGCGAGAGCTGCCCTGGACCTGCTCAAGGAATATCCCAAACAGGGCGTGCAGCCGGTCGGCCGCTCCCATATCGGCCTCGCGATCCAACCGTTCGATCAGATCCATGATTCCATCGATCATCTGATCGACCAGCGCGTTGATAACGTCGAATTTCGTGTCGAAGTAGAGGTAAAACGTCCCCTGGGCCACCCCCGCGGTTTTGACGATGTCGCTGACGGTGGAGCCGTCGACGCCTTTGCCGGCGAAGACCTTTCCCGCCGCCGCGATCAGGTCATTTCGCCGCTGTTCAGGGTCTTTTCTACGCTTTGCAGGCAACGCTTTCCCCTTACTGACTGACTGTCAGTCAGTTTAATCAAACTCGCGGGCTGTGTCAATATCGCGGAGAGCGGGGAGAGCCGCTACCCGGAGGTTGCTTTCACGGCTACGGCGTTGAGGCCGATCAGGTTCGTTATCACCGTGCCCTCGCCGAAGGGGCTCGCGGCAAACAGCGCCTCCACCTCTTTGCGAGTGTACGCGGCGTTCATCGAGCTACGCATGCCGGGAAGGATCTCTTTCGGCTTCGTGACGCTGAACAGGAACCAGCGCATCGGCAGCGAGGTGTCGCGGCGGAGGTCATGAAGCAGCACCCGTCCGCCCGGCTTCAGCACACGCCAGATCTCCGCCAGCGTCTCCACCGGATGCTCCCACTCGTGCAGCGAGTTCGAGGAGACGACGCAATCGAAACGGCCGTCCTCAAAGGGGAGCGAATCGCCCATCCCCAATTTGAGCTCGAACCGGTCGCTGAGGCCGTACTCGGCGGCATTCCGCTTGGCAACCTCGATCATCGCCGGACTGATGTCGAGGCCGACGAGCGTCGTGCCCTCGAAGCGTTTCAGCAACTCCAGCCCGAGGTATCCGGGTCCCGGGCCGATTTCGAGGAACTCGCCGTGGCCAACGGCGTTGGTGAGGAAGAACTTGAGCTCCATCCAGCCCTTGTCACGCAACCTCCGTTGCATCTGGTCAAAGACCTGAACGTCGTAGTTGTCCTGGATACCTTCCGTGGTTTCGATAACACGTTGACGTACCATATTCCCCCCACCGTTCTGCACCTGCTCCGGCGCGATATGCCACCGCAGTTTTTCGGAACGTACAACCCCTGGGCGGTCGGCGCACGGTCAACGCGTACGACAAAGAATCTGAGTAAAACAGCCCCGATTACCGGGGCTGGCTGGTCCGGAAGCTCACCGCTCGCTCAGGTTCGCGCGGCGACCCGGAGACAAGGATCGTCAGGCTGGTTGCTGAGCCTCCGGCTCCGTGTAGGGCTGCGGCGGCACCTTGCCGAGCAGACGGGCATACACCGTCAGCGCTCCACGGTGATGAGCCGTGTGGTCGACGCAGGCGGAAATCGCCTCGAGCTTCGGCACCGGTCCGAGGATCGGATTGTCCGGCAGGGGTGCCATCAGTTCCTCCTCCGACAGCTTCCCCCACAGTCTGATCGATCGGTCGAACTCGGCTTTCATGTTCGCCCGCTCCTCGTCAAGCGACGACGCCTTTTGTGTTTCCCGCTCGTCCCCCTCGAAGTCCATGTTGAATCCGGCGTCGGTGAGTATCGCGTCGGTGAACCACTTGACCGTCCGCCAGGTGTGGCGGAATACCTGCGCGGCGGTTCTCATTTCCGGGCTGGGCCGAAATCCTGAATCAGGATTTGACAATACAGACGTCGCGTTCAGGAAATACCGCATTTGCTCGTCAAGCATACGAGCTGCTTTGTTGCCTTTGACGCTCATCTTTCTCTCGAATAATGATGTTATCCCGGCATCTGACCAAGCCGGAAAGTAAAACTGAACGAATGTTCAATCAAGCGGTTTTTGTCATTCGCTCTTTCATCCTTTGCCAGGAGGTCTCCAGGTGTCACCCCTTTCCAAATGTGATAGAAATTACCATCTTTGATAGACATTTCTACCAGCCACTGCGGTTGGAAGAAATATCGGGGTCAACTCCACTTGAAATTCAACGACCTTTCGAGTGATCCATGAAGGCAAGTACGCAACGTTTTTCCGGACTGATCGCCTTTTTCGTAGTCCTGTTGATGATGCCCCTCGGACACGCCCTGATGATCCTGATGGAACATGTTTTCGGCGAGCACTATCAGTTTACCAGCGCCTTTCTGCTCGGCCTGCTCGGCGTCGTTCTCGTCTATCTCGGAGCTCGTTCCGGCCGCGAAGTGCAGGGAACCTGGTTCGGTTTTTTCGGCGGCATCCTCGTCTGGACCGGTTGGGTCGAGTTCTCCTATGTCTATTTTGCAAGCCATCTCGGTGTCGATCCGTTGATGAAAAACGGGGCGGTGGCGACAAAACCGGAATACCTGGTACTGGCCTCATCGGCGGGCCTGCTCGCAACCACTCTCCTTTACTTTCTGTTCAACGGGCGGACGAGATGCAACTTCTTTACCTGGTTGCAACGTCACCTGAAGCTGCGACTTCGCGAAGTCCGCGATAATGCCGAACGCAATTACTCGATCATCACCTTCATGGAAACCACCTATGTGCTCTGGTTTTTCTACGTTCTTCTGCTGCTGGTGTACGACGAGCGGATTCTCGGCGACCACCACCCCGTGACCTACATCGTCCTGGCAGGCTCTCTGGTCTGGTCTCTGTACCTGATGACTCAGTTGGTGAAACACCGTCAAATTGCACCGGCGGTACGGTACGCGATTCCGACGGTGGTCATCTTCTGGAATGCCGTGGAGATCCTGGGCCGGTGGGGATTTTACAGGGAAATCTGGATCGAACCATTGCACCACATCGTCGAAATGATCCTGATCCTCCTCGCATTCCTGGCGGCGGGCATGCTGGCGAAACGAGTCCGTTAAGAAAGCCGTTTATGGGGATCCTCCACTGAGGCAAGACAATTCTGATCTTTCGGGATCGGGTGCATCGCAGGTCTAACGCGAAGTCCGTCTCGAAGCATCTGAATCACAGGACTACGTAGAGAGGCCGCAATCCACTGCGAGATTGCTTCGGCCCAAAGCGTCGGGACCTCACAGTAACAAAATCTCACCGGAGAAACATCCCAGGGCTACGCGGATTTCCGGATCACGCAGAAGAGACTGGAACCATCCACCTCCTCGATGTG
>CAZIDZ010000072.1:0-7868 GCA_964538455.1 uncultured bacterium
ACCCGTTCGAGCATATCCATCGCCGCCTTGCGCCGGGAATCACGGGTTGTGCCAGCGATAATCTCCAGTGGCAACTCGACGTTTTCAACAGCCGTCAGTACAGGAACGAGGTTGAACGTCTGAAAAACGAAACCGATCGTTTCGCGGCGCAGGCGGGTTCGCTGCTGTTCGTTGAGTTTCACAACGTCATGATCCGCTACGATCACCGATCCCTCGTCAGGTTTGTCGAGCGCACCAATGATGTTCAATAGCGTTGTCTTTCCCGAACCCGACGGCCCGGCCAGGGCCAGGAATGCGTGCTGCGGCACCTCGAGAGTAACTCCCCGCAACGCGCGGACCTTACCCCCCTGGTAGTTCTTGATGACGTTTTCGACATGGACGACTGGCAAGTCGTTCATAACTTCTCCCTCGTTTCGGCTCTCGCAAGGCGCCGCACCGATCATCCAATCGTATATCAACCCGTCTCTCTATGCGGCGTAGGGACTCCCCCACTTCCTGCGGTTTTTCGAATTCACACCCTGCCAACCGGACTTCAACATCCCCTGCATCAGCACATCGATGTAGACATCCCAGAATTCCTTTTTCGGCACACCCTCGTCGGCAATCAACTCCTGATAGGGAAAGAGGAATTTGACTGTTCCAAGGATATACGGCGTGATGTCGAGATTCAGGTCTTCGCGAAACTCGCCGATCTGTATCCCCTCCTCGAGAACCTGCCGATAGTACGCGATGGTCGAATCGACCAATTGATTCATCCCAGGTTCGGCCATCATGGCCTTGATCACGAAGTTGTCCTGCTCCCCTCGAAGAGTCGCAAGCACCAGCGGTTCCTTCTGAAGCACATCGATGGCCAGATGCAGTACGTTGCGGATCAATTCCGCAGGCGTTTGCTCCTTTTCAAGTTGTCTGTCCAGAATCCTGATCGCCTGTTCCTGAACGCGTTGGATGATTCGAAGATAGAGTTCCCGCTTGCTCTTGAAATGCAGGTAAAACGTCCCTTTTGCGATCCCCACCTCGCGGACGATGTCATCGATTACCGTTCGTTTGTAGCCGAACTTCTCGAAATGAGACTTCGCCACATCGAGGATCAGCCGTTCTCTTTTGTCGCGTTGCTCATCCATTGGATTTTCACTGAATGACTAAATGTGTATATCTGGTCATAATGTACAGTGGAGAGAAAACCGAGGCAAGGGAACCTCCGCGAGACGGCTCGCGAGAAACCCGGGCAGACAATCCGCCTGTGGGCGGACGTGACCACCCGGGCCAACCTGTCCGTTCAGTATCTATGCGGGATTCGGTGACTCCGGCCGGCTACTCCTGGACCGGACCCTGCTCCTGATCGCGCTCCTCGAGTAGTCTGACACGCTGTTGGATGCGCTCTTCGAGGTTCAGGATTTCGACGTCACCGCTGGCGTACCGTGTCACATGGGTGTCCAGCTCCTCCTGGATCTCCTCGATGCACTGCAGGGTTGCGGCGATGGTCCGGGTTCGTTTGCGCACGACGTCGAGCAGCTTGGCGACCGACTGTTCCTTCTCTGGATCGGTGACGGCGACATGGCCGTCGATTGCCGCGAGGGCGTTGTTGATGTAATGCGCGAGGGTCACGAGCAGCGTCTCAACGATCTTCCGCCGGGCTTCCTCCTGCTCACGTCCCGCCGCCTCACGTTCCAGTCGCTGCATCCTCAGCGTGGCACGCACCCGCGCCACCAACTCCGAGGGGTTGTAGGGCTTTGTGATATAGTCCACCGCTCCCAACTCGAGGCCGCGAACCTTGTCGTCTATATCATCGCGGGCGGTGACAAAGATGACCGGGAGTTTGTCATATTCCGGGTTGTCGCGGAGGGTCTGGAAAACGGAGAATCCGTCGAGATCCGGCATCGTTATATCCAGCAGGATCATGTCCGGGGTATGGCTGTACACCTGGTCAAGCCCCGCCTGCCCACCGCGCGCGGTGGCCGTACGGAAGCCGTGACGCTGAAGCGTCATCTCAGCGATTTCCAGGGCCAGGGGTTCGTCGTCGACGACAAGGATCAACGGCGCATCCGTCAGTTCGGGCTGCTCCGTCCCCTGCTGCTTCGAGCCTTTTTCGAGAGCGGTCATACTCCCTCGCTATCACTGATCGGTCTCTCCTGTTCAAGGTACTGTCCTGCCTGAGCGGGCGACAACCCCGAAAAGACACGCGGGAGTGCCCTGAATGTTCGCGTGAATCTCATGGAAATTTGTAAGTTGGAGCCCTCATCCAGCCGTTCGCGCGGGTGCCACGGGCCGCCTGGGCCGTGAAAAACCGATTCCCGGCCGCCCTGCAAGGCTTTTGCACGGCGTCGCGAATAGCAACATCAACTTCGTTTTGCTACACTTTCGGCATCTCTAAATGACTATAATTAAAGGCACTGAAGGTTGGCACAACGCTTGCTCTCCTGTGAATGATCCTTCCTAACCGTCAACGGTGGCCACTCAGCCAGATGGGGTCCGCATGCTGAAAAACTACCTGCTAATCGCTGTGCGAAACCTCATGCGCAACCGGATCTACTCCCTGATCAACATCGTGGGTTTCGCGCTCGGTCTGTTCGTCTTTCTCGTCATTGCCCTGATCGTGGTGGAAGATCTCGCCTTCGACCGTTTTCACGAGCACCCGGAGGATGTCTATCGGCTGCTGACGATGAACCGGTCCGTCAGGGCGGTCAACGCAATCACTTCCGGAGCCCTGACCAAGGAGGCGATGGTCTCTATCCCGGAAGTCGTCGCCACGACACGTGTTTTCAATTTCGGACAGATCAACCTGGCCAATTTCGGCGCCGACGAGTCGGAACAGGGAATCCAGCGCTACGTACTCGGCGCGGATTCCAATTTCTTCAAGGTGTTTACCGCATTCAAGATCCTCCAGGGCGACCCGGACAACCAGCTGAAGGAACCGAACACGGCAGTGATCACACAAGATGTTGCGCGGGCGTTTTACGGAGATGAGAATCCAATCGGCAAGACCGTGACCGGGCGCAACGATGGTCCAACGGTGACGATCACCGGGATTGTCAGCGACTGCCCGCCCACCTCCCACCTGCACTACGACGTGATCGTGCCGGCGCTGGTGACTCCCCAGAACGCCGTGTGGTGGGAATCGTGGGACAACATCGCCGGATGCGGTTACCTCCGGGCACAGCCCGGAACGAGCAAAGAAGTGCTCGAGCGAAAGCTGCTCGAAATCGGCGAGTTGCACGGTTTGAACGAACAATACATTCCCGTGCTGCAACCGCTGCTCGACGTCCACCTGGGGAGCGGGAATCTCGGTTTTGACGTGAACAACTGGGGCAAATCGGACCTGACACAGGTGAAAATCCTGAGCATCATCGCTCTGCTCGCCTTGCTGATCGCGTCGATCAATTTCATCAACCTCTCGAGCGCCAGGGCGATCAAGCGCGCGAGAGAAGTGGGGATGCGCAAAGTTGTCGGGGCGAAACGCAGCCAGTTGATGGTACAGTTCCTCGGAGAATCGGTGCTGTTGACACTGATTGCGACGGTTGTCGCCGCAATTTCGGTCGAGTTGGCGCTCCCGCACCTCTCCGGTTTCATCGGGCGGCAGGCCAGCTTTTCGCTGATCAGGAATCCCGAACTGCTGCTGGCGCTGCTGGGCGTCGCCGTCGCCGTGGGCCTGGCGGCGGGGATCTACCCCGCCCTGGTGCTGGCGGGATTCCAGCCGATGAACGTGATCAAGGGGTCTTTCCGTTCGAGCCGAGCAGGCATTTCGCTGCGCCAGATCCTGGTGGTCGTTCAATTCGCGATCTCGATCGCGCTGATCGCCAGCGTGATCATCGTCCTCCAACAGCTTAAGTATGTGACCGGCATGGACGTCGGCTACAGCGTCGACCAGGTGGCGGTGACCTTTGCGTTCAACCAGAACGTGATTACCAGCAAAGACGCGTTCATGGACGAGCTGCGCAAGATCCCGTCGATCGAAGCGGTCGGCTCGTCGAACAACCTCCCCGCGTTCGGGTCATTCGGGCAGTATGAGGCGCGGGCTGAGGATTCACCTTCGGACGAGCGTGATCTTGGCGTCAACTTCATGAGCGCCGATGCGGATTTCATTCCCGCGCTCGGTATCAAATTCGCCGCAGGGCGCAATTTTGAGAAAGGATCGCCCAACGAGGACCAGGTGATCGTCAATGAGGCGACGATCCGTGCGGCGGGCTGGGACGACCCGATCGGGCGCAAGATCATCGTGCAGGATGTCAACGCGGATCTCGTACCGAAGACGGTAATCGGCGTTGTTCACGATTTCCAGTTTTTCAGCGCGCGCCAGAGAATCGATCCGCTGATGATTGAATACCACCCGGAAAACTGCGGGCTGATCGCGTTTCGGATCCAGGGCGGCAAGATCAGGGATACGATACCGCTGGTGCGGGATTTATGGCAAAAGATGTTCGCCGACATTCCGTTCAACAGCCTGTTTTTAGATGAACGCTTTGAACGACAGTACCAGGGTGACAGGGTTTTCGCCGGGAAAGTCGGTGTGTTCTCGACGCTGGCGATCATCATCGCGAGCCTCGGCCTGCTGGGACTGACCTCTTACGCGACGGAACAGCGACGCCGGGAGATCGCGGTGCGCAAGGTGCTCGGCAGCGGCGAGGGAAGGATCGTTTTCCTGCTGACGAAGGATTTCGTGCGCTGGGTGCTGCTCGCCAACCTGGTGGGCTGGCCGCTCGCCTGGTACGCCATGCACCGCTGGCTGTCCGAGTTCGCATTCCGGATGAATATGACCCTTTTCCCGTTCATCACCGCTGGATTGGCCGCGCTGGTGATCGCCATTCTCACGGTGTCCGTGCAGGCCTATCGCGCCGCACTGACGGACCCGGCCGAGGTGCTGCGGACAGAGTGACAGGGACAGTCATGCCGAATCCCGCATCAATCCCCCAGCGACGCACGGAAAAGAAGAAGATGTGTGCCGCTCGGTTTTTCTTTTTTCTCCAGTTGGAATTCTTGGCGGATATTGAAAGCAACAGCGAGAGGATTCCTACTCATGGTGAAAAACTACCTGATCGTAGCGCTTCGGAATCTGTATCGGAACAGACTCTATTCAATCGTCAACATCCTCGGCTTCGCGCTGGGAATCATGGTGTTTCTGGCGATCTACCTTCATGTTAATTACGATTTCAAGTTCGACCGGTTTCACAAGAACGCGGATCGCATCTACCGGCTGTACACCATCGACAACGCTCCCGGTGTGACGAGCAGCCATGTGGGGATCACCAATCCCGCTCTCGCCAGCAACCTGAAAGCCAACGATCCCAACGTTGAAGAAATTACCCGTTGCGGCCCGGGCGGACGGAATATCAACCTGACGGCGGGAGACCGTACAGCGGAGGCAAAGCAATGCTGGGCGGTTGACAGTCCCTTCCTCACGATGTTCAGCTGGAAGCTGATCGAAGGCGACCGTAAAACGGTTCTGGAGAAGCCGTCGTCCGTGCTGATTTCACCGGCCATCGCCGCCGCGCTGTTTCCGGGTAAGGACCCAATCGGCAAGACGATCACTTTCTTCGGGAACCAGGCGAAAACAGTCACAGGGGTAATCGAGCCTGCGCCTGAAACCTCCCATCTCCAATTCGACATGCTGATCCGCATCCAGGATCAGCCGCGATGGGAAGAAAGAACTCAGAACTGGCAGAACCTCTCCATGATTTCCTACGCGTTGCTGCGCGAAGGCGCCGATCCGAAGCAGGTAAACGCAACGATGGATTCCCTGGCCCACAGCAACGGCATGCCGGCTGTGTGGGACCCGCAGATCCAGCCATTGTCCGATCTGCACATGCGTGCGATGAACATGCTCTACGACTTGAATTATCACAAGACCGACATCCGGCAGGTCTATTCCCTCTCGCTCATCGCTGTCCTCGTACTCGTGATCGCAGCATTCAATTTCATGAATCTCTCGACCGCCCGTTCGGCGAAACGAGCGCGGGAGGTCGGCATGCGGCGTGTCTCAGGGGCGACACGGCAGCAGATGGTGGTCCAGTTTCTGGGCGAATCAATCCTGCAGACGGTGCTGGCGACCGCGCTCGCCATACTCATGCTGGAGTTGCTGCTGCCCTTCCTGAGCCAGCTCGCCGGGCGGCCTCTCGCCTTTCCTCTGCTTCAATCGGCCTATACGCTCCCCTCCCTGCTGGCGCTGGCGGTGATCGTCGGTCTCTTCTCCGGATTTTACCCGGCGGCCGTGCTCTCCAGCTACTCCCCCGTAGTGGTCTTGAAAGGAGATTTCCGCGGATCGGGTCGCGGCATTCTGCTGAGGCGGACGCTGGTGATCGCCCAGTTCAGCGCTTCGATCGCGTTGATCTTGGCGACGATCGTCGCGGGACAGCAGATCCGGTTCATCCGCACAATGAATCCCGGGTACAACCGTCACCAGGTGATGACGATGACGACCGGCGCCAGACGGTTCCTGCCGTCCCGTGAGGCGTTTCTCGACGAGGTGAAGAAACTGCCCGGCGTCGAAGAGATCGCCAGCTCCTACTCGGTCCCAGGACGTGGGTACAGCCGGGCCAGCCTGTATCCGGAAGGAGCACAGACCGAAGAGGAAGGAATGATCATGAGCTTCGAGATCGTGGACGCCGATTTCCTTAATACGTTACAGATAGGACTTGCGGCTGGGCGGAATTTCCAACCGGAGCTTGCGACCGATTCAACAGAAGCGATCCTCGTAAACGAAGCTGCCGCGAAACAGCTTGGTTATACCCCGGAGGAGGCGATCGGCAAGAGAATCAACCTCGGAGAACTGGACGAACCACAGATGCAGACGATTATCGGTGTGATGAAGGACTTCCATTTCGCCTCGCTTCGCCATAAAATCGAACCGGTGATTTTCGGATTCGCCGAGCAGCCGCCGAGCCAGTCCGTAGTACGGATCAAGCCGGGGATAATCGCGGAAACCATTTCAGGCATTGAAAAACTGTGGAAGGAATTTTTCCCCGAGGAACCGTTTAATTACACGTTCCTCGACGATGAATTCGCCCAGATGTACCGCGGTGACATCAACTTCTCGAAGATCGTCCAGGGATTCTCGGCGCTGGCTGTGTTCATCGCCTGCCTCGGGCTGTTCGGCCTCGCCTCCTTCGCCACCGAACAGCGCCGCCACGAGATCGCGATCCGCAAGGTGCTCGGGGCCGGCGAACGACGGATTGTCGGACTGCTGACCGGCGAGTTCCTGCGCTGGGTGCTGATCGCCAACCTGATCGCCTGGCCGATCGGCTATTTCGGGGTCAAACGGTGGCTTTCGGAGTTCGAGTACCACATCAATCTCTCCGCCCTGCCGTTCCTGGTGGCGAGCGCGATTGCCCTGGCGATTGCGATGATCACCGTTTCGCTGCAGACGATTCGAGCGGCGCAGGCGAATCCGGCGGATGTGCTCAGGCAGGAATAAGGTCATACACAGAGACATCTGCATGAGCAACGCCGGTGGAGCGACACTCACTGGCGTTTTACTATGCGCTGATCCGGGCATATACAAGAACAGCGGTTCACTTCTGCTTGTTGGTCAGGTCGACGATGCGGGTTTCGAGCATCTGGAATTTCGCGTCGATTACCTTCTCGTAGGAATGGAAGTAAGCGTCGATCCCTTTCAGCGTGGTGTGCATCCTGAACAGCACGAGGATCGTCTCACAGACCACCCACCATAACAGAACCGTCATGACACCCGCTGCCAGAACCAGCAGCGGATTCCAGCCTCCGTGGAGGTACAGGCTGACAACATACCCGGCAATCACCCACCCGAGCGGCACGAGAATGCGCACCAGGGCAGGTGTCCAGAACTTCCGGTCATAGATCCCGTCCATCCTTGTCCCCATCGTTGAACTGTGATCGAAAGAGGCAAGAAAGCAGCTGCC
>CAZIDZ010000073.1:0-7654 GCA_964538455.1 uncultured bacterium
CGTCGGGGAAGAATCTTTGTTTTTCTGTTGCAGTGGACGTTGATGCCGGAGTCATGCTTTCATCCTGTGCATCGTGCAGTCTGTTATCGTGTGCATCTTGTTTCATCAGTTGAAGTTCGAGAGGTGAGCAAAGGATCGTTTTCCGGCAGCGGATGGGGTCCGTAAAGCTGGGGACGTATCGTCACAGGCAGAACATGAAAATACCGAAGAGCAAGCGCGCCCGCCGAGTGGGCGTGGAAATCCAGAAAATCGTTGCGGAAGCCGTCCGTCGGCATGCCGCCGACATCGCACCCGGCGCCGTGATCTCGATCCCCGAGGTCCGCGTCAGCGACGACTTGAAGCACGCCAACCTCTATTGTTCCATACACGGCACGCGTCATCCCGACGCTCTCCAGAGGCATCTGCTGAGGTTTCTCCCCACCCTGCGCCGCCAGGTCTCCCAGTCTCTGCGCATACGAAAAATCCCCGAAATGCGCCTCGTCTGGGACGACACGTACGACAAAGCGGACAAGATCGAACAACTTCTGCGAAAGATCGGGGACGAATCAGCCTCGTCCGGCAGCGAGCACCCCTCGCCTGGCGGAGAGGAGAACAGTGAGGAAACCCGTGAACGGTAAACCCCTGCTCCCCCTCTTGGGCGAGGTGGAGGATGTGCTCGTCACCAGCCACGTCAACCCGGATGGCGACGCGATCGGTTCGCTGCTCGCCGCGACCGCGCTGTTGAAAGGGCTCCGCATACGCGCGTTTCCCGTACTCCAGGATGGCGTCCCGAGACGCTACCGCTTCCTCCCCGGCGCGGATAAGGTGATGACAACCGAAGAGGCGAAGCGCTCCGGTCAAGCCTACCGCGCGACCCTGCTCGTCGATGCCGGGGAAATCTATCGGATGGGAGACGTCGAGCAGTTGATCCCCGCGGACGCCCCCTTCCTCGTGATCGACCACCACCTCTCGACCGAGCACCCGGGGAACGGCGAGCTGATCGACACCAAGGCGAGCGCCACGGCCGAACTGCTGACCCCGCTGTTCGACCAGTTGGGCATTCCGATCAAGCCCGCAACCGCGACGGCGCTGTACACCGGCATCCTCACGGACACAGGCCGCTTCCGCTTTGTCAACACAACGGCCCGGACGCTCGCGGTGGCGTCCCGCCTGGTCCAGGCCGGCGCCGACCCCGCGGCGATCACGCACGAAATTTATTTCCGCGAGAACCCGGTGACGACCATCGGGCTCGGCCGCTTCCTCGCGCGCATGCAGTTGTACGAAAAGGGACGGATCGCGGTCAGTCACATTCCGCTCGAGGAGAAGGAGCTCGACTCGGAGGGGTACATCGACCACCTGACATCGTTGGACGGCGTGGAAATCGCGATCCTGCTCCGCCCCCTCGACGGCAGTTCGTTCAAGGTCTCGCTGCGCAGCACCGGGGCGGCAAACGTTGAACGGGTCGCACGCCGGTTCGGCGGCGGTGGACATGAAAAAGCGGCCGGTGGAGCCGTGGACGGCGGCATCGACGCCGCGATCAACAAGGTTGTGGAAGCATGCCGGAAAGAACTCGCGCTATTGTGACGCTGGAATCGGGCCAGCTGCTGCTGATCGACAAACCGTCCGGGATCACCTCCCACGACGTCGTCGACCGCGTCCGCAGACTGACCGGGGAAAAGCGCGTCGGCCATGCCGGCACGCTCGATCCCGCGGCCACCGGGCTGCTCGTCGTCGCCGTCGGACGCGGTGCGACACGCACCCTCAGCGGGCGGCTGGACGGCGGCAAACGCTACCTCGCGACCGCTCGCCTCGGGCTCGCCTCGGACACGCTGGACGCCGAGGGAAATCTCCTCGAGGTCGCAGTCCCGTCCTTCTCGCGGGAGCGCATCGAGGCGGCGATGGCGGCGATCGAACGGTCGAAAACGCAGGTGCCGCCGATGGTCAGCGCGCTGAAGCGGCAGAGCATCCCGCTGTACCGGCTCGCGAGACGGGGCTGGTGGATCGAACGCGAACCGCGCCCCGCGCGGATCGACCGCCTCGCCCTCGTCGAAACCGAGGGCGCGGACGTCACCTTCGAAATCGCGGGCGGCGGCGGGCTCTACGTTAGAACCGTCGTTCATGATCTCGGGGTGCTGCTGGGCGTCCCAGCCGCTTTGATCCGGTTGCGCAGGACGGCCGTCGGACCCTGGCGGATCGAGGATGCGATGACGCTGGAAGAACTCGAAACGATCGGCCGGGAGGGCCGTCTGTGAAGGTCATCCGTTACGGACAGGACGAGCTGACGCCGCTGCCGCGTGCGTCCCTGACCCTGGGCACGTTCGACGGTGTCCACCTCGGGCACCGCGATCTGCTGGCGGAGTTGATGCGCGGGGAAACGCCTACCGTGGTCACCTTCGAGCCGCACCCTCAGCATGTCCTGCGAAGCCACCCGGACAGGCTACAGCTGCTCACCCCCACCGGCGAGAAATTGCGCAAGCTCGAGAAGGCCGGCGTGCAGCGGACCGTGATTCTGCCGTTCACTCTGGAACTGTCGAGACTCTCCGCGGATGAGTTTCTCCGGCGGCTGCTGCTTAGCGAAATCGGCATGGCGCGCCTCGTTGTCGGCTTCAACCATTCCTTCGGCAGGAATCGCGAGGGCGACCTCGACTTTATCAAGGACCGCTCCCGGCAGCTCGGCTTCGAGCTCGTCGTTGTCGACGCGTTCAGGGAGTCCGGCGATCCGGTCAGCAGCACACGGATCCGCCGCGCCTTGAAAAACGGCGACCTCCGCGCGGCCAACCGCTTCCTCACGTCGGCCTTCAGGATGAAACTGGAGGTGATCCGCGGCGAGGGGCGCGGGCATGATCTCGGCTACCCCACGGCGAATTTGATCCCGGTCGACCCGGATCAGTTGATCCCCGCCGAGGGTGTCTACGCCGTCCGCGTCCTGCTCGATGGGCAATCCCTGGACGGCGTCGCCTCCGTCGGCCGCAAGGAAACGTTCGGCGAGAAACCGCTCGCCATCGAGGTGCACATCTTCGACCACGATCTGGATTTGTACTACCGGACGCTCGACGTCGTCTGGATCGACTACCTGCGCCCGCAGCGAGCCTTCGACGGCGCGGAGGCGCTGATCGCCGAGATGGACCGGGACTGCCGGCGCGCCCGCGAACTGCTCCCGCTCGCCGACTCCGAAGGCTTGATCGAGGATGCGGATACAAACGAACACATTCAGGTATAAAAGGAAACAGGAAGGAGGGTGGCGGCATGCCGCTCACGAACGAACAGAAAGCCGAGATCGTACAGAAATTCGGCACCGATGAAAAGGACACGGGGCGGACGGAGGTCCAGGTTGCGCTGCTTACCGCGCGCATCCAGGAGCTCACTGAGCATTTCCGCACCCACACAAAGGATCACCACTCCCGTCGCGGGCTCATGAAACTCGTCGGAAAACGACAGAGCCTGCTCGCGTATCTGCGCGACAAAGACATCGAGCGCTACCGTTCCCTGATCAAGGAACTCGGACTGCGCCGCTAAACATGGACGAAGGTGATACGCTAATCGCTGTGCGCTTCTGTCAGTCAAAAATCGGACGGGACGCCGGCAAGTGGAGGTTTTCATGAGTTTTCGACGAGAGATGGACCTCGGCGGCCGCACACTGGCTATCGAGGTAGGCAAGGTCGCGAAGCAGGCCGACGGGGCGGCGTGGGTGCAGTATGGCGAAACTATCGTGCTCACCACCGTTGTCTCCAGCGGCGAGCGGAGCGCGAACACAGACTTTTTTCCGCTGACGGTCGACTACCGCGAGAAAAAATACGCTGGCGGAAAATTCCCGGGAGGGTTTTTCAAGCGCGAGGCCCGGCCCCACGACAAGGAAACGCTTACCGCGCGCATGATCGACAGGCCGCTGCGCCCCCTCTTCCCCAAGGGCTACTACTACGAAACGCAGATCCTGTGCAACGTGTTGTCGCATGACGGCGAGAACGAGGGCGATATCCTCGGACAGATCGGCGCCTCGGTGGGCCTCCTGGTCAGCGATATCCCCTTCACAAAAGAGAACGCCGTCGCCGGAGTCAAGGTGGGACGGATCAACGGCGAATTCGTGCTCAACCCGACAATCGGCCAGGTCGAGGAAAGCGAACTTTTCCTCAACGTCGCGGGCACGCACGACGCGATCGCGATGGTCGAGGGGGACGCCAAGGAGGTCGAGGAGTCGGTGTTCATCGGCGCCATCGATTTCGCCCACGAGCACATCCGCAAGATCATCGAGCTCGAGTGGGAGTTTCACGATGCACTCCAAAAGCCCGATCGCGAGTGGGAACCCGTAATCACCACCGGCGAGATCGAGCAGGCGGTCAGCGAGTTCGTCGGCGACCGTGTGAATCCCCTCGTGGACATCGCGGACAAAACCGAACGCCGCGCTGCGCAGAAACAGCTCGCCGCGGAGATGATCGAAGCCCTCGCGGTACGCTTCCCCGAGCAGGAGAAGCTGGTCAAGTGGGCCTTCGACGCAATGGTTAAAAAAGCGATGCGGAACAAGGTGCTCGACACAAAAGTCCGTCTCGACGGACGCGGGCCCAAGGACATCCGCCCGATCAGCGTCGAAACCGGACTGCTCCCCCGTGCACACGGTTCGAGCCTGTTTACGCGAGGGCAGACCCAGGCTCTCGGCTCGATCACACTCGGCACGAAGATGGATGAGCAGAAGATCGACGACCTCGAGGGAGAGTACTGGAAGACGTTCATGCTCCATTACAATTTCCCTCCCTTTTCCGTCGGTGAGGTCCGTCGCTTCCTCGCCCCCGGTCGCCGTGAAATGGGACACGGTCATCTCGCCGAGCGCTCGCTGAAGGTGATGATGCCCGCGTGGGAGGATTTCCCCTACACGGTCCGCATTGTCAGCGAAGTCCTCGAGTCCAACGGCTCCTCCTCAATGGCCACCATTTGCGCGGGAAGCCTGGCGTTGATGGACGCCGGGGTTCCGACCAGGGGTGCCGTCGCCGGGATCGCCATGGGGCTGGTCAAGGACGAGGAGAAATATGTTGTCCTCTCCGACATTCTCGGAGATGAGGATGCGTTGGGCGACATGGACTTCAAGGTCGCCGGTACCCGCAAGGGAATCACCGGCTTCCAGATGGACATCAAGATCGCAGGCCTCTCACAGGAGATCATGGCCGAGGCGCTCGAACAGGCCCGTGTCGGACGGAATCACATCCTCGACATCATGGACGCCGAGATCGATCAGCCTCGCGCCCAGCTCTCCAAGTATGCGCCGTCGATCAAGCACATGAGCATTGATCCGGAATTCATCGGCATGGTCATCGGCCCCGGAGGCAAGATGATCCGCCAACTCCAGACCGACTACGGAGTCAACATCGAGATCGATGACGACGGCACGATCGCAATTTCGAGCACCTCCCAGGACGCCGTAATGGAGGTCGCCGATATCATCCGCAACATGACCCGCGAACCGGAGATCGGCGAGGAGTTCGACGCCAAGGTGGTCAAAGTGGTCGACTTCGGCGCTTTCGTCGAGTTGTATCCCGGCAAGGAGGGGCTTGTGCACGTCTCCGAGCTCGAGTGGCGTCGTGTTGAAAAGGTCACCGACGTCGTCAACCTCGGCGACATCGTCCGCGTCAAGCTGGTCAGCAAGACACCGGAGGGCAAACTGGACCTGAGCCGCAAGGCGCTGCTTCCCAAGCCCGAGGGGTATGTCGAGCCCGAACGCAAACCGCGCACCGGTGGTGGCGGCCGTGGCGGCCGGGGAGGCTCCGGCGGTGGACATCGGGGTGGCAGCGGAGGAAACCGCCGCCGCTGATCGCACCCGCAAATCAATCGGGCGGCATGGGCACACGATGCTCATGCTGCCCTTTTTATATTGCGGCCGGGTGGCCCGATCCCTTCAGGGTCGGGTTTCCGTCGATGGGTGGCCCGGGTGGCTTGTCCGCCCGGGTTTCTCCTGGGCTGCGCTGTTCCCTGAACTGTCATTGCCCGGCTTGACCGGGCAATCCAGCACAGGCTGTCATTGCGAGCGAAGCGAAGCAATCTCGCTGTTCAGATGTAGCCCGGAATCTTGATTCCGGGACACCAGGATAGTCCGGCCAGCGTGCGTGTCAGCTCTCTACTCTGTTTGATCACCTTGCTGAAACCGCAAGTACAACCCCGAGGAGTTTCCATGCCTATATTCTTGACCAATCAAATTCACTCAGGAAAACGGCATCCATGACGGCTCAACCCGAAGTCCGAAAGACTGTCACCGAGGACGGCACCCGCATTGTTACCGAGCGCATGGACACCGTCCGCTCGGTCGCGGTCGGCCTCTGGTTCGAAACCGGCACGCGGGACGAATCCCTCCGCCAGGGCGGGATCAGCCATTTCATCGAACACATGGTGTTCAAAGGCACCCGGCGCCGCTCCGCGCTCCGCATCGCCCGCGAAATCGAACAGGTCGGCGGCTACCTCAACGCCTTCACCGGCAAGGAGGTGACCTCCTATTACGCCCACCTGCTCGACGAACACCTCTCGCTCGCCGTGGACACGTTGACCGACATGGTGAGTCATTCCACATTCGCCGAGAAGATGATCAGGCGCGAACAGGGCGTTGTGCTCGAGGAAATCGCCAGCTATGAGGACACCCCCGACGACGTCGTGCACGAGGACTTCAACCGGCTCGTCTTCGGCACTCACGCTCTCGGCAGGCCGGTGCTCGGCACCCGAAAATCCGTGTCCGCGTACACCCGCGACGACCTGGTCGGTTACTGGTCCCGCAACTACACGCCGGGCAGGCTTATCGTCGCCGCCGCGGGAGCCGTCGATCACGACGAACTGGTGGAGATGGTCACCGCCCGGCTTGCGCTCCCTGAATCTCGACGGCAGCGCCGCTTGGTCAGCGTGCCGGACGTCCGCGAACGGTTTTTTCACCGAAAGAAAAAAATCGTCCAGGCGCATCTCTGCATCGGCTGCCGCGGATTGAGCTACGCGGACAAGAGCCGGTATGCCTTCTTCGTGCTCAACACGGTGCTCGGCGCAGGGATGTCCTCACGCCTCTTCCAGCGCCTCCGCGAGCGGCATGGCCTTGCCTACACCATCTACTCGTTCCACGAAGCCTACCATGACACCGGCTTGTTCGGTGTGTACGCCGGCCTCGAGGAAAAGCAGGTCGAGCGCGCACTCGACATGATCCGGCAGGAACTGAACAGGTTGGCGGACGCTCCCCTCTCCCGGCTGGAGCTGAGGAGGGCGAAGGACCAGTTGAAGGGCGGGCTGACGTTGGGTCTTGAGAATGTTTCGAGCCGCATGAACCGTCTCGCGCGCATGGAAATCTACCTTGGCCGCTACCATCCGCTGGACGATCTGCTCGCCGGGATCGACGAGGTCACCGCGGAGGAAATCCAGACGCTCGCGGGCAGACTGTTCCACGGCCATCCCTACGTCTCCACACTTCTGCCCGATGGAAAACCCGCCGAGTAGCGCCGAGCCAATCTCCAAAGCTAAAAACCGAAAGCGAAAGCTCCCCCATGTCATTGCCCGGCTTGACCGGGCAATCCAGGGAGTTATATACTTTCTTTCCATGTCATCCTGCACCCGCTTCAGTCGACCTGAACGACGGGTGGCCCGGCCAGCTCGCCTGTTCGTTGTCGTAGGCGAGATGGCCGGGTTTCTCCTGATGTGTATGCGTAAATCGGGACTGTCCCCA
>CAZIDZ010000074.1:0-7526 GCA_964538455.1 uncultured bacterium
AGGACCCCGCGCCCTATTCAGACGAACCGGAGGAAATCGCTCTTGCAAAATTCCGTGAAGTACGGGATCAGATACAGAATCAACTGCTGCCGGTTCTCGAACAGTTGGTTTTCGATTGAGCAAAGCCCGACGGAAAGGGTGAAAAAGAAGGCGAAACTTTGAGATTCGCCTTTACGTTTACTTCCAACAGTTCACTGTTCAGCACGACGCTTGCGAAGCCGTGGGTACGCTTTCAATTGAAGTCCGTCGTCTCAAGGTTGTGCTACTTTATATAGACAGCTTTCCGAACTTGAGTAACTCCATTCACGTTGGCTCGTACAAGATAAACACCAGTAGCCATCCCTCGTGGATTCCAGCTGAAATGCTGAATCCCCGGTTCGAATACTCCATCGGCGAGAGTCGCAACAAGTTGTCCATGGATGTTGAAGATACGGACGTTCAATTTGGCAGAAGAATGCAGCGTAATCTTCAGTGCCAGACTGCTGTTGAACGGATTGGGGTATATATTCGTCAACTCGAAACGATCCGGAATTCCCTGTACTCGATCGTCGATTGTATTGGGAATCAACTCATCATTTAATTCCAGAAGAGTCCACAAGACGGATTCGTGAACGCTTAGAAAACCCTGCGAATTGATATCGTAGGAATTCAAAGGAAATTTCGTTGAGTAGGCAGCAATCGCGAGTGGGGCATAGGGATCCTCGACATTATAGAGTGTCACCCTGTTCGGTGCGGCTTCGTAAGTCGGCTCGGCAAGCGCTAGCAGATTGCCCTTCACTATAAATGTCGCGAAAGGATCAAGGTCGGTCAGGATCGCTCTGTCATTCACAAGGGCGAGTCCATCATATTCACAGAAATGAATTTCGCACTTCAGCGATTGATCGTTTGGATCACGAACTTGATTTTCAACGAAGAGTCCATTGCCGTGAGATACGAGGTTCAGTAGTCGCCCAGGTTGGTTTTTCTGCGCGAGTGGAACGGCCTCAGATGAAAAACCATCTAGATCGTACATGAAAATGCCGATGGAGTCTTCGGATTCGCCGTCGACGAGTGAGGGGACATATTGCACGGATAAACGATTGTTGATGATCGCGAAAGGTCCGGTAACACCTTCAGGCGGAATGATTGTGCGTACCAGGGATGGATCCAAAGGATTGCTAAGATCCACGTCGAAGAACCTAAGCGCTGCCTGGTCATAGAAGCATTCATTGGCATCTGCAAGCAGATACAGATGGGAATTGACAAGTTGCCATGACTCAAGTGCAAATCCGAGATCTACTTCTTTTCCTATCTCGGGTTCGTTGCCTGTCTCGTTAATGACGAATAGGCTCCCATCGCGGATATTCCAATCACCTCGCCAGCTGTTCAGGGCGATGCCACCGGAAGAAGTAACAACCATTCCCGAAATGGCTTTCGGAAGTGGTAATTCAAAGTTCAACACTGGCCCTGTGTCTCGATTCAGGATATAGCCCTCCAGGACAGGATGAAATTCTACCGGTATGGTGCTGCCTGTCTGAATAACTTTTTGTACGAACATCGAGTGATCTTCGAGAAATACGGATCCAATTTTGGTCCCCTCCGGGTATCTTGAGACTTCAACAGGAGAGGCTGGATTGGTAATGTCAAGGGTGATCAATCCAGTTTCAATCGTTGGTATCAAGGCGTAATGATCCATTAATTCGATACTGGAAGCGAATCCATCCATCGGATATAGACAGAGCTCAACTGGATGGGCGGGGTTTGAGACGTCGAAAATTCGCACCCCTCTCCAGCCATCCGCCACATATGCGAGGCCATTGCGTACGACGATATCCCTGGAATATTGATCGATTCCCGGCAATGGGCTTGCGGACAGGGGAACAATCACCGGTGCCGTGGAGATGTCGTAGGTGCGCAATCCCTGCCATCCAACGGTAAAGAGGATTCCATCGGCGAGAGTGCCGGCTTCATAGAATCCCTCGCTTGTCTCAGCCACCTCAAGTCGGCCGATCTCTACCACGTTATTCGGTTCTGAAATGTCAAGGAGTCGGCAACTCTCGCCGGAACAGATTAGCAAAGTGTCACTGAACAGTTTGAGGTCAAATGCGCAGATGTCCTGCGGAATTGAACCGATCAATTTTGGATGAGCAGGATCTGAAAGTGAATAGAACCGGATTTCCTGAAGATTTTGATGGTATGCAATTAGCAGGGTGTCTCGCAGAACACAGTCGTAGTCAGCGGCCGAGGGTATCAGTGAGATCTGTTGGGGAATTGCCGGATTGGAAATGTCATAGATGCCAATGCCCTGTATGTAATTATTAACTGCAAGAAGCGAGTTGTCAGCCGAAACGCCCCACATGGCACCCAGAAAGAATGAACTTTGAGTCGTCGTCGGGTCTACAGGATCGCTGTAATCAACGGCGATCAGGCCGTAATAGTCGGACAGATAGACCGTGTTATCATGGCAGGTGGCAGCACGGAAAGAGTTTCTCGGTTGTTCGACTTGCGAAACTGTCTCAAGGTTGTTGCTTGATTGGGCATATACGTTCAGCGTGAACGCAGCACTCAGCAGAGTGGAGAGTAGTGGATATCGCATATTCCCCCCACATCATTTTACTCAATCCGTTTAAAATTACTGCTTTTCTCAACTGAGAGAAAGGAAAATTTAGCTTCTTGAACGGAATTGCCTAAAATCTCTTCTGGTACAGGTAACATTCTATACAAGTTGAGAATACTAGCGGAGTATCCAGGGAGCCTGGTTTGGATCTTAGCAAAAAAAGGCGAATCCAGTTGAATTCGCCCTTGGGTATTTCAAAAGTGTTGAGCAGTTTACCCCGACACCTCGAAGCTGTGCAGGCCGCCGAAGAAGTAGTTGCCGAAGAAGCTGACGAAAACGAAGATCATGCCGAGCACGATCAGCACCGCGGCGCGGGCTCCCTTCCACTCACGCTGATAGCGGGCGTGCAGGAAGCCGGTGTAGAAAAGCCAGATGATCAGCGCGCCAACCTCTTTCGGGTCCCAGCTCCACCAGTTGCCCCAGGCCTGTTCCGCCCAGATCGCCCCGGCGAACAGGGCACCCACCGTGTAGAGCGGGTAGCCGATGGCGACGCTTGTGTACGCCATCTCCTCGAATGCCTGCCGCGGCAGGTTCAACGTCGCGAGCCATGTTTCGCTGTTAGCCCGAACCAGGAGGCGGTGCAGGATCGGCGTGATAATCCAGGAAACCGCGAGGGTCGGTCCGAAAAACTCGAAGATTTTTAAATAGCTGCGGCTGCTCAGTTGGAGGATGCCGTTGCGCACGGCGAACCCGGTGACAACGGCCGAAAGCAGCAGGCTGATCGCGAGCACGACGAAGAAGCGCGATCCGGGATTGCCCGACCCGTGCAGGCGGACGATCCTTTTCTGGAAGAAAGGCCAGGCGATTGCGCCGACGACCATGCCGATGCCGAGGCCGATGGCGGCGCGCCCCCAGTAGAGCGGCGAGTTGCCGGGAACGAAGGCGAATGAGGTCATCTGGCTTGCGGAGAGGCGGCTAAGCTGGGTCGGAGTCAAAAGATCCACCGGCACCGGAAGCAACCCGAATCCCTTCAGCACAAGTGTGATAAAAACCGGCACTCCGATCCAGAAGATTCCGAACGAGGTCCAGATGCGGTTGTTCACTTCGGCGAGGTTCTTGATTCCCTCGAGTTTTTCGGTCAACAGGTAGAGACCCGCCGCAGCGAAGGCGATCAGGAACGAACCGGAGCCGATCGCGGCGAGAGTCACGTGGATCGCCAACCAGGTGGATTGCAGCGCCGGCATCAACTGGCGGTTGACTTCGCTCGGGAGCAGGCTGGCGACGACAAGCAGGATCACCATGATCGGGTCGATGAAAACGCCGATACGATGGTTCTTGTAGCGCCAGATGAAATAGAGCAGGCCTATAGCGACCATCCAGGACATCAAGCCCATGTACTCATACATGTTCGCGAGCGGGATGTGTCCCTGCACGACCCAGCGGCTGAAGAACGCTATGGTGTGGGGGATGACGCCGATGGCGACGAGAATGGTGGCAATCTGTCCCGGGCGCTGCTTTTTCAACGCGACGTGCACGATGTAAAACAGGAACGCAACCAGGTAGCTGTAAAACGCGATCGAATAAAACACAGCGTCGGGCCGGTTCATCCTTTTTCTCCCGTGTCGCCGCCGCCCGATGACCAGCGTAAACCGTCATAGGCGACGAGGGTGAACGCGAGGCGGCTTTCCCCCCCCGATTGACCGCCGTGCATTTGCATTCTGAAAAACTTCATGTTCCGGAACGCCCAGCCGTAATAGAGCACTTTCCCGTCCTGCAAGACTTCGATTTTCGCAGCCGGGTTCTGTTCTTCGCGGCTGATGTTGATCGCGCCGGCATCCCAGTTCCAGTACGTATAAAACTCTGTCATCCGGATCGAGTACGTTGTCCCCGCTACGGGAATGATCTGGTCGGGCTTGACTGTAACCTCGCCCAGGTCCTCGCCCTTTTCACCCTGGATCGCGATGCGGGCGGTGGCGACGGTAGGTCGCTCGGCGCCTGTCGGGGCCGGTTGGCCGTGTTCCGCCGGGGGAACCGTTTCGGCCATGTCGGCGATACTCGGGACAGCTTCCCCCGTTCTGTCCTGCCGGCCGGACCACCAGAACAGCGCAGCCAGCACCGCGATGGCGACGAGGAAAATGACAATCTTGTTTCTCATGCTCGCTCTATCCTTCCATGCGTTGTATCAAACTGGCAAAGGTTGCGGCGAACAGCGTGCGCGATCTTTCGCTTCGGCCGCCAAACGTCGCGACCTCCCGCTCACCCTCCCCCTCGACGATCGCAACGACCCGCTTGGGGACGAAGTACAGCCCGATGATCAGCCCCAGGGAGACCAGCAGAATCCCCGCCCAGACAAAAGGAGCGCCGCTATCTTTGCGGACATTGATGATCGTCGTCCAGCGGCCCTCGTTGTCAACACGGCGGTCATCGTACGCAGACTGGTAGAACCGGTACCCTTCATACCGCATTGGGCTGTTGACCTGAATGGTGTCCGATTTCACCGCCTGGCCGTCTTTTATCACGGTCAGCATGCAGATGTAATCGGAGATGTTCATCGCGTCGAGACGGCCGCCCTGCATCTTGCGATCGATACGGCTCGAAAGCCGGTCCGCGGGAATCCTGTTCATCGGGCCCATGCGCGGGCTGTAGGTGTCCAGGTTGAAGGTACCGTCCTTGTTCGCTTTTGTGATTCGGCCGATGATGCTGTCGTCCGCCTCGACCCACTGCCCTTCCTGAAGAGGATAATAATGGATCTGGAAGTCATCGACGCGAACGTTGAATCCCCAGAGCTGCTGTTGCTGCAAGCTCGCCAGGTACTCGCCCGGGAGGCCTGCGACACGGACGTCATACCCGCCGCGAGCGATCATCGCCCCGCCGAGTACGAGCAGCACGAACCCGATGTGAACGAACCAGGCGCCCCAATGAGCCCACTGCATTCGTGTCGCATCAATAAGTAGTTCGCCCGCCTCACCGACTTTCGTAAAGACGTGATAGCCGGCATTGTTCAGCACACCCGGAATCCTTTCCCGCAGACCGGAACCTGCCAGTTTCGCAGACTCCGCCATCTCTTCGGTGCTGCCTTCGGAGCGGGGAAAGGCGGGCTTGAACGCGAGTCTCCAGATCGTGGGCGCTCGATCGATGATGCAGACGATGAGGCTGAGCAGCAGCAGCCCCAGCAGTACGCTGTACCACCAGGAGCGGTAGGGAGAGTACATCTGGAAGAACATCAGCAGGTTGGCACGAACGCTTCCATAGGCCTGCTGATAGATTCCGGCGGCACGAGCGGCCGACCCCGCCGGGACGATGAATTCGTTGGCGAACAGGTTGAAAATGGACGCGGCGGTGATAACGAGCAGCAGGATAATCGCGAAACTCATCGATTTGAGCAAGTTCCACGTCTTGTCCAGCAGCGCATCGACAAAGCCGGTCTGGCGCTTGACGTTCTTCGTTTCTGCCATCGGATCCGTTTCTCCGGTGGTATGGGTAGGGATTCACGTGCTCGATTGCTGAGTGCAAACTTTGCGCAAGATACCACAAAGTGCTGGTCCCGAGCAAGCTGAACGAGTCCGCATGCCTTGCTCCGCAGGTACGCTAATCATCTGTATATTCAAAGGTTAAAAAAGGATGTTCCGCCACTGCAACGGCCATGTACTCCAGTGCACAAAGTTTGCATCAGGCATTACCCGGTTGACACGTCTAACGCATAAAACAACCTCCATGCGGTAATCAGCGCCCATCCATCCACAATCAGCTGAAGCCGGCTGAAGGCAGCGTGAGGTTCTCTAGCGGGCGATTCAGAGGAGGAAGGCCGCCTGCCGATGCTCTGGAGCCGCATCTGTCCGAGAACGCACCCGGACACGAAGCCGGTAGTTCCTGGAATACAAGAATTTCGGCAACATTGTCTGAAACAGGTTCAATTCGCGTGCCAGAGATCTTGGTGTGCTCGCCTGCCCTCATGAGTGAAATTCCGCCCAGCGTCGCTTATGGAAAGCACTTCCAAGATCGGTGGGAAATCGTCCGGAACGACGAGGGTATTTGTACGGTTGGTTATGGTCGGTGGAAACCCTCCCGCCTGTCGCCCACCGGAAGGTCCGCGATGCTCCATTTTGAGCGCTCGGGTGCCGGGCATGGAATTTGAGGAATACTCTATCCGGGCTTGCGCTCGCAAGGAAGGTTATAGGAAATTGAAGTCTGCAAATCTGGAGGCTGTGGGTGTGCAACGTCCGTGCGCAGCGCTCCGTCCGTTCTTTGGTTCCGGATGGGCCGGGTTATTCCACGTTTACGGATCGGTGTATCCGCCTCGAGAGGTATGAATGCAGCGAATAGCCTGTGACGATAGTCACGGTTTATTCGACACGACCTTACGATGATTCTCAGGTTCAACGACGCTGGGAAGGTGGAGCGTCAAGAACATTAACGAAGTACGACCGAAACAGGAGAGGGAACTATGGGTCAACAGCAACTTTTGCTGATCGTGTTAGGTGTGATCATCGTCGGCATTGCGGTGGCAGTGGGGATCAATATGTTCTCGAGCTCCGCGGTCGACGCGAATCGTGACGCCGTCACGGCAGATCTGGCTCACTTGGGCAGCAAAGCCCAGCAGTTTTACAAGAAGCCGACCACCATGGGAGGAGGAGGTGGAGACTTCAACGGCTTTGCCCTCGGTGCGTTGGACTCAGTCAACACCAACGGCAACTATCGTGTAAGCACAGCGGTGGCAGATGCGACCACGATGGCCGCGAATGCCGCTGCGGCGATCGCCGTTGGCGGGACAAGCATTTCGGCTTCCACGACGACGATGTACATCATCGGCTACGGCACGGAGAAGGGTCGTGATAATACGAACCTCGTCCAGGCCTATGCATTGGTAGATCCATCGGCGGCAACGCCTGTGGTGACGTCAGTCGTAAACTGATTTGAGTTGGTAGATGCATTGTGGACAGGGGCGGGGCTTGCGGGTCTCGCCCCTGCGTTGTGCTCGGGAAAAGAGTGG
>CAZIDZ010000075.1:0-7116 GCA_964538455.1 uncultured bacterium
TTCACCCCGCCCAACGTCAATCCACCGACGAGGTACTTGTTCACCATCAGGTACAGCGCGATCACCGGCACAGCGATAATCAGCGCGCCGCTCGCGTAGAGCCCCCATTCGGTGGACATCGACTGTTCGAACTCCTTCAGCCCGAGCGGCAGGGTGTACATCCGCGGGTCTTTCAGCACCTGCGCCGCGACGAGGTATTCCGACCAGGAGGCCATGAAGCTGAACAGCCCGGTGATCGCCAGCGCGGGGGTCGCCAGCGGCAGCACCACACGCCGGAATGCCTGCCACTGGTTGCACCCGTCGATCATCGCCGCCTCCTCGAGGGTGTAGGGGATCGTGTCGTAATACCCCTTCATCGTCCACACGCAGAACGGCAGCGCGGTGGCGGAGTAGATCACGATCAGCCCGATGTAGGTGTCGAGCAGGTGGAGGTGGGCGATGATGATGTACATCGGCAGCAGCAGCATCGTCGCCGGAAACATCTGCGTCGTCAGGATGCTGATCATCAGCCCTTTCTTCCCGACGAAACGGAAACGGCTCATCGCGTAGCCCGCCGTCGAGGCGAGCGCGACTCCGAGCAGGGTCACCGCGAAGGTGACGATCGCCGAGTTGCCCATCCAGCGCAAAAATGGCCGGTCCCAGAGCAGTTCGTGGAAGTTGGCGAGCGTGGCGTTTGCCGGGATGATCGCCAGCGAGGTTGAGAGCAGACGGTCGCCCGGGCGCAGCGAGATGCTGAGCACGCGCACGATCGGATAGACGCTGATCACGATGAACAGCAGCAGCACCGCGTAGATCGCCACGTACTCGATCGTCTTCTTTGTCTTCGCTTTCGACCACTTGTTACGTGTATTCATCGTCCAGTACTCCAGGATCTGCCTAGTCAACTTTCCCGAGTTCGCCGGGCGGCCCGACTCTTCAGAGTCAGGTATCCGGTCCAACGTCAGCCTCCGGGTGGCCCGGGATCTGGACCGCAGGTCCATTTCCCGGGTTTCATATCGTTTTTAAATCCTGTCCGTCCTGTCTAGTCCGCCGCCTTTTCCCATCCTGCTTCCTAATAAACCGCCTCCGTCGCCTTCGTTCGTCGCATGAACACGATGCTGAACGCCAGCAGGATCAGGAAAATCACCATGCTCATCGCCGCGGCGTACCCGTACCGGTAGAGATTGAATGCGCTCTTGTACACGAATGAGACGAGGATGTGTGTCTTGTCCGAAGGTTCGCCCGCGTTGGAAACGAGCCAGATCACGTTCAGGTTGTTGAACGTCCATACCATCCCGAGCACCACCGCCGGCGCCATCACCGGCCGCAGCAGCGGGATCGTGATCCGCCGCAGCTTGGTCAGCCAGTTGGCCCCGTCGATATCGGCGGCTTCGTAGAGTTGGTTCGGGATCGACTGCAGCCCGCCGAGCGCCACAATCATCATGAATGGGAACCCGAGCCACACATTCGTCAGGATGCAGGCGATGAACGCTTCGGTCGGGCTCCCCAGCCAGTTGACCAGCGGCATGTGCAGGTACCTGCCGATGATCAGGTTGATCGCGCCGTACTCCTGGTTGAACATCCCGCGCCAGGTGAGCGCGGTGATATACTGCGGCACCGCCCACGGCAGGATCAGGATCATCCGGATGATCCCGCGTCCCGGCAGCGCACGGTTGAGCAGCAGCGCGAGCATCACCCCGATCGTCACGTGGAAGAAAACGTTGACCACCGTCCAGATGATCGTCTTCAGCAGAATGCTGTAAAAGCCCGGTTCGAAAAACACCTTCCCGTAGTTCTGGAATCCGACCACATTCCAGTCGCGGAAATTGCGCAGCCCCATGTTCGACAGCGAAAGCACGACGTTGTAGAGGAACGGGTAGAACACCACCGCCGCAATCACGATAAACGCCGGGAGCAGCATCCAGTAGACGAACGGCCGGTTGCGGAGGTCGCGTCCGAAATCGAAAAACGCGTGCCGCAGTTTCCACACCAGGTACAGCACCAGCGCCGCGACCAGCACGTAGATCACCGGCACATAGGGCGCGGGCGGGATGATCTCGTTCATCTCCTGGATTTTGCGCTCGCTGTCCTCCTGCATCCGTTGCGCCGCCTGGGCCGGCGTCTCCGCTCCTCCGAGCAGCGCCTGGTAGTGCGGACGCATGCTGTCCCAGATCGCGCGCAGCTCCGGCACGATCGGCATCGGCCTCGCCACCTGGATCTGGTAGAGGCTGCCGCGCATGATCGGGTTGTCGGTGATCACCGGGTCGCGCCGCAGACGTTTGCTCGAGGGCATGATCCCGGTGCCCGCCGCCATCGTCCGCTGAGTGTCGTCCGAGAGCAGGAAACGGAGCAGGATCAACGTCGGCTCGAGCTTGTCCTTCTTGATGTTCACATTCACCGAGAATCCGCGCGGGCTGACGATTGGCGCGGGCCACAGCCCGGTGGCGACGATCTTCGGGATTCGCGTGACCCCGATGTCGAGCCCGGCGTCGATGTAGGATTGCCACGACCAGTCGCCGTTGATGATCATCGCCGCCTTCCCCTCCATGAACAGGTTGTGGGCGAGCTCGTAGTCGCAGTTCTGCGGCGTGATCTTGTACTTGTCGCGAAGGTCTTTGACGAACTGGAGCGCACGCCGGTTCGCCTCGGTGTTCAGCGTTGGATGGGAATTGGCGTCCATCAGCCAGCCGCCGAACCCGCTCAAAAACGGGACGAAGAAATACGGTTCGGTGAAGTTCCAGACGAGACCGAAACGGTCGGTACGGCCGTCTCCGTCGAGGTCAAGCGTGTTCGCCTGCCCGATCCGGATCATCTCGTCGGAGTTGCGCGGCGGGTCCGGGACCAGCGCCTTGTTGTAGATCAGGCAGAGGTGGTTGCCGAGACGGTCCGCGACCTGGTAGAGGTGCCCCTGGTACCAGACCAGCGCCTGCGGATCGAGGCGGCGTTTCAGCGCGCTGGTGTCGAGCAGCGCCTCCATCGGTTTGATGATCCCCATCGTCGCGAACGGACCGATCTGGTCGGAGGGGCCGTGCACCAGTTCCGGACCCGACCCGCCGAGCGCGCTGTTCATGAAACCCGCGCGAAGCTGTTCGGTCTCCCGGTAGATCGCCGTCACCTTGATCCACGGGTACATCCTGTTGAACCGTTCCAACTGCTCGGCGAGGACAATCCGTTCGGAGTAGTTGAGCTGGTGCCAGAGGGTAATCTCCACCGGTTCCACGGCCGCGGAAACCCGCACGAGGGAAACGCTTATCAGTACCGCGAGCAGCAATCGTCTCATCAGGGTGCTTCCTCGTTCATCGTCCCGGCGTCATCGCGCCGCCGCCGCCCTCGCTCGGCGTGTCCGTGTCCAGCAGGCTGGGAATCTCCGGCACCTCGACCTGCTTTCCCGCCCGTTGCAGGTTCCGGTACACCTGCTCCAGGTGCGTGCGGTAGAGCATGTCCCAGCGGCTGTCGCCCTCGCCGGAATTCTGGTCTTGACCGTACCACCAGAACCAGTCCGACCCCTCGGCGGCGAACAGCGAACGCCACGCCGCGTTCACCGCACGGTCGGCGTCGGTCACTTTCATCGGCAGCGGATGGTAACGTCCCGCAGCTTTTTCGAGATCGGTTCGCACCTTTGCCAGCCATGCCCACGCCCGGTTCTCCTCCGGCTCCCCGATCCACGTGGAAAAGTCGGCGTGGATCCACGAACCCGGCCACAAAGAGGTGATCGCCGGCAGCTTCTCCACCGGGTGCGCGGGCACCTGGCGGATCGTGTTGCCACGAATGTACTCCATCGGCGTCACCGTTTTAATCCGTCCCTGCTCCTGCCGCTCGGTCAGTTTCCGGTAGAGCGCGCCCAGGAACTGCTTCGCGTCCGCGTCCTTCGTGTACCACTCCCATGCGTTCTCCCCGTCGAGCAGCACCGTGATCTGCACCGACTCCCCTTCGTGTTGCGGGGCGAGGCTGAGCACCTGGCGCACGAAATCCTCCGCCGCGTCCTCCGGGTCCCACTGCTGGTAGCGGAAACCGATCAGGTCCGAGAGCCCGGTGTTGCGGAAAAATACCGCGACCGGCCGGTTGAACGCTCCGGTGACACGGTAGGGCGTGCTCGCAGCCAGCCCCGAAGGCTCCGACCGCGCGAGCACGCCGTCCCCGGTCGCCACCCAGCTGATCCCCTGCTCGGCGAAAATGTCCAGCGCCGCTTCCGACACCGATCCCTCCGCGGGCCACATCCCGTAGGGCGCCGCGCCGAACCACGCCGTGTGCGCCTGTTTCGCCAGGTACACCTGCATCTTCGCGTCCTCGGGACGGTTGAACGTCAGTGAGGCGGGCGCGGCGTCGCTGCTCGAACGCCCCGCGTGCACGTCGATCAGCAGCGGCAGGATCGGGTGGAAGAACGGCGTCGTCGTCACCTCCACCTGCCCGGTCTGCTTCGCCGCGTCGTACCGGAGTTGCCGGTGCAGCGGGATGATCGCCTCCGCGATCTTCACCATCTCGGCGACCAGCCGGTTTGCGTCGTCCTCGGTGAAGGGACGCCAGGCTTCCCACCGTGGTCCGTCGCTCTCGAACACCAGGTCGGAGAGGTCCACCGTTTTGCCGGTCACCAGCTTCACCGGTCCGCGCAGAAACTCCGGATCGAACAGCGCCAAAAAGAACCAGCACTTCAAGTCGCGCTTGTCCTGCACCGTGAACTGGTCGCGCGGCTTGTCACGCAGCGCTTTGTACTGCGGAAAACGTTCGATCATCACGCGGCTGACGCTGAACGCGCTCCATTCGTTGCGGAAGAGGTAGGCGTCCTCCGTGTCCCCGAACGTTTCCGTGTCGCGCAGCATCAGGTCGATCCATGGATCGGTGTGGCCGCCCCAGCGCGCGAGAAATTTTTCGGTGCTGACCCGGTCCGTCTCCTGGTTGACAAACGGTGCGATCCGCTGCACGTAGTAGGCGTCGATCTGCGTCAGCAGCACCGGCGTCAGGTTCACCGCGACATGGATCTCCGGGTAGTCCTTCAGCATCGCCGTCATGTCGTAGTAGTCCTTGGTCACATGCGTCCGCACCCACGGCGCGATCAACTGGTCCTTCTCCGCGTCGAGGTAGAACGGCTGATGCTGGTGCCAGACGATCGAGAGATAGACCAGTCCCTTGGTCGCGGGTTCCGCGATCGGCGTCATCCCCTCGCCTTCCGGCGCGCGAAGTTCCACCGCTCCCTTCGCGTTGAGATACAGGACGCTGTTCTCTTCGTTGTAGTTGTTCAGCACCGTTGCGGGGTTGGAGGGGTCCGCGATCCACTGGCCGTCGACGATGAAACGGTACTGGTGAAAGCCGATCTGCATGAAGGCCCCGGCGCGAAACAGCCCGTCCTCGCCGAGGACCATTGGGATCGCCCCGTCCTTCCAGCCGGTGAAATCGCCCGCCAGCAGCACCGTCGCAGTGTCAGGCGCCGCCAGTGTGAAGTGGATCTTTCCTTTTTCAGCGTAGGGGGGAGTCTGCGGCTTGCAGCCGAGTGTCGCCGCCAGCGCCAGCGCGGCGAGCACAACAAAACCGGTGCCCAAACGTCTCATTGTCAATCCCCATTTGTGCTGGTCTTTGCCTTGCCTTTCCCCTCCGCCGGGGGGAAAAGATCGCCGAGCAGATTGTCCAGCGTTCCCCGCCAGTGCCCCCAGGAATGCCCTTCGGGAAGCTCGCGCCAGGTCAGCTCGTTGCCCTTCGCCTCGAGCACGTCACGGAGCCGTTCGTTCCACCTCTGCACATCCTCGCTCTCGTATGTTCCCCACTCGAGGTCGTAGCGCACCGGCGTCGGCGGATCCTGTTCGATCACGTCGATCAGGTACTGGTTGTCGATCCACAATGCTGAGGACTGCCCCGCGGCGATCCCGAAAATCTCCGGGTGGGAGTGGGCGAAATAGATCGCGGTCAATCCACCGAGCGAGGAGCCCATCACACCGCGAGCCTCCGGGGCGTCGATCGTGCGGAACCGCCCGTCGACCATCGGGACGATTTCGCCGATGAACATCTTCATGAAATTCTCGTCCAGCCGGTACTCGGTGTCGCGGTCCACCGGATCGACGAACACCGCGATCAGCGGCCGGCAAATCCCCTCCGCGATGCAGTGGTCGAGCACGTTGACCATCGATGCCAGCCCGATGTAGTCGCTGCCGTCCTGCACGTAGAGCGTCGGGTAACGAGTCGTGTCGGAGGAATAGCCGCTCGGCAGATAGACCTGCACGTTGCGCGTGCTGCCGTCAAATTTGGAGGTGAAGGTGAATGGCTGTACCTGGCCGCGCTCTTTTTGCTTCGGGTAGGGCGTGATCGTCGCCGGTTGCACATACTTCGGCATCGCCAGCTCGCTGTTCGGACCGAATCCGCCCATGATCCTCCGCGGGTTGCGGGGGTCGAGGATCCAGACGCCGTCCACGACGAATTTGTAGTCGAGCCGGGCGTTCGCGGGAAAGTGGAGTTCCCTGTAGAAAAGGTCGGTGCCCTTCACACGCGCGAGCGTGTCCACCGGGTCCCAACCGTTCCAGTCGCCCGCCACCCGCACATGGCGCGCGTCCCCCGTGTAGAGCAGCACCACCGTGGTGTCTTCCGTGTAGGGGACCGACAGTTTCGGGCTCTCTTCGATTGTCGTCAGCAGTTCCTCGACGAGATCGCGCCGTTCCGGGTCCGTGAGCGTGTCCACACGGGAGAGGAAACGGTCGAACAGGCCGGGTCCCGTGCCGAGGCTGCGGTGGCGGGCCGTATGAGTGCCGCACCCCGCCGCGAGCAGCAGTGTCAATGCCAGCGTCAACGTCCGCGCAGTCCTGTACAATGATGTCCGCATACGCCACCCACGTTAGTCCTTACGGATTCTCCGCGCCCTCCGTTCGCTGAAAGGTAGGGCGTGAACCGCCCGCCTTTCGACAGCTTCCCCAAGTTTCAGACAGAAAGTAATAGCGAAAACCTATCTTCTAACACTGAGATATTATTGAGGAAACAAGATCACTTCGCGTCTTGAACCGTGGTCGCGTGACGGGTGGCCCGGCCAACTCGCTTATCCACCTTACCATGTCCCTGAAGAAGCAAATGCGAGCTTGCCGGGGTTCTACTAAGGTGTTCGCCTATGCCCCTGTTTGCTTGCAAACAGGGTTTATTCTAATTCGTCCTGCCAATTATTCT
>CAZIDZ010000076.1:0-6958 GCA_964538455.1 uncultured bacterium
TTCAAGAGATGTCATTGGGAGTGAAGCGAACTCGCTTCTTCAGTCATCCTGAACGGAGCGAAGAATCTTTCGATGTGATAAAGAAAACGTAGGCCGGGGTCTCCGAACCCGGCATGGGATGTCCGTCCCGTGATTGTCACGCCACTTCCGACTCAACCCGCGCAGAAGCCGCATCCATCGCCACAGGGAAAAGAAAACTCTTCACCGCCTCCAGGTGCACTCGCGCCCCGACCTTCAAATCGATCAGCACCGTGCTCCGCCGCGACATCTGCGCCGAAACCTCCTTCCCGTCCGGCATCCTCACCAGCAGCTTGACGATATCTCCGAACGTCGACAGGTTCTTCAGCACGCAGGGGCTCGTCTCCTCGCCCCAGACCTTCATGTCGAACGAGCGAACTCCCACCTGAACACGCGAGCCCCACTCGATGCCATCGGTCCGGATCTGCATTCCCGGCAGCACGACTTCGCCGCGTTCCACCACGCCTTCGAAGAGGTTGGAGTGGCCGAGAAAATCGAAGACGAACGGCGACACCGGCCGGTCCCACAGCTCCCACGGCGTTCCCACCTGCTCGGCCTGCCCGGCGTTCATGATCACAATCCGGTCGGCCAGGTCCATCGCCTCCTCCTGGTCGTGGGTGACGATCACCGTCGTGATCCCCAGTTCTCGCTGCAGCCCGCGCAGCCACATCCGCAGCTCTTCGCGCACACGCGCGTCGAGCGCTCCGAACGGTTCGTCGAGCAGCAGCACACGCGGCTCCACCGCGAGCGCGCGGGCGAGCGCCACACGTTGCCGCTGGCCGCCCGAGAGCTGGTCCGGCATCCGCTTGGCGAACGCTTCCAGGTGAACCAGTTCGAGCAGCTCGCGAACCCGCCGTTCGATCTCCGCGTTGTCGGGCCGCGTCTTCCTCGGACGGACACGCAGGCCGAAGGCCACGTTCTCGAAGACGTTCATGTGCCGGAAAACGGCGTAGTGCTGGAACACGAACCCCACTTGCCGCTTGCGCACGTGACGGTCGGTGGCGTCGGTGTCGTGCATGAACACACGCCCCTCCGTCGGCGTCTCCAGCCCGGCGATGATCCGCAGCAGGGTCGTCTTGCCCGATCCCGAGGGGCCGAGCAGCGCCAGCAGCTCCCCCTCGCGGACGTCGAGGTCGATGCCGTCCAGCGCGCGGAAGCTGCCCCAGACCTTGCTGACGTTTGCCACACGGATGCTCATCAGTCACGCTCCCTTTCAGCCGGTTCAATGGGGTTCTCCATCCTCCGCACGATTCCCTCCTTGAGCGCCAGCGTGACCACCGCGAACAGCGTCAGCAGCGAGGCCACCGCGAACGCCGCCGCCGTCTGGTACTCGTTGAACAGCACCTCGATGTGTAGCGGAATCGTGTTTGTGCGCCCCCGGATGTGTCCGGAAACAACCGACACCGCCCCGAATTCGCCGATCGCCCGCGCGGTGCAGAGGATGATCCCGTAGGCTAATCCCCAGCGCACGCTCGGCAGCGTGACACGGCGCAGCAGCTTCCACCCCCAGGCCCCGAGGCTCACTCCGGCCAGCTCCTCTTCCGGTCCCGCCGCCTCCATCACCGGGATCAGTTCCCGGGCGACAAAGGGGAAGGTGACAAACACCGTGGCGAGCACGATCCCCGGCACCGCGAAAACGACGCGGATTCCATGCTCGATCAGCCACCCCCCGAACAGCGATTGCGAGCCGAAAATCAGCACGAACATCAATCCGGAAACAACCGGCGAGACCGTGAACGGCAGGTCGATCAACGACAGCAGCACCGTGCGCCCCGGCGGGTTGTGGCGTGTGATTAGCCAGGCGGCGGCCACGCCGAACAACACGTTCACCGGCACCGAGATACACACCGCAATCAGCGTCAGCTTCAACGCCGCCAGCACGTGCGGGTGGCTGATCGCCGACCAGTAGGCGCCGATGCCCGCGCGAAACGCCGTGACGAAAACGATCGCCAGGGGAAGGATCAGCAGCACGAACATCACGAGCACCGTCAGCGCGATCAGCCCGACCCGCAGCCAGTCTACCCGCCGGATTTCCCTTGCCGTTTTGCCCGCCAGGTGGAAAACCTGCCCGAGGGCGAGTTCGTGGGTGGTCATTTCGCCTCCCTCCGCGAAAGTGTCAACCGCTGCAGGGCGTTCAATCCGAGCAGCAGTGCGAAGGAGCCGGCGAGCATCACCAGCGCGATCGCGGTCGCCCCCTGGTAGTCGAATTCTTCAAGCTGGGCGACGATCAGCAGCGAGGTCACCTCGGTTTTGAAGGGCATGTTGCCCGCGATGAAGATCACCGATCCGTACTCGCCCAGCCCCCGCGCGAGCGACAGCGAAAAACCGGTGAGGATCGCCGGCAGCAGCGTCGGCAGGGTGATCTTGCGAAACGTTGTCAACGGTCCAGCCCCCAGGCTCGCCGCCGCTTCTTCAAGCGCGCGGTCGAAATCCTCGAGCACCGGCTGCACGGCACGCACAACAAAGGGGATCCCGACAAACAGCATCGCCATCATGATCCCGGCCGGCGTGAACGCCACTTTCAGCCCGAGCCCGCCCAGCAGGCCGCCGAGCCAGCCGTGCGGCGCGTACAGGGTTGTCAGCGAGATCCCGGCGACGGCTGTCGGCAGCGCGAAGGGGAGATCGACAATGCCGTCGAGCAGCCGCCGGCCGGGAAAAGAGTACCGCGTCAGCGTCCACGCCAACAGCACACCGATCAAACTATTGAGTAGGCCTGCAGTTAGCGCGGTCAACAACGTCAGGCGGTATGTCGCCAGGGCCCGCGGAGAGAGCGCGGCGCCGGTGAACGACTCCCAGCTCATCCCGAGCCCGCGGGCGACGAGGGTCGCCAGCGGGATCAGGACGAACAGCGACAGGGCGGTCACTGTGACGCCGAACGACAGGCCGAATCCCGGCAGCACTCTCAGCGGGCGGGACTTCACCGTTTCCTCCCCTGCACGACGGCCATGATCGTGTCGAATCTTCCACCGTCGTTGAAATGCTCCGCCTGTGCCCTGGCCCACCCGCCGAACTCATTGATTGTTATCAGCTTCAACTGGGGAAATTTGACGCTGAAGAAGGCGAAGGCCTCCAGATCGCGGGGCCGGTAATGGTGTGTTCCCGCGAGATTTTGCGCGTCCGCCGAATACAGGTACCGCAGATAAGCCTCGGCGATCTCCCGGACGCCATGACGGTCGGCGTTGGCGTCGATCAGCGCCACCGGCGGTTCGGCGAGGACGCTAACCGACGGAACCACCAGCTCATACTGGTCCTCGCCGATATCCTGCACCAGCAGGAACGCCTCGTTTTCCCAGTTGATCAGCACGTCGCCGATCCCGGTTTGGGTGAAGGTGTTGCTCGCTCCCCGCGCTCCGCTGTCGAGCACCGGCACATTCCGGTACAGCGCCACCATGTAGTCGAGAATGCGGGTTGTATCGCCGTCGTAAGCGCTGTTTGCCCAAGACCATGCGGCCAGGTAGCTCCAGCGCGCCGCACCGGAGGTTTTCGGATTGGGGGTGATCACCTGCACGTCCGGCCGGATCAGGTCGTCCCAATCGTGGATGTCTTTAGGATTGTTTTTACGGACGATGAACACCATCGTCGAGTAGTAGGGGCAACTGTTTTCCGGCAATCGCAACTGCCAGTTTTTCGGCAGCAGGGTTGTGCGTTCGGCGATTGCGTCGATGTCCGAAGCGGTCGCCAGGGTCACCACGTCCGCTTCGAGACCGTCGATCACCGACCGCGCCTGCTTGCCGGAACCGCCGTGAGACTGCTCGATGGTCACCACCTGGCCCCGATGTTTCAGCCAGTGTTCTGCGAAAAGCTTGTTGTACTCGCGATAGAATTCGCGGGTGGGGTCGTAGGAGACGTTCAGCAGTTTTATCCCGATCTTTTTGGACGACTTGCCGCAGCCGGTGAGACCCGCCGCCGCGACCAGCAACGCCGAAAGCAGAATCAACGACGACAACCTTTTGTTTTTCCGGTTCATGACAGACCTCTCGGATTAAAAGGAGTACTGAAAGGAGACGGTGAGCACGGTCTCGTCGGGCAGGCTGCCCGCCTGCGCCTCGGGCATCGTGCGCTCGATATCGACGAGCACGCGGCTGTTCCGGATGAAGTACCAGTTCAACCCAGCGCCGAGTGCAACTGCTTGTTTTGCATTGTCATCGGGAGGCGCGAAACCGTGAAATGCCTCGCTGTCGACGAAGAAACCGTGCGCGCGCAGCTTCCATTCGACAGCTCCCAGCCGTGATTCTTTGCCGAGGGTGACGCCTTTGAACCCGGGTTTTCCGCCAAGCACATAACTTCCAGCCACTTGCCACGCCGTTGCCCGAATCCGGCCGTGAGTCGCACCGCTCGCAATTTCCGTGCAGGAGGTCATATACTCGCCGAGCAGGGATGCGGCGCCTGACGCGGCGTAGAAGGAGCCCTGCCAGCGCAGCAGATCGCCGTCCGCCAGAGTGGCCGTGGAGTTGCCGGAATAGGCGAAAAGAGTGACACGGCCGGGGGATTTGAATTGAGTCAAGCCACTGTCATTCTTGCGATTGCCATAGGAAATCGCTCCGCTGAGCAACAGCTCGAGAGGATCGCCGCCCACACCGGCACCGATGCGTGGGTGCACCCCGGCGCGGAAAAAAACGTCAAAGGAATCGTCTGAGTTGGTTTCGCCGCTGGAACCGTCCGCGGTGCCGTTGAAGAGCCCGAGCTGGGTTTCAAGTGATTGATCGAAAAAGGTTTGGATCAACTGGACGCCGGTGTCGCGGTTTGGAGCGACACACTCGGTGAAGGCGCGCTCGAGGAAAAATGTGGTCCTGGGCGACTGGAGACGCTCCAGCCCGAACGGCACTTTCATCTTCCCGACGCGCACGTTAAGTCCTTGATATGGCGAAATTTCTCCCCACGAGTCGAGAACGAGAACCTTTTCTCCCGCGAAATCGATCAGTGAGTAGGCACGGACCCGCCCGCCGAGCCGGGCGTTGAATCCCGGCCTGAAGCGGCGCAGGGCGAATCCGCTTGCGACCGCCGTGCTGGAAAACTCCCCGCGGCCCGCAACCTGCAGGTATGCGGAGGGCTGGAAGGTGAACGCACCGTCCGCGGAATCCAGGATATAGCCCCTGGATCCGGCCTGTACAGACGCTTCCTCCGCCGACGCCGATGCCGCGGCGAACAGGAGAGGGAGCGTGAGGAGCAGGCGGGCGGCTGCGCGAAGCGCGTTTTTCGGAGTTGTGCCGAACATGTCGTGATCCTGTGACCAAATTGTGACAGCGCGTTTTCTCTGGAAAAAGGCAAGGGGTGTGCCAGTGTGGGCGGGCTTGAGGTAAGTTGTTGGTAATTAGAGAGGGTAATTGGGGGAGGTTCTGTGTTGCGGGGGCTCGAATTCTATGATATATTCTGGGAAAGTAGGATATATCATAGTATAACTAGGAAATATGATGGCTACGGATTCGCTACTCATCGCCTGGCGGGACGTCTCGAGGCACCTCAAAATCGAGGAGTCCTGCGAACTGATCAGCGAGCTGCTGGAGAGCGAACTGAACCACGGCGTGATGATGCTCAAAGGGATCGATCTCGAGCACAGCCGGCTGGTGACGCTGGCGATCGACGCCGTAGAGGGCCGGCGGCTGGACAGCTACCATGACCGGGAGCTCTCCGAAACGGAGTTCACGAGGCTGCTGAACTGGTGCGCGCGCCGCGAGACGGTCCAGATCAGCGGCGGAGCGACGAACCCGGCGAGCCTCGCCCTGCCCAAGGCACCGATCCGCGGGATCGTCGGCCCGCTGTTCGACGGTTCCGACGCGATCGGACTCGCGGTGTTCCTTGTCAAAGAGGAGCAGGGTTTTTACGCGATGGCGGAGGAACGTGTCGCGAGAATGCTCGATCCGTTGAGCGTCGCGGTGCGCAACGACCGCCGTCTTCACGAACTGCAACGGCTGCGTGACGCGGTGGAGGCGGACAACGAGGCGCTGCTCAAACGTCTCGGGCGGCAGGATATCACCGACGCGGTGATCGGCGGGGAGACCGGTTTGAAGGAGGTGATGGGCCGAGTCGCCCAGGTGAGCCCGACCGACGTGCCGGTGCTGCTGCTCGGGGAGACCGGGACCGGCAAGGAGGTGGTTGCTCGTCTGATCCACGCCGGCTCCGAGCGCGCTGAGGGCCCGATGCTGCGCGTCAACTGCGGCGCGATCCCTCCCGGGCTGATCGACTCGGAACTGTTCGGGCACGAACACGGCAGTTTCACCGGAGCGGTGAACGATCACAAGGGGTGGTTCGAGCGGGCGGATGGGGGCACTCTGTTCCTCGACGAGATCGGGGAGCTGACCCCGGACATCCAGGTGAGGCTGCTGCGTGTGCTGCAGGACGGGATCATCCAGCGTGTCGGGTCGCAAAGCGTAAAACTGGTGGACGTGCGCGTGGTGGCGGCGACCAACCGTGACCTGTGGACGATGGTGGCCGAGGGCTCGTTCCGCGAGGATCTCTGGTACCGGCTCAGCGTGTTCCCGATCCACCTTCCGCCCTTGCGCGCTCGCAAACATGACATCCCCGCGCTCGCCGCCCATTTTGCCGCCCGCGCGGGTGTGCGGCACGGCGGCAGTCCGCTGCATCTCAGCGAGCGGGACATTCAGCTGCTCAGCGAGTACGACTGGCCGGGGAATGTGCGCGAGTTGAACGCGGTGATCGAGCGTGCGGCGATCCTCGGGAACGGACGTGTGCTGTTCATCGCGCAGGCGCTGGGATCGCCGGGTTCGATGGGAAAAACCGCGAAAGCCCTGCAGCCGTCCCCCGAGTTTCTGACGCTGGAGGAGCTGGAACGGCGGCACATCGAAGACGCGTTGAAACTCCGCCACGGCGTCGTCGAGGGACCCTTCGGAGTGGCGGAGATGCTGAAGATCAACCCGCACACGCTGCGCTCGCGGATGAAGAAACTCGGGGTTGACTGGAAGGATTTTCGGGAGATGTGAGG
>CAZIDZ010000077.1:0-6644 GCA_964538455.1 uncultured bacterium
GAGTCGGTATCGATCAGCCTGCTGACAATTCCCGCTTCCGGCGTGTTCACCTTGACAACAGTGATCTCCGGAGAGCGCAGGCGGTATCCGAGTCGGTACTGCTGGCGCTCCTCGCGGGAAACGATAGCCAGCGACGGTCCCTGACCGGCGTCGAGGACTTTCGGATTCGCCCAGTGGAACCGCTCCTTGAGCTCATCCATCGGCAGAGTACGGTCGAGAAAATCGTAAGCGCCGAGGTCAATCAACTCCTGCCCGCCGGATTCCGCGAAAGTGTTGTCCGGACCGGCGATCCAGAACAGGGGAACCCTGGAATATTTCTCCCGGATTCGAATCTGGTCGGCGAGTCCAAGCACGTCCTGGTCCCAATAGTCGGCGTCGCCGACAATCACGTCGCACCGGGATTGCTCGAAACGTGCGAAAACCTCCGCAATATCACGCGACGCCACAGAAACGCAGACCCCGAACTCGCCCAGCCGCTTCACCCACTCCTCATCCTCGCCAAGCAGGTAGTAATGAGGCTTCAGGTAATCCTCGATCTTGCGTTTGGAAACCGGCAGCGGACCCTCGCTCCGAGCGCCGGCGAGATCCATCTTCCCGGACTCCTTCGCGAGCCGGGACGATTGGTTTGTCCAGCGCCGTTCGATGAAATTCGCCAGTTTCGAGATCTGCTCCATCTCGAGCAGGTGGCCGACGTGATCCCCGGAGCGGTCCGGCACGGCACGCAGCTTGAACAGCACGTCCGGTTCGTCGAGGCCCAGCTTGATCGACGCCTTTTCGACGATAAGCCCTTCCGGTCCGATGTCTTCCGGCAGTTTTCCGTTGAACCAGATTTTATTCAGCGAGAGCCGGATGGGTCTCATCTCGATGAACGAACCGCGGATGAACAGGCCCATCTCCACGCCGCTCTTGGGTCCAAGGCTGGTGACGTGAATGCCCAGCCGGATGCGGATGTCATTGATGTCCACCAGTTCGACCGCGGGATTTCCCTTCACCGTGACCTTGCGCGCGGCGACTGCATCGAAGGTCGTGACGACCTCGAATCCCCACTCGACGTACATCATGCGCAGGGTCAACTTGCGCGGCTTGCTGAAAAAGGAGGGGTCCGGTTCGGGAATGAAATGGTCGATGATCAGGGAGGATGTTTCCTTGCCCGTGATCAGGCCGAGGATCTTCGAGGCATACGGCTGGCCCGTTTCGTGCTCCGGACTGATCTGGAGCAGACCGAGTTTGGCGAACCTGCGGTTCAGCCAGACGGTCCAGTCATCAACGCCGTACACCCCCTTCACTTCCGTGCGGACCAGGAAGGGTTTGATGGTGTCCGGCACTGTCAGTTTCAACGCCACCTGTTGCCGTCCTCCCCGCTGCAACGTTGTCCAGCGCGAGGGCTAACGTACACTCCGATCGTCGAGCGCGCAACGATTTCAGGCGCTTTTTCTGCCCCGAATCGATCGACCAAACAGGGGCGATGACTGTCGTTTCTCCTTGTTTTTCGGTGAACTTGCGCGGCTTCACCACCCCTCCGGATTCGGACGGCACCGTCTTTCCCACCTCCCAGGGCGGTCGAAGCGGCGTTGACGGGCAGCTCACATGCGCCTATCTTATTTCGACTTCCCGAATAGAAAAGCCTTTCGGGATCCCCGCGGGGACGTTGTGGACGAAAGGAGACATGCCATGGCAATCCATCTCCAGTTGGAAAACGGCAACCCGATCGACGTCGCTGACGACCTCCGTGTCGGCGATCTCGTGCAGCAACTCGGCGTGGACGACCCGAAGATCATCGGCGCGAAGATCAACAAACGGGTGTTCGACCTGCAGACGAAGATCGGAGAATCGGGCACCCTGGCGTTTGTCCGCAAGGGTCCCGGCGAGGAGGCGCTGCACCTGCTGCGCCACACCGCGGCTCACGTGATGGCCCAGGCGGTGATGCGCCTGTTCAAGGATGTGGAGTTCGCGATCGGCCCGACGATCGAGGACGGTTTCTACTACGATTTCGACCTCGAGCACGTGCTCGCCCCGGAAGATTTTCCCGCGATCGAAGACGAGATGCGAAAGATCATCGCGGAGAATTACCCGGTCGTGCGGCGCGAAGTCAGCGAGCAGGAAGCTCAGGAGATCCTCGGCACCCAGCGGGCCACCTTCAAGCGTGAACTGCTCCGCGGGCTGGAGGGGCAGCAACTCAGTTTCTACACGCAGAACGACTTCACCGACCTCTGCCGCGGCCCGCATCTTCCGAGCACCGGGTACATCGGCGCGTTCAAACTGCTCTCGGTTGCGGGGGCGTACTGGCGCGGCAAAGAGACCAACCCGATGCTGCAGCGAATCTACGGCACCGCGTTCTTTACCGAGAAGGAGCTGAAGGCCTACCTGCGTCAACTGGAGGAGGCAAAGAAACGCGACCACAAGAAGCTCGGCGCGGAGCTGGACCTGTTCCATTTCGACCCGGTCGGTCCCGGGTTTCCGTTCTGGCACGCCAACGGTTCCGTTGTCTACGGCGCCGTGCAGAACTACATGAACGAGAAATTGCAGGAGTACGACTACGACACGATCCGGACGCCGCTGATCCTGAACGAACAGCTCTGGCGTGACAGCGGCCACTGGGAGCATTACCGCGAGAACATGTACTTCACCGAGATCGACGAGAAGGCCTACGCGGTGAAGCCGATGAACTGCCCAGGCGGCACCCGCGTGTACAAGCATGGATTTTACAGCTACCGCGACCTGCCGGTGCGGCAGGCGGAATTCGGAGTTGTGCACCGGCATGAGAAATCGGGCGTGCTTTCGGGCCTGTTCCGGGTGCGCAGTTTCACCCAGGACGACGCCCACATCTACTGCACTCCCGACCAGGCCGTAGACGAAGTGATCAGCTGCCTGAACCTGGTGCAGGACGTGTACAAGCAGTTTGGTTTCGACGAGTACCATTTCGAACTCTCGACACGCCCGGACAAGTCGATCGGCACGGATGAGCAGTGGGAGTTTGCCGAGAGCGTGCTGCACAAGGCGCTCGAACGGATAAAGATCGACTACCAGCTCAATCCCGGAGATGGCGCGTTTTACGGCCCGAAGATCGACGTGCACATCAAGGACGCGATCAAGCGCACCTGGCAGTGCGGCACGATCCAGGTGGACTTCTCGATGCCGCAGCGGTTCGGCCTGGAGTATGTGGACGCGGACGGCGAACGGAAGCAGCCGGTGATGATTCACCGCGCGATCTTCGGCAGCCTCGAACGGTTCATCGGCATCCTGATCGAGCATACGGCCGGGAAGTTCCCCGCGTGGCTGGCTCCCGTGCAGGCAATGGTGATCCCGGTTTCAGACGAGAAGTTCGGCGAGTACGCGCAGGAGGTCCGCCAATACCTGCACCGCCTCGGCCTGCGTGTGCAGACCGATTCCCGCAACGAAAGCCTGAACAAACGCATTCGCGACAACCAGAAGAAGCAGGTGCCCTACATGCTGGTGGTCGGCGAGAAGGAGGCGGGCGAGGGGACGGTGTCGGTGCGCAGACGGGACGGGGTCCAGTTGCCCGAACCCCTCAGAATCGAGGAATTCGCGGATTTGCTGATCGCCGAAGTCGTGGAACGGCGGCTCGATCTGTACATCGGGGCGCAACAGACGTCAACGAACTAACGCAAAAAGAGTGACCGCTCCTCCCTTTCCCGAAGGAACAGCCGCTCTTGCTCTTTTTACACCTGGAGGTTAGATGAGTTCCGACTCTTCGCGCCTGCTCGCGGCGTCGCGCCGGTCCTCGCGTTTGCGGCGGAGTCCCAACCGCCGATCCTCCCCCTCGAAGTAGTTCCCGGAATGGCTCCGTCGGTCACCACCCCGGCGTTCCTTCCTGTCCCTCCGGTCCGACACCCGATTGCGTGGCGGACCGAGAGTCGCCTGCAGGTCAGCCTCGAACCATTCCACGCAACGGAGAATTTTCTCCGGAGTGCCGAATTCTTCCCTGGCTTGCTGATCGTTGATCACTTCGAGGACGACAGACAGGCTTTCCAACATGGATTTCCAAATTTCAGGACTGAGGCGCGGCCCATACTGCCACGCATAAGAAGAGATGGTTTCTGCAAGAACATCCGTCTCGATGTCACGTTCAAAAAAACGTCTGGATTTGAGGATGCGCTTGACCTCAACAAATCGCTCCATTCTACCCCCTCAAAACACTCGCTGACGATGTGAACTGGAAATTGTCCATGAGAATTCAGAGGCAAGCTCAAGCCGTGCAATCGGACCGCATCATGATAGGGCATCGAGCCTTCCGTCACAACCGGTTCTCGGCGGAAACACTCAGTATTTTGGCTCTCGAGGCACGACGGCCATCCGGCGATCTCCGCTGACAACCTGAAGTTTCTCAAACGACTAGGGTCCGGAACGGCGTGTTCGACCCCGTTTGGGCTCGGGGAGGCGCTCGCCCGCCCATTGTATATTGTGTGCGCCATGGAAGGAAAAGAGGAGGGAATCACATGTTCAGAATCCACCGTAGGCTGATTGCGTTTACGGTCATCCTTGTCACCGTCAGTTCGGCCCATGCCGGGCTGTTTCGCTCAGGGAATACGATTACGGTCGATCGCGACACGGAGTTGCAGGAAAACCTCACCGCCGTGGGCGAGGCCGTCCAGATGTACGGCGTCATTCACGGCGACCTGATTGCCGCTGCGAGCACGGTATTTGTTGACGGATACGTCGACGGCCAGCTTCTCGCCGCCGCCAGAACGGTGAGCATTCACGGTGGCTTCGGCAGCGATGCGCTGGTATTCGCCCAGGAGATCACTGTCAGTGACGGAGGATTCGAAGACTTTCGTGGAGCGGCTCAGACGATCATTCTCGACGTTCCCATTCGCGGCGATGTGTTCGCCGCCGGCCAGTATGTGACCCTTGGGAGCGACGCCACGGTCGCCGGCGACGCCGCTCTCGCAGGGCAATATCTCACCGTGAACGGAGAAGTTCATGGAAAACTGATGGGAGCGGGGGAATCGGTGCGCATCGGAGCGTTGATGCACGGCGACGCCGTGCTGCGCACCGACCAGCTCGAATTCGCGCAGGGCGGACGTATCGCGGGCAACCTGACGGTCCACTATGGGAAGCAGAAGCCGGAAATCCCCGAGGGCGCCGTGCAGGGGAAGGTTACGTTCGTCCAGGTGGAGGAGAAAGGCGGCGGGTGCAAATGGCTGCTCGGGATCGGCTGGCTGCTCGCCACAATCGTCACCGGTTGGCTGCTGCTGCTCGCGTTCCGCCGCCGCCTGCAGCCCGATTTCGAGTGGGCTTCCTCCCACCTGCTCTCCTCGCTCGGATTCGGCTTCCTCGGGTTTGCGGTGGTTCCCATGGCGATCATCGTCGGCGCGGTGTTGGTGCTGACGATCCCGGTGAGCGTGATACTGCTTCTGCTGTACGCCCCGCTGCTTTACGTCGGCTGGATTTTCGGGAGCTGGCTGGGCGGCGATCTTGTGCTCGCAGCGCTGACGAAAAAGACGCCCTCGCCGTACCTCAGCCTCGCACTCGGAGTCATCCTCGTCTTCCTGATCGGGCTGATCCCGTACGTCGGCGGCGTGGTCGGCTTCGTCGTGGTGTTGACCGGCGTGGGCATGCTGACAAAAGGGACATTACGCATCTCAAGGGGGTAATTCGTGGCGGACGGGGAAACGAGACGGATTCTGGTGACGGGGGCGGTGGGACAGATCGGGAGCGAATTAACCCTGCTGCTGCGCGAGCGGTACGGCAACGAGAACGTTCTCGCGGCCGACCTGCGGCACGACATTCCAGCCGAGGTGGCGGCGTCCGGCCCCTTTGAATCGATCGATGTGACCAACATCCGCAAGCTGCGCGATCTCTGCATCCGCTATGAGATTAACACCATCTACCACCTGGCGGCGATCCTCAGCGGCAGCGGCGAACGCAACCCCGACCTCGCCTGGCATGTCAACATGGAGGGGTTGAAGAACGTCCTCGACATTGCCAACGAGCGGAAGATGGCGCGGGTGATGGTTCCCTCCTCGATCGCGGTGTTCGGCCCCTCCACTCCCCGCGACCAGACGCCCCAGGAGACCCAGCTCCGCCCCACGTCGATTTACGGGGTGACCAAGGTGGCGGGCGAACTGCTCTGCGACTACTACTACCGGAAATTCGACCTGGATGTGCGCGGCGTCCGCTACCCCGGCCTGATCTCCTGGAAAACCCAGCCCGGCGGCGGGACAACCGACTACGCAGTGGAGATCTTCCACGAGGCGATCAATACGGGGCGTTACACCTGCTTCGTCAAACCGGAGACGACGCTGCCGATGATGTACATGCCGGACGCGCTGCGCGGGCTGGTGACGCTCGCCGAGGCGGACGGCAGCCGCCTGCGCTACCGCAACGCCTACAACCTCGCCTCGTTCAGCTTCAGCGTCCAGGAGCTCGCGGCGGTGATCAAGAAACACATGCCCGGCTTCGAGATCAGCTACGAGCCGGACTACCGCCAGGCGATCGCGGACGGCTGGCCGAAAACCATCGACGACTCAGCCGCACAGCAGGATTGGGGCTGGAAACCGGAGTTCGACCTCGAGGCGATGGTGGTCGACATGCTTGAGAACCTGCGGCAGGTGTACGGAGAGAAGGAGACGGTTGAATAGGATCTGAAAGCCGAAACTGAAAAAAGGTGACTGTCACCAAGA
>CAZIDZ010000078.1:0-6007 GCA_964538455.1 uncultured bacterium
TTCTATCACCTGTACTTGTCGAAAAATTAAAAGGTACGTGTCCCCTTTTTAATTTGATACGCAACCCAAAGAAGAAGCCGGTATCCCGGAGGATACCGGCTTGATTCGCGGTTCTTTCCGAGCCAAGAGTCAGGCTTTGACGTTCTTCTTCACCCACGCCGATCCGACGGATTTCGGCCGCGTGATTGCCGTGCCCACTGCGCGGTTCCAGATCAGTTGCGCGAGCATGCCCATCGCGCGGCTGACGCTGAACAGCACCGTGTAGTAGGAGAATTCTTTCAGGCCATAATGGTGAAGCAGCGAACCGGAACCAGCGTCCACGTTCGGCCAGAAGTTCGCGATCGGGCCTTTGCCGGCCTTGACACGTTCCTCCGAAAACTCTGACAGCACTTTCGGCACAACCTTGAACACGCGCGCTACCGTCCGGAATACCGGGTCGTTCGGGAAGTGTTTCTTGCCGAATTCGAGGAACCCGGCGAAACGGGGGTCGGTGACACGCAGCACGGCATGGCCGTACCCGGGGATTACCTGTCCGCCGCGCAACGTCTGGAAAGCGTACTCGCGGATCTGTTTCTCCGAGGGACCGCCGCGGAATTTCTTGTTCAGGTCGATGATCCAGCCGAGGCACTCCTGGTTCGCGAGGCCGTGCAGCGGACCCGCGAGCCCATTGAGCCCGGCGACGACGGCGTAATATGCGTCGGACAGCGCGCTGCCCACCGTGTGGCAGGTGTTCGCGCTGACGTTGCCGCCCTCGTGGTCGCTGTGGAAATGCAGGTAGAGGCGCATCAGTTTTGCGAAGGAACCGTCCGGGTCTTTGATCCCCAGCATGTGAGCGTAATTCCAGCCGATATCCTTGTCCTTCTGCCAACCGATCCGGCGTCCCTTGTTGAAGCGCATCCGGTAAATGCCCGCCGCGATGATCGGCATTACCGCGATGATCCGCAGCGCATCCTCGAGCATCGGCTTCCAGTACTCTTCCTTCTTCATCCCCTCGCTGTACGCCTTGCGGAACTCGCTCTCCCGCTCCATGGTAAGCAAGCCGGTGGTCAGCATCGTCATTGGGTGCGAATTCTTCGGCATCGCCTCGAGCACCTTCCAGACGTAGCCGGGGACTTTGGCGCGCTTGTTGATTTCACGGATCATGTCGCGGCGCACTGCCTTGTCCGGCTTCTCGCCTGTGAGCAGCAGGTAGAAGGTATCTTCGGGCCACATGTCCTTGATGTCGAGCAGTGGATAGCCCCGGATGATCAGGCCTTTGTTCGGCTCGACGAGCGAAGTCTCGCAAATCATCCCCTTGACACCGCGCATCCCGCCGTACGCCTGGGCTACGGTGACGTCGGACATCTTCGCGGAACCGTATTTCTTCAGGATGTTGGCCCGCTCCTTCCTCCACTGAGGAACCAACTCTTCAAGCTTGTTATAGAGCTTCGGCATGGACGTCCTCCAATCCTTTTATGGTGTGGATCGTATGCTCAGAGGGATTCGATGTCCGGCAGGGGGGGTCGAAAAAAGAACGGCGAAGGGGCCGACCGAACGGCGTCTCCTGAAACACCGAAAATGAAACAATAACTCGACCACGGCTGTACGGTTTCCTTCGCTGGTGTATCCTTTTGCGCGTTTCGGTAAAAGGATTTACGTATCCCCTTGTGCATCATGGCACAAAGCATTCTGAAAATACCCCGGCGTTCGAACCGTGTCAAGCAGAGGGGAGGGACCGTCATCCGGGCACGCCGGTCTATTCGTGTTTTGCCTCGTGCGCCGCCGCTCAGGGAAAAGCCGGAGTAGCCGCCAGGGTAAGCACAGCCGTCCGCCCGTTTCTATATTCCCCTTCCGCCCTGAATGCGCCTCTTGAATCCGAAAGCAGTGGAGCGACTATCGTGGCAACTCCGATGATGGAGCAATATCACGCCATCAAGAAACAGCACCCGGACAAGATCATCTTCTTCCGGATGGGTGACTTCTTCGAGATGTTCCACGATGACGCGGTCACTGCTCACAATCTGCTCGGGATCACGCTCACCAGCCGCTCCCACGGTAAGGAGAAAGAGGCGAATGTACCGCTCGCCGGATTTCCGCACCATCAACTGGAATCCTATCTCGCGCGGATGAACCGCGCCGGTAAACAGGTGGTGGTGGTCGAACAGGTCGAGGATCCTCGCGAGGCAAAGGGGCTGGTGAAGCGAGACATCGTCCGGATTGTCACCGCCGGCACGAACCTCAGCGAGGAGGCGCTCGACGGGGATCAGAACCAGTACCTGGCGGCGCTTCTGCCTCTCGACGGACGGGCTGGAGTCGCCCTCTGCGACGTCACCACCGGTGAATTCGCCGTTGCCGAAATGGCGCGCGAGGAGGTCCGGGACCGCCTTGAACTGCTCCGTCCCAGCGAAGTGATTATCAGCGAGGAGGATCGGGATAGAGTCGGCGAGCTGATTCCCCGGGGAACGATGCTCACAGCGCTCTCGCCATGGATCTTCGAGGAGAGTTTTGCCCGGGACACCCTGCAATCCCACTTCCACGTGCAGACCCTGAAAGGCTTCGGGATCGATGAGGAGCCCCATTCCATCCGGGCTGCCGGTGCCGCGCTCCACTACATCCGTGAAAACCTGCGCGCCGACCCCGAACACATCCGGTCAATCACACGATTGGCGGTCGAGGGATACCTGCAGCTCGATGCTGCTACGAGACGGAACCTCGAAATCCTGGAACCGCTCTGGGGTGCGGATGTCTCAACAACCCTCTTGGCCCATCTCGATCGAACGGTGACCCCCTTCGGCCGCAGGATGCTTCGCGGGCGCCTCATCCGGCCGTTGCTGGATGGGACCGAAATCGACCGTCGCCTCGATGCTGTCGAGGAATTTTTCCAGTTTTCTTCCCTGCGCGGCGGGTTGCGGGACCGTCTTCGCAGCCTCGGTGATCTTGAGCGCCTCACCGCGCGTCTGGCGATGGGCCGGGGAACGCCGCGTGACGCCGCCGCGCTGCGCGAGACGCTCCGCCAGCTTCCCGGGATTTCACGCCACCTGCAGGAAGCGAAGGCGTCCCTCGTGAAAGAGGATGTGCAGGCCCTGAATCCGCTTCCCGAGCTGGTCGACTTCCTCACGCGGGCTGTGGTCGAGTCTCCTCCGGCGACCCTCGCCAACGGCGGTGTGATCCGGGAGGGGCATCACGAGCGGCTGGACGAGTTGCGCAGTGTCGCCAGCGGCGGCAAAGAGCATATCCTCTCCCGCCAGCAGCAGGAGCGTGACGCCACCGGCATCCCCAGCCTCAACATCGGCTACAACAAGGTGTTTGGGTATTACATCGAGGTGACCAAGACTCACACCGACAAGGTGCCGGAGCATTATATCCGCAAACAGACCCTCGTCAACGCGGAACGCTACATCACTCCCGACCTCAAGGAGTGGGAGGAGAAAATCGTCAGCGCTGAGGAGGAAGCGCTCGAGCTGGAACGGGAGCTTTTCGACGAGGTTCGCCGCGAGGTCGCGCACCATGCGGAAACGATCCAGGAGAACGCCCGCCGCCTCGCGGAGTTGGATTTCCTGGCCGCGTCGGCCGAGCTGGCGGTCCAGCGGCGGTACGCCCGTCCGGCGCTGACCCGGGACAAGCGGCTGCGTCTCGTGCGAAGCCGGCATCCCGTGATTGAGAACCTTCTGCCGCCCGGCGAGAGTTTTGTCGCCAACGACCTCGAAATCGGCGACGAAAACCGTCAGATCGGGCTTGTCACCGGCCCGAACATGGGCGGAAAATCCACCTACCTGCGCCAGGTTGGCCTGATTGTGCTGATGGCGCACGTGGGCATGTTCGTCCCGGCGGAGCAGGCGGAAATCCCGCTCACCGACAGGATTTTCACCCGCGTCGGCGCGTCTGACAATTTGGCGGCGGGGGAATCCACTTTCCTCGTCGAAATGCATGAGGCGGCGAACATCCTCAACAACGCTTCGGACCGCAGCCTCGTGTTGCTCGACGAAATCGGGCGTGGCACCTCAACGTTCGACGGCCTCTCGCTGGCCTGGGCGATCGTCGAGTACCTGCACGAATTCCCCGGCGGCGAGCGGCCGAAAACCCTGTTTGCGACCCATTACCACGAGCTCACCGAGCTGGAGACCGTGCTGCACAGGGTGTTCAACCTGCATGTCCAGGTCAAGGAGTGGGGGGAGCGAATCGTTTTTCTGCGCAAGGTCCTGCCGGGACGGTCCGGCGCCAGCTATGGCATCCAGGTGGCCCGTCTCGCTGGAGTCCCGCGAAAGGTGATCGACCGTGCCCGTGAGGTGCTCGATACGCTCGAGGCGAATGAGTTCACCGAGGACCACCTGCCGCGTCTCGCTCGCGGGGCGGAGGGCGTGCGCCACCTCGCGCTGCCGGAACACGACCCCCTGCAAATCTCCCTGTTTACCGTCGAGGAGCGGGCCGTGCGCGATGAGCTGGCGAAGATGGACCCGGACAACCTGACTCCCCTGGAGGCACTGCGCATGCTCGCCGATTTGAAGTCGAGATTTGCCTCTCCGGATGGTGGAAGTCAAGAAATATCAGATGATTCCGAGGATAAGTGAGCGTAAACGAGAGTTAGGCTAACTTGTCTCTGATGTCTCTCCAGAGTGAGAATAATCACAAAAACGGAGTGATCTGCGTCGCTTTCTTTACGGAGCTTTTTCTTCACTTGAACTCTTTTCCCGGGAAGTATATGGAGCACCTTTGCCGTTGCAGCTGGTGTGAGAACCAGTTCAAGACAAACACCCTCTCAGACCAGGCGGACCGTTGCACCTGTCCCGCCTGCGGCATGGAGGCGTACGTCCTCAGGAATAACAGCATCGCCCTCGATGAGGCGGCGAAGAGCGCTGGGTACTCCGAAATCCGCGCCAAAGCCGCAGTCTGAACCTTCCGAACGAAGCCCCCGAATTCACTTGTCTCACCCGCAGGGAGAGAACTACACTTTCCCGGTACGCGAGGAGGGAACGATGGATTCACAGGACCGGCGGAAACCGTTTCTGCAGCGGCTGATCCGCGGCGTGCTCGAGGCATTGATACGAGGGAGACGGGTGTCGATCGATCTCCTGTTCAAACAGGACGAGGTTGAACTCGACGTCACTTCCCTCGTGCGGGCGCAGGTTTCCCTCCGTCATCCCGGGGTGGAAGGGACTGAGTTCACCGGCACGTTGGACATCCGGCCGGGATGGCTGGGCTGGATCGTTCGCCGCAACCTGCCCGAGGAGGTGCAGCTCGACGAGAACCGGGTGCTGCACGTACAGCTCCCCGACCAGTTGAGCAACGCTGCGAATGTCGATCAGATCGTGGTGGACGACGGAAGGTTCCACATCGGCCTGACTCTCCGCGGCTTGCCTGAGGAATCCTGATTGAGCCTGGAATTTTAGCCGGGACAGTATACTCACAATTCTGAACTACAGGGATTGTGAGTATACTGTCCCTTTTTGTCTCAGGATTTACCAGGGTGGCCCGACCCTTCAGGGTCGGGTTTCTAAGGACAATTGGGTATTGCCGCATGTCATTCCCGCGAGGGTGTAGGCCGGGAGCTTGCCCCCGACCTGATCGGGGGTCTCCGAACCCGGCGGTGACGCGTACGTGTCATTCCCGCGAAGGCGGGAATCCATGTTCATGTCATTGCGAGGCCCTATCTGTTCAGGGCCGAAGCAATCTCGTTTTTCGTAAAGAGTCGAAGCGTCACCCACAAACCATTTAGGAGAAACCCGGCCAACCCGCGGGACGTTTCACTAGAATGGAAAGGGAATGCAAGCGGGCTGGCCGGGCCACCCGTCGTAGTGAACGACGGAAGGTTCCACATTGGCCTGACTCTCCGCGGCTTGCCTGAGGAATCCTGATTTTTGTCTGGGACAGTGTACTCACAATTCCGCACTACAGGGATTGTGAGTATACTGTCCCTGTTTGTTGTATAGAGGATATAGGCCGGTAGCTTGCCGGCGATCTGACCGACGGCGGCGGGTGGCCCGGGTGGCTTGTCCACCCGGGTTTCATATACGGCAGGGTGGCCCGATCC
>CAZIDZ010000079.1:0-1608 GCA_964538455.1 uncultured bacterium
GGGACTGTCCCTAAGAAGTTGAGTTTTAGAGGGACTGTCCCGATTTGCGCGTAAGAGGTTTCCTTTTGGAGGGACTGTCCCGATTTACGCTATACATAACAGGAAGTAGCCCGGATTCTTGAATCCGGGAAGTGATGCTAATTCGTCATCCTGGCGTCCTTCCCCTTTGCCCGGCGGGGGATGGGATCTGTATTGATTTCCTTGGATTTACTTGGAAACGTCTTCGCTGTACGTGGGGAGCAGTGTGTGCTGTTTGAACATCTGCATCACGTCACGGATCCATCTCAGGTCGCAATCGATGGAGCAGGTGTGAAAATTGTTGGGATCCTTGCAATATCCCGGGCAGGAGGGATTGTCTATGTTACGGATCGTTGGGATCGTTCCGGAGTAGTAGGAGCGGAAGTTGTTGACTTGGACGCTGATGGTCGTGTTGCAGTCCGGCCGGTTGTGGGTCAGCGTGAACAGACCCGTCCCTGGCCGCGTCAGGTGGGCTTGGTAGCCGTTCAGGATCAAAAGGGGGTCCCGAATCATGTCTGCGGGAGTTTGCCACGTCGTCCCGCACATCGGGCATGTTTTGAAGGCGATTTGCTCGTCAGCCACGCAACCCCCGTCAGCAGTTTTGAATTTGAGTGGCAATAGCGATGTTGCGCGACTCCCTCTGCGCAAAAGATCAGTGCAAAATACGGTACGATGTAAGGAATTGCGTCCGTTCCTGGCTGGGCTCCCGAGGAAATCCGGAGGTGTCATAATAACGCATCTCGATGCGGACAATGCCGATTCCGGGCTTGATCCACGTGTCCAGTTCCGAGAGGTTGAAATAGTCCGTGTACCGCAGTTGTACACAGTTCTTAAATGTCCCCGCGTCGGTCTCAACCTGCTGTCCGTCCCCGAAATAGCGGAACATCCAGGCCTCGAGAGCGAAGGTTCTCAGCGTGTCGCCGAGCTCTGAGTCGTCGACGCCGATGATCCACGGGGACCAGCTGGGCGGGAAGTCATAGGCGCGCCACAGGGTGTCTCCTGCGAGCGAGTAGTGCAGCGTTCTCACTTTGATCGTGTCGTCCTGCTCGATCGTCCATTGACGGCTGGTGAAGGCGTCACGGCCCTCCCACGGTTCGGTTCCGACAATTTCCTCGTGGATCGTGAAGGTTGCATGGAGTGCGTTGGAGTTTACCGTCTGCTCCCAGGTCCAGCGGTTGCCGACGGTGAGCGGGAAGAGGTTTCTTGCCTCGTAGCTCAGCGGGGGTGGGGGATCTTTGAGCGGGTGGTCGAGGCCGCACCCGCCGCTCAGTGCGAGCGCGGCGAGCAGAGTTGGCCACAGGGAATGTGCTGTGAGAGTGCGCATCGTCTGTACTCCCCCCGGCTCATCTGCAAACTGCGGATTCCCGGCACGTCCGGCAAGCGGAAATGGACCATCATTCGGCGGCGCCGGAGACTTGTCGCACCCACAACTTGTTCCCTTCTTCCACCAGATCCTGACAGTTTGGGGATCGTTTTCAGTCAAACTGTCTGGAATCGACCGGTCTGAGATTACTCGCTACAGGTGCCTCTCCCTGCTGTCATTGCCCGGCTTGTACGCCCATGGCGTACTTGACCGACGGGTGGCCCGGC
>CAZIDZ010000079.1:1708-3844 GCA_964538455.1 uncultured bacterium
TTCTGCTAATCAGTTCCGTTGCAGTGAAGCCCGATCCCAGCCCTGTTGCGATTCGCTACTCCGTTTTTGGGATTTACTGGAAAAGAGATCGTTTCACATCCTTTTTCCCCCGCCGAAAACTCAGGTATTCCGCCGATTTTGCCACCCAGCCGCTTGGATTTCAGGGGTTTGCAGTCGAACCCGCCCGGACTGGCACGCCGTTTGTAATTGTACCATACGACTTGGGAGACCTTTCGGAGGAAAAGACGATGAAGAAGATAGTACTCTTGACACTCGCGCTGGTGATGCTGTTGGGATTTGGCGTCCGCCAGGCGAGTGCGGCGAATTACGGCCATTGGCTCTATCTGCAGTACATCATGAATCTTGGCAACTACGACCAGCTTCCTGCTCTGTCCGCCAGCATGGCCCCGGGTGATGTGATTGACCGCCCCGCCCACCGTAAATTCTTCCCCGCACCGGACAGGGTGGACTATACGGCACGCATGCGTAAGTCGCCGGACCGAATCGACCCGCGCGACAGGCTGCTGAAGTCGCCGGATCGCATTCACCCCAACGACAGGCTGTTGAAGTCGCCGGATCGGGTGGACTTCCGGTCAAGACTGAAAGTTGCCGACTGAAGCGGGAGGCGGTAAACAGCGATCGCAGGCAGTTTCCTGGATTGTGCCCCGGCCGAGAACCGGGGCTTTTTCGTTGGAGCACGTCGTCTCGCCGGAGCGGTCTGAAACATGCTCTTCGGCGAATCAGACCCTATCTTTCGAGGACATTGAACCGGCGATGGAGAGCGAATCATGGCGGAGGTCGTCCTCGAGCATGTAACGAAGATCTTTGACAGCGCCGTGCGTGCGGTGGATGATGTGAACGTGAGGATCAAGGACAAGGATTTCCTGGTTCTCGTCGGTCCCTCCGGCTGCGGCAAATCCACCACCCTGAGGATGATCGCGGGGCTGGAGGAAATCAGCGAGGGGATGATCCGGATCGATGGCAAGGTGATCAACGATGTCGCGCCGAAGGACCGCGACATCGCGATGGTCTTCCAGAATTACGCGCTCTATCCCCACATGTCCGTGCGCGAGAACATGGCGTTCGGACTCAAACTGAGAAAATTCCCAAAGGCGGAAATCGACCGCCGCGTCGAGGAGGCCGCCGAGATCCTCGAGCTCTCCGCCTACCTCGACCGCAAGCCAAAGGCGTTGTCCGGCGGCCAGCGACAGCGGGTCGCGCTCGGCAGGGCGATCGTCCGCAAACCGAAGGTCTTCCTCTTCGACGAACCGCTCAGCAACCTCGATGCAAAACTCCGCAACCAGATGCGCGCCGAGATCATGCAGTTGCACCAGCGGCTGGACGCTACGATTGTCTACGTCACGCACGATCAGGTCGAGGCGATGACGATGGGGACACGAATCGTGGTGATGAAAGATGGCCTCGTCCAGCAGATCGCGCCGCCGATCCAGCTTTACAACGAGCCGGTCAACCGGTTTGTCGCGGGCTTTATCGGATCTCCGACGATGAACTTTGTCGAGGGTGTGGTGAAGGCTGGCCAGTTCAATTCCGGGAGCATCGAATACGTCCTTACGACATCGCAGAAGAAGCATGCGAAAGAAGGAATGTCGGCTATCCTCGGGGTGCGTCCGCAGGATCTCGAAGTCGGCAAGGGCAAACGGGGCATGTGGCAGATTGTCGGAACGGTGGAGATCGCCGAGACGCTTGGCAGCGAAACCTTTTTGCATATAACCACGGGCCGGGAAAAGGTCATTGCCCGTGTCGCCGCGGAAACGAAGTACAAAATCGGAGCGGCGATCGAACTCCGTTTCGATCCCAAACGGGCGCATCTGTTCAATACCGATACCGGTGCGGTGATTCGCTGAAGTTGGTCATCCTGATGCCGCAAGCAGTAGGATCTGTAGATCTGTTGGCCCTGTTGGCTCGTCCAACAGGGCTTACTTGTTTATAATAAAAGGTGTCATTGCGAGGAACGAAGTGACGAAGCAATCTCGTCGTTGATTTTGTATGTGTCGCCCGGCCGGTCCTGTCCGCCGCTCGGCGACGGGTGGCCCGGGATTGTAGTGATGTAGGCCGACGGGTGGCCCGGGACTTTAGTCCCGGGTTTCATATGGAAGTGATGCAGTGATGTAGGCG
>CAZIDZ010000079.1:3944-5972 GCA_964538455.1 uncultured bacterium
GTTGTGCCTTCCGTACGGCATTACCCGGGTTTCAACGTAGTGACGGGTGGCCCGGGTTGTGCCTTCCGTACGGCATTACCCGGGTTTCAACCGTAACGCCGACGGTTCGGCATCACGAAGCAATCTCGCTTCATTGAGTATTGTAGTATCTTTATCTGAATCCAAGTCTACGGGAGAACCCATGAAATCCTTGCTGCCAACCCTTCGTTCGTCCCTGATAATCGTTCTCCTCGTACCCGCATCCCTGTTCGCCCAATACACCGTCCACTGCCCCTACCTGCAGAACCCGTCTCTGGCGATCGGCTACATCGACAGTTGTGCTGCGTTCTGGGAAAACTCCTGGGACAGCGAACGTGGCGGGTATTATACCAATGTGGACCGCATGGGTTTTCTGATCCCGGACTGGGGTACGAACAAGAACATGCTCAACCAGTCCCGGAACGCCTACGGCCTCGTCCGCGCGTACATGGTCACCGGCGACACCACGTATCTCGACCGAGCTCATGACGCCCTCGTTTGGATGATCGATCACGCCTGGGATCAGACGGAGGATGGGTGGATTCAGCGTCTCGATCAGAACGGCGTCCCGATCTACGCGAACGACACAAAAACCGCTTTCTACCAGCACTACGCGTTGCTCGGGATCGCCGCCTACGTCGAGGCGACTCAGGACAGCGCGATGTGGTCCTGGCTGCTGCGCGGGTACCAGTACGTCGAAGACTACATGTGGGATGACAGATCGGGAGTCGAGGGGTATTACAACCAGGTCTCACGGTTCGGGACCAATCCGCAGGGCAAGAGTTTCAACGCCACCGTGGACGCCGTCACCACCCACCTGCTCGCCCTCGAACGGTTGACCGGCGAGCAGAAGTACGTAGACCGGTTGCGGCAGGTGGGGGACGAAATGGTCAACCAGCTCGTCGCACGGATCGGTACCGTCGCCATCGGGTTTCCCCAGGAGTTCGACAGCGACTGGAATGTGGACAGCTCCCAAACCCAGACGCTGATGGGGCATGTGCTCAAGACGGGTTGGTGCCTCGCGCGGCTGCAGCAGGTGATCACCGACCCCGCCTGGCTGCCCGCCGCGGAAACCGCCGTGCTCGAGGTCTGGAACAAGGGGTACGACCACACCTATGGCGGCCCTTACAAAGATTACGATTGGAAGACCGGCGAGGAGATGACCTACAATCAGGACCCCGGTGTCAAGGCATGGTGGCAGATGGAGCAGGCGGTCACCGCGGGGCTCCAGCTCTACCGTTTGACCCGGGATGACCGTTACCTCGAGATGGCCGATGAGACCCTCGACTTCTTTATGAACTACTTCGTCGACCACATCTACGGCGAGGTCTACGCGGACCGCACGAGGTTGGGCGCCACTGTCCCCGGCTGGGGTGATTCGAAGGCGAGCGACGGCAAGGCGGGCTACCACTCCATCGAGACCGGCTACTACACCTACACCTACGGCGGCCTGATGCTCACCGGCGACCCGGTCTCGCTCCATTACCGCATCGCCCCGGCGGACTCTGACCGAATCCTGCTGATGCGTCCCATCGCCCTCGACGACAACCTGTTCACCATCGCGGCGGTGACTCTCGACAGCGCGGCGTATGAATACTTTGATGCCACCGCTCACATGTTGACAATCCCTGCCGGGACCGGCGGCGAGTTTGTCGTCACCTACCAGGGCGACATCACCACCGGTGCGCCGGAGATCCTGTACGCCGGACTGCCCTCGCGGATCACCATTGCGAACGCCTACCCGAACCCGTTTAACGGCCGGGCGACCGTCGTGTTCAACCTGCCCTCGCGGCAGAATGTGCGGCTGGTGCTCTATGATGTGCAGGGTCGCGAGGTGCAGCGGATCGTGGACGGTATCGGCGGGGCGGGTCAGAACGTCGCGACGGTGGACGCTTCGCGGCTGTCATCGGGTGTCTACTTCCTTCACCTCGCCACCGCCCGTGACCACGCCACCCGCCGCCTCGTGCTTATCAAGTAAAATTAAAAAGGGGACACGTACCTTTTAATTTC
>CAZIDZ010000080.1:0-5898 GCA_964538455.1 uncultured bacterium
GGGATTATCGCCCACAGGATGGCGGATGCGTTGCTCTCCAACTCCGATTGCAGCTTGCATTCCGTTGCGTCGAAAACTCCTTCGAAAGCCAGCGAATTCGCTTCGGGCTACGAGAACGTCCTCGCGTTGACGTATGAGGAACTGGTGAACCACGGCGAGGTGGACGTGGTTTACATTGCGACAACACACAATTTCCATTATGAAAATGCGAAGTTGGCGCTGGAACACGGCAAACATGTCGTCATCGAAAAGCCGTTCACCGTGAACGCTGCGCAGGCCGAACAGCTCGTGCGCATCGCTCGGGAAAACGGGCTTTTTCTGATGGAGGCGATTTGGGTGCGGTTTCTGCCCAGCGTGAAACTTCTGAAATCGACGCTGCGGAGCGGAGCTGTCGGGATCATCGTACTGGCCGATCTGACGTTCGCAGGGATCGTTCCGCCGCAGTACTGGAAGCGGCTGGTGACCCCGGAACTGGCGGGCGGGGTGACCCTCGATATGGGGATCTATCCGATCTCCATGGCCTGCTATCTGCTCGGGGAAATCCCGACCGAGATCAAGTCCATGGCGAGGTTCAGCGAGACCGGGGTGGATGAGACCGCCTGCTACCAGTTTCGGTATCCATCCGGAGTGATGGCGTCGATCAAAACCAGCTACAATCTGAGAATGGAAAAAGTCGCTCGCATTTATGGCACGACCGGTTATGTCGAGTTTCCCGATTTTCCAGCCGGCGAGAAATTCACGCTCTTCAAGCACGATGGGACAAACGACGTCAAGGAGGTTCGAGAATTCGAAGCCGGCAACGGCGACAACGGATTTGTTTTTCAGGTGGAGGAGGTTGTCCGTTGCCTGCGGTCAGGGCAAAAGGAGAGTGCCATCATTCCGTTGGATGAAACTGTTGCAATCATGAATGTGATGGACCAAATGCGCGCCGAATGGGGATTCCACTATCCCTTCGAATCGTGAGTTCGCTTCTGGTCAGACGTCAGCAAAGTGCCATGAGATTTCTGTGATCCAGAGAGCATTACACGTAAAACAACAAACAAAATCAAGGTGTATTACTTGAGTTTAGCAAGAGAATCCTGCTACACTTCCACCATATCCGTCATGCAAAACAGTTCTCGAGGTGCTCTGAAGACGAAATTGAAGATTCCACGCACGGACTCCCTGCACTACCACTGACCTGGCTGATCGAATCGCATCTCGAAATCGATTTGGGTTGCTATTACAGGCGAATTTTGGGGGATACGTGGGAAGAGGGTGGATCACACGATGTTGCACCTTTCTTCTTTTTCTGATTCCAGGGTTACTTAGTGCAGCCAGCCCGAATCCGCATTCCGAACTCACCGACCGTGGCCGACCGTTTATACGGGTGTATACCTACCAGGATGCAGGAACCTATGGACACAGCTTTTATATACAGCAAGACAGCCGTGGGATCATTTATGCTTCGAATGAATTCGGTTTGCTCGAATTTGACGGATCCAACTGGAGACTGTACACGCACCCGGACAGACTGTACCTCGTTTCGATCTGCCTTACTGATTCAAATCGCATCTATACCGGGTTCCACTCAGATTGCGGCTATGTCGAATTCAACGGTCGGGGTCCGGAATTCGTATCTCTGTCGAGTGGCATACCGGATTCAGTGAAAACAAAGATTTCCCCCTGGCGGATTCACGACACTCCCGATGGCCTGTTGTACCAGTCGAGAAGGTGTATCGTCTATCTTGATCCCGCCGATTCCTCCAGCATCAAACATCCGGTCATTTTTACAGCAGGTGAAAGCGAGTTGATCTTCACCTCAGCCCGCCTGCGCGACCGTTTTCTATTTCTGCAGAGGAATGTCGGCCTGCTTGAACTTCGAGATCGAGGTACATCGCTCACGCTGCTGGACACGACCTATAAGATTCCCACGGTCAACAGCGACATGATCGCTCTGAACGATACCACTGTCTTGATCCTGGTCGATGAAGGAGTCATGCTCTACGACGGCCGCTTTCATAAGCTCCCTTCGAATGAAATCTCCCGTTTCTTTCTGGAATACAAAGGCAACTTTCTCAGCCAGGTGAACGATTCGTTGTTCGTCCTCTCCAGCGAAAATAACGGTATCGCCCTGTTTGACCTGACGGGAAGGATACACCAGCACTTCTCGAAAGAGGATGGCCTCGCAAGCGATATGCTCTGGGAGCGTGTCCTGGTGGATCGGGATGGCGGCCTGTGGCTGCCCACTGATGGTGGAATCACTTACATCGAATACAACTCTCCCTTCAGCTACTACGATCAGAAAGACGGCCTTGATGGCGAACAGATACTGACCATAACCAAATTCGCGGGCGATCACTACATCGGAACGGCAAAATCCCTGTTCTGCTTGAAGAAGGGACCTGGCCACGGCATCGTGGAGCTGGTTCACAATGACGGCTACCGCTACATCTCTCTGGATGCAATGCGTGACCGCTTGATCTTTGGCAACTTCACCGGACTGTGGGAGCTGAGGGCAGGGGAATCCTCTCCCCGGATGATCTATCGGGATATCCTCTGCAACTCCGTCGAGATCAATCCCGATTCCGCCGGCTTTCTTGCACGCGGATCCAGCGTCGCCCGTTGGTACCGTTTTGATGACAATGGCGATTTCAAATTGATGGGTGAAATTAACGGATGCCTCGCCTTGGACCTGGAGTTCAGTTTTGACGGTGATTGGGGAAGCTGGACCGTTTTTGTCGACCACCCGCGAGTGCAGCGGATTCGCGCTACGAAAAAACCACCCGAATCAGCTGCAGACTTTGAGATCGTCGGGTATGACTCCGCCGAGGGGGTTCCGCAGGATTTCAGTTACGGACACGGCGCAATGGTGGATGATCACCGGATCATGCAGGCTGGTGAACACTTTCTTGAATATGACCCGGAAACGGATCGTTTCTATCCCGTTGAACTCGTCGATCCCGGAGAGGAGGGGGAAAACAAATATCTCTATACGCTGCTAAGGGAAGCGGATGGTGGAATATGGTACAGAAAAGCACTCTACAGATATTTTCGCTACGCATTTCCGAAGGGTGACTCGTATCAGATCGTCTATCCCCTCGCTCGAGCGTATAAAGAGATTTTCTGGAATGCGGTGTTTGAAACGGATCCGCTGCTGATCTGGATTAAAATCGGATCTAAAAAACTGATTCGCTATGAACCCGACACTCAATTGCTGAGAGCTGAACCTCCACCAGCTCTCATCCGGCGTTTCGTCGTGGATCAAAAGCTTGTATACGGTGGAGGGGCACACATGAAGGATGTATACATGCTGCCTCACGATGCAACCAATATCCAGATCACCTATTCCATACCGCATTATATCGAATCGGATGCAAAACTGTACAACTATCGGTTGGTTGGCTATGAAGATGAATGGTCGGACTGGAACGACAAATCGGTCAAGGAATACATGAACCTTGATGCGGGTACATACCGTTTTGAGGTATACGCTATGGATGCCCTTGGCCGAACGAGCGAAATTGCCCCTCTCTCTTTTCGGATTGTTCCTCCCTGGTACCTCACGGTTTGGGCATACGGTCTGTATCTCCTTGCCCTCGTCGGCATGGTCTACGGTGTTGTCCGGATACGGACTCACAGGATCCTCGTCAACAATGTGAAGCTTCAGGAGCGAGTCGACCTCCAGACTGCCGAGCTGACCAGAACGGTTGATGCGCTGAACACAGAAGTGGATCAGCGCAAAGCGGTGGAAGTGGAGAGGGAAAGCCAACGCCGGCGCCTGGATGCCATTTTTCACGGTGTCGACGAGGGGATTCTTTCGGTCGATGAACGAGGTGTTATCGACCAACTGAACCGCACGTCTCTTGACATCCTCGGCGTCGAAGAAAAAGAGCTGGCCGGAAGAAGCTTCGACGATGCGGCTGTTCCGCTTCCGGAGGCGATGGTTGACGGTATCCGGCAATGCCTCGAATCCGGCAATCCAATTCATGATTTCCAGGTAACCCATCACCGTGATGATGAGAACCTGATACTGGTCGTCAACATCAGTTCGTTGCCTTCGGGCGAGCCGGGGAAAAATAGCGTACTCCTGGTTTTCCGCGACGTCACACGGCTGTATCAACTTGAACGGAAGATCGAAGAGCGTGCGCCGGTGGGCGATATGCTGGGCGTCAGCCCCGCGATGATCAGGGTGTTCAACAGGATCGACGAACTCGCCGACACGACTGCGACCGTGCTCATCCAGGGAGAAACGGGCACCGGCAAGGGGATGGTGGCGGCTGCCCTGCACCAGAACAGCCCTCGCAAGAATGGGCCCTTCGTCGTGGTCAACTGCGCCGCGCTGAACGAGAACCTGCTGGCGAGCGAACTGTTCGGCCACGTGAAAGGCGCCTTCACCGGTGCGATCAATGAGAGGGACGGGCGATTTCAGGCGGCTGCCGGTGGGACGCTGTTCCTGGACGAAATCGGTGATATTTCGCCGCTGATGCAGGCCAGCCTGCTACGAGTGCTTGAAAAGGGCGAGTACGAACGTGTCGGCGAGACGAAGGTGCGTGTCACCGACGCGCGCATCATCACCGCCACCAACCGTGACCTGAAAGCCAGGATCGCGGATGGCCGTTTCCGCGAGGACCTTTACTACCGTCTCGACGTCGTCTCGATCCATATCCCGCCGCTCAGGGAAAGGAAGGATGACCTCCCCGTCTACGTGGAGCATTTCTTCGATAGGTATCGTGAGAGTCTCAACCGCAATTGCGACACGATCGCTCCGGAGACGATGGAAATGCTGCTTGCCAACGATTGGCCGGGAAACGTGCGGGCGCTGGAAAACGCCATCCGCAGCGCCATCATCTCCTGCATCGGAAATGTGCTGATGCCTCATCACTTTCCGCGCGAGGTGATGGAGGCCGGCGAAGCAAACACAGTCTCATCGGAATCGCCTGCATCTTACGCCGAGACGCAGCGGAACACTTCAATTCCCTCGGATGGTAACGGTAGCAACCAGGACAACTCCTTCAACCGGGGCCGTGTTCGCGATGTGTTGAACAACAACTTGTGGAACGTATCCCGCGCGGCGCGCCAACTTGGCATTTCACGCCAATACCTCCACCGTTTGATTAAACAGTATGAACTGAAGCGCCCTGACTGACATGGAACAACACGTCATTGCGAGGATGGTTATCGCAGATGACCAGACGAAGCAATCTCAAAGCGTCCCCATTGTCACCCACCCTGTAAACCAAACGTTGTCACATCTGTAAACCGACGGTTTACACACCTGTAAACTGACGCAGAAGAATACCTGCGAGACGACACCCGCTCCATACCCCGCAACCGGTATATGTCAGTTGAGCATCTTCTGGCACCACATGAGGTTAACAATCCCTTTCCTCATATCAATCGCATTTAACCAAAACGCTAAATAGGCAGGGCACGCTCTTTGCCATTGCCAAGAGAGGCAAAACGTCGGGAGAGACATGAAAACGATTCGCAGTGTGGACGATTTGCAGGCGGAGGTTGGCTCGTCATCCGGGTTGGTGATAATCGTTTTTCTTGGTAACGCAGTGGATCGATTCAGGGAAGATGAACTGCTGAAAGAACTTGAAGTGAATTACCAAAGTCGCGTCCGATTCATCAAAGTCAGTCCGGAGGCGAAGGAGGTTTGGGAGAAATTCCGCATCAGCGGGCAACCGGTGTACCTCTTCTTTCACAACGGAGAAGTCGTACGGCGCGTTCTGGGCAGGCTGAGCCAACAGGAGTTTGAAGAGATAATCACTTCTGTGGATGAACAGGGATGAACCCGGAAGTGTAAAAGAACCAGGGGGAGAAGATGAAAAAAATAACTTTGGTGTTCACACTTGCCCTGTTGATCGCATCAACAGCGACAGCGCAGGCTCCGGACATACTCTGGACCAGGAT
>CAZIDZ010000081.1:0-5617 GCA_964538455.1 uncultured bacterium
ACCACGCGAATATGCAGAGCCAGGACATTCTGGGGATGTATCCGCCGCACACTCCCTACTGGTCGCGAACCGCAACCCCGACGGATCTGGCGTCCTACGAGTATTTCGACTCGATCCGGATCAAGTACGAGCTGACTGACGATGAGCTGGCTTCGCTGAACGATCGCCATTTCGTTGTCTCCGAACGGCTGCACTTCGGATCGATGGGAGACGCCTTCATCGATGTCTTTCACAAAGACCTGCCGGTGTTTATCTCCACGGACGCAATCCTGCACGCTCTGCACCGATCCTACGACGAGATTCTGAAGCTTCTGGAGATACAAATCCTTGAGCCGGACCTGCACGCTGTGCTCGATGCACTGTACGCGGCCTATCCGGAGCTGTTAAGCCGGTATCAATCCAATCCGGAGATGGAAAAGCCGCTTGAGGATGTTGACCTGTACATCACGATGGCAAAATCCCTGCTCGAAGGCACCGAGGTCACTCCGCAATATGCTACGGCGGCATTTGTCCATCAGTACTGGGAGGCAGTCCAGGCCGAGAGCTTCGCCACGATGCCCCTGTTCACCGAATCATATCGCTATCTCGATTTCTCACAGTTCACGGTCCGCGGGCATTACACGGATGACCCGGTGCTTTCGAAGTATTTACAATCCATGATGTGGCTCGGCCGAATGGATTTTCTGCTCGCTAATCCGCCAGCTGATCCTCCGATTACCGAAGAAGATGTAGCCAGGATGAATGTAGCTTCCGTGCTGCTCACCGAACTGCTGGACAACTCGGGAATGAGCGGCAAACTCAATGAAATGGACAACATCATCGAGTTCATGGTCGGCGAAAGCGACAACCTGACGACCGGTGAACTGTCGAGCATCATCACCGACGAAGGGCTGCAAGGTGCGGATGACCTGCTGACCGAGAGTGTCTATTCATCCTTCTCCACCGCCGTTGAACAGTCGCCCTATTCCGATCAGAAAATCCTGTCGAGCATTTTCATGTACGACCCTGTCGATGAGCCACCGCCTCTTCCGGTTTCATTCCGGTTGTTGGGACAGCGGTTTATCATCGATTCGTACGTGTTCTCAAAAGTCGTTTTCCCCTGGATCCGATATCAAGGCGAAAACATCTGGCGTCCGATGCCGGATCCGCTCGACGCGATGTTCGCCCTGGGCAATGACGATGCCCTGCAGTTGGTCGAGGACGAGTTGGACACGTACAAGTATGCAACGGCGCTCGCCAGTGTTCGGTATCTCATCGACGCTTTTAACGAGGAGTTCTGGTCGGAGTCTCTATACAACATCTGGCTGAATTCCATTCGCTCGCTGAATCCGCCTGCCGATGACACCAACCTGCCTTTCTTCATGAAGACGACCGGATGGCATCAGCAGAAACTGAACACCCAACTGGCTTCCTGGGCGCAATTGCGTCATGATAACCTGCTGTACGCCAAGCAATCCTATACAGGAGGCTGGGTTTGCTCCTACCCGCACGGGTATGTAGAACCCTATCCCGAATTTTACAATCAGCTTGAGAATTTCGCCGATCGGGCCGGGCTCTATTTCGCTCTGCTGGACGCCCAGAACGATGGCAATATTGCATGCATCGTCAACTACTTCACCAGACTGGGCTCCCTCGCCGATACGCTCGGGACACTCGCGTCCAAAGAACTTGCGGGTACGTCGTTCACACAAGGCGAAAAGGACTTCCTCAAACGAACCCTGACCAGCGAATGGATCTCGTTCCCGTGCGGGCCGAGCTGGCCGGCGGACGGATGGTATGTGGAATTGTTCTTCGGGGAGGGAGACATCTACAAATCATCGAAGCTGACTTATGAGAATGATTATATCGTAGCGGACGTCCACACCCAACCAACAGATGAATTTGGGGCACCCGTGGGACGAATCCTGCATGTCGGCGTCGGCGACGTGAATCTGGGTGTCTACCTTGTTGAACAGACTCACGATCCATCTCCCTATCGAGCCTATGTTGGCCCCGCGATGTCCTACTATGAAAAGATTACCGACAATTTCGACAGGCTGACCGATGAGCGATGGTTTGATATGTTCGACACCGGTGAGATTCCCGAGCGCCCGGATTGGGTCAACGTCTACCTCATCGACAGCGCCGGGACGGCGTATTCGCTGGGAAGGGAGCTCAACGGAGAATTGTATTACGCGGATTATCAACGCGACGTGACGCTGCCCGCCAGATTCACGCTTGCTCAGAACTATCCCAATCCTTTCAACCCGATCACGGTCATCGGTTTCAGCCTCCCGCAGGCGACGACGGTCAGGCTGACCGTGTACGATATCCTTGGACGGAACGTTCGCCATCTGATCGACCGTCCACTCGGATCGGGATATCATCAGGTGATCTGGAACGGTGTTGACAATTCCGGGCGGATGTCCCCGAGCGGCGTTTACATCTATCAACTGAGAGCGGGCAACCTCATTCAGTCGAGACGGATGGTGCTGCTGAAATGATTTAACGCCTGCCCGGACAGGTTCGCAGCCTTCTGATATAGATCGGCCAAAACAGACAACCCGGAACCGATGGTTCCGGGTTGATTCATTTCAGCGTCCGATCGCCGCCGAGGCGTGCTGCTTCGGGCTGTGCCAGCTACTGTGCGGGTTCAGGATTCACTTCTTCAACGCCCCCTCTGTCCTAGGATCGCCGAATGGCCATGATGCTGAGGTCGTCCAGGCGGGGCGCGCCGTGGTCGAACGCCCTAAGGTCGACGAGGTGAGCCTGAATCAGATCCTTCGGGTGCAGGCCGCGGTTCGACGCGGCGACCCCGACGATCCGATCCGCTCCGTATTCGCCCTGCCCGTCGAAGGTCTCGCTGAGGCCGTCGGTGTACAGCACCAGGCTGTCCCCTGGTTTCAGCTCAAGCTCCTGAACCTGATACCCACCGTTGCAGAACAGACCGATGGGCAGCCCCGTCGAATCGATCTCGATAGATTTGTCCCCCTGCAGGAGGATCGGCGGGCAATGGCCGGCGTTGCTTAGCTGAATCTTCCCGGTGTCGAACAACCTGCCGCAGACGAGGGTCACGAAGTGGGTCGAGAGGGTGCTCTCGCAGACGAGCCGGTTGGCGCGTTCGAGCAGTTCGCCCAGGGAAATGTTCAGAGCCGTCAAACTGTGGAAAATCGCGTGAAGCTGAGACATCAGCATCGAGGCCGCGATCCCCTTGCCGGAGACGTCCCCGATGAAAAACAGGAGATCGTCGCTGTCGTCGTTCACGGGGATCAAGTCGCAATAATCTCCACTGACCGGCCCCGCGGGCTGGTAGTGGTACGCGATGCTCCAACCGTCCCGCTGGAAGTCGTTTTCGGGCAACAGCGTACTCTGGATGGTGGACGCCAGCTCGAGGTCCTGCTCCAGTTCGCGCTGCTGGAACTCCGTCAGGCAGTCGAGGCAGAAGGTCACGAGCGGATCGACGATCAAACGCTCCACCTCCACTTCGCCGTGGCAGGATTCGCAGACGCCGAAAGTGCCGTTGTCCATTTTCGCGAGAGCGTCGTCCACCTGCTGCAGGAGCGCCTGGTACCGTTCAGTCGTTTCGGAGGCCGAGATGGCGGTGACGAGTTTTTCACGTCGATCGGCGAGCCGAGACCGGAAGTTGTCAATCTCCCTGTTGTCCATGACAACCCTCACAGATCTGCCGGCTGGAGGTCTCTGCGACCCCGAGCCAGCGCTGAATCCGGCTCTCTAAAGTCCGGGATATCACGAAGATAATCCCGGCGGTGTGGCGGTGAAAAAGTCTTTGGCGGAGCACGGCGAGTGCCGCGCTGCCATTCCTGTCGCTGAAAACGTCTGAAAAAGATATAAACAAATGTGCAGTCATTCAACAGGATTTTGGGCGGGAGGAGCACCGGTATGACATGAAATCCGGGACTGAAGTCCCGGGCCACCGCCTTCTTGAGACCGCGTTACGTTTGGATCAGGATTTGAGGAATGTCCCCCGTTGAAGCTCCTCGTACGCCTGCCTCAGTTCCTCCTCGGTGTTCATCACGATCGGTCCGTGCCACGCCACAGGCTCGCCGATCGGCTTGCCCGTGACCAGGAGAAACCGGATCCCCTGCTCCCCGGCTTGCACGGTGACCTCGTCGCCGTTGTCGAAGAGAACGAGCGAACGGTTGTCGGCGTCCGTTGGTGTTGACAGCACTACCCCATCGGCGCCTTCGGTGGGCACCGCGAGCGGACCGGAGGCGTTGCTGAACCGTCCCGAGCCCTCGAAAACATAGGCGAAGGCGTGACGGGAGGTTTCGACCGGAAGCGACTTCCTGACGCCCGGCGGCACCCAGACGTCCAGGTAGATCGGATCTGCGGCGACCCCGTCCACCGGACCCTTCTGTCCCCAGAAGTTTCCGGCGACGACGCGCACCTGGGTCCCGTCATCGTCCGTGACCACCGGGATGTCGCCCGATTTCACCTCCTGGTAGCGGGGCGCGGTCATCTTCAGCGACGAGGGCAGATTTCCCCACAACTGAAAGCCGTGCATCCTGCCGTCCGCGTCCCCCTTCGGCATCTCCTGGTGAATGATGCCACTCCCGGCGGTCATCCACTGGACGTCGCCGGAGCCGATGACGCCGCTGTTGCCGATGCTGTCGCCGTGCGCCACGGTTCCCGCGAGCACATAGGTGATCGTCTCGATGCCCCGGTGAGGGTGCCACGGAAAGCCCGCCAGGTAATCCTCGGGACGCTCGTTGCGGAAATCGTCAAGCAGCAGGAATGGGTCGAAATCGGACGTTTCACCAAAACCGAAGGCCCGGCGAAGATGGACTCCCGCGCCCTCGAGGGTGGGTCTGGCCTGAACAATCCGTTTGATCGGTCGAATCGACATGGGCACCTCCTCTTTCCCGCCATCTTCGCATACAGTGTGAACACGCGGCGTGAAATCAGGCTCACGCTGATTTGCCGCCTCTCTCTTTCCATAGGCGATGGATTACGGGCGGCATGCCGTCATCAATTCCATGTGCCGGTGCTATTGCTGCGTCTCAAGTTGTGCGTCCATCGTGATCTCCGCGTTCAGCACGCGGGAGACGGGACACCCGGCTTTCGCATTGTTGGCGGCTGTCTGGAACGCCTGCGCGTCCGCCCCCGGCACTTTCGCCGTCACGTCTAAATGCACCGTTGTGATCGTGAACCCGGCGTCCGTCTTCTCAATCGTGACCTCCGCCGTCGTCCTGATCTGATCCGCGGTGAATCCGGCCTGCTCCAACTGGCTGGAGAGCGCCATGGAGAAACAGCCCGCGTGTGCGGCGGCGATCAACTCCTCGGGGTTCGTTCCGGGTTCGTCCTCGAACCGCTTGCTGAAAGAATACGGCGCCTCATTGAAGAGGCCGCTGGCGGTCGAGATCGTCCCCTTTCCGCCTTTCAGGTTCCCGGACCATACGGCTGATGCGTTTCGTTTCATGGCACTGCCCTCCACAATCAGAAGATCTCATCGCATTTTGAGTGTTAATATAACCTAACGATTTACTGTGGAAACTCGGCGGAGGCGCCTGCACCCCCCTCTCAGGGCAGGGAGAAGGGGGACCATCGCCACGCGATCCAGGAACGCAACAAACAGGGACGCGAAGGCGATGACCCGCCGTTTGGCCCGTGAGGAGGG
>CAZIDZ010000082.1:0-5541 GCA_964538455.1 uncultured bacterium
CGGGTTCGAATCCCGCCCTCTCCGCAAGGGTGAAAAGCCGGGGGATAGCCCCCCGTGAAATCCGCCGCAAAGGACGCCTGCGTACACCGCCGCTACCCGTGTGGAGACCCCCGTGTCTCCCCGGTCTCTCGCTATTTTTACCATGTACAAACTCTTGACGGAACTTCAGAACGGTCGCCGAGTGCAAACAATGTGATTCGATTCGCGTTTTTGGTTTTATCTTTATCTCAGACCCTTTGGTCTACTCAGGGAGGGCATCATGGAAATCCATAATGATTCCCGTCCTCCCCAGATCCGTCCCAATACCGAGCGGCCGGGGAGAACCGTTCGGGAAACGGTGGAGCCCAAGACCCCCCAAGACGAATCCGGGGAATTCGCCACCAAATTCAGGGAGGCGTTGAAGCAAGCGGGCGTGCGGATGACAAAGCCGCACGTTGACAAGCATTCTGACTACTGGATGGGATAACAAGAACGGGCGAAATCAAGTCCTAGGAAGCCCGTACACATCTTTCGGCGCCGTTCGGCGCCCTCGCAGGGACCCTCTGTACATTTCGGCAGGGCCATAGCCTTTTCGTGGAATAATCGGCACTTCACTCGGTTTCTTCACTCATGATCCGCCCCCGAGGCAGTTTTTTCGTTCCAGGTGTTCGCCACCCTGCCTCGGGCGACCAGCAACAGCACCCGCACCACGTCGAAAATCTGGAACAGGGGGATGGTGAAAAGGTGGTACCAGCGTGAATAGCGGCGGAAAAAGATGAATCCGCTGCGGAGTTTGTGGTACACCTTGTAAGCGGTGAGTTGCCCCCCGGTGGAGGCCGAGATCTTGTGCCAGACCCTCCCGGAAGGAACGTACACCCGTCTCCAGCCCGCCCGTGCCGCCCGCGTGCACCAGTCCGAATCCTCGTAGTACGCCTTGTACGCCGGGTCCAGCAGCCCGATCCGTTCGATCATCGCGCACCGGCCCATCATCGCACAGCCGGTGATGTAGTCCACGTCCCGCGGCTCGTCGTACTGCCCGTGGTCTTTTTCGCGGATTCCAATGTGCGCTGCCGTTCCCCGCGCCGGAAAAATCAGCCCGCCCGCGAACCAGATCTGGTCTTCCGGTTTCCAGTAGTAAATCTTCGGACCGACGAAGCCGATCGCTGGGTCGGATTCGGCCGCCTTGACCAGCTCGGACACGGTTTCCGGCGCCATCACCGTGTCGTCGTTGAGCAGCATCACGTAGTCCGCGCCGCACTTCAGCGCGAGCCGGATCCCCTCGTTGTTGGCGCGGGAGAATTTGACGTTGTGCTCGATGCGCAGCACCTCGGCGCGGTCGCCCCACGCTTCGCGCACCGCCTCCGGTGTGCCGTCGCTGCCGCCGTTGTCGATCACGACGACGTGCAGGTTGTCGTAGCTGCTCTGCATCACCGACTCGAGGCACGCCAGCACCATCTCGCGCCCGTTGTAAGTCAAAACGAGCAGATAAACCGAAGGGGACATTGTTCACTCGCAGCGTCTTGATTCGTCGTGGGGAATGTATCGCCCCCGCCCTTTCCCTGCCAACCGGAACGTTCCCCGGGAAAGCCGGAACTCCCCGTGACGGTTATCGCCGATGTCGCGGGGAGACCGGTACAATTCCACTCCATCTTGCACGGCACATAGGGTGTCCTTACTTTGTTCTCGCTTGCGTCCGACAGGGTGTACTCCCCGCTTTTCAGCGGCTTATCATGTGAAAACAAGTACAGATAGAGAAAGGCGATAACCATGGCGACCCGCGTTGCGATCAACGGCTTCGGCCGAATCGGCCGTCTCGTGTTCAAAGCCGGCTTGAAAAAGAAGAATATCGAATTTGTCGCGATCAACGATCTGACCGACGCGGCGACGCTCGGCCAGCTGTTGAAGTACGACTCCACGCACGGCCGTTTCCCCGGGAAGGTGGAGGTGAAGGGCAAGGCGCTCGTGGTCAATGGCCAGAAGATACAGATCCTTGCCGAGCGCGACCCGCTGAAGCTCCCGTGGAAGAGGCTGAAGGTCGACCTCGTGATCGAATCCACCGGGGTCTTCCGCAAACGCGAGCAGATCGCGCAGCACCTGAAAGCCGGCGCGAAAAAGGTGATCCTCACCGTGCCCGCCAAGGATGAAATCGACGCGACGATCGTGCTCGGGGTCAACGACAAAGAGCTGAAACCGCGCCACAAGATCGTCTCCAACGCCTCCTGCACCACCAACTGCCTCGCACCGGTCGCGAAGGTTTTGAACGACAATTTCGGCATTAAGCGCGGCTGGATGACCACCGTCCACGCCTACACCAACGACCAGCGCATTCTCGACTTCCCGCACAGCGACCTCCGACGCGCCCGCTCCGCGGCGATCAACCTGATCCCCACGACCACCGGTGCCGCGAAAGCTGTCGGCAAGGTGATCCCCGCGCTGAAGGGAAAACTGGACGGCATGGCGCTCCGCGCGCCGGTCCCGGACGGCTCGATCGTCGACCTCGTCGTCGAACTCGAGAAAAACGCTACCGAGCGGCAGATCAACAACGCGATGGCGAAAGCCGCCGCCGGAACGATGAGAGGGATTCTGCAATACTGCGAGGACCCGATCGTCTCCAGCGACGTTGTCGGCACGACCGCGTCGTCCGTCTTCGACTCGCAGCTCACCTCGGTAATGGACGGCAACTTCGTCAAGGTGCTCTCCTGGTACGACAACGAGTGGGGCTATTCGAACCGTGTGGTGGACCTGATCGCCAAGATGTTCCCAAAGCGAAAAACCGCGAGGCGCGCGAAGAAGTAGCGGATTCAAGCGGGCGTTTTTCCGAGGGGGCGTTCCACCGGGAGCGCCCCCGTTGCTGAAAGGCGGACCATGTTCAACAAGATGACCCTCGATGACGTCGATGTGCGCGGCAAAAAAGTGCTGATGCGCGTCGACTTCAACGTCCCCCTCGATGAAAACATGCAGATCACCGACGACAGCCGGATCGTCGCCGCGCTGCCTTCCATCCGCAAGGTGCTCGACGGCGGCGGAAGGCTGATTCTCTGCAGCCATCTCGGACGGCCGAAGGGAACTCCGCAGCAGAAATTCAGCCTGCTGCCCCCGGCGAAACGGCTCAGCGAGCTGCTGCAAAAGAACGTAAAGCTGCTCCCCGACACCGTCGGCCCCGAGATCGTGATGTACTGCGAACGGCTCCAGGACGGCGAGGCGGTAATGCTCGAGAACACGCGCTTTCACGAGGGAGAGGAAAAGAACGACCCGGAATTTTCGCAGGCGCTCGCACGGCTCGCCGACATGTACGTCGATGACGCGTTCGGCTCCGCCCACCGCGCCCACGCGAGCACCGAGGGGGTCGCCCACTTCCTGCAGCCCGCCGTCGCTGGCTATTTGATGGCGAAGGAGATCGAGTATCTCGGCAACGCCGTCGCCAATCCTCAGCGTCCCTTCGTCGCGGTGCTCGGCGGCGCCAAGATCAGCGGCAAGATCGACGTTATCCAGAATCTGCTCGACAAGGTGGACACCATCCTCATCGGCGGCGCGATGACCTTCACCTTCGACAAGCAGTCAGGTCTCGCGGTCGGCGACTCGCTCGTCGAGGAGGAGCGGCTCGAAATGGCTGGCGAACTTCTTGCCAAATTCAAAGGGGCGAAGGCGAAGGTGCTGCTTCCGGAGGATTACCTTATTGCGGACGCCTTCGACGCCGGGGCGAAAACTCAGGTCGTCAAACGCGGGAAGGTTCCGGCGGGGTGGCGCGGCCTCGACATCGGTCCGTCAACGAGCAAACGTTTCGCCGAAACCATCACCGAGGCGAAAACCGTTGTCTGGAACGGCCCGATGGGAGTTTTCGAGATGGAGCCGTTCGCCGGAGGCACGAAAACGGTGGCTCAGGCGATGGCGGATGCCACCGCAAAGGGAGCCGTGACAGTGATCGGCGGCGGCGACTCCGCGGCGGCGATCTCGCAACTCGGACTCAAGGACAAGGTGAGCCACGTTTCGACAGGCGGGGGCGCCTCGCTCGAATTCCTCGAGGGCAAGCAGCTCCCCGGCCTCGCGATCCTTACGGATCGGAAATAACATGAGGAGATCAATCATGCGCACCCCCTTTGTGGCGGGAAACTGGAAAATGCACCTCACCACGCAACCGGCCCGTGAGCTTGCGGCGGGAATCGTCGAGGCTGCAGCGGCGGTGTCGGGCGTCGACGTTGCCGTCTGCCCGCCTTTCCCCCTGTTGGCCCCGGTGCATGAGATGATCGCTGGATCGAAGGTTGCCCTCGGCGCGCAAAATCTGTTCTGGGAGACCAAGGGAGCGTTCACCGGAGAGGTTTCCGCGGAGATGCTGCTCGACGCCGGCTGCCGCTACGTCATCGTCGGCCACTCCGAACGGAGGCAGTATTTCGGGGAGACGGACGCTTCAGTGAACCGCCGCGCCCACACCGCTCTGGACGCCGGATTGATCCCGATCATCTGCGTCGGCGAAACCCTTGACGAGCGCGAGGGGGAAATGACCGCCGACGTGATCAACCGTCAGGTGCGGGGAGCCCTCGAACGGTTCACCGCGAAGCAGGTCGCGATCCTGGTGGTCGCCTACGAACCGGTGTGGGCGATCGGCACCGGACGCACCGCCACTCCGGAAACCGCTCAGGAGGTGCACGCTCAGATCCGCTCGCTGCTGGTCGAGCTTTTCGAGAAGGAAACGGCGCAGGCGATCCGCATTCTTTACGGCGGATCGGTGAAACCTGACAACGCCGCCGTGCTCTTCGGACAGCCGGATATCGACGGCGGTCTCGTCGGCGGGGCGAGCTTGAAAGCGGATGATTTTTCTGCGATTATCTCGGCCGCCATGCCGGAGGCATGACCGCACGGGGCCTTGCACGCTCTGCGGTGCGCCTCTATATTGGCGAGCCTGTAAAAACGAGGGTGTACAATGCTGTACGGACTGTTGCTGTTCATTCATGTTGCCGTTTCGCTGCTGCTGGTTGTCATTGTGCTGATGCAGTCCTCCAAGGGCGGCGGGCTCGCCGGTATCGCGGGCGGAGTCGCCTCTTCCGCGGCCTTCGGCGGACGCCAGGCGGCGACGCTGCTCCATAAAGTGACCATCGTCCTCGCCCTGATCTTCGGTATCAACCTGCTGTTCCTCGGAGTGCTCTCGAAGGGACGGAGCACCCCGCGTTCGGTAACCCAGGAGCAGATGCAGCAGACCGAGCCGAACCCGCTGGACTTCCTCGGTTCGGACGAGGGGGCCACACCCGCCACGGGAACGCAGACGGACCAGGGAACGGGCACCGGAACGACACCCGTGCCGGCCGATCAGCCGACTCAGGGCCAGTAGATTCAGCTCCTTGGCGGATGGATTGTAGTCATCCTGACGTCCGGTCGTTTGGACGGAAGGATTTTTGTTTGAACAAGTAGCCCGGGACTACCCGCGGCGGGTGGCCCGGGTGGCTCGACCACCCGGGTTTCATCCGGGTTGCATCAATAGTATTGCCCGAGTGGTGAAACTGGTAGACACGCAGTGTTGAGGGCGCTGTGCCCTTCAGGGTGTGCCGGTTCGAGTCCGGCCTCGGGCAC
>CAZIDZ010000083.1:0-5509 GCA_964538455.1 uncultured bacterium
CTGGCCAACGTTCGTGGAGTCGTTGTTCGAGCTTGTGGTCTCGACGAAAAGGCGAATCTGGTGGTGCCGGACGTAGATCATGAAAAAGGTGACAAACCCGAACAGGATGCCCACCTGCAGCAGCATCATCAGGGCGAACACTCCCTGGACGTGAGTGAGCATCACCGCTGAAATCCCGACGAAAAAGGTGAGCGCCCAGACGACGATCACGGCGGTTGTCCGTCCGATCCCCAGCCCTGCGAGCCGGTGGTGCAGGTGATCGCGCCCGGCAAACGCCAGCCACTCCCCGATCGTCCGCACCTTGCCCGTGCCGAAGCGGATGATCGTCGTCAGCGTCATGTCGAAGATGGGCACGCTCAGCAGCACCAGCGGCACGATAATCGCCGCGGTGTCGTCCGCCGCCCATTCGCCAAGGATCGCCGCTGAGGCCAGCATGAACCCGAGGAACGTCGCCCCGCTGTCCCCGAGGAAAATCCGCGCGTTCCGCCCCGGCCGGAAATTGAACGGCAGAAAGCCGAGGCACGAACCGAACAACGCGAGCGCGACGATGCTGAAATAGTACTGCCCCGTCTGCAGCGCCACCAGCGCGAGGAACCCCGCGATGATCGCGCTCATCCCCACCGCGAGGCCGTCCATCCCGTCGAGGAAGTTCACCGCGTTGGTGATCCCCACAACCCAGAGCGCGGTGATCACGTACTCGAGCGAATCCCCCCACCAGGTTGGAGGGAGGAAAGTGACGTGAACCCCGAACGCCAGCAGGATGCCGACCGCGACAAACTGGGCAAACAGCTTCACTTTCGCCGGCAGGCCCCAGCGGTCGTCGATGAAGCCGATGATCCAGATGAAGAATCCCGCGAGCCCGACGGCTTTCATCGGCAGCGAATAGTGGAAGCTCACCAGCAGGCTGATCCCGAACGCGGCGGTTACCGCGAACCCGCCGAGCAGCGGTGTCGGCTCGGCGTGCGCTTTCCTCCCGGAGGGCATGTCGAGCGTGCGCGTCAGGAAGGATATCCGTATCGCCAGCGCCGTCAGGATCGCCGCCAGCGACCAGGAGAAAAGGAAAACGAACAGCCAGCGCAGATGGGCACCGGCGAGAGCCTCCAGCACCGGCGGGGTCAGCAGCACAGCGAGCACGATCGCGTGGAGGATGATCCCTGTCCAATAGCCGCGTCCGAGACGGGGAGCTGTCAACTCAGCTTCAGCCATACGTCCTGTTCCTCGCGAAGGATCGATCACAGCATCAGCCGCGTCGGCATGAAGGCCTCCGCATACTGGCAGAAGATCTCGATGCCCCGGCGAATCGCGGAGGCGCGCGCGATGTCCGTGATCGGCAACCCTTCGATGTTGGTCCTCGCCACCTGCGAAAAATGTGTCTCCAGCAAGTCGATCTTGCGGGCGATCGTCGATTCGATGTTGCAGTAGATGCTCGGGGAAAAACGAAGCGTCGTCGGGCTCTCGTAGAAAAGAAAATCGGGGACCCGGCGCGCGGCGGACTGCGCCGCCGTGCCCAGCGCACGGTGATCCTGGTGCGTGTCCTCCGTGTAGTGCACCAGCAGCAGGTCGGGACGGCTCGCCTTCACAGCCTTCTCGATGCTCTCGATCAGTTCCACCGTGTGGGGCACTTCGCAGTCGATGAAACCGCCCCAGAAAAGGTCCTTCACGTTCATCCGCTCCGCGGACCGTTCGCCTTCCGTCTTGCGCAGCTCCGGCTCCCCGCCACGTTCTCCCTGGGTGGCGATGTAGAGGAAGATTTCGCTTCCCCGGTCCGCAAGCTTCAGCAGGGTGCCCGAACAGCCGATCTCGATGTCGTCCGGGTGAGCCCCCAGCGCCAGCACTCGCTTCGGTTGCGACGTTTCAACCATCGTCTCTCCTACGTTCCGGACGCCGGCTCGATACGGGGGCGCACGTAACGGTCGAACCCCTCCGGCCCGCAATTCGCCAGCAGATCGATCGCCCCCAGATTCGGAATGAATTCTCCATATAGCTGCGGATACCGGATTTCCGGCATGTCCATGAAACGGACCTCGATCCCAGCCTCCTCGAACCGTGCCAGGTCCATGTACTCGCGCCCGCTGCTTCCGGCAAGGTACACCTCCGCGCAGAGTTGCCGCCCGATCGCGATAATCCGCTCGTTCGCTTCTTCCGGCAGCGGCTCCAGGTCTCGCATCGTCTGCCGGCGTGTTGCGGGGGTAAAACGGTCAAGGAAAAAGGAGGTCGTGGCGATCGTCAGGTCCGCCAGCGATTCCCGGGGACGGTCCAGCAGCTCGATGAACTTCTCCACCTCGTCCGCATGCTCCGCCCGCGAGTAGAAGCGGCGCAGCGTCTCCCGGTGCTTCCGCTTCCACGTCTCGTCGCGCGAGATGCGGATCTCCCGGATCGCCGCCCCGTACTCACCGGAAACCGGCACCGTCAGCCACACTGCGCCGTCCGGCCCCTTCACACGGTTCCGATTCTGCCATTCTCTGCGTACGAATTGCACGCCCTCGAGGAAGACGAAAACGTCCGAGAACGCCACTTTTGCCAGGTAGCCCGCGTAGGGCAGGTAGTGAGGTTGGTGGACGGAAAAGATCATCACGCGCTGTCTGCGGGTTGTCGACCGGACCCATCCGGTGCGTTTGACGCCAAGCTAGCGGCTGCACCGGTGGCGAGCAACAGAATTTCGCTTTTTCCGTGAATGGCGCGGCGTTCCCGCTTACGCCGCGGAGACCTGGATCAGTTGCTTCGGATGGTTGAACGCGCGATGCAGCACGGCAATCCCGCCGCGCTCGAGGAAAATCTCCACCGCTCCCGCGCCGCCGCGTAGGATCCCGGTGAAGGGAATGCGCACCAGGTAGCGCAGCCACGGCTCCGGGTACGAAGCGCCGCCCGACCAGTGAATCTCCGCGCCCGACTGCTTCATGATTCGCGGAATGTGGTAGTGCCCGCCGATCAAGATCACGCGCCGTTTCCGTGCCAGCAGACGGTTCCAGAGCCCTCCCGCGCGTATCATCCAGCGCCGCAGACGCATCGTGTTGTGGGTGAAGATGACTACCGGGTCGCTCGTCTCCACCGTCTCCTGCACCAACGCCAGCATCCGCTGTAGCAGTTGGGTGATCAGCGGGTCGTAGGGGCGCTGGTCGGCGAGCGAGAGCAGCTCGCTGTCGAGGATCAGGATGGTCACCCCCTCGATGCGCCGCCGCCCGAACCCGAGCTGATTGATCTCGCTGCGAAACAGCTCGCTCCGCAGGTCCATCAGGTCCGTGAAGCATTCGGGGTCCGGGTCGTAGCCGTACCCCAGTTCGTGGTTCCCGGTGAGCGCGATATACCGTTCCTCGCCGTAAGCACCGAGTTCGCTCTCCCACACCCTCCGCGTAGCGTTCTGCCGGTCTTCGTGCCGGGCGAGCGGCAGTGCCAGGTCGCCGCCGTTGATCAGAAAATCGTACTCCGAGGAGTGACGGTTGAGCCAGGCACGCGTGATCCGCTGGATCCGCCCGGCCTCCATCCGCAGACGGTCCTCGAAACGGTCCATCAGCCTCTCCCCGCACCACCCGAAGCGGCACCAGATGCGGCGCATTTCGGGACGGATCGGTACACGGGGGCCGAGCGAGAGATGCAGATCGCTGTAAAAAAGGATGCTTGCTGCCATGGCTGTGCCGATGAGGACAGGACCGCTCCCCCTGAGCGGATCAAAAGGAGAGAGTAGGCGGGACAGTGCCGCGAGTCAATCGCTTCTTTGTAGGATTTGAAGTTCAGGGAGCGGCTCGATACCGATCGCGGGGATGATCCTGACACGCTTGTCCGGGTGCCCCCCTCGGCAGTAGGTTGCCTCCGGCTCGCGGGAGGGAGGATGGACGGAAGGATACGGGTGCTCCACGTGATCACCAGGCTCGATCCGGGAGGGTCCGCGGAGAACACCGTGCTTTCAGTCGAGCGGGTGGACCCGGACCGTTTCGATTCTTACGTCTGGACCGGTCCCGGGCTTCACGGCGGCGGACCGCCCGAGCCCTATGCCCGCAGGCTGCACGGCCGTATCACCGTCTTGCCCCACCTTGTTCGCCCGATTCGCCCGCTCAAGGATCTGCTCGCCGTCTTCGAATTGACGGCTCGCCTCAGGCGCGACCCTCCCGGCATCCTCCATCTCCACTCCGCGAAGGCCGGGGCGCTCGGACGGATCGCAGCACGGCTCGCGCGGTACCGGGGGAAAACCATTTATACCCCGCACGGCCACATCTTCAGCGGGTATGGCGGCCCGCTCGCGTGCCGCGTGTTCACCTTCATCGAAAAGTGGCTGGCGCCCCAATGCGATGCCATCGTCGGGCTCACCGGGGATGAAGTGCGCCAGTTTCTCGCGCACGGGGCGGGACAGCCCGGACAGTTCACCGTCATCCCCAGCGGTGTCGAAATCGATCCTTTCGAGGCGGCGGTCTCCGCACGAAACCGGGTTCGGAAGCAGTTCGGTTTTTCCCGGAAAACCCCGCTGATCGGGTTCTTCGGACGGTTCGCGCCGGTGAAAGGGCCCGATCAGTTTATCGAGGTCGCCGCCCGCATCCTCAGGCAGGTGCCCAAGCTGCGGGTGCTGATGGTCGGCGACGGGCCGATGCTGCACGCATTGAAACGGCGCGCGGGCGAGTTGCACCTGGACGAGATCATCACCTGGACGGGATGGCGGTCGGATATTCCCGAGTTGGTGGCGGCGCTGGACCTTCTGTTGAACACCAGCCGCAATGAGGGGCAGGGCCGGGTGGTCGTCGAGGCGGCCGCCGCGGGTGTGCCGACTGTGGCGCTTGCCAACGGTGGCATCGGCGAAGTTGTCGTTGCCGGTGAAACCGGACTGCTCGCGGATCACGACGACCTCGAGGCGCTCGCCGACGCCGCGGTGCGCCTGCTGCTCGACCCGCGCTGGCGCCAGCGGATGGGCGAGGCTGCCCGCAAACGCGCGAGAGAAAAGTTCAGCGTCGAGGTGATGATCGCGAAGCTGGAAGAACTTTACACAGCACTCGCGTCGCCGACCCTGTAGCTGGACGTGTGGCCGACGTGTGGCCCGGGACGTGAACCGCAGGTTCATTTCCCGGGTTTCATATAGTCATTTTGCATCCCCTTTTGTCATCCCCCGGCTTGTACGCCTGTGGCGTACTTGACCGGGGGATCCAGTACGACGCGTGGCCCGACCCTTTAGGGTCGGATTTCAGATCGTCGTGTGGCCCGGCCAGCCCGCTCGAGCACTTTCTGAAGATGTAGAGATGGTCCTGCGGGATGGCCGGGTTTCTACTAAGTCGGTTGAGTAGGGGTAGGCAGGGGTCTCCGAACCCGGCGCTTGTCTTGTCATTGCGAGCGCAGCGAAGCAATCTCGCTTTTGTCATCCTGGCGCAAATCCGGGACAGTCCCTCCAAACCTCAACGTCTTAGGGACGGTCCCGATTTGCGCGCCCCTTTTGTCAGGCATATGTGCCCCTGTTTGCTTGCAAACAGGGTTTATTCTAATTCGCAAGATGTAAAATGGATCCCCGCCTTCGCGGAGATGACATTTGGAC
>CAZIDZ010000084.1:0-5476 GCA_964538455.1 uncultured bacterium
CCAGCCGCCCTCCATCCTGTACATCCTGCGTTATTTATCCTGCACATCCTGCGGGCGGTTCAGTTGTCTGAGTGTCCCGCGACTCCCGGAGTCGCGGCCTCGCCAGCCGGCTGTGTACATTCGAAACTCCTGCCCGGCGGCGAGTGTCCCGCCGGATTGTCGCTTGCGAGGGGTGGGGGCGGCCTCTATATTCGGGCCGATGTGCCGGACTGCAGTGCGTTTACAAAAGGTGATCCAGTCATGATGTCAACCATGCGCAAGAACACCGCCACCATCCTCTGGGTGCTGGTGTTCGCGTTTGTCGCCACAATCATTTTTTCCTGGGGAATGGGCGGTTTCAAAGGCCGCATCGAGCCGGGCATCGTCGGCAAGGTGAACGGCGTCAAAATCACCCGCGAACAGTACGATCAGGCGATCCAGAACCAGTTCAACATCGAACGCCAGCAGTCGGGAAACCAGGAGGTCAGCGCCTCACGGTCCGACCAGATCCGTTCCGAGGTCTGGGAAAACATGGTCAATGACATCCTGCTGCAGCACGCCCAGCAGGAGGCGGGGATCACCGTCACCGACAAGGAGCTGGCGACTGCCGTCCGCCAGATGCCTCCCCAGTCGATCGCGCAAAATCCCTCCTTCCGCGACAGCACCGGAAACTTCAACTGGAACCTTTACCACCAGGTGCTCTCCGACCCCAATTACGTCAACCTCGTAATCCAGATCGAGCAGGATGTCCGCCATACCCTGCTCCAGCAGAAATTGCTCCGGCGGATCGCGGCGTTCGACGTCACCAGCGTCGACGAAGCCCGCCGCGCCTGGGAGCGCGAAAAAAGCACGGCGGAGGCGAGCTACGTGCTGATTCCCGCGCGCGACATGGAGGCCGACACCTCTGAGATCAGCGACTCCAAGCTCCGCGAGATGTACGAGCAGAAGAAGAATGAGTTCAAAGTGGATGCCTCCGCCTCCATCGCCTACGTCATCATGCCGGACGTCCCCTCGCGGGATGACACAACCGACGCACGCGACCTCATCGAACGCCTGGTTCAGCGGGCGCAGAAAGGCGAAAACTTCGCCGACCTCGCCAAAGAATACAGCGAGGACGTTTCAAACGCCTCGGACGGCGGCGACCTCGGGTGGTTCGGCAAGGGCAAGATGGTCAAACCGTTCGAAGAGGCGGCGTTCAACGCCAAGGTCGGCGAGATCGTCGGACCCGTGCTCACCCCGTTCGGCTACCACGCGATTGAGGTCGTGGGACGCCGCACTAAAGAGGGCGGGACCGAGATTCACGCCCGCCACATCCTGATCAAAATCGAGCGCAGTACCGAAACCCTCGACGATCTGCGAACCCGCGCGGAAGGGTTCCAGCAGGAGGCGCGCGAATCCGGCTTCGCAGATGCCGCCAAGGTCTACAACCTCAGCGTCGACACCCTGAAACGCGTGATGCGCGAAGGGATCGATCCCGTGCTCGGCAACAACCGCGCCGCACGGGAATTCCTCTTCAACCGGCCGAAGGGCGATATCAGCCCCGCGTACAACGTCCGCAACGGCATCGTCGTGTTCAAGTCGCTCGCGGTCCGCAAGGCAGGCGTTCAACCCTTCGAGGAGGTGCGCTCGATCCTGGAACGACAGGCGAAACTGGAGCTGCAGTTTGACAAGGCGAAGGTGATCGCCGACGGGATCTACGCGAAAGCTGTCGAGCAGGGCGGCCTCGCGCCTGCGCTCGCGGATTCGCCGTACATGCTGGTCGAACTCCCCCGCGAGTTCACCGTCAACTCCTTCGTCGGCGGAGTCGGGCGCGATTATGCGTTCACGACCGCGGCCTTCGCCCTCGAACCGGGAAAGTTCTCCAAACCGGTGAAGGGCGACCGTGGATACTACATTATCCTCTTGCGTAGCAAGAAGATGCCGACCGATGAGCAGTGGGAAAAAGCCAGGGACTCGTACATCAAACAGGTCATGGACAAGCGCCAGCAGCTGATTTTCTCACAGTGGATCCGTCACCAGCGTGAAAACGCCAAGATCCAGGATTACCGCTACCTGTATTACACGCAGTACTAACGGCTGCCGGAGACGCACAACGTTTGCTCGCATCGTTCATCCAACCGGGGCCGGGGTGCTCCGGTTTTTCTTCCCCTGCGAACGGTCAAAACCAGTCGGGATCGACCATGAGGACGAAACGTCATCTGCGCCTTCTGCTCGTCACAGCGTTGCTGGCGCTGCTCGCGCTCGGCGGCTGCGCTCGGAAAAAGAAGGCCGCGGCCACACTCATCGTCACCTCCTTCCTCCCCGTGCAGGACCTCGTCCTCGACCTCGCCGGAGATCTCCCGGATGTCCAGATTGTCAACCTCGCGCCCACCGGGGCCGGCTGCCCGAATAACTATACGCTCACCCCAGGCGACCTCGCGCTCGTCCGGGAGGCGGACATCGTCGTGCTCCACGGGCTCGGTATGGACGGCTGGCTCAACCGCCGCCAGGCCGGCTCGGATTCGTCAACATGGATCGTTCTCGCGGACACCCTGCGCGACCTGTTTCCGAACGGACAACGAAGAAAGTTCAACGAGCAGCACGGCGCCGTGGAGCCGCACACCTGGGTGTCTCCCGACCTGCTCGCCCGTGAGGCTCTTTTCCTCGGCAAACGCCTCGCCGCACGGATTCCTCAGCACGCGGACACAATCCTCGCCCGCGCACGCGCCCTCGCCGATCCGTTGATCGCCCTTCACGCCGCCTACCGCTCGCTGGCCGCCGAAACCGGCTACCCCGAGATCGCCGCCTTTCACACTTCGTTCAATGTGCTCGCAGAACGGGTCGGCATTCGCATCGGACTGGTGCTGCAGACCGATCCGGATGTTCCCCCCGGACCGCAGGAAACGGCCCAGGCGATCAAAGTGCTTTCCGAGGGCCACTACGCCGCTCTCATCTCCGAGCCCCAGATCGATCCACAGTTCGTCCGCAGCATCCAGAAACAGTCGGGCCGAACCGTGTATACGCTCGATCCCGTAGTCACCGGGGAGCCGGCCCGCGGCGCGCTGCTCACCGCCGAACGCGACAACCTCGCCGAGCTCCGCGAAGCCCTGGGGGTGCCTCAATGAGTGTCACCGTCCACATCGACAACCTGAACGTCACCCTGGGCGGACGGCGTATCCTTGAGGACGTTTCGCTGACGTTGAACGGGGGCGAGCTGAACGCTTTGATCGGCCCCAACGGCGCGGGCAAGACCACGCTCATCCACTCCCTGCTCGGCTTCATCCCCTACCAGGGGCAAATCAAGTATGAGGGTCTGGGCCGCACGCCGAGGATCGGCTACGTCCCTCAGAAAACCACGATCGAGCCCGGCGCCCCGCTCACCGCCACCGATTTCCTCGCCAGCGGCCTCTCACGGCGGCCCGTCTGGAGCGGCGTCAAAAGTCAGGCTCGCGATGCGATCGTAGAGGTGCTCGCGGACGTCGGGATTCCCACACTCGCAAGAAACCGCCTTGACAGCCTCTCCGGCGGCGAGTTCCAGCGGGTGCTGCTCGCGCAGGCGCTGCTCCGCAAACCGGACCTGCTGATCCTGGATGAACCGAACACCGGAATGGACATCACCGGCCACCAGCTCTTCTGCGCGCTCGTCGAAAAGATCCACCGCGAACATGGTACGACCACGCTGCTGATTACTCACGACCTCGGCGTCGTCGCCGACCACGCCCGGCGCGCGATCGGGCTGAACAGCCGGGTGCTCTTTGAGGGACCCGTCCCCGAGGTGCTCAGCGAGGAGCACCTCGTACTGTTGTTCGGACCTCACACGCATGGCATGAAAGCGACCGCCCGTGTTCGCCGGCACAACAATGCCGGAGCGAAGCCGTGAACGAGTTTTTCTCCTCCCTCACCGGCTGGGCTTCCCAGCCGTTCATGCTCCGCGCGCTGCTGGCGCTGGTGCTGCTCGCCCCCGCATGCGCCGCGCTCGGCGTTCACGTCGTCTCTTTCCGCATGGCTTTCTTCTCGGATGCGATCAGCCACAGCGTCTTCACCGGCATCGCGCTCGGGCTGCTGCTGTCGCTGGATGTGCGGATCAGCACGCTGCTGTTCGGCCTCGCCCTCGGGATCGTGCTGATTCAGTTGGGCAGGCACAGTTCGCTTTCCCGGGACGCCTTGATCGCCGTGCTGCTCGCGATCGCCATGTCCCTCGGAATCGTCATCGTCAGCGTCCGAAAAGGGTTGGTGCAGCAGTTTCAGGCCGCGCTCTACGGCGACATCCTGACGTTGACTTCCCTCGATATCGCGCTCACGGCGATCGTCCTTGTTGGAACGGTTGTCTTTGAAATTGTTGCCTTTAACAGACTCCTCTTGATCTCCACCAGCGAAGCGCTGGCGAGGACCCACGGCATCCGCGCCAAGGTCTGGGAGACTTCGCTGACCCTCTGGGTGGCCGTTGTCGCCCTCGTCGGCCTGCGCCTCGTCGGGCTGTTGATGGTCACTTCGCTGATGGTGGTGCCCGCGGCGGCGGCCAGAAACCTCGCGCGAAACGCAAGCGGAGCGCTCGCCTGGAGCGTCGTCATCGCCCTCGTCGCCTCCGTCATCGGCCTCGCCGCGTCATGGATGCTCGACAGCGCAACAGGCGCAACCGTCGTCCTTGCCGCCGCGGTGCTCTTCCTCGCCACACTCCCCTTCGGCCCTCGAGTCCGCCGTTCCTGAGCCGGAAATCCACTGTTATTCATAGAGTTGGATGTGGATGCCGCGTGCTGCCGGGAATCGCCATCTCGCTCCAAACATCGGCTGAAATCCTCGATCTTGAGTGGGAAGAAAAGCAATAAAAAGAAGACAACGAAATACTCTCGGTGACTCTCTACCCAGCGTTTTTAAAAGATTAGAGACGTACTGGCAAGCTTGAGAGTGACAACAAAAACCAAGACTTTGCTTGCAATCAATAGGTAATGTTTCACTTTTTTAAGCTCATGTTCGAGCTCATCATTGAGTGATCTCCTGGAGATGATGCGCTCAGAGAACGTTTTATCCTCATTCTTCCGCTTGATCTCGCAGATACTTGAAACGATATTGCTGCATAAACGCTTGGATGAGTACAGTGTACGGGAAGCTTCAATTTGTATTCCCAAACGAAGAAAGGTGCTCTTTATGTCCACGGCACACATCAGCGACCGCAAATACGCGGAAGACATGGGCCTGACTGTTGAACAGGTCCGCAAGATGGTGAAGCGGCTGGATATTTCGTTCTTTTCGAGCGGCAAGGGCGACACCATGGTGTACATGTTCGATGCCGAAGAATTGAACAACAAGTTGGCGGAAAGCAAAAAGAGCAAAAAGGATCGCAAGCGCGGCCCTCGCCGTCATTCCGTCTGATGCCGCTTTCATCTGCTATCCGCCTTGATCTTGGCGGATAATGCACCGTTCAAGATTGACTACGCCCTTCCGGTGGAAGGGCGTTTTGCGTTCCGCCAGCGAGTAGCCCGGATTCTCGAATCCGGGGATATCCGCTTTATGTTCCAGC
>CAZIDZ010000085.1:0-4959 GCA_964538455.1 uncultured bacterium
GTGGAGACGCCGGGAGTCGAACCCGGGTCCGGAAACGGGGCCACGTTGCCCTCTACGCGCGTAGTCGGTTTACTGGGTCTCGACGGTTCCCTGGAGCCAGCCGACAGGCAGGTTCCGTCCAGCCTCGTAAGGCTTAGCGCAACGGCCCGAGGTCGTCCGTTACGAGCAGTCCACCCTTCGCGTCGTCCCATCGCCAGCCGGGTGAACGTGGCGGACGGGGGACGTCGCGGTCAATTAAGCCGCGAGAGCGTAGCCGTTATCGGCAGTTGTTGTTTGTTCCCAAGGGTACGGGGTTGAGAACGGCCCCGGCGCGCCAGCAACGCCTCCCATCGTCCCGTCGAAACCAATCGTCCCCAAATCGAGAAGAGGTCGGCGTCTGTTCAACGCATTCGACCTGTCAAAGAACAACATGAGCGGATCGCTCACTATTCTTTCTGTAATATACTGCGAATCCTCAGTGCGGTTTCATCTGAGGGCTCATCGTTGCCCTGACGGGAGGATACGAAAAAACCGGTCGAATGACCGGTCCGTTACACTCGGAAGTCATCCAACCATCACCGTCCCGCCCAGAGCTGGTACCCCTCGTAGAAGTAGTCGAGCGGGTCCACCGGGCGGCCTTTCACTCGCACCTCGTAGTGAAGGTGGCTCGCCGTGGAACGGCCCGTGTTGCCCACGTACCCGATCTGGTCGCCCCGTTTCAGACGTTGTCCGCGCCGCACGATATAATCGTTGAGGTGGCCGTAAACCGTCGTGAAGCCGTAGCCGTGGTCCACCTCCACAACTTTGCCGAAGCCTGGCACACGGTGCGCCTTGGTGACCGTGCCGTCCGCGGAAACGAACACCGGGGTTCCCGTCGGCGCGGAGAAGTCGGCGCCGTAATGGAACCGGATCTGGTGCGTGAAGGGATCGCGCCGGTAGCCGAAACCATCCGTCAACCGGCCCGCGTTGATCGGGATGATCGACGGGATGTGTTTCAGCCGCTTCTCATCGCTGACCAGCTTATCACGGATCTCGGAGTAGGACTGTTTCTGAACCGCAAGCTCGCGTTCCACCTGGTCGAGCGAACGCAGCAGGTTTTCGATCCGTTCGTCGCCGATCACCTGGCCTTCATAAGGAATCAGGGAACCGACGCCCGCGCGCCGGACATCCTCACCGAGCGGCGGCAGGTTCACCTTGACACGGATCGCCTCTTCCTCGTTGGAGAGCGAATCGACCCGGGAAACAACCTGGGTGAGACGGTCCTGCACCTGGTTCAACTGGTATCCGAGCAGCCGGTTTTCGGCGATCAGCTTGCCGGTGCGTTGACGGACACGATACTCGCTGAGCGCCAGCACGCCGAGCAGGATCAAAGTCGTCAGTCCGATGAGCGTCAAAAGGCCGCCGATCCGCAATGCGGTTCCGCCGACGATAATCCGCTCCAGCCGGGTGCTCCCCTCTCGCTCAACCAGCAAGTGATAGCGCTTGCGGGATCTCACGAACCGATTTGCCTCCAGTGATCCGCACACTCCTCCGCGGCGATTGCGAAGTTGCGCAACCGCAATACAGGCAGGATGAAAAATACTCCCACCGCTTGCCGAGGTCAACTCGATCGCGACTTCGTGAGGAATCGTGCATGGGCTCCGAGCCAGAATAATGCTAAATTTTACTCGAATGTTATCAGTATGATCGGGAAGAATTCCAAATACTGCGAATTTTTCCGCCTATTTCTGCGATAGGTCCTTTCGCAGTTCCGTCAGCCGCTGTGCGACCTCCTCTCGGAGCTGAGGGTAGGATTTCGCGGCGCGGGTGTCGAGAAACTTCTCATAGGCCAGCGCGGCACCCTCCAGTTCTCCGAGCACCTCGCGGTTGACGCCGAGCAGGTAATAGGCGGGGGTCACATCACGGATCTCCTCGTCGGCCATCGCGAGTTGCAGGTAATCCCGGCTCTCACGGCTGAGCCCCTCACGCCAGAATGTGTCTTCCTTCTCATTGTCGAAACTGAGACGGTGCGCGAGATCGTGCAGCAGCACCCCGAGGTCATAGGACACGCCGGGGGTGGCCGGGCTGATCAGGTGTGCGCCGTGCAGCATCAGGCGGGCGAGCAGGTATTCCGCGAGCGCCAGGTTTCCTTCGTTCCGGTCCGTGTGCAGCGCCCCCTGCTCGATCCGTTCCACGGCGCGCGCGACGAGCAGGTCGAAAAGTTCGTCCCCCTTGCGCACGCGTGCGAAAATCTCCTCGGCTTCCTGTTGCCACTCCCGGTTTTCCCCGAACGTCGCGTGGACCAGCAGGCACCGCCCGACCTGGTCGATCAGCCGGAAGAAATCCGGAGAACCGTCCGCGAGATGATTTCCCAGGTACGCGCGCAGCGCCTCTTCGCCGTCGAACTTCTCATCTTCCGGATCTCGATCCTCATGCGCCGAGAGCAGCCGGCCTTCCGCGGGGACCTGCATCCAGCTCGACCGGGCGAGCCCGTTGTCCGCCGCAGCCACCGGCACGGGTACTTCCTTCGGGAAAGCGAACGGACCGAGCGCGAGCTCGCGGTCATGGTCCACCCAGACCATAGCCTTGGATTCGGGCGCGATCAGTTCCTGCAGCGGCGAGGCCATCGTCCACGTCTCCTGTGCATGGGAGCTGCAAGCTAAACGGGGAGCGTGCGGTCTGCAACGAGAACGCATCTCCCCGTTCTCCCTTCATTCTATCGTTGCGGGCAGGGTTTGGGCAGCCTAGCTTTTGCTTTCAAATCCTGAAACCCGCTATGAGTCTTCTCAACAGTGAGATTGAACTGGAGTGTGAAGATGCCGCCTGCGAAGAAAGCTGAGCTCGACACGACATCCCGGGCGCTTGTTGAGGCGACCCGCCAGGTCCTGGTGGCGCGCGACAGCGAGCAGGTCATGGAACAGATTCTCATTTCCGCGCGCGATCTTCTGCTCGCTGAGGGCGCCTCCCTTTTCCTTGTCAACCACCGCAAACACTGCCTTGAGATGGCGGTTGCCACCAATCTCTCGAAAAAAGTCGCACGGTCGATCCGGGTGCCGATCGGCGAGGGTGTGGCGGGATGGGTCGCCAAGCGGAACGAATCGGTGCGCCTCCGGGACATCTCGGGGGACTCCCGCTTTTTCTCGGGGGTCGATGAGAAAACGGGGATGACCACGAAAGGGTATCTCTGCGTGCCGCTGAGTGTGAACGGGAAGGTGATCGGCACCCTCCAGGTGCTGAATCAGACGCAGGGTGGGGAATTCACGGAGAAGGACCAGGCGCGGCTGGAGGCCTTCGCGGTCGTGGCGGCGCTGGCGATCAACAAGAGCCGTCTGCAGGAGGCGGAGCTCGAGCGGCGGCGGATGAAATCCGAACTCGAGGTCGCCAGGGCGTTCCAGCAGCGGTTGATCCCCCATGAGTTCACCCCGCCCGAGGGGATCGAGATCTCCGGATTCTACCGCCCCGCAAGACAGATGGGCGGCGACACCTACGACGCCATCCACGCCCCCGACGGCGGCTACATCGTGCTCATCGGCGACGTCACCGGTAAAGGCCCGGGCGCGGCGCTGTGGATGAGCGGGTTCGCCACCCTGGTCAACTACCTCGAGGAACAGGGCGAGGACCCCCTCTTGCAGATGGAGAAGATCGACCGGCACCTGTTCAACGTGATGCCGATGACCTCGTTCATCACCATGTTCCTCGCCAAGATTCACAGCGACCACCTGCACTACATCTCCGCCGGCCACAACAGCATGCTGCTGATGGACAGGGAGGGCGAGATTCGCTGGCTGGAGTCGACCGGCCTGCCACTCGGCACGATGCCGGACATGCCCAAGGAGCAGGTGAAGGTGGATTTCCCGCCGGGGGCGGTGCTGGTGCTCTTCTCCGACGGCGTCACCGAGGCGGAAAAGGCGAACGGGGAGATGTTCGGCGAACAGCGTCTCGCGAAGGTGGTGCGCAAAAACCTCGGCGCCGACACCGATACGCTGGTCGAGAAGATCTACCGCTCCATCGCCGCGTTCACCCGCGGCGCCGAGCAGTCGGACGACATCACGCTGCTGGTGGTCAGGAGGGTGTGAATTTTCATCTGGGACAGTATACTCACAATCCCAAACAGCCGGGATTGTGAGTATACTGTCCCTGTTCACGTTCCGCTGTGGCATTTATGACGCGACGTGGATTGTGAGGCAGACCGGATAGGGTCCCACAATGAAGCGGTTTACACCTGGAAACTGGATAGCGCTCGTTCTATTTCTTATGTGCACGCCCATTTCTCGGGCGCAGACCGGTTTCCAATGGCCCGACGAGGATCCGGAAAACTGGCTGCTCGCCTTCATCGACGTCGAGACCACCGGCCTCATCCCCGGCTACCATGAGATGATCGACATCGGCCTGATCCTCACCGACCTCGAGGGCGGGGAGATCGGCCGTACCCATATCCTCATTCAACCGGACTACCCCGAACGCGCCGCCGAGGAGGCGATCGCGGTCAACGCCTTCGATCCTGATCTGTGGAAGCAGCGCGGCGCTCTCAGTCCCGCCGAGGCGGTGGACAGCCTCTTTCGCTTCCACGCGAGGTTGGACAGCGGCAGGCATGTGATGATCGTCGCTTTCAACAGCCAGTTCGACACGGCTTTCCTCGATCATCTGATGCGGTCGGAGGGGCGGAGCTGGCGGGAACTGTACCACTACTACGTGCTCGACATTCCGAGCATGGCCTGGGCACAGGACGACCGGCGCCTGACAGGCTCAAAGATCGCGAAACGGTTGGGAGTCGAGGATGAGCCGCATGAGGCCGAACTGCACACCGGGATCACGGGCGCGGCGCTGAACCTCCGAATCTACCGCGCTCTGCTGGCTCACTCGGTCGAGATTCGCGCCTGGCCGAAGAAGCTGAAGTAGCGAATGGTGGCCCGACCCCTCAGGGTCGGGTTTCACACCAATGAAAACCCGGCTTGCGAGAAGCCGGGCTACAGATGTGGATTGCCCGGTCAAGCCGGGCAA
>CAZIDZ010000086.1:0-1149 GCA_964538455.1 uncultured bacterium
GACTGTCCCAGATTTACGCCCCAGTCCGCCGCCCGCTTTACGAATCCGGGATTCCCTTAGATCCGTACCGACGTCTGGTGCAGCGCCAGCGGGAGACACAGCTCCACATCCATCGCGTAGTCGTCCACCATCCGCCACTGATTGACCAGCGGCGATTCGACGTACACCGTGAGGATGCATTTTTCCGGCCCTGAAACCCGCCTGCACCGCTCCCGCAGTTTCGCCAGCAGCTGTTCGCCAAACTGGCCTGCCGGGTCAACCGTGTCAACGTCTGGACTCGCCAGCCTCTCCCCGGGCAGATCGAGCAGTTCGGGAGCCCGATAGACATGCATCCCGAGCAGCAGCAGTCCGTCCTCGAGCGCGTGCTCCTCCGTCGTCGTCCAGCAAATGTCTTTTCGCGGCGAGGACTCCGCGCCCGCCTTTCTCACCTCGACCAGCGTCCACGAGGGCGTCCCCTGCTGCGAATAGAACATCAGGTGAGACGGAATAACCCCCTTTCCCGCCTCATCCCGCTTTCCGATCAGCGCGTACGCCGCATAGGACCGCATCGAACACCTCGTGTCTCGCGGGGGCTCTGCACGCCGTTCATTGACCCCTATTCCCCCGCGTTCACTCCCCCGCTTAAACCGCTGGCAACCCTTCGCGCCATACCGGGACGCAGTGCCCCGAACAGCGTGTAACCGTTTTCCCGGCCCGCTCCGCGGCGGCCGGGCGCAAATGCAAGCAGGAGATCAAGATAGTGATCCGCGCAGCGGGTACAGAATCGGACCGGGCAAAAAGTGCGTTTCGTCCACGCCGCGAGAGTTGCGCCGCCGTGTGCCCCGGTTGAGGTTTCTCGCTCGGAAACTCTCCGCTCCCGCGGTTTCCACAGGTCGCCGGGTGGCCCGATCCCGAGTGGCCGGGATCGGGTATCCGAGTTCAATGAGTAGCCCACCTTTCAGCGGCATGGGGTGTCATCGCGAGGAACGCAGTGACGCAGCAATCTCGCTTTTGCAGTCATCCTGAACGAAGTGCCTGTCCCGATACGTCGGGGAAGGATCTCTGTTTTAATGTTAGTAGACAGCGTTTTCCGTTGCGTCAGGTCGTTAGCGCCGGCGGAGACCTGACGCCGTTTCAATAATGCAATTTCGTCGGGTGGACGTCGACAGC
>CAZIDZ010000086.1:1249-4823 GCA_964538455.1 uncultured bacterium
GCGGAGACCTGACGCCGTTTCAATAATGCAATTTCGTCGGGTGGACGTCGACAGCGTCGCCCGGCCCCGAACGGTCGGGGCCGGGTCTCACCTGAAAACGTGATTCCCGTGTTCATCGCGCGCAGATACTCCGCCCCTGCCGCCTCTCAATCTCGTATGTTGAAAAATATCTGCGTTCCAACGCTTTTCATCCCAGCCGATTTTTTCGTAAGATTTGGGAAATTTCAAATTCTCACGGAACGGCGGCGGGTTGCTTTCGCCGGGCTCGTCCGGGTTTCCCGCGCCGGGGATTTCCGGTGATCGCCACGGAGGCGGGGTAGCGGCCGGCCCCCGCTTCGCTGGCTCGCACTCCCGAACCGTTGACCTGGACGCGCCGTTCGCTCATCGCCACCTCTGCCGCGCATTCTGTTACCGGTCGCAAAACAGGAGTTTCGATTTCGAGATGCAGCCCGTTCGACAACATCGTGCTGCCAAACCGTCCCCTGCCCTCGCTGCTGTTTACCCGGCGGCCGTGAGCTTCGGCCTGCTCATCGCCCTCGCCGCGTCCCCTGCGCTTGCCCGGACCAACGAGTCCGGCCTGCCCGGCATGGAAACCTTCTCGACCGCGCAGATGGGCGGCTGGGGCCAGACCTTCAGCACCTGCGAGGACAGCCAGGGCGTTATCTACGTCGCCGACCTGAAGGGTTTGCTGATCTTCGACGGGGAACGGTGGGAGACCGTAATCCATCCGCGGAGGAGAAGTCCGTTCTCCCTCGCCGTGGGGAAAGATGATCGGATTTTCATCGGCTTCGACGGCGACATCGGCTACCTCGACCTGAGCGCCGACCGCACTCCTGCAATCGTGTCGCTGAAATCCGCCCTGCCTGATTCACTCCGCAATGTCGGCAAGGTGTGGTACACAATCGCAACCCCGGAAGGCGTCCTTTTCGTGGACGACTACCGGCTCTACCGATGGGTTCCGGACCCCGCACAGCCGGGTGGCGGCACGATGAAAACCTGGGTCTTCCCCGAGGGCAGCTGGGTTCGGTTTCTCGGACGGGTGCACGGGCACACCTACATCGTACAGAGGCATCGCGGACTGCGCGAGCTGGCCGCGGACTCGCTCGTCACCCCGCCGGGCGGCGAGAGATTGAAAGAGTACATGCCCATCGGCTATCTGCCGCTCGAAAACGGGCGGATTCTCTTCGCCGGCAACAATCACAGCTTCAACAGCGACTGGCTGATTTACGACGGGAAGACGTTTACCCAGTTCGAAGGCGAAATCACCCGGCTCAGCAAGAAGTATCAGGGATACGCCTGCATTGTCCTGCCGCACGGCCGCTTCGCCCTCGCGACACTGCGCAACGGCGTCGCCATCTTCGACGGGAAGGGGCGCATTCTCCAGAAAATCAACCGTACCACGGGCCTCCCTGACAACGCCGTCCAGGGACTCTATCTCAGCCGCACCGGGAGCATCTGGGTGACGATGAACTACGGACTCGCCCGGATCGACGACAGCGACCCCGCCGAGTACTTCGACCACCGCCTCGGTATCGTCGGCAACATCATGGATATCGTCCGCTTCGAGGGGAAAATCTACGTTGCCACCGATCAGGGCGTTTTCAGGTCCCACCCCGCCACCGTCACTGGCGCCGCGATGACCTTCGACCGGATCGCGGGAGCGGACGACTGGGTCTGGAGGCTGCAGCCGTTCGGCGACAGGCTCCTCGTCGCCGGTTCCACCGCGCTGTATGAGATTATGCCAAACAGCCTCACCGCGCAAACCGTCGAGGATTCGCTCTCCCTGGAGAGCGTCGCAGTCGCGCCCGATGGCAAACGAGTGCTGCTCGGAACCACCTACATGGGTCTCCGGGTCATTCGCCGCGAGCACGGCCGATGGAGCTATGAGGGGATGATCGCCGACTGGCCCAACGCCATCCGACGCATCTATACTCCGGGCGGCGGCACCTTCTGGATCTCCTATGATGACGCCTCGCTGAAACGGATCCAGCTCGGCTTCCTCGAACCCGAAGTGAAGGTGTTCGAGGTCGAGGACTTTGACACCTCGTCGGGGCTGCCCATCGACGACTATTACTGGCCGGTCTCGTACAACCATCGCATCTACGCCTCCGGGTTGCGCGGTCTCTTCCGCTTCGACCCCTCCACCAGGAGGTTTTCATCCGTTCAACTCGTCGATGAGACCGGCCACAGCGTCCAGCGCGAACTCTCGAATCCAAAATTCGACTCCGCCGGCGACCTCTGGTTCTGCAACGGCACCGCACCGCTCTCGATCGCCTCGCCGGTTTCCCCGGACACCTTCCGGATGCAGTCCGTGTACCTCGAGGGTGCGCTGAGAACCGTGGATGCGCTGTGGTTCGACAAGGATAACTCCCTCTGGGCGGGAGGGGGCTTGGCAAAGTTGATTCACCTCAGGAATCCCGAGCGAAAACCGCTCGAACCGGTCTACCCCCCGCTGATCGGAAAGGTGCTCTACAAGAAGCAGGCGATCTACAGCCACCTGCTTCATCTCCCGCTGGCGATGCCGAAACTCCCCTATCACCAGAACTACCTCGAGTTCCAGTACTCCCTCCCCCAGTCGCTCAACCGGGAGGGAAATGAGTACCAGTACCGCATCGTCGGCCTCGACTCCACCTGGTCCGAATGGGCGCGCGACTCGCACCTGGGCTACACACACGTCCCGGTCGGCAGGTATACGTTCCAGGTGCGCGGCAGGGTGATGCATGGACGCCCCAGCGAACCCGTCGGCTTCGCCTTCCGCATCCTCCCCCCCTGGTACATGACCACCTTCGCCTACATCGGGTATGGCCTGCTGCTGATCGCCTTCATCTACGGCTACTCCCGGTTCCGGATCAGGCAGCTGATTGAGCGCAACCGGCAGCTCGAGCAGGTCCTCGACCAACGGGCACGCGAAGCCGTGGAACAGTATGAACACGCTCAGAAGGCCGAGCTCGAGGCGCAGCGAATGCGCACCGCCAACCAGCTCGCCGCCACCATCGCCCACGAGTTCAACAACCCTCTCGCCATCCTCAACGGGATGTGCGACCTCTACGACATGAAGGAGTTCGAGAAACGGGAGATCGACCAGATGACCCACCGCATCCGCAACCAGGTGACACGCATGAGCGGGTTGGTGGATCGGCTGATGAGCATCGAGGAGTTGAGGGAAATCGATTATGCGGCCGGCTTCAAGATCTTCGACCTGCACTCGAAGGGCGAAGGCTCCACTCCCCCCGAAAACGATAGCGGAGAAAAAGAGTAACTGTCCCATCGCAATCCCATCCGCGTAAATCGGGACTGTCCCCAAGACGTTTCTGTTTGGAGGGACTGTCCCAGATTTACGGGAGCTTGTGCGTAAATCGCGTCGCGTGGCCCGGTCCCGTCGGGTGGCCCGGGACTTCAGTCCCGGGTTTCATGTCGTTTATATGTTCCGTCGGATCGTTAGCGTCGCGTGGCCCGGTCCCGAACCGTCGAGACCGGGTTTCCGGCACCCCCCCGTGCCGCCAACGTCAACACGTTCAGTTTGTCATCCCCGCGAAGGCGGGGACCCATGTTGAACTTGCTGTCATTGCGAGGA
>CAZIDZ010000087.1:0-4226 GCA_964538455.1 uncultured bacterium
TTTCGTGTTGCCGGTGATGCCCGAAGCCGGATTCCGGTTGACACTCGATGGTTATAGCGACGCGGGGACGCGCAGGATTTTCGCGATTGCCGACGTTGAACAAGAAAATTCACTCGCACCTATGCGGTTCCCTGTGGGTCTTCCTTATTGCCCGTTTCTCGTACGCATCCATAACTAAAGCCACTAAACACAAGAGGATGACAGGCATCGATCGACTTGACCGCTCGCTGCGATTGGCCCGCCCGCCGCCGCTCGACAATCGTTCCAAGAAGTACGTATCCAAGGATTCTCTTCGCAATCAAGGAATCAGAAAAGACCGTTTAGTCCCGGGCTATTTCAGCAGTTCCATCAATCACTTCACACGGCGAAAGAGAAAATGATACCTCGGTCAATGCGCGCGGCTTCTTGTTCGTCGAGCGCCCGTCCTCTTTGCAGCGCCCACCGCCGGCGCACGGCCTGGGAGCCTGTGTGGAAAAGGGCCGCTCCCGGTCAGTTATATTTTACCTTCTTTCCGGTGAATTTCACATTGGGAGGTGCCATGAATCGGCGAACCTTCATTGCCGTTCCATTGCTTTTGGCCTCGTTGTTCCTGATCCCGATCCGCAGCCAGGCAGAACCCACGCTGCTGCTGCGTGAACCGGCGATTTCTCATGACCATGTTGCATTTGTCTACGCGGGCGATCTGTGGGTGGCGAACCGCGACGGAAGCAACCCGCACCGGATTACGGTCAATCCGGGCAACGAAAACCACCCGTACTTCTCCCCCGACGGCCAGTGGATCGCATTCACGGGCCAATATGACGGAAATACAGATGTTTACATCGTATCGGTAAACGGCGGCGACCCGGTCCGGCTGACATTCCACCCGGAATCGGACAACGTCTGCGGGTGGACGCCGGACGGTTCAGCGGTTCTGTTCCGCTCCCCACGGAGCACCTTTCGCGGCCGCTTCGACCAGCTGTTCACGGTGCCGACGAGCGGCGGCCTCCCGCAGCAATTGATCCTGCCCCGGGGCGAGCGGGCGTGCTACTCGCCGGACGGAAGCAAGATCGCCTACACGTTCGCCCGCGACGCCTTCGCCTGGTGGCGGCGCTACCGCGGCGGGCGCAACACCTTCATCTGGATCTTCGATTTCGCGACCCACGACGTCGAGCAAATTCCACAGGCCGCCGTCTGGAACGACACCTACCCGGTGTGGATGGGCGGCACGGTGTATTTCCTCTCGGACCGCGACCTGACGATGAACATTTACGCCTACGACACGGCGACGAAGGAGACTCGGCAACTGACGTCGTACACCGATTTCGATGTGAAGACGCTGAAGGCGGGCGACGGGACGCTGGTTTACGAGCAGGCCGGCCGGGTACATGAACTGAATCCCGCGGACGGTTCGGACAAGGTGCTTCCGATCAGGGTCAGCCCGGACCTCCCCTCGGCCCGGCCGCACTTTGAGGATGTGAGCAAGAGCATCCGCTGGTACGAGCTCTCCCCCACCGGACAGCGTGCGCTTTTCGGCACGAGGGGCGATGTGTGGACGGTTCCCGCCGAAAAGGGCGACGCACGGAACCTGACGAAATCGAGCAACGCGTACGAACGGTATCCGGTGTGGTCCCCCGACGGGAAGACGATAGCCTATCTCTCCGACGAGAGCGGCGAGTATCAACTGGAACTTGCCGATCAGAAAGGCCAGGGCGCGCCGAGGACGATTTCGCTCGGCGATCCGGACTTCTACTACGACCCAATCTGGGCTCCCGACGGAAAAAGCATGCTGATCCGTGACAACGGGCTCAGCCTGTTCCAGATCGACATGAAGTCGGGCAAGAAAACGTTAATTGACAAAGACAGCCAGAGTTCGGACAATTTCACACCCAGCTGGTCTCCGGACAGCCGATGGATCGCCTATTGCAAGGAATTGCCGAACGAATACCGGGCGGTTTTTCTCTACGACACGAAGAGCGAAACCTCGACGCAGATCACGGACGGGCGCAGCGACGCGGTTTCGCCTGTGTTCAGCCGTGACGGGAAATACCTCTACTTCGCGGCGAGCACGAATTTCGCCTTGAACGTCAGCGACCTGGACATGTCTTCCTACGACAAGCCGATTGTGCGCAGCCTGTACGTGGCAGTGCTGGCCAAATCCACGGCGAATCCATTCGCCCCTGAGAGCGATGAGGAGCCGGCGGAGAAAGAGAAGAAGGAGAAGAAGGAAAAAGAGGAAGAAAAGGTTGAGACGACAGTTGATTTTGAGGGTCTGGACCAGCGGATCCTGGCGCTGCCTGTGGACGAAGGGGATTTCGAGACGCTGCAACCCGCGGACGGCGGGTACCTTTTCTACCTCTCAACCGACCTCGACGATAAGACCACGCTGATGCGTTTCGACATGGGCGAGCGCGAATCGACATCGTTCCTGGAAGACGTCACCGGGTATGTAGTCAGCGCGGACGGGAAGAAGCTGCTCTACTCCTATTCGGGAGGCTACGGTATCGTCGAGGCCTCGGGTTCTCCCGGGACGGGCGACGGGGCGCTCGACCTCTCCCAGATGAAGGCCTGGGTGATCCCGCGGGCGGAATGGGCGCAGATGTTTCACGAAGCGTGGCGTCTCGAGCGGGATTTCTTTTACGACCCCGGGATGCACGGAGCGGACTGGCCCGCATTGTACAAGAAATACCAGCCGTTCGTCGGCTTCATCGGGCACCGCAGCGACCTGAACTATCTGATCGGGCAGATGATCGGCGAACTGACTGTTGGCCACGTTTATGTCTGGGGCGGTGATGATCCAGACGTGCCAAGCGTGTCTGTGGGGCTGCTCGGCGCGGACTACGAGATCGCGGACGGCCGCTACCGTTTCAAAAAGGTATTCAGCGGGCTCAACTGGAACCCGGAAACGCGGGCTCCGCTGACCGAACCGGGAGTGGACGTGCACGCCGGGGAGTACCTGCTGGCGGTCAACGGAAAGGTTCTTGACTCCTCTCAGAACGTCTATGCCTTTTTCCAGAACGAGGCGGACCGTCAAGTGACGCTGACGGTGGGTCCGCGCGCCGACGGCAAGGATTCCCGGGATGTCATCGTCAAACCGGTATCCAGCGAGCGCAACCTTCGCCTGCGCGACTGGGTGGAAGCCAATCGCCGGAAGGTGGACGAGGCGACGGGCGGCCGGGTCGCGTATGTCTACCTCCCCGACACAGGCGGCTCCGGGTACGAATTCTTCAATCGCTACTACTATTCGCAACTGGACAAGGAAGCGGCGCTGATCGACGAGCGGTTCAACGGCGGCGGCTCGGTGGCGGACTACATGATCGACATGATGAACCGCCCGCTGCTGAACTGGTGGATCACTCGCAACCACACCTACTACTCCTCCCCGCGGGCGTCGATCTACGGCCCGAAGGTGATGCTGATCAACGAGGAGTCGGGCAGCGGCGGGGACTGGCTGCCGATGGCGTTTCGCGAGCGCGGCTTTGGTCCGCTGATCGGCACAAGGACCTGGGGCGGCCTGGTGGGAATCAGCGCAGTACCGGACCTGATGGACGGCGGCACCGTAACAGTATCGTCGTTTGGCGTTTTCGGGCTGGACGGCAAATGGATCGTGGAAAACAAGGGGATCCCGCCGGACATCGAGGTGAAACAGCTGCCGAAGGAGGTGATCGCCGGGCACGATCCGCAACTCGAAAAGGGAATCGAGACGATCCTGGAAGAGTTGAAGGACTACCAGAAACCGGAACCGAAGTTGAAACCGTTCCCGAAACGGGTTCAGGATCCGAACGACCGGTGATCCCGGGAAAGTCAACGTCAAGATCAAACAGGATGTACAGGATGGACAAGATTGAGAACGGCAATACCCCTTCAATCCTTGACTGACTTTGCGCGTCAGGTCTCCGCTGTCCCGACCCTTCGGGACAAGCGCTGACGACATAATGCAACGGAAAAGATCTGGATCCCCCGGTTAAACCGGGGGATGACAGTTGCCAACAGCGCGGGTTAAGCGCTGACGACCTGATGCGGTGGAAACACATCAAACAGGATGTACAGGATGGACAAGATTGAGAACGGCAATACCCCTTCAATCCTTGACTGACTTTGCGCGTCAGGTCTCCGCTGTCCCGACCCTTCGGGACAAGCGCTGACGACATGATGCAAAGGAAAAGATCTGGATCCCCCGGTTAAACCGGGGGATGACCTTTTCCAGAGGCCCCCGACCGATCTAGACAGATTGGGACAGACGCTGA
>CAZIDZ010000088.1:0-4211 GCA_964538455.1 uncultured bacterium
CCCGAACAGTCGGGACTGGTGATGACACAAGAAACGAACACCCAGATCCTTCCGGCTGCGCCGTCAGGATGACGGATTAGATTGTTTTAGCCGTGAAGGTGTGCCTTAGCTGTCAACGTGTGAGATCGAAAAACGAGGTTGGATTTCATGAATCGCACGCTACGAACGATTGCGGCTGTGTCGCTGGCGACGCTGCTGGCGGTCTCCGCATTCGCCCAGGACAACGGCGATTGGGGCGGAAGCTGGACTCCCCTTAACCCGGAACAGGGCGACGAGATTACAATCACCTTCGATGCCACGCTCAACCCGGAGATACAATCGAACTACGTGGCACCGCTCTACCTGTGGTGGGGGATCAATGTCGTCGGCGGGCAGTGGACCCTGCCTCCCGAGGACCTACGGCCCGAAGGTACGGTAGTGGGCGACCAAGCAGGAGGCTCGGTGAAATCGCCGATGACGGCCCAGGGAAACGGAGTCTTCACGATCACGCTCGCCACCGACGAACGGATCACGGACATCCAATTTGTCATCACAGACAGCGGCAACCATTGGGCACACGCCGCACCGGGAGAGACCAACTGGGTGATCAGCCTGGTACCGCCTCCGCCTCCAGCGCCGCTGACCTGGCACACCTTCATCTACGACACACGCAGCGCCACGGCCAGCTACGCCACAGGGAGTTTCAGCGAGATCCAGCTGCGAGGCACATTCAACGGGTGGGGCGCCGACGTGCTGCCGATGGACGGTCCGGATGAGCTCGGCCGTTACACCATCGACGCCCAAGTCCCGGTCGGGCTCAGCGAGTACAAATTCTGGTTCAACCTGGGGCAAGGGCATGAGGCGTGGGTTTCCGACCCGGACAACCCGAACACCGATCCGAACGACAACAACAACTCGATCCTGATCGCCGAAGCGGACACGCTGCCAACGATCTCACACCTGCTGCCAAGGGACGGCGCGATCTTTCAGCCGGGCGACATCATCGACATCACCGGCCTCGCGCGAACAGCCGACGACAGCACGCTGCTCTCGGGGCTACCGGAAATCACGACCGATCCGCCGACGACGGTGATGGACGTGGCGATGGACACCAACGGCGTTTTCACCGCGTGGCTGACGGCTCCTGAGATCCTCGGTCGATTCATCGTGCAGGCGAGTGTCTCTGACGATTCCGGGCGCATCGGGAGCGCGGAGGCGACGGTGGGGATTTTCGCCGACAGCACCGGTTTCCACGCGATCGACCCGCTCGGGGATGCGACCGGCGCGGGGAGTTACAAGACGCCTTCGGGCAACAGCGGCGAGGTGGACCTGACCTCGCTGACGGTGACGGCGAGCGATTCGCTGGACTCGCTGCGGTTCGCCGTGGGACTGGCGGCGCCGTCGCCCGACACCCGTGTGATGATCCAACTGATCGCCGACCTCTCGCGCCAGTACACCACCTCCGACGTGTTCGCGACGGAGCTGCTTACGCCGGTGTGGGACGGCCGTGGCGTTGAGATCGTGCTCGCGAACCCGTCCTCCCCCAGCTTCGACCCCGAGGTGGAAAACCGGCTGATCACGGGCAACCATCCCGCCCGTTTCGGCGCATCGGTGACGATGACCTCGGACACGAGCTTCTCGGTGGCGATGAGTGACCTTGTGGATATCATGGGGTCGTTCAACGCACCGTGGTACATCAACGTCTTCAGCTTCCTCGAGACGGCGAGCGACACTTCCGGGCACTGCTGGGAGATCGACAGCACCTACGGGGGCAGCAACGAGCCCTACGACCCGGATGTTTTCGACCTGCTGTTCACGGACTCGCGCAACCTTCAGCGAGTGCTGCTGCACAACTTCACGCCGGACCGTTGGGCGACGCTGGACAACGAGGGCCGCGGGTTCGGCGTGCTCGACCCAGTCGAAGTGAACAAATCGATCCCCACCGGCGGACCGAGCCTCCGTTTCATCACGCGGAATTTCGAGACGACGAAGGCGAGCAAGCAGATCTGGTGTACGCGTCGCAACGAAGGCGCGACGACTCACCTGCAGCAAAGCTGGTCCGGCGGTTCGACGGAGTACATCACCGGCGGAAGCCCCGGCGACTATTCCCAGAACGTGACCCTGCACGCCGGGGAGAACCGTTTCCGGAGTTACGCGGTGCTCGCACCAGACACGATCTGGTCGCCGACGCTGCGGATCAACCAGATTGTCGACGCGGCGCCGCATCCGGTGGTGTTCACAACGGTTTCGGGATCGACGGTGACGCTGCACGCCGATTCGTCCACCGACCCGCAGGACCAGGCGCTCAGCTTCGAGTGGACACCCGACCCGGACAACCCGGCATCGGTTTCGCTCTCGAGCCTCTATGTTCCCGCCCCGACTTTCGAAGCGCCGTCAACGCCGGGAGTTTATTACTTCAACGTCAACATCGAGGACACGGACGGCAACATTTCCCCGGCGAGAACGCTGGTGACGGTGACGCCGGACAGCGCGATCGGCTTCGACATCAGCCAGCCGGCGCCGTGGATCCGTGACGCCGTGGTCTACGAGATCTTCCCCCGCTCCTACTCCCCGCAGAAGAACCTGAACGGGATCACCGCCGACCTGGACCGCATCGCCGGCCTCGGGGCGAACACGATCTGGCTGATGCCGATCTTCCCGGGACCGACGAGCCACGGCTACGAGATCACGGACTACTACAACATCGAGGGGGATTACGGGACGCTGGACGATTTCGCGAACCTGGTGCAGCAGGCGCACGCGAGGGGCCTGAGGGTTGTGCTCGACCTGGTGATCAACCACACGTCGATCCAGCACCCGTTCATGCAGGATCGTTTATCGCTGAAAGAGAAATCCAACTACTCCTCGTGGTACGACACCGTCGTGAACCAGGACAACGAATCCTACAGCGCGGAGGGCAACTACACCTATTTCTACGACTGGCTGTCGCTGCCGAACCTGAACCACAACGACCCGGACGTGGAGCATTACCTGATCGAGATGAGCAAGTGGTGGATCACGCACTACGACATCGACGGCTACCGCTGCGACGTGGCGTGGGGAGTGCAGACGCGCAATCCAGATTTCTGGGTTGAATGGCGCAAAGCGTTGAAGACGATCAAGCCGGAGGTGATGCTGCTCGCCGAGGCCGACGCGACAGATTTCACCTACCTGACCAACCGTTTCGACATGGCCTACGACTGGCAGCTGCACCACAATGATCGCAACAGTTTCGTGAACCTGTTCGGCAACTCCACGGGGACCGGGGTCAACACGTTGGTGACCAACCACGGGTACTATTTCCCGAAGGGGACATTTCCGTTCCGGTTCATGGAGAACCATGACGAGGACCGTTACGCATTGTACCACAGCGCGACACAGGACCTGAGCGCGGCGTCGCTGCTGTTCACGATACCGGGGGTGCCGTTGCTCTACGCGGGCCAGGAGGTCGGCGAAACCTCCCAGCGCGGGCTGATCAACTGGGGCGGGGACAGCCACGGGCTCGAGTGGATCTACCGCAGGCTGATCCAGGCGCGGCACCTGTTCCCGAGCCTGCGCGGCGACCGTGTCACGCTGCTCGACAACACGGATTTGAGCAACGTGTACAGCTTCGGCCGCTTCCTGACAGGCGAGGCGCCGGTGGTGACAGTGCTCAACCTGACAACCTCGGCGCGCAAGGACACGGTTACGCTGCCGGTGGACGACTGGAACCTCGAGGACGGGCACACCTACTACCTGAACAACCTGCTGGAGGGAACATCGCAGCCGGTGCAGAAGGATCAACTGACAAAGCTGTACGAATCGCTGCCGGCGAGCGGAGTAAAGGTGTACGCGATTACGGACACCGCGGTGACGCTGGACGCCCCCGAACAGGCCGCCCAGCCGAAACGCTTCGCGCTGCATCCCAACTACCCGAACCCGTTCAACCCGGACACGCAGATCCGTTTCGACCTGCCGGAGACGGTGCCGGTGAAGCTGGTGATCTACAACGTGCTCGGCCAGCGGGTGCGGTCGCTGGTCGACCGGAGGATGCAACCGGGGAGTTACACGGTGCTGTTCGACGGGCGGTCGAGTGACGGGGTGCCGCTGGCGTCCGGTGTTTACTTCTACCGGCTCGAAGCGGGACCGTTTGTCAAGAACCGGAAGATGGTACTGCTGAAATAGGGTGAAACAGGATGGACAGGATTTACAGGATGAATGCGGGAACAGATTAGAATAAACCCTGTTTACGC
>CAZIDZ010000089.1:0-4144 GCA_964538455.1 uncultured bacterium
GTCCCAGATTCACGCGGTTGGGTGGCCCGGCCAGCTTGATGGCCGGGTTTCTCCTAGGGTGTGTTGTTCTCTAAACTGTCATTGCCCGGCTTGTGTGCCTATGGCGTACTTGTCCGCCTGCGGCGTGCTTGACCGGGCAATCCACGTCCCAAATCCAGTCACCACACGAAAACAAACATCAGGTTCCCCCCGCCGAACGATCCGACCCAGGAACGGTCGAGGTGCTGCATCACACGCAGCCGAAGCTCACCGCGAACTGGCCGCTCGAGCTTCCGGTTCGCCGCCGCGTTTTTCCCGGGAAACAGAAACCCCCATGCGAATCCGACACGCCAGTTCGATTCGCGCTCCGTCCGCGACTTGGCGAGAGAACCGGAGCGCGTGACATCCCGGACCCCCCCTTGGATCATTCCCTCGCCGAAGAACCAGCTTCCGAAGCTGCGGCGCACAGTATGCTGGCTGAAAACGTCACGAACCTTGAGCCGATCGTCACCGGTGGCCCTCTCCACGTCCGCTCGATCGAGCACGCCCGCCGTGACATCGCCCTCCCACGTCCATTCGGAGCCCACGGGGCGCAGCATGAACACTCGCGCACTCCACTCGTTCGCATCCCGTTTCCAGTGCTGGCCTCCCGCCACCGGGAAAAACGATTCCCGCTGAGTGAGCCCTTTCCCACGGATCCACCCGCCCTGCATCCGCCGGCTCTTCCCCTGTTGAACACGGAGATCGAAACTCCACTGCCGCCCGTCCATCCTCCGCCGACCCTGCGAGAGCGAGGCGTCGGAGAACCTCAGCTCCCAGGGCAGCTCAAGTAGTCCCTCCCCGGTGAGCAGCAGCGCCCCTGTGCGAACCCGTCCGGACGCTTCAATCCGATGCGGAAAGGAGTCGTACCGCCCTTTTTCGTTGTTCTTCTCATTGTAGATCCACCGGTGCTGCACCCAGCGGAACCGCAGGAAACGGTCGTCCGCCCACCGCCACCCCGCGCCGACGCCGAAATCCAGGTCCTCCTTCTCGCGAACGCCGGTGGCGAAGGCCGACGCGGTCAAGCCGGCTGGATTCCGGTGCTCCATCTCGCTGCGAAATTCCTGCTCGGTGATCCCGATATCCTCATGCCGCTCGTGGAAAAATCTGACGTGCCAGTAAGGGTGAACCGCACCATCGAGACGGAGTTGCTCGAACAGAAAAAGCTTGTCCCCGGAAACCGAACCGGTGGTTGTTCGGACCGCGGTGGCATCATCGTCCTCGAGCCACAGCGACGTCTGCGATTCACGGAACTGGTAGGCTGCGCGGGCGGAATGACGCTCCTCGTCAAACCAGTCCTCGGGGTCGTCAAGCCAGTCGATGAACGGCGTCTGCGCAAAACAGGGTGCCGCGAACGCGCACACCGTGGCAATCAGCGTCCTGCATCTGGTGCTCGATGGGAATCCCCGCACCGCCACATTCCCTCCCCGTTTCCGCCAGATATAAGGTAAGGATTCCGGGCGTCGGACAGTCCCGCAACGGCCACCTGGAAACCATATCGCCGCGGCAAAAAAAAAGCCGCCCGGCGGCGGCTTTGATACCATCCATCACCAATCATCAAAATGCGTAGCCCACCGAAATCATGATTCCTGTATTCTTGGTGTCTACGTCTTTGATGTTTCCTTGGGCATCCGTGTCATAAATGTAGATATCATCTGCTCCAGCGTTGGCTATGTCGCTGTCGGACGGTGTCGACGCAAGGTTGGTCAGACCCATGTAATAGCGAACATCAAAGACCAGGAATCCATTCATGAATTCGTACTGGCCACCCGCTCCGAAGGAAAGACCAAGTTGGAAGAAACTGACGTTTTGAATCTTGCCTTCCGAGGAACCGAAAGCTCCGAGGTCGATTTTACCTTTGGAACCGAAGTTCATGCCAATAACCGGTCCGACAAAGATGTTGGGATTGAAGTCGTTGTCGGGTAGAGGGTGGTAACGAACCAGAACGGGTATCTCGAGATAGGTCGCCGAATAGGTCGCCTCAAAACCGGTGCCTTCGTAGCCGACACCCCGGCCAATAATCCACAGTTCGGGCATCAGAGTAAACATTTCATTCATTTCGAACACCGCATATCCGCCGACACCAAACTTTGTCTTGCTGACCTTGTCAATTCCAGGGCCTGGATCCGCCGTTTCTCCGGATGCGTTGGCGAGATTGATGCCAACCTTAACACCCTTCTGGGCAATCTCGAAACCCATACCATAGACCTGGGGAATGACAAGCGCAAAGAGGACTACCAGTACGATGAACCGTTTCATGTGAGTAGCTCCTTTGTTGCAGCCGCCGGGTAATCAGGATGTTCCCGACAACCAGTTTACGGGGCTATGAAACATGCGAGATCAACAAATGTTCTGCTTTCCGATCCCGGATACACGAATACGATCCGATAGTCAAAGAACCTCACCCGTCACACAATGCGTGAAAGTACTGTATGTACACATTTAACACAATATATTTTGCATAATAATCGATTTATCCTGAACATCGGTCAAGAAACGTATCTTTATTACATCTATACTCGTAATTCATTCACCATCCCTAACATTCCTCCACTCCCTGGACTCTGGCACCGTCTGTTATGCCGTTGCGGCAGGTCGTCAGCGCCTGTCCCGATCCATCGGGATAGCGGTGACCTGCCGCAGCATGTAGCCCGGAATCTTGATTCCGGGAATAGACTGCCCCGCACTTATGCCGGAAGCCGTTGTCATTGCGCGCGAAGCGAAGCAATCTCGTAGTTCATCTAAACTGGAATCCTTATGCTCCATTTGGTCATTGCCCGGCCTGCACGCCTCTCGAGTGATTTACCGGGCAATCCATGATTCATAAACACTTGCCGCTTTTGAGCACTCCCCTGACTCTGGCAACGGTGAAAGGTGGAGCGTACCTTTTCTCCGCTCGCACCCTTTTGCACAACGGGAGGTTGATCCATGGGCACCGGGAATGTGATCCGTGCCGCCAAACGCACTGTGGACGTCCGCTACGCCGTGCGCGACATCGTGATGCTCGCAAAGGAAGCCGAGAAAGCCGGCAAGGAGCTGCTCTACCTCAACATCGGCGACCCGAACCAGTTCGATTTCGAGACTCCTCGTCCGCTGATCGACGCCGCGTACAAGGCGATGCTCGACAACAAATGCGGCTACAGCCCGTCGAGCGGCATCCCCGTGGCGATCGATTCCATCCGCCGCTACGCCGAGTCCAAGGGAATCCGCAACATCCACGATGTCTTCGTCACCACAGGCGGCTCCGAAGCGATCGAACTGGTGCTCACCAGCCTCGTGGACGAGGGGGAGAATGTGCTCACCCCGGCTCCCGGCTATCCCCTGTACACCGCCATCATCCCGAAGCTCGGCGCCGTGCTGAATCCCTACTACCTGAACGAGGAGAAGGACTGGCAGCCGGACCTCGAGGACATCCGCGCGAAAATCAACGACAAGACACGGGCGATCGTCCTGATCAACCCGAACAACCCCACCGGTTCGAACAACAGCCGCGAGTTCCTCGAGGGCGTGGTTCAGATCGCCCTCGAACACGACCTCGTGATCCTCGCGGATGAGATTTACGACAAACTGCTGTTCGACGGGCGCAAGCACATTTCCATCGCGTCGCTGAACCCGGACTGCCCCGTGGTCACCTTCTGCGGACTGGCGAAAAATTACGCCGGTCCAGGCTGGCGCATCGGCTGGGGAGTCGTCTCCGGACCGAAAAACCGCCTCGCCGACCTGATCGAAGCGGTCAACAAACTGCTCCGCGCACGTCTCTGCGCAAACCACCCGCTGCAGTACGCGATCCCCGCCGCGCTCGACGGCGACGACGCCCACCTGCCGGGAATGATCGCCAAACTCGAGCGCCGCCGCGATCTCACCTGCGAGATGCTCAACGGGATCGACGGCATCTCCTGCGTCAAACCGGGCGGGGCGTTCTATGCGTTCCCGAAGCTCGAGATCGGCGTGGACGACTCCGAGTTCGTGCGCAACCTGATCCTCGAGACCGGCGTGGTCGTCGTCCCCGGCAGCGGGTTCGGGCAGGTGCCGGGAACGCAGCACATGCGAATCGTCTTTCTGCCGCCCGAGTCCGTGCTCGAAAAGGCGTACCGCCAGATCGGCGAGTTCATGAAGAAATACCGGT
>CAZIDZ010000090.1:0-3960 GCA_964538455.1 uncultured bacterium
CGGTTTTCTCAATGATTCCAGAGCGTTACGTCTTGTTTTTTATAAACCGCCGCGCATGTTTGTTCGGAGCCTGCATTATAAAGTGCAACTTGGTACTCCGTGGCTCCGGGAGCCGTTCCTTCAATGCGTTGTTTCTCCCCAACCTGCCCTTGTTAGCCACCCCTAACCCATTGTCTTTCCTTGCAATTAGGTGTCGTGTATGCGATATTTGTCACATCGATTGATAAGGCCCTGAAAAGGGGAGCACTATGGTGCCGGGCCCGACCTTCGCATTTGCAAGAGCGGGCTTTTTTTACGGCAGAACCAACCGCAAGGAGTCAAACGATGGCCGGCAAGTTCGTCACCATCGACGGCAATGAGGCGACGGCGTATGTCGCCCACAAGACAAACGAGATCTGCGCGATTTACCCGATTACGCCTTCCTCGAGCATGGGCGAGTGGGCGGATGAGTGGTCGGCGCAAGGGCGCAGGAATATCTGGGGGACGGTTCCCCAAGTGGTTGAAATGCAGTCGGAAGGTGGGGCTTCGGCGGCCGTTCATGGCGCTCTCCAGACGGGTGCGCTGACGACGACATTCACTGCCTCGCAGGGGTTGCTGTTGATGATCCCGACGATGTTCAAGATCGCCGGCGAGCTGACCAGCACGGTGTTCCACGTTTCAGCGCGCACTGTTGCCACCCAGGCGCTTTCGATTTTCGGTGACCACAGCGACATCAACGCGGTTCGTCCTACGGGTTTTGCGCTGATCGCCTCGAACAGCCCGCAGGAAGCGCAGGACACTGCACTAATCGCCCAGGCGGCAACACTGAAGGCTCGGGTGCCGTTCGTTCACTTTTTTGACGGATTTCGCACCAGTGCGGAAGTGCAGAGAATCGAGCAGCTCGAGGACTCGGTGATCCGCGCGATGATCGACGACGACCTGGTACGCGCTCACCGTGCCCGCGGACTTACTCCGGAGAAACCTGTGCTGCGGGGGTCCAGCCAGAACCCGGACGTTTTCTTCCAGGCCCGGGAGACGGTGAACAAGTATTACACGGCTGTTCCTGGCATCGTCCAGGAGGCGATGGACGCTTTCGCAAAGCTGACGGGACGCCAGTACCGTATCTACGATTACGTTGGCGCAAAAGACGCGGAGCGCGTGATTGTGTTGATGGGCTCCGGCGCCGAAACGGCGCACGAAACGGTGGAGTATCTCACCGGAAAGGGCGAGAAAGTCGGCGTGCTGAAAGTGCGCCTCTACCGTCCTTTCGGCGCGGAGGAGTTCGTCAAGGCGCTCCCGAAGAGCGCGAAGAAGATTGCTGTGCTCGACCGCACCAAGGAGCCCGGAGCCACGGGCGAGCCGCTCTACCTGGATGTGGTTGCAGCTCTCGAAGAGTCCGGCGGTGACTTCAGGCCGATGGTCGCCGGTGGCCGTTACGGACTCTCCTCGAAAGAGTTCACGCCGGCGATGATCAAGGGCGTCTTCGATGAGTTAAAGAAGGACAAGCCGAAGAACCACTTCACGGTCGGCATCCAGGACGATGTTACCCACACCAGCATAGAGTACGATCCCGGCTTCACAACCGAAGGCGAGGATGTGTTTCGAGGCAAGTTTTTCGGACTTGGCAGCGACGGCACGGTCGGTGCGAACAAGAACAGCATCAAGATCATCGGCGAGGAGACGGACAATTACGCGCAAGGGTACTTTGTCTACGACAGCAAGAAAGCGGGCGCAATCACAACCAGCCATCTCCGGTTTGGCCCGCGGCTGATCCATTCGACATACCTTATCGCCAACCCGCAGTTTGTCGCCTGCCACCAGACGGTGTTCCTCGAGAAGTACGATATGCTGAAAGGGATCCAAGAGGGTGGCACTTTCCTGCTGAATACGCCAAACGGCCCTGATAACGTTTGGGACCAGCTGCCGCGGCCGGTGCAGCAAACGATCCTCGACAAGAAACTCAAGCTGTTTGTCATCGATGCCTACAAAGTGGCCCGTGACAACGGCATGGGCGTGCGGATCAACACGATCATGCAGACCTGTTTCTTCGCGATCAGCGGCATTCTCCCGCGGGATGAAGCGATCGAGAAGATCAAAGGCGCGATCAAGAAAACGTACGGCAAGAAGGGCGAGCAGGTCGTCCAGATGAACTACCGCGCGGTGGACAACACCCTCGAGAATCTGTTCGAAGTGTCTGTGCCCGACAAGGTGTCGAGTTCGCAGGAGCTGCGGCCGCCGGTTCCCGCGGAGGCGCCGGAGTATGTGCAGAATGTGCTTGGTGAGATTATCGCTGGACGCGGCGACGACCTTCCGGTGTCCGCTTTCGCCGAGGACGGATCGTTCCCCACGGGCACCACGCGGTGGGAGAAGCGTAATATCGCGCTGGAGATTCCCGTCTGGGACGAGAACATCTGCATCCAGTGCGGCAAATGCGTGGTCGTTTGCCCGCACGCCTCGATCCGGGCCAAGGTGTATGAAGCGGAGCTGCTGGCGAACGCGCCGGAGACCTTCAAATCCTGCGACTACAAGGGCAAGGAGTACGGCGAGGGGAAGAAGTACACGATCCAGATCGCGCCCGAGGATTGCACCGGGTGCAAGCTTTGCGTCGAGGTCTGCCCGGCGGCGGACAAGCAGACGGGCAAGCTGGCGCTCGAAATGGCGGATCAGATTCCCTTGCGCGTCCCGGAAGCGAAGAACTTCAAATTCTTCATCGACGAGATTCCCGAAGTGGACCGCAACCTTGTCAAGCGCAACGTCAAGGGCAGCCAATTTCTCGAGCCGCTGTTTGAGTTCAGCGGCGCGTGCTCCGGCTGCGGCGAGACGCCCTATGTGAAACTCGTCAGCCAGCTGTTCGGCGACCGCGCGATCGTTGCGAACGCCACCGGCTGCTCCTCGATTTACGGCGGCAACCTTCCGACGACGCCATGGACGATTAACAAGGACGGCCGCGGTCCTGCGTGGAACAACAGCCTCTTCGAAGACGCCGCGGAGTTCGGGCTCGGTTTCCGGCTCACTGTGGACAAGCAGAACAAGCAGGCCCAGGAGCTGGTGACCAAGCTGAAAGAGACTATCGGAGCGGATCTCGCAACCGCGATTCTCGAAGCTGACCAGAGCGATGAGCCGGGCATCTTCAAGCAGCGCGAACGTGTCGCCCAGCTGAAGAAAAAGCTTGAGGGCAGCAAGGACGCGGACGCCCGGAACCTGCTATCGCTCGCCGACATGCTGGTGAAAAAGAGTGTCTGGTCGATCGGCGGCGACGGCTGGGCGTACGACATCGGGTACGGCGGCCTCGATCACGTGCTCGCCAGCGGCCGTAACATCAATCTGCTCGTGCTCGACACCGGGGTCTATTCGAACACCGGCGGGCAGGCGAGCAAAGCGACGCCGCTCGGTGCGGTAGCCAAGTTCGCCGCGAGCGGAAAGCCAGTCGCCCGCAAGGATCTCGGAATGCTGGCGATGTCTTACGGTTACGTGTACGTGGCTCAAGTGGCGATGGGCGCCAGCGACGCGCAAATGATCAAGGCGATGCTCGAAGCGGAAGCCTATGACGGCCCATCGATCATCATCGCTTACAGCCACTGCATCGCCCACGGCATCGACATGGACAAAGGTCTGGACGCCCAGAAAGCGGCCGTTGATTGTGGTGCGTGGATTCTCTACCGCTACAACCCGGCATTGAAAACGGAAGGCCAGAATCCGCTGAAACTCGACAGCAAACCGCCGAAAATCGCGGTCGGCGAGTGGATGGGCAGCGAGACCCGTTTCCGGATGCTGCACAAGAGCAAGCCGGAACTGGCGAAACAACTGGAGGCGATGGCTGAACAGGATGTGAAGGCGCGCTTCCGCTACTACCAACAACTTGCGTCGCTTGATTTCTCCGGCAATGGGGACGGTCAGGCCTGACGCTTGGCAAAAAAGGGGGGTCGGTTCCACGGGAACCGAGCCTGATGGAGGAGGGGATCGCTGCGGTGGTCCCCTCTT
>CAZIDZ010000091.1:0-1640 GCA_964538455.1 uncultured bacterium
ACGCAACAAACAGGGACGCGAAGGCGATGACCCGCCGTTTGGCCCGTGAGGAGGGTTTGTTTGCCGGAACATCGTCAGGCGCCAATGTCGTCGCGGCGATCAAGGTGGCGGAGCGTCTCGGGCCGGATGCCAATATCGTCACGCTGATGGTGGATTCCGGGTTGAAGTACCTCAGCACCGATGTCTACGGATAAACCGAAAATCGTCTGACATAAGCCCACTATAGGATCCGCTACTCGCACGCGGCTATCTCACCCTGAAATAATTGCGGTGCAACAAGAGACCCGATCCCGAAAGACCGGGACCGGGCCACTCGTACTTCCTTAGGTTTTATCCGCACCGGATGGCTTCGTAAAACGACGCGATAAGTCACGCCCTGAACGCCACATCAGAGCTGCACGAAGCGCCGTTCTTACCGCACGGGCAGCATCACCCTAATGGTTTTGTGCATACCATTCACGCATCGCACCGACTGAAGCGCGAAGCCCATCGAGTCCCTCGCCGACACCAAAGGCAAAGACGATCCTGAGTGTCTCACCCTCATTGAGTTGATAGGGTCCGCTTGAAATGGTTACACGATAATCGAACGGTACATCCGGCGGCGAACGGAACGGCCCATCAGCGGCCGGATGGGTTCCCGACATGAACAGGTATTCCTCAGGATCGCTCCCGGGATCTTCCTCCCAATTCCACCACTGTGAAGCCATGACCGGCTGCGGCGCGTCGACCAGTGCAATGCCAAAATACCCGGTGGCCGTACCGCCTTCACCCGTATCGTCTTCAGGAGTATCCGGATCGTCACCATCATACATGTAGCCAATCTGGAAATCAGGATCGTACCCGACAAGGTCGTCGCGTGAACCACCGTTAGCGTGGTCCGCGCCGTTCGGACCCGCGGCGACATCACAGTCGAACACGTAGGTAGCGTAGAAGTCATGCAACCCGGTTCGCACATTAGGATAAACGAAAGGCAATTTGGTAATCGTCTGCTCGACGAGGAATATGGACCCGAGCGCACCGTCGGCCGGAAATGCCGTGACAGTTTCCTCAACCTTTAAACCCATGGGAACGTGGCCTCGGATTATAGTGGTGTCATCAAAGACAGTGTTCATCTGCCATACGCCGTCGCCGAGTATCTCCCAGCTCTGCTCGGGCCGAGGGTCGCCAGCACTCGGGGGAGTCGGTTGAAATTCATAGTCCCCATAATCCGCGGCTGAAACCAGTGTATCCACAACCCACGTGGTGTCCGCACGATGGGGAATTCCATGCTCGAAAACAGCCCCTATCCATGTGCGTCCTTCCCAGAGATAATAACTACCGGATCCCGCCGGCCACTCGCCGGAAGGATAGTTGCCATTAGGATCTCCGAAAATGGCAAAATTCGAGACAGCGCTGACCATTTGTCCCGCCTGGTAGCCGACCGTATGGAATCGCCACTCCGCGCTGTTGACACCTCCAAGAGTATCGTACGCCGTCACAACCCATCTGTATTCCGTGTCGTACTGGAGTGTCTGTTCGGGAGTGTATTGTGGTTCCGACAATGGTTCGACTTCGAAATCGAACGTTCCATCGTCGCCCGCGTCCACCTGGATCCGGTAGCTGAGGGTATCACCGTCCTCATCTTCGCATTCCCAACTGAA
>CAZIDZ010000091.1:1740-3671 GCA_964538455.1 uncultured bacterium
CCATCCTCATCCTGGCAATTCCATTCGAGAATCACATCTCCCGCGGCAACTGTTGCGTTCTGTTGTGGACGCACCAGGGAAGGTTTGCTCGGCTTGGTGTCTTTGTCATCGGAAGGAAGAAGATTTTCGCACCCGTACCAGATGATCGCCGTTGTCAAGACGATTGATAGAAAAGCGTAAGTCACCTTGTGCATATGAGGTTTCTCCGGAATTACGGCTGCATGGTGAATACCAGCAACCGCTGGAGGCGAATCATGAATGGTTCATTCAAACTGGTTTCAGCCATGTAGTCTGATCGTGGGAAAGTGTGATGCGTCGTCAGTAGCAGATGTCGATTGTCTCCATTCATCAGTGCCATGGAGCAGATCAACCATTCTGCGAGCGGAATCCGGTCTGCGGAACTTCATCTTCAAGACAAAAACGTCTGGAATGGCTGGAGAAAGAGCAAATCTGAAAAAGCGTCGGGTAGCTCCCCCACCTGTCGTTTTTAAAAGACTTTGACCGGAATATACATAGTTACCTGCTAATTGCGGATTCTCAGTTTCGCACTCCCCGACACCGAATCGCATCTCCTGGAGACAATTGGTCCCGTGGCCGGATTCTGCATGGTCGGGGCCGAGTAGCTCTGCAGCGCATCGTGCAGGAGACGGATAAACGTACTTAATCTAAGGGAATCTATAGACTTACGTATCAATCATCGGACGTCACGAACCCTGGTTGCGAACTGACAGGCTGGACAAGGGCACCGGCGATCGAACACTTCAGCCAAATATTCTGCTCCCTGCCGTGACTCCTGATGGGATTTTTCATTTCAAGAAATCATGCATAGTATTTGCCTAACCTAACTTTTTCACTTTTCTTTCTGTGAAGTAAAAAATTGAGCTTTGCCCGCGTTTCGTACACCCAGGATACAACTGATTAGACGAATGAGAAGGTGGCATCCCTGCGCCCACTTTTAACAGGAGCCTGCATGAGCGCTCAACATGCCCATACAGAGCCACATCCGACCTTCAAGGAGTTGCACCAGCAGACCGCCAGGTTCATGGTTCCGAGCCTGAAACGGTCGCTGGGACAACTGGCCAACACCTTTCTCCCCTACATCGCGTTGTGGGTGATGATGGTGTATACGATGAACCACGGCTACCCCTATTGGGCAACGCTTATCATGGTGTTGCCCGCGGCGGCGCTGCTGATCCGTGTGTTCATCATCTTCCATGACTGCTGCCACACCTCCTTCTTCAAATCACAGCGGGCGAACCAGCTGCTGGGATTTTTCTTCGGCATGCTCACCTTTACCCCCTACGGCGAATGGGGCACCGCCCACCTCGAACACCACTCCACCGTGGCGAATCTCGAACGGCGGGGAGTTGGCGACGTGTGGACAATGACCGTGGAGGAGTATAAAAATGCCGGCTTCTGGCTGAGACTCGGTTACCGTCTCGTGCGCAATCCGTTCGTCATGTTCGGCCTCGGTCCGATTTACGTATTCTTCATCAAGAACCGTTTTTCGCACAAAGGGGCGAGCCGACGTGAGTGGATGAGCGTGCTGCTGACCAACCTGGCGATCCTCGGCATCCTTGTGCTGGCCTATTTTACCATCGGCCTCAAGACCTACCTGCTGATCCAGGTGCCGATCGAGTACATGGCGGGAGTGTTCGGCATCTGGCTTTTCTACGTCCAGCACCAGTTCGACCCGACGCACTGGTATCCACCGGAACGCTGGGACTATATGACCGCCTCGATTTTCAGCAGCTCCTACTACAAGCTGCCGAAGGTGCTCCAATGGATCAGCGGGAACATCGGGCTGCACCACGTCCACCACATCAACCCCCGCATCCCGAACTACTCGCTGCAGGCGTGCCTCGACGCGACACCTTTCCTGCAGCAGGTCGTTCCGCTGACCCTGGGCAAAAGCCTTAAATCGATCAACA
>CAZIDZ010000092.1:0-3156 GCA_964538455.1 uncultured bacterium
TAAAGCTCCTGTTGGGCACATAGGGGTAGACGCCGGGATTGAATACGGCGCCGCTGACGGTCACCTGGTATTGCCTGAAAGGAATGACGACCAGGTCATACGGCTTCAGCATGATATCCTTTTCCGGCGTATAATTATGGATAAGGGCCTCGATATCCACGGGAACGGGCTGCGTTTCTCCCGAGCGGATGATATACGCGTTCTTTAGGTCGGCTTCGGAAGAAAAGATACTGCTTACGGGGGGTTCTTTGCTCGGCGCCTCTTTGCTTCCATCGGTTCCGGCGAAAGGGTCCTTGCTCGATGAAGGATTTTTAGTTCCGCCGGCAAGCATGGCGGACAAATCCTGCAGCGCGCCCGAAAGCTTCTGCCCCTCCACCAGGGGACAGGTATACCGCTGTGTGCTGTTTTGAGGCTCACTTGCGCCCTCAGCTTCTTCTTTAAGCGCAAGCGCGCCTTCAAAGTAGACCACCGGCAGGCCGTCTTTTTTGCTTAAAACATATACCTCATCCAGGTTATGCAGCGTAAAATCCTTGAATAAGGAAGAAGCGCTGTCCAGGTAATACGCTTCCCCGGATTGACCTTCCCCTGAAACATAGCGCACCACCTGTACGCGGGCGGGATCGCTTAATGCGGTAAACCCGCCCCCGTAGGTATCGATCAGCGCTTCCAATCCCTCTCCCGCCAAAAGCTGATACGTTCCGGGACGAAACACCTCCCCGGTCAACCTCACCTGCAGCAAGGCCTTCCCGATAATAATCGTGTCCCCCGGCTTTACATAGGGGTCCTCTCCCTTTTCGCCCAAGCGCAGGGCTTTGAAAAGATCGTATGTGGCCGCCGATCCGTCGGTTTTTACTATTTGAATATCGCGCAGGGAAGAGTAGGCGGTTATGTTGTCCCCAATCACGTCGGACAGCTGCGACAGCCCCCAGCAGTCGATGTATTGCGCGTTTGTGACCTCCCCTTTAAGATACACCCGGAATATGCCCGTGGATTGGATCTGCAATTGCGGTTTGCTCTCGGGATAGGCCCGGCGCACCAACGCTTCCACCTTTTTGCGCAGTTCCGCGTAACTCAACCCTTGGGTTTGCAGCGTGCCGAAAATGCTTAAGTTTAACGAAAAATCGCTTTGGACCACGGTTTGCAGGGACTCAAAGCCCCTTCCCGATAGATAATTGAGCCGGTAGACATCGCCCGGGGTCACCGGATACGCCTCGCTTCCGTTGGCCAGTTTCACCCGGTCGGTTTCGGGCGGGGTAAGCTCGTTGGGCTTTAATTCCCTGGACGCAAGACTCTTTTGCTGTAACAGCTTAAGATCATCCAGCTGCGCGCATAAGGGCAGCAGACAGATGATAAACATAACCGCGCATACTAATTTCTTTCCCATTATCACCTTCCTCCATACCTACCCGCCTGTTTACCGCATGTCATGGAAATTGTCAAACTAAAATAATCGATAGCTTAGATTTTGTCAATCAGAGCGTCTAAAAGCTCATCCTTGTCCATTTTTAATTCATTCGACGAATAGTCGTACTCTTTTATCACCGCTTTTAACGCCTTGCGAACGGCATGCGCGTTCGTCAACGCGCCCGACAGGATGTCGCTGATGAACTTTTCAAGCGCGTCTTTATCGTTATGGTGATTGCTGCTGTCTAAAATGAATATCTTTTGGTCCGGGGTCTGCTTAAGATGCTCTTTGTTGTGGTTATAGATCAGGTCCTCGGACAGCTTTTCCCCGGGACGCAATCCCGTAAACACGATCTTAATGTCTTTCTTATGGCCGTTCCCGTAGAACTTTATCAGGTTCTTCGCGATGTTCACGATCTTATACTGCTTGCCCATATTAAGCACAAAGATCTTCCCCCCCTGTTCCAAAGCCGAGGCCCGGATCACCAGAATGGCGGCCTCGGGAATCGACATAAAGTAGCGCCTGGCATGCGGATGGGTCACCGTAAGCGGCCCCCCTCTTCTGATCTGTTCCTTGAACAGGGGAATCACCGAGCCCCTGCTGTCTATCACGTTGCCAAACCGCACCACTGCCGTATTCAACTTCATCTCATGATGGTAATACAGGCTGAGCAGTTCCGTAATCCGCTTGGTGGCCCCCATGATGTTAACCGGGTTGACCGCCTTGTCCGTGGACACCATGATAAACTTCTCAACGTGATGTTTATGGGAAAGCTTCAACATATTCAGCGTGCCCAGCACGTTGTTCTTCAAAGCCTCCAGCTCGTTGAACTCCATCAGGGGAACATGCTTGTGCGCCGCGGTGTGAAATACGATGTTGGGGCGGTATTCTTTAAAAATCGCGTCGCACAACTCAATGTCTTTGACGTCCGCTATCTTATACACGATCTCCGACGTATAATTCAACTGCCGCGTCAGGTTGGTCATGTGCCTGGAAAGATTATAGATGGAAAACTCCCCGTGCCCCAGGGCGATCAGCCGTTTTATCTTGAACTTGACCAACTGGCCGCAGATCTCCGAACCGATGCTGCCCCCCGCGCCCGTCACCAGGATTGTTTTTCCCATGTATTTCTGCTCGATTGCGTCAAAATCCACCTTGATCTCTTCCCGGCCTATCAGGTCCGAAATCCCGATGCTGCGCAACGATTGGAGAAGGTGCTTCTCGTTGAGTATTTCAATCAGGGGCGGCAGTATCTTTATCGATACATTCTGTTTACCGTGGATCTTCGCGGCTATCCTGCTGATCGTCTTATGGTCCGCCGAGGGTATGGCGATAATGATCTGTTTGATGTTGTACTTGGCAATAAGCCGGTCTATATCGGAGCTTGTGCCGAACACAATCTTGCCGTTGAATATCTTTTTGACCTTGTCCGGGTTGTCGTCCACAAATCCGATTATCTTTTTGTCCCACCCCTTCCGGTAGTATTCGGAAAGGATGGTCCGTCCCGCCTCACCGGCCCCCACAATCAGGATGTTCACCAGATGCATATTGCCCGATTTTTGCGCGCCGTTCTCTATGCCCCGGGCTTTGGAATAATAATCACGCAGAAACACCCGGTAAAACGCGGTTGCGAACAATATCAAAAACGAGCTTAATATGTTTATCGAGAGCGGGTATTGCAGATTACATACCCAGGCAACCCCGATAAAAAGCATAACGCCCAGCCCATTGGCAAGTATCAGCCGGTAGAC
>CAZIDZ010000093.1:0-3130 GCA_964538455.1 uncultured bacterium
GTTCCACGGGAACCGAGCCTGATGGAGGAGGGGATCGCTGCGGTGGTCCCCTCTTTGCATTGTTCAACTTTAATAGATCGGTGCGGGACTCGGGATTTCGGAATACCACGAAGTCCTCGAAAACGCTATCGAATTAGCAAAGAAATGTTTGAAGCGGCTTGGTTTGACAGTAGAGGAAAACCCCCGGCGTGTGCCGGGGGTTGGACAGGTTGAATGTGAACTCCGAAACTACTTCGTTTGAGGCTGTTCCGCTGGCATGGCTTTGGAAGTGTCCGTAGGAGCGGCTTCCATTGCGGGCGCTTCCTCAGCCGGCGCCTCCTCCATCGCAGGTGCAGCTCCGGTTGTGTCCGTCGGGGCGGCTTCCATTTCGGGTGCTTCCTCGGCGGGCGCCTCCTCCATCGCGGGTGCGGCCTTGGTCGTGTCCGTCGGGGCGGCTTCCATCGTGGGGGTTTCGGCAGCCGGGGCCTGCTCCGGTGCAGGAGCAGGTTGCTCAACGGCTGGAGCCGCCGCTGGCGGCGGCGCCTGCTTTTGCATCGTTTGCTGCTGTGCGCACCCCACGATCAGAACCATCGCGAACAACATCATCACAATTGCAGCTTTGCCCAATACGCGCATTTCTATCTCCTCCCTTTCTGGTCTCACTCGCTAAAGATAGACAGAGATTGTTCAAATGGTATTGGTGGAAGCGAATTTTCGATTTATTCGGCGAGCCAAGGAGATAGCGGGGGAGACAGGTCCGCCCGGAGCGGAATGCGAACGAAAAGCGGGAAATGGACCGGCAAAATCGGAGGTGTGGGCCCTGTCCAGGCAGTTCCGAGGCGCTGATGCCGGGCGGATTTCTCCCGGAGGGGACGGTGTTTCGGGCACGGTCATGTCTTCTGTTCCTGCTTTCGCGCTGCCGGGAAAAGGATGTTGTTGAGGATCAGGCGGTAGCCGGGGCTGTTCTTGTGCAGGTTCAGGTCGGTGGGGGGATCGCCGATCTGGTGGCGGTAATCCTCCGGGTCATGGCCCCCGTAGAAGGTCCACGTACCCTTGCCGAAATTTCCGTGGATGTATTTCGCGATGCCGAGCCCCTCCATGCGCCCCATGACGATCACGGTGGGTTTCAGGAACTGTTCGTGAAAGGCCGTGGTCTGACCCATGAACCCTTTGATTACGCTGGTGTGGCACTGGGTGAGCATCGCGGGCACTGGGTCGTGTTTGGCGGAGAACTCGAAAAGGGTGAAGTAATCCCCGGTGTCCCCACGCGGGCTGATTCCGGAGGATGGGGTCGCGTCGATGTCGCTGAATTCATACTCGGCCGGGTTTGTGATCAGGTGAAAATTCTGGAAGGCCCAGGTGCGGCTGAAGTCAAGTTTCTGTTGTGCCTGAGGGTCGGGAGGGTCGCCGTCAAAGGGTGTGTCCACGATGTCCACACCGAGCGCCGCCTGGGCGATGTCATAGCTGTCCGTGGCGCTGCACATCGCGAAGAGGAAACCGCCGTTTTCCACATACCGCCGTATCGCCTCGACCACGGCGGATTTCAACTGAGATACTTTTTTATAGCCGAGCGATCGGGCAAGCGTCTCTTGGCTGAGCTGCCGCTGACGGTACCAGTCGGCGTTGCGGTAGGTCGCCCAGAATTTCCCATACTGGCCGGTGAAGTCCTCATGGTGCAGGTGAAGCCAGTCGTAGTCAGCGAGCCGTCCCGCGAGTACTTCGGGGTCGTACACTTTGTCGTAGGGAATTTCCGCGTACTCGAGCACGAGGGTGACAGCGTCGTCCCATGGCTCGTTCTCCGGAGGGACGTACACCGCGATTTTCGGCGCCTTCTCGAGCTTGATCCGCTCCATGTTCCCGGCGTCGATCTCCGCATAGATCTGGGCGAGAGCCGCGTCCGACACACGTTCAATGCGCACCCCACGCAAACGTGCGAGCCGCTCGATCTTCTCGTTATCAGGGAGCAGAAAAGATCCGCCATGCCAGTTCAGCAGCCATTCAGCGTCCGCACCGGCGGCGATGGCGTTGTAGGTGATTCCATAAGCGCGCAGGTGGTCGGTTTGCGTCAGGTCCATCGGGATCAGAAGGTGATCCGCGCGGGCGATCCGCGGTAGGGCGATGAGCAGCACCACGGTGAGGAGCAGACGGAGAGCGTTCCGTGTCAACGGTCCGCGTGGCCCGTTTTTCCGGTCAATCGCCAATAGGAACCTCAATCCGTCGCCTGGTTTCATCGCAGGTGGTCTTTCGTGTGCACGGGCTGCTCTGCACACGCTCAGGGCAGTGTGGGGTTCCGTGGCGTACCGTCCTTTTTCATGGCGTATGGGGAGTTGAGTCCGGGTTTGATTTGACGTGGTGTGCGGGTCTCCACGATTTCAACGAGCTCCTGCACCTGTTTTCTGTTGTAGAGGCCACCGGAGATGGTGACTTTCCCCGTTTGGAAAGTCAACCGCAGTCTCGATGTTTTTCCCGTTCCACCCCTCACTCGGCGGGACGAACGGGAGACTTTTGCCTCTCTCAACTCATCAAAGGGATACCAGACCGGCATCGACCCGGAACGAACGATGCCGACGCCGGATGGGCTGTAGTAGATCTTTTTCAGGATCAGCTCGCCGACCAGATAGAGAATCAGCAGGACGATGACGCCTAGCGCGACCAGCGCGGGCCAATCGAGATGCTGGGAGACGATTTTCTTGTAGTCGACGCTTTTAAGCGGGCCCTGCAGAAGGAAAATGAGGACGGCCGAAACCGGCGCCAGCAACCCAGCGATATGCGGCTTGAGACGTTTCGCGTCAGGGTGAAGTGGAAATGGACCGATTCCGTCCATACGTGCCTCTGTTGGCCTTCTTAATGAAACTACATGAGGTTAGCGATCACTGCAACGGATAGCAAGGCGGGAAAACGGCAAAAAGTACCCGTGGCGTTGGGCGGCGCCACGGGTAGACCAGCGAGGGAGGTAAGCCGTGAGTACCTCCGCTGCTTGTTGCGCTGGGCATGTCCGGTATCTCAGGCCGGACAGCTCCCGTCTTTGAACGAGCAAGCTTGATGCCAAAACGCTAAATAATTGAATGTGTGATCGGTAAGGGACTCCTAACAGGGGCACAAATTTCCGCGATGTCCAGAAATGAACGGGGATTGTCCCGGAAGAGAACAC
>CAZIDZ010000094.1:0-2903 GCA_964538455.1 uncultured bacterium
GAATCCGCCCCCGCCGAGAACGAGAGCTCTGATCTCCCGGATCCGGAAAAGGACGGCGAGGCGGCCGAAGCCGCAGAATCCGCCTCCACCGAGGATGAGGACGAGACGAAGGAAAACTTGCAGTGAGCTGCACCCCGCCGTGAAACGCGGCGAGTGCGAACCAAGAGGCATTTTTTGGCGGTGAAGAAGACGCGCAAACTGTTCCAAGTGGCTAAGGAGCTGAACCTCGCAACGTCTACGTTGACCGAGGAGCTGCAGAACCTCGGCTACGAGGTGACGAAGAAGCAGATGACGCCCATCGAGGATGAGGCGTACGGAAAGCTTCTGAAAAAATTCGCCCCGGAACGCTGGGCTGTGCTCCAGTCCGAGGTGGAGCAGGATGATTCCGTCCGCCAGGCCGCCGTTAGCCAGCAGGTGCGCGAGGAGCAGCTGCGCAAGATTATGGAGGGTGATTCCTCGCGCAGGCCCACGCCCTCCGTCAGAAGCCTCGACCGATCCGAAATCCTCACCGGCCTCAACCTCGACGAGGAAGCCGCCGGAGCCGAGCAGGCCACCACCACTACCGTGGAGGAGACACCCTCCCGTCTGAAACGGACCTCCCGCGGGGACGGCGCGAAGTCGCGGCGGGCCGAGGGTGCACGCGCCGGAAAACCGGACAAGGAATCGAAAGGTCAGCCGGCAAACGCGCCATCCGTGCGCGGCGGTGTCAGCAATGAGGATATCCTCGCCTTCACGCCCGCCGAGCCTGCAGCGACCGTCGAAGCACCGAAAAAAGAGCCCAAGGCCTCACGCAGTCCCCAGGATTTCACCTCCACCGACGAGGATGAAGACAAGCCGCGGGGACGCAAGCGCAAGCGCAAGGCCAAGCGCGATACGGATACGCCTAAGCCGGCCGGACCCTCCTCGGGAGGGTGGCTGAGCACCGGTGAAGCGGCCACGGGCAGGAAACGGAAACGCCGCGACAAACGGAAGAAACCCGACGCCGCGGAAGTCGCCGCCACCGTCAAGGAAACCCTCGCCGCCATGGACAGCACCGGCAAGCGCAAACGCAAACGCCGTGTCCAGCTCGAAGTCGGCATCGTCGACGAGGACCAGAACCTGCTGAAGATCACCGAGTTCGTTTCGACGCAGGAGTTGGCCACGCTGCTTGATGTGCCCGTCACCGACCTGATCAAGGAGTGCCTGATGCTCGGCCTCCGCGTCACCATCAACCAGCGCATGGAAAAGGAAACCATCCAGCTGCTCGCCGAGGAGCACGGATTCCAGGTCGAGTTTGTCGACGAACTCGAGCAGCAGGAAATGACCGCCACGGAAACTGAGGAAGAGGAAGGCGGCGAGGAGCTTGTCCGCCCACCGGTGGTCACGATCATGGGCCACGTGGACCACGGCAAGACGACCCTGCTCGACTTCATCCGCAAGTCTCACATCGTCGAGGGCGAGGCTGGCGGGATCACCCAGCACATCGGCGCCTACGAGATCGAGCACAACGGAAACAAGATCACCTTCCTCGACACACCGGGCCACGAAGCGTTCACCGCGATGCGCGCCCGCGGCGCGCAGGTGACCGACGTCGTCGTCCTCGTCGTCGCCGCGGATGACCAGGTGATGCCGCAGACCGTCGAGGCGATCGACCACGCCCGCGCCGCAGGCGTCCCGATGGTCGTCGCGATCAACAAGATGGACAAACCCGGCGCGAACGCCGAAAAGGTCCGCCAGCAGCTCGCCGAGCATAACGTCCAGGTCGAGGAATGGGGCGGCGACATCCAGTCGGCGGAAATCTCCGCGAAAAAAGGCACCAACCTCGGCGTCCTGCTCGACAAGATTCTGATCGCCACCGAAATCCTCGAGCTGAAGGCGGTGCAGGACGCTTCCGCCCGCGGCTTTGTCATCGAATCGAGGCAGGAGAAGGGACGCGGCACCGTCGCCACGATCCTCATCCAGCGCGGAACCCTGCACATCGGGGACGTGTTCGTCGCCGGACCCCACTTCGGACGTGTCCGCGCCATGTTCGACGAGAGAGGCGGCAAGCGCGACGCGGCGGTTCCCGGACAGCCCGTGCAGATCACCGGCTTCGAGGGGGCGCCCCATGTCGGCGACCAGCTCGTTGTCTTCCACGAGGAGCACGAGGCGAAGGAGATCGCGTTCAAACGGCAGCAGCAGATCCGTGAGCAGGAGATGCGGATGCGCGAAACCAGCGGCCGCGGCGACATCCTGCTGCTCGTCGAAGGTTCGGAGAAGAAAGAGCTGCGACTCGTGATCAAAGGCGACGTGGACGGCTCGGTCGAGGCGATCGCCGACAGCCTGATGCGGCTCGTCACCGACGAGGTCGAGGTCAAAATCATCCGCCGCGCCGTCGGCCCGATCAACGAGAGCGACATTTTGCTCGCCAGCGCCTCGAAGGCGATGGTGATCGGGTTCAATGTGCATCCCATGGGCAAAGCCCGCGAGATGGCGCTGCGCGACGGCGTTCCGCTCGAGATCTACCGCATCATTTATGAGCTGATCGAGGACATCAAGGGCATCATCGTCGGCATGCACAAGCGCCAGATGACCGAGGAGATCGTCGGCACCGCCGAGGTCCGCGACACCTTCAAGATCAGCCGCATCGGCACCATTGCCGGCTGCTACGTCACCGAGGGCAAGATCGAACGGAACAACCGCGTGCGTCTGCTCAGGGACGGTACGGAGGCGTACAACGGCGAGATTGAAACCCTGAGGCGGCACAAGGATGACGCCAAGGAGGTCGCGCAGGGGTATGAGTGCGGGATCAAGATCGCGAACTACAACGACATCAAGGTGGGCGACCTGATCCAGGCCTACAAGATGGTCGAGGTCGACCGCGAGATCGAAGTCGGGTAAAAGGGCAGTCGCAAGGTAGTCATTCTGAACGAAGTGAAGAATCT
>CAZIDZ010000095.1:0-2870 GCA_964538455.1 uncultured bacterium
AGGGACTGTCCCGGATTTACGCTCGGTCGGGTGGCCCGGTCCCGAACCGTCGGGACCGGGTTTCACCTAAGGTTTTCGTTCCCGTCGCCCTTTCCCGTCAGCCTGCACCGCTTTCCCGCCGTCTCCCCGCATTTCTATTACCAACCGACGGTCGGTCTGTAGTAAGGTAGCACCCTCGAATCCATTCCGCAATAGCTCCACCTGGAGACCAAATTCCCCAAATCCCCTTGGAACACCCCATCCCACATTTCGTACCTACCCAAACGGACAATAGGGCATCGGTAAACCGCCGCCTCCCCCGAGGCCTCCCGGATTCACTAGGTGCCTGCAATCTGCTATCAAACGAGGTGCGTATGGCGGCTGCCAGCGAAAAGAAGGCCGGACAGGCGAAACGTTCTCCCGGGGACGTCTTCGCGGAACTCCGTGCTACGAAACAGGGGCTCACCTCCGGGCAGGCCGAACAGCGGCTCGGCCAGCACGGATACAACGAGATTCCGGAGGTGAAGAAAAATCCCATCCTCGCGTTTCTCGGCTACTTCTGGGGGCCGATCCCCTGGATGATCGAGGTGGCGGCTGTGCTCTCCGCCGCGATCAATCACTGGGAGGATTTCTGGATCATCGTCATCCTGCTGCTGCTTAACGCCGTCGTCGGCTTCTGGCAGGAGCACAAGGCCGACAATGCGATTGAGCTGCTCAGGGAGAAAATGGCGTTGACCGCGCGCACTCTGCGGGATGGGAGCTGGCTGAAAATCCCCGCGCGTCAGTTGGTGCCGGGGGATGTCATCCGCATCCGCCTGGGCGACATCATTCCCGCGGACGTGCTGCTGTTCGGCGGGGAGTATCTCTCCGTGGATGAGTCCGCGCTCACCGGCGAATCGCTGCCAGTGGACAAGGCCCCCGGCGACACCGGCTATTCCGGCGCGATCATCCGTCAGGGCGAGATGGACGCGCTGGTCACCGCCACCGGTGCGAAAACCTTCTTCGGCAAAACCGCCCAGCTGCTCACCGGGGAAAAACAGCACAGCCACTTCCAGAAGGCGGTGATCAAGATCGGAGATTACCTGATCGCCCTTGCGCTGGTGCTCGTCACGCTGATCCTGGTGCTCTCCTTCTTCCGCGGCGAAAGCCTGCTTGTGACTCTCCAGTTCGCGCTCGTGCTCACCATCGCGGCGATCCCCGTCGCGCTCCCCGCCGTGCTCTCGGTAACCATGGCGTTCGGCGCGATAACCCTCGCGAAACGGCAGGCGATTGTCAGCCGCCTCGTCGCCATCGAGGAGATGGCGGGAATGGACGTCCTCTGTTCGGACAAGACCGGCACCCTGACGAAGAATCAGCTCACCCTCGCCGAGGTCCGGCCCTTCGGCAGGTTCAGCGAGCAGGATGTGCTCTATTACGGTGCGCTCGCCTCGCGCGCGGAGGACCAGGATCCGATCGACACCGCGATCATCGACGCCGCCCGCGAACGCAGGGAACTTGTCAAAAAGATCACCTCGGCGAAAATCGGCAAATTCGTGCCCTTCGATCCGGTTGCGAAACGGACCGAGGCGGAGGTCGTCGCCGGCAGGAAAAAGATTGCAGTCTCCAAGGGCGCCGCGCAGGTGATCCTAAAGCTGGCGGGCGGCGCGGACGCCGTCCGGCGCGAGGTGGAAAACACCGTGACGCAGCAGGGGGAGAAGGGCTACCGTTCGCTGGCTGTGGCTGTGAAAAACGGGCGACGGGGGTGGCAGATTGCGGGCATCGTCGCACTGCATGACCCGCCACGGGAGGACACCGCCCAGACCCTCGCGACCGCGGAGCAGATGGGCATCAAGATCAAAATGGTCACCGGCGACCACATGGCCATCGCCCGCCAGACCGCGCGGGAGATCGGGCTCGGAGACGACATTCACGGCGCCGATGAGCTCGAACACACCCCCAACCGTCACGCTCGCCGGATTGTCGAGGAGGCCGACGGCTTTGCCCAGGTCTACCCCGAGCACAAATACGATATCGTCGAAGTGCTGCAGTCGGACCGCCACATCGTCGGGATGACCGGCGACGGCGTCAATGACGCGCCCGCGCTGAGAAAGGCGGACGTCGGCATCGCCGTGGACGGCGCCACCGAGGCGGCCAAGTCCGCCGCCGCGATCGTGCTCACCACTCCGGGCATCTCGGTGATCATCGACGCGATCAAGGAGAGCCGCAAGATTTTCCAGAGGATGAACAGCTACGCCATCTACCGCATCGCCGAGACCATCCGCGTGCTCTTTTTCATCACGCTGTCCATCGTGGTCTTCAAGTTCTACCCGGTCACCGCGATCATGATCGTGCTGCTCGCGCTGTTCAACGATGCACCGATCATGGCGATCGCCAACGACAACGTGCGCTACTCCAACGAGCCCGAAAAGTGGAAGATGCGAATCGTGCTCGGCATGGCCACGATCCTCGGCCTCACCGGAGTCTTTTCCTCCTTCGGCATTTTTTACATCGGCCAGGTCGCGTTGCACCTTGGACGGGAGGCGATCCAGTCGTTTATCTTTCTCAAGCTCGCCGTGGCCGGCCACCTGACTTTGTTCCTCACACGAACTCGCGGGCCGTTCTGGTCGATCAAACCGAGCGGGCTGCTCTTCTGGTCGGCTGTCGGAACGAAGGTGCTGGCTACGTTGGTTGCCGTGTATGGATGGTATATTTCCCCCATCGGATGGAAACTTGCGCTGCTCGTCTGGGGATATGCGCTGGTGGCGTTCCTGCTCACGGACGTGATCAAGGTGCAGGCGTACAGGCTGCTTGACCACGGCGGCATCAAATTCGCCAAGTAGAAGGCGTAGACCGGGAGCCTGCCTTCGACTCGATCGGGGGTCGCCGAACCCGGCGTCTTGTCATTGCGAGGA
>CAZIDZ010000096.1:0-2675 GCA_964538455.1 uncultured bacterium
GTCAGGTCTCCGCTGCGCCAACGACCTGACGGAACAGAGAAGGTTGCCGAAAGAGTTGGAGGAGAAGGATCGTACAGGTTCCCACTTTTCGCATCCTGTCAATCCTGTACATCCTGTTCCTGATCTGTTCGCAGTTTTGAAGTGTGGCCCGGCTGCCCCGTCAGCCGGGAGAAATAAGAAAACACAAACCCTGCACCTTACCAGGGAGAAACGATATGCGTGATGTCGCCGTGATCGGCGTCGGCATGACCCAGTTCGGCGAGCTGTGGGAGCAGAGCTACCGCAACCTCTTCGTCGAGGCGGCTGCCGCCGCGATGAGGGACGCCGGTGTCGAAAAGATCGATTCGATGTACGTCGGCTGCATGTCCAGTGGCCTGTTCGTCGGGCAGGAGCACGTCGGCAGCCTGATGGCCGACTACCTGGGTGTCGCGCCGGTACCAGCGGTTCGTGTCGAATCGGCGTGCGCCTCGGGAGGCGTCGCGGTTCGCCAAGCGTTCATCGAGGTCGCCAGCGGGATGGCGGACGTCGTCCTCGCCGGCGGTGTGGAGAAGATGACGGATGTGGACGGCGCGATGGCCACCTACGCCCTCGCCACCGCCGCCGATGCGGAGTACGAGGGATTTCAGGGCGCCACCTTCCCCGGCCTCTACGCGATGATCGCCAACGCCCACATGAAAAAGTACAAGACCACCTCGGAGATGCTGGCCCAGGTCGCGGTCAAGAACCACGAGAACGGTTCGCTGAACCCTTTCGCGCAGTTTCAAAACCGCATCACCGTCAAGCAGGTGCTCGCATCGACGATGATCGCCGACCCGTTGCACATCCTCGACTGCAGCCCGGTGACCGACGGCGCGGCGGCGGTGATCCTCGCGCCGGTGGAACTCGCCGAACGCCTCGGCAAGCCCCCGATCCGCATCATTGGCAGCGGGATGGCCACCGATACCATCGCGCTCCACTCTCGCAGGGATCTGACATGGCTCAGCGCGGTGGAGGCGGCGACGAAACGGGCGCTTGAGATGGCCAAGCTGAAGATCAAGGACATCGACTTCGCCGAAGTGCACGACTGCTTCACCATCGCCGAGCTCACGGTGCTCGAAGCGATGGGCGTGTACAAACGCGGCCATGCCGGCCCCGCGACCAAATCCGGCGAGACGAAACGCGACGGTAGGTTCCCGGTCAACCCCTCCGGCGGCCTCAAATCCAAGGGTCACCCGGTAGGCGCAACCGGGGTGGCGCAGGTGATCGAGATTGTCAAACAGCTTCGCGGCGAGGCCGAGGGCGAGCGGCAGTTGAAGAACGTCAAGCGGGGCATCGCCCAGAACATGGGCGGTTCCGGCGGTAGCAGCGTAGTCACCATACTGGAGGCGTAGCATGGCACAGACTCTATCGGCTCGCGTCTGGCGCGAACAGCCGCAGCGGTACCGGATGGTGGCCAATCGCTGCACCAGAACGGGCGAGGTGTTCTTCCCGCCACGGATCGTCGCTCCCGGAATGCTGGACGCTCAGTTCAAAGACGTTGAGTTGAGCGGGGAGGGGAAGGTGGTCACCTTCACCATCATCCGCGTCGCTCCCGCTCCCTATTCCGATCTCGCACCATACGCCCTCGCGGTGATCGAAACGCCCGAGAAGGTCCGTCTCACCGCGCAGATCGGCGACGTCGACCTTGACCAGGTCGGAATCGGGATGAAAGTTCGTTTCGAGTTCCGACGTCTCTACGAGGACAACGCGGCGAGCGTCATCTATTACGGGTACAAAGCCGTTCCCGCCGCGTAAACTTTCCCGTGGGAGCGCATCATGCCTGAACGAGGCGATTCAGCACCGTGCCCGATCTGCGGATTTCTCTACACCGTCCCGGTCACCCGCCAGGATCGACCTCACCGTTCCTGCCCCGCGTGCGGACTCATCTGGGGGGTCTATCCCCGCAGCTCCGGCGAGAATAAAGAGCAGTACCGGGAGAGCAGGGTGGACGATTCTATCAGCCTCTCCAAGCTCGGCCTGTACGACGCAGTGCTGGCGCGAGTGGAAAAAGAGCTCGGCGCGCCGGGCAAGCTACTCGATGTGGGCTGCGGCTCCGGGGCGTTTCTGCTCGTGGCGAAGGAGCGGGGCTGGGAAGCCGTGGGGGTTGAACCCATCGCGGAACTGGTTCAGCAGGGCAAGCAGCAGGGCCTCGCGATGTACAGGGGCACGCTGAAAAACCTTCCGAAAAAAGCCGGACTCTTTGACCTGATCGCCTGGTGGGACGTATTCATGCTCGTGGAGGATCCCGTCGCCGAGCTAACCCTCGCCCTGCAGCGCCTCTCGCCGCGCGGACGGATGTACCTCAGGGTCAGGCAGAATGGCGTGCTGCGCCAGGTAAACCGTCTCTGGGGATTCATCGGTTCGCTGTCAAACTGGAAGGACCCGTCGGTGTTCCACCCGTGGAACTTCACGCCCGCCACAATCCGTCTGCTCGGCCGGCGCGCTGGTCTCGAAATGCAGGTCGAGGCGGGCCGTCTCTCCTCCGGCGACGTGTACAGGATTTCGGAATCCGGGAAACTGGTCGCCCTGGCGAAGACGTTCGTCGATACGTGCACCACGACCCTTGGGCGAATCTCCGACCAGCGGGTGATCCTTTCCCCAACGATGGATGTCTGGGCCTGCCGAAAAGAGAAGTAGCCCGGAATCTCGATTCCGGG
>CAZIDZ010000097.1:0-2510 GCA_964538455.1 uncultured bacterium
AGAGGCGTCGAAGGCCCCGCCGGCGCCCGAGGTCGATCCCTCGGGGGTGAACGGGATTTTTCCGGATGTGAGCTCCGCGGTGGCGGCGGCGCGCACGGCGCACCTCGCGCTGATGGAGATGAGCCTCGAGAAGCGGGAAGAGATCATCGCCGCCATCCGCGCGAAGATGCTCAAATACAGCGAGTACCTCGCCCGCAAGGCGAACAAGGAAACAGGCCTTGGCAGAATTGAAGACAAGATCCTGAAGAACAACCTGGTGACGACGAAGACACCGGGGACGGAGGTGCTGAGGCCGACGGCGTACACGGGCGACCGCGGGATGACGCTGGTGGAGCTCGCGCCCTACGGGGTGATCGGGGCGATCACGCCGGTGACCAACCCCACCTCGAGCATCATCTGCAACACGATCGGGATGGTGGCGGCGGGGAACGGGGTGGCGTTCAATCCGCATCCGAGCGCGAAGAACGTCTGCAACGAGAACATCAGCCTGATCAACGACGCGATCGTCTCGGCGGGCGGCCCGCGGAACCTGGTGACCGGGGTGGGGAACCCGACGATCGAAACGGCGCAGGAGTTGATGAAGCATCCGGGGGTCCGTCTGCTGGTGGTGACCGGCGGAGCGGGCGTGGTGAAGGCGGCGATGGCGAGCGGCAAGCGTGCGGTCTGCGCCGGTCCGGGGAACCCGCCGGTGGTGATCGACGAGACGGCCGATCTCGATCTCGCTGCGGAGAAGACGGTGTTCGGCTCGTCAATGGACAACAACATCATCTGCGTGGACGAGAAAGAGGTGTTCGTCGTCGAATCGGTGGCGGACAGCCTGATCCAGAAGATGTTGAGCCACAAGGCGGTGCTGGTGACGAAGGACAAACACCGTCCGCTCGAAAACGAGATTTTCGTCAAGCAGAACGGTCCGCGGAAGCCGGCGGTGATGAACAAGGAGCTGATCGGCAAGAACGCGGCCGACATCCTGGCCAAAATCGGGATGCATGTGGACCCGTCCGTGCGGCTGGCGATCATGGACGTGGAGGAGGATCATCCGCTTGTCTGGTCGGAGCAGATGATGCCGGTGCTGCCGGTGGTCCGTGTCAAGGATGTGGACCGTGCGATCGACCTCGCGAAAGAAGCGGAGCACGGGTTCGGGCACTCGGCGATCATGTACTCGCGGAACATCGACAAGCTGAGCCGGATGGCGCGCGAGATCAACTGCAGCATCTTCGTCAAAAACGGACCCGCTGTGGCGGGCTTGGGATACGGCGGGGAGGGCTACTGCTCCTTCTCGATCGCGAGTCCAACAGGTGAGGGACTGACCGACGCCCGATCCTTCGCGCGTGAACGCCGTTGTGTGCTCGTAGACCATTTCAGGATCGTCTGATGAAACGCTATCCAGCTATCGCCCTGATCGAATTTTCGGACGTCGCCAGCGGCATACGTGCGGGCGACGCGATGATCAAACGGGCGCCGATTACGATGCTGCGAACGGGTACGATTTCGCAGGGGAAATACCTCGTGCTGATTGGTGGTGAGGTCGCGCCGGTGGAGGAGGCTTTCGCCGAGGGAGTGAGCAACGGCGGCGAGACGGTTGTCGACTGCGTGATCCTCTCGCAGGTGCACGACCAGGTGCACGACGCGGTGCTCGGGATGCGGATGGTGTGCAAGGAGTCCGCGGTGGGCATCGTCGACACGAAGACGGTCTCGGCGATCATCCGCTGCTCGGACGCGGCGGTGAAAGGGGCGGCGATCGACATCGTCGAGATGCGTCTCGGCGACCAACTCGGCGGGAAAGCGTTCGCGATCTACAACGGCCTGCTCGAGGATGTGGAAGCCGCGGTGGCGATTGCGAAAGATCGGGACGAGGGGCTGGGGTCGATCATCCGGACGACGATCATCCCGAAACTCGACGGCGAGATGGTGAAACAGATCGACACGACGACCCAGTTCGGGCGTGCGGTGACCCAGATCCTCAGCGACGGAGAGCGGGAAGATGCTGCTCGGTAAGGTGCTCGGCACTGTCACCCCCTGCGTGGTCTACGAGGGGCTCGAATCGGTGCCGTTTCTGCTTGTGCAGCCGCTGGACAAGATGCAGCGGCCGGAAGGTTCGCCGCTGGTGGCGGCGGATTGCACGCGGATGGCCGGACCGGGCGAACTGGTCTACTACGAAGGGGGACGGGAAGCGGCGCTGTTTCTGGACCCGTGGTTCGTGCCGGTGGACCACACGGTTGCGGGGATCGTGGACGGGGTGCACCATTTATCAAAGACAAATGAATGAAACAGGATTTACAGGATGGGCAGGATGAGGAATTTAGGCGGATTAGAATAAACACTGTTTGACGAGCAAACAGGGGCACGAGCCAATAGAGGGAAACCCAGTCTTGAATTGTCGGGATCGGGGTACCCTGTCGGGCCATGTCGGGCGGTGTAAATCTGGGACAGTCCCTCCAAACCTCAACGTCTTGGCGTAAATCTGGGACAGTCCCTCCAAACCTCAATGTCTTGGCGTAAATCTGGGACAG